>CAJUCT010000006.1:120335-132188 GCA_910585015.1 uncultured Acetatifactor sp.
GGCCATATGTTGTTCATCGGCCAAGTGGGATTGGAGGGGATATGCGGAACTAAAAACAGCATATACCCGGAAATCGCACTGAACAACATAGGGACGCCCAAGCGGCCATATGTTGTTCATCGGCCAAGTGGGATTGGAGGGGATATGCGGAACTAAAATAAGGAGAAAACAGATGATTACATTTAATGTGCCGCCTTACACAGGCAAAGAGATGGAGTATATCAGGGAGTGCGTGGAGAACCAGAAGATCTGCGGCGACGGTCCCTATACCAAAAAGTGCAACGAGTGGATTGAGGACAGGACCCACACTACAAAATGTCTGCTGACCACCTCCTGCACCCATGCTACGGAGATGGCGGCCCTGCTGGCCGGGATCAAGGAAGGAGATGAAGTGATTATGCCCTCCTATACCTTCGTTTCCACGGCGGATGCCTTTGTGCTGCGGGGAGCGACGCCGGTGTTCGTGGATATCCGTCCGGATACCATGAACATAGACGAAAATCTGATTGAGGCGGCCGTCACCGACAGAACCCGGGCCATCGTGCCCGTGCATTATGCAGGTGTGTCCTGCGAGATGGACAAGATCATGGAGTTGGCGGAAAAATACCATCTGACGGTGATTGAGGATGCGGCCCAGGGCATCATGTCCACATACAAGGGCCAGGCGCTGGGCACTTTTGGCGAGTATGGATGCTTCAGCTTCCACGAAACCAAGAATTTCAGCATGGGAGAAGGCGGCGCGCTGTTGATCCGGGATGCGGAGAATATCGAGGATGCGGAGATCATCCGGGAAAAGGGAACCAACCGCAGCAAGTATTACCGGGGACAGATTGACAAATACACCTGGATCAACTACGGTTCCTCCTATCTGCCCAGCGATATGAATGCCGCTTATCTGTACGCGCAGCTGGAGATGGCGGAGGAGATTACGGCGGCCCGCATGGCCTGCTGGGAGCGGTATTATGAAAATCTCCGCCCGCTGGCGGAGGCCGGGCGGATCGAACTGCCGGTGGTGCCCGAGGGCTGTGTACACAATGCCCATATGTTTTATATTAAAACCAGGGATATCGAGGAGAGGACGGCGCTGATAGACTATTTGAAAGAGAGAGAGGTACACAGCGTGTTCCACTATATCCCGCTGCATACGGCGCCTGCGGGGCGGAGATTCGGCCGTTTCCACGGGGAGGACCGCTATACCACCAGGGAGAGTGAGCGTCTGCTGCGGCTTCCCATGTTCTACAGGCTTACGCTGGACCAGGTGGACTATATTTGCGGGCAGGTGAAAGGCTTTTATACTGACTAACGTTAAGATTTTCCGATTTCCGCGCAGCGCATGTCGCATAATCGGGCACATGCACTGTACGGAAAGGAAAATCTAATCGTTAGTGAGTAAAGGTAAGGCGGAAAGGTAGCTACATGAGGCGAGTTGGAAAGCATATGGGAGGCGTACTGCGGGCAGCGCTGATCTGCGGCATGGGCGTCCAGATACTGCTGGGTCTGGCCTGGCTTATCAAAAATATAGGAGGGCTTCAGAACTTTCAGGAGACCCGTCTGCTGCTGGCAGGAGAAAGCGCGGCGGACAGCTTCTACAGCGGCATTCTGTACAGGGGCCTGGCGGCGCTTCTGTCCTCCCGCCTGTGGATTCTGTATGGTTTCCAGCTGGCGGCGGCGGTAGTGGCGTCCTATGGACTCATGTCCTGCTTTTTTGGCAGAGAAAAAGAGGTACTGCGGCTGTTTGGCGCATTGGCTCTGACCACGATTCCCCAGGCCATGCAATGCCATCTGGCAGTGCTGCCCTGGTCCTTGGGAACCTCTCTGCTGTTGGGGGAGACGGCTCTGCTTAAGAGAGCCTGGGATATCCGGGGAAGAGCCTGGGGCCTCGTGCCAGACGAACGGGAGCCGGGGAGCGGTATTAAAGGGCAGGAGGCCGGGCGGCACACAGCCCGGAGAGCGGCGGGCGGACTGGCGGCCGCCATGCTGATTTTATGGCTGTTGATCCTGCTGGTTCTGCCGCTTTATGCCTGGTTTGCTCTGCCTATGATCTTTGCCCTTCTGTGGCGGATTGGGAAAGGCTGGAAAGGGAGCGGCAGACTGGTGTGCGCTCTGGCGGCACTGGCGCTTTTCCTGTGCAGTGTCACGGTAAACTGCGGATGGGATCCGGGACATTGGAACCGGAAACTGGCGGCAGATGCTTTAAGCCGCACGGGATGGCCCTATTTCCAGTATACCTACGATGTATTTCCGCAGCCGCAGCACGATGAGATTGGACTGGTCACCGCCCGGGAGGTATCCGCCTATGCGGACGGGGTGGAGCGGGTGCTGATCCCCAAGCTGGAAGAAATGTATGGGGCGGAGGAGACCACCGCCCTGCTGTGGGAATTGGCGGGAATCTGTCTGCGGGACAACCTGAAGGTGGACATAAAGAATATTGTCTGGGATATGGCGGCCTACCATGCCACGCCGCCCATCCTGCTCATGCAGTTCAAGGGACGGGCCTATGACGCCTACAGCGGCACCAATTATGAACAGATGCGAAGCTGCGCTCCTCTGCTTACCAGGCACTATGTGGTCTACAGCGGCAGATGGTGGTGGGTGATGCTGGCGCTGGCGGCCGGGATCTGGGTCTGTGAGGGACTGCAGAGAGGCATATCCAGGGAGAAAACAGGGAAGGGAACCAGAAAAAGGGGGCTGTGGGGGCGGTTACGGACCTTTCTGCAGTGCTGGTTTCCCGTGCTGGCGGGCATGGAGTGGATGATCGTGTGCCTGGTGCTGAACGGAAGCGGAATCATGGACTATAAGAAGAACTTATGGGTCACCATCCTTTGGTATGTGGCGTCGATGTGGACGCTGACACTGACGGAGGAAGAAGGGAGCGAGGAATGGCGATCATAGCAGGCTGTTTCATACTGTGCATATGGCTGGTGGGGATTCCCCTGCTGACAGGGGCTGTCCCGGCATTTTTTACGGAGCGCCGGAAACATTCCCTGTCTTTTATGTGGACCAGCGGATATATCCTCTCCTGGGCATTGTTCCAGCTGGTGACGGTGCCGCTGGTACTTTTGCATGTATCCCAGGGATTTAAACTGGCGGTAAAGCTCTTTGCAGGTCTGTCTCTGGCGCTGGCAGCAGTGGGCGCGTTTCTTCTGCTCCGGTATGGGAAAAAGAAGTCACCGCATTTGTCTCTGATCAAAGGGGAGAGTGACAGGGGCAGGCTGCACAGAATATACTGGGTGATTTTTCTTGTTCTGGCGGCTCTCCAGTTGGCGCTGGCGGTGGGAATGACTTATCAGGACGGAGATGACGCCTACTATGTGGCCATATCCACCCTGACGGAGAGCAGCAACACACTGTATGAACTGATGCCCTACTCCATGGGGGCCACGGGACTGGACATGCGCCATGGTCTGGCACCGTTTCCGGTGTGGATTGCTTTTTTGGCCAGAATATCCGGCCTTCCCGCTGTCAGCGTGGCCCATGTGGCGGTGCCGCTGGCGCTGATTCCCACCACATATATGATCTTTTACCAGATAGGCGGACAGCTTTTTGACAAAAAAAAGGAGAGACTGCCGCTGTTTCTGTGCTTCACGGCGATTCTGGTGATATTTGGCAACTATTCCCTCTACACGGCGGAGAATTTCATGCTGGCCCGCAGCCGCCAGGGCAAGTCCGCACTGGGGTGTATTGTGATTCCCATGGTGCTTTTGCTTTTTTTCCTGATTCTGGACCGGGCAGAAAAGGGGCAGAAGGATCAGTGGATGCTGTGGCTGCTGCTGGGGGCGGCCGTGACGGCGGCATGCCTGTGTACAACGCTGGGCACAATGCTCATGTGCCTGCTGCTGGGAGTGACAGGACTGTGCAGCGCCCTGGCGTACCGCAGACTGGGACTGGCTGTGAAGACTGCGTTGTGCTGCGCTCCTGCGCTGGTGTACGCGGCGCTGTATTTTGTGGTGGAGTGAGCATTGGCTCTGATAAGTTCTATATAAAGGGGACAAGGTATCATGTGGAGATTAATTACCGGATCGTTTCAGAATTTCATGGGGACGGGGCTGATCATGGGCTGGTATCTGCTGACGCTGGTATATCTGTGGTTTACCGAGAAGGACCGGCGCAGGCGGGTGCTGCTTCTCTATGTGCCATTGGCAGTGCTGGCGCTGTATTTCAATCCCCTGTTTGCCCGCCTGGTATACGGGGCGGTGGGAGACGAGATCTATTACCGGATCTTGTGGCTGCTGCCTGTGACTATTGTGGTGGCCTATGGGACGGCGTGTGTTTACGGGCGGATAAAGAGCCGGAAAAAATATTGGTTTGCGGCGCTCTCCGCCGTGCTGGTGATGGTCAGCGGCAGCTGTGTCTATTGCAGTCCCCATTTTCACCGGGCGGAGAATCTCTACCACATGCCCCAGGCGGTGGTGGATATCTGTGATGCCATCCAGGTGGAGGGGCGCGAAGTCATGGCGGTATTTCCCAAGGAGATGCTGTCTCTGGTGCGCCAGTATACCCCGTTGGTGTGTATGCCCTATGGCCGGGAGATGCTGGTGAGCCGCTGGGGGGCAGACAATCCGCTGTATGATGCCATGGAGGCCGAGGTATTGGATATGAACGTGATCCTGCCGCTGGCAAAAACTTATTCCAGCCATTTTGTCATTGTGCCGGAGGGGAAAGAGACGGTTGGCAATGTGGAGGACTATGGGTTTGTGCTGGTGGATCGGATTGACGGATACGTGATCTATCAGGACACCGGCGTGTATATCGGACTGTAGTGTGGGAAGAACTTTTAAAGTACGGTATTTTTCATTCGGATTTGATCCGCGGCGCAGCTGCGGCATGGAGATGAGCATGATCCTCCCGGCCTTTCAGGGGCTGCCCCTGAAGCAGACGGGAGGCGGGCAGGGAGAAAGCGGACGCGGGGACAGACGGGGGAGTAAACAGATGAGAGTACTGTGGGTATGTAATATAATGCTGCCGGTAATTGCCCAGGCTTTGCAGCGGGAGTGCAGCAACAAGGAAGGGTGGATCACCGGGCTGATGGATGCGCTGTTGGCGGCGGGGGACTCTCAGCGGATCCTGATTGAACTTGGGGTGGCGTTTCCCGTCGCTCCCGGGGAGGAACTATTGAAGGGGGACACGGGCCGGGTGCGGTATTATGGATTTCGGGAAAACACAGGGAAACCCGAGATATACGATTCCGGCCTGGAGAAAGATATGCGGGAAATTCTACAGGATTTTAAGCCGGAAATCCTGCACTGTTTTGGGACGGAGTATCCCCATACGCTGGCGGCGGTGCGGGCCTATAACAGACCCCAGAGCAGTCTTGTGGGCATCCAGGGCCTGTGTGCCGTGTACGCGGAGGCATATATGGCGAATATCCCGGCCAAACGGCGGAACATTACCACCTTCCGGGACTGGGTGAAAAGGGACAATTTAACGAGGCAGCAGGAGAAATTCCGCCGCCGGGGCAGATGGGAGCAGGAGGCAGTGCGCCTCACAGGCCATGTGGCAGGGCGGACGG
Source organism: uncultured Acetatifactor sp. (assembly GCA_910585015.1). GTDB lineage: Bacteria > Bacillota > Clostridia > Lachnospirales > Lachnospiraceae > Acetatifactor. The sequence goes on from CAJUCT010000006.1 coordinate 125,845, forward strand.
AATGGGACAGATATTGGACGGCCAAATGGAATCCCCAGGTCAGCTACCATCTCCTGCAGGAAACCCTGCGTCCCTGCTTTTACGAGGGGCAGTGGCAGTATGAAAAATGCAGCGGACACAGTATTTTTATGAGCCAGGGGGACTATCCCATCAAGGGCCTGCACTATATGCTGGATGCACTGGCGGCCATCAGGCGGCGGTATCCGGATGTCCACCTCTATGTGGCGGGGAACTCTCTGCGGCGCACGGGGATTTTGGCTCCGCTGCGGATCTCCGGCTACGGAAGTCTGCTGGAGGCGCAGATCAGGGAGTATGAACTGGAGAGCCATGTGACCTTTCTGGGCAGTCTAAGCGCGGAGCAGATGAAGGAGCAGTATCTGCGCTGCAACGCTTATGTATGTGTTTCCTCTATTGAAAATTCTCCTAACTCTTTGGGGGAGGCCATGCTTCTGGGCGTGCCGGTGGTGGCGGCTCTGGTGGGGGGCGTGGGCAGTATGATCGGCCCGGAGGAAGGCTGGCTTTTCCCCGGATTTTCCAAAGACGAGGACGGAGAACTGCAGAGGATCAGCCAGGATCTGCAGGAACAGGTAATGGAAGTGTTTGCCATGAGGGAGCAGGTGGCGGAGCGAACCCGGAAAGCCAGGGAACATGCTCGGCGGACTCACGATGGGGAGAAGAACCTGGAGCAGCTTCTGGAGTTGTACCAAGAACTGGTGTGAGAATAACTTCCACTTGAAAATGCCGGAAAGGGGAATGCATGAGGCTTGTATTTGTGTCCAATTATATCAATCACCACCAGATGCCCGTGAGCCGGGAACTGAACCGGCTGTGCCGGGAGCAGGGGGGAAGCTATGTCTTCGTACAGACTGAGCCCATGGAGCAGGAGAGGGTGGACATGGGCTGGGGAGAGGAGAAACTGAAGGAAGGGGATTTTGTCCGCAGCTACTGGGAGGATGAAAACGGCTGCCAGCGGATGATTGAGGAAGCGGATGCGGTGATCTTTGGGGGCTGCGAGGACGAGAGATATATAGAGGCCAGGCTGGAGGCGGGAAAGCCCGTGTGGCGGTACAGCGAGCCTCTCTATAAGACCGGGCGGTACAAATTCGTCAGCCCCAGGGGCCTTCGAAAAAAGTATCACGATCACACCCGTTACCGGAAAAAACGGGTGTATCTGCTCTGCGCCGGGGCCTATGTGGCGGGAGATTTCCGCCTGGTGGGGGCTTACGGCGGGAAGCGGTTCCGATACGGCTATTTTCCCGCTTTCCGGCAGCAGGATCCGAAGAAGCTGATGGCCGGGAAGGATCAGGCTTCCCAGGGGCAGCTGCGGCTGCTGTGGGCGGCCCGGATGATCGATTGGAAACACCCGGAGACAGCGCTGCAAGTGGCGGCAGGGCTGCGGGAACAGGGGATTGGCTTCCGGCTGGATATGATAGGGGGCGGGGCGCTGGCCCCGGAGATGCAGGAACGGGCGAGGGCGCTGGGACTGGAGGGGCAGGTTGCCTTTTTGGGATACCGCAGTCCTGAAGAAACTCGTGATTATATGGAAAAAGCCCATATTTTTCTGGCTACCAGCGACAGGCAGGAGGGCTGGGGAGCCGTGGTCAACGAGGCTATGAACAGCGGGTGCGCCTTGATTGCCGGCAAGGGCATGGGGGCGGCGCCCTACCTGGTCCGGCACGGGGAGAACGGTTATCTGTATGACCATAAAAATCCCCGGCAGGCGGTGGAACTTGCCGGGAAGCTGGCAAAAGACGCGGCGCAACGCCGCCGCCTGGGCAGCGCAGCCTACGAGACTGTGCGGACCCTGTGGAATTCACAGGTTGCGGCGCAGCGGCTCTACGCCTGCATTGCGGCGGAAATCGCCGGGCAGGAGCTGCCGGAATATGAGGAAGGGCCGCTGAGCAGGGATTTGATCTGTCTGTAGCGGTATGATGAGCGACTGCTTACAGGAAGCACATTGCTGGAAGCGGAGTAAACGGAGGACATATGGAGGCAGGAGAGTACAGAGAAGGGACACATATGCCGTTAATCAGTGTGATTGTGCCGGTTTATAATATCATGGACTATCTGCCCCGGTGCGTGCAGTCTCTTGGGCAGCAGACATACCGGAATCTGGAGATTCTGCTGGTGGACGACGGCTCCACGGACGGCACAGGGCAGCTTTGTGACCGGCTGGCGGCACAGGACGGTCGGATACGTGTACTGCACAAGGAGAACGGGGGCACCTCCTCGGCCCGGAATATGGGGATTGAAAAAGCCCTGGGAGAATTTCTGGGCTTTGTTGACAGCGACGACTATGTGGAGCCGGACATGTATATGCAGCTGTACCGGGCCGCCGGAGGGAGAGAGGGCTGGCTGGTGCAGGTGGGCAGGGATGAGGTGAACGAACAGGGAGAGCAGCTTCCCAGCATTTGTGAGATCCCGGATATAGAGCAGACGTTTTCTTCCGAGGAATTTCTGAGAGAACTGCTGATGCACCGGGGAGACTGTTCCTTCTGCACAAAACTGGTGCCCAGGCGGCTTCTGGGGGAGGAACGGTTCCCGGAAAAGCAGCTGAATGAGGATTTTCATCTGATGATCCGGCTGCTGCAGCGGGCGGAGGGCGTAGTGTCTCTGCCGGTGTGCGGCTACCATGTATTTTACCGCCTGGGCAGCAACACCAGGAAAAAGCAGGAGAATGAGTTTTCCAGAGTATTTTCGGACAATGTGAATAATGCGGATCTGGTACACTCGCTGGTGGAGGAGAAATATCCGCAGCTGCAGCCTGTGGCCATACGGTTCGGGCTATTCCAGAGGCTGGATTATCTGCTGCATATTCCCATTTTGCAGATGCGGCGGGACAATGAACAGTACAGAGCCATTGTGCGGTTTCTGCGGAGGCATGTGGGAACTACGGTAAAATCCCCCTATCTGACGGTCAAAAACAAGCTGTATCTGCTGGCACTGTCCGCGGCTCCCAGAACAGTACGGCAGCTGCACCGTCTGGGGATGAAGATCAGAAAGAAAATTCCCTAAAGCAGTTTCTTGATAAGACTGAGTTTACAAAGGAGCATCCTTAAGCTGCAGCAGAAGGACGCTTCTTTTAGTATATAAATATAGGCAATTGGGAAAGGTTCTCTGTAAGTGACGTGGCTGGGTAATATATATATATATATATATAAACGGACTCCGTCGCAGTGGCAAGTCGCTCTTATTTTGTATATATTGCCCAGCCACTGTTACCAGAAAGGGAGTTTCGCATAAATATTTTGGCATCTGGCGCAACCTGCCTGGAGGAAATCCTATATATATTTTGTAAGGCATGAGGAAATGCCTTTGACAGAGAGGAGGTTTCTATGAAAACCAAAGAAGATCAGGAGATTGTGGAATTATACTGGAGGAGGGATGAGAGCGCCATCAGGGAGACGGATATCAAGTACGGCAGGCTGTGTCATTACATTGCATATCACATTTTGTCCAGCGACCAGGATTGTGAGGAATGTGTGAGCGACACGTATTTTGCGGTCTGGAACGCAATCCCTCCAAAGCGGCCGGAACGGTTCCCGGCCTATCTGGGGAGGATCACAAGAAATCTGGCGTTGAACAGATTTGATTATCTGACTGCAGAAAAACGAAATGTGCATGTGATATGTTCACTGGAAGAACTGGAGGAGAGTGTTTCTGGCGGGGAATCCCTGGATTCGGAACTGACGCGTCGGCAGACCGAATTGGCAATCAGTGATTTCTTATGGAAACAGGAGGAGGAAAAGCGGAATATTTTTATCCGGCGTTATTGGTATTTTGATTCCATAGGAGAGATTTGCAGGCAGACCGGTTTACGGGAGAGCAAGGTCAAGTCCATTTTGTTTCGGATGCGGGGAAAGTTAAAAATATTTTTGGAAAGCGAGGGCATTGAAGTATGAACGGCAGAGAATTGGCGGATAGAATCGGAAATATAGATGGGTATATGGTGCAGCAGGCGGAAAGGCTGCCTGATTATGGCGCAAGGCGCCGGAGAAAATGGGCCATGGGGATTGCGTCCTGTGCGGCAGTTTTTGTACTGGCAGTCGGAAGCTTTACAGCCGGTGCTGTGGTTTTTGCAAAAGAGATGTCAGCGGAGCCGGAGATGGTTACTTTGGAGGAGATCGGGCTTACGCTGCTGTTGCCGGATACATGGAAAGAAAACTATTCTGTGGAAGTGGGGGAGATGGAGGGAGGTTATCTTTACACCTTTTATGACAATACAATCCATGGGCAAGGGGGAGAATGGACGGAAAGCGGCGCGTTATTTTTCATAGGAACTTACGGTGACACGCCCATGACAGAGGCAGAGATGGATGCGGCGCATCATCATGCCTATGCGTATGAATATCTGTTTTCTACCAGAACCACCAATTACATCATGGTCTGCGTCAGCGACATGCAGTATGATCCCGGTGACCCGGATATGAGCAGCCACTATGAGATGATGGTACAGGGTATCTCAGATATTCGTTTTGTTCTGGACAATGTGCTGTAAAAAATTTTCGCTGCTTGCCGGATCACCCGGAATATAACAATTTTGATCAGTCAAAATACTCCAGAGCATAGACGAAGCGCTCCGCCAGACGCTTTCTCCCCGCAGGGTTCAGGTGTAAGTGGTCCTCCAGATAATCCTTTGCATTCACTTCATTGACCGTGCCGTAGATATTGTCCAGGTAGGACACAGAGTGTTCATAGGCAATGTGCTCCAGATTGCCCGCATAGGTGGACAGGGAATAGCCGTTGGATTTATGGATGTCGCTGCTGATGTATTCTCCGTTTTCATCCACATAATAGGCATAGGTGGGCGACATGACAATGATCCGGAGATGAGGGAAGGCATTGCAGAGCAGTTCCAGACTGGCATCCATATTGCCCGCAAAGGTCTGAATATCCGTGGGGGTTGACATGTTGTACAGAGGCCGTTCCTCCAGATAGTCCGAGGCGTCATACATGATGGCCAGCACGTCCACATTCTGAAAATCTAAGGTTGACAGAGTGTCGTAGGCATAGCGGGCGTCTGCGGGCACGGCATCCCCCATAGCGGCAAAGGCACTGTCATAGATTCCGGTATTCTGCAAGGTGATCAGCGTAGACAGCCAGTACAGATTGAAGGCATCCATGGGGTCTTCATCCGCCAGAAAAGTCTCTTTAGCAGCAGCCAGGTGGGAGCCAGCCACCGAGCAGTTATAGAAGGTGGCATCTGTCATACTGTCGGCCAAGCTAACAACGCTGTCATCAGAGTCCCGCCCGTCGGAGAAGGGGGAATTGCCCAATATCACCACCGTGCGGACACCGTCCGTATCCATGCGCTGAGCCGGCGGGACATTCACCATGCTGTCCAGCACTTCGATGAGTTCAGTGTCGTCGAAGTCCGCATCGGGATCAAAAAAAGAAGGCACACGGGTCCCCCAGTTGGAGAAGCGGAAGAAAATCAGGCCGATGCAAAACAACAGTACAAGTACAAAGACGATATGCAGGATGATCCGGGAGAAAAAGTTACCGGAACGCTGGGAGGCATCTTCATCCCCTTCCTCTTCGTCATAGGGAGGGGCGCTGCCATAGAGTTCATCGTTCTCCTCATAAGGCGTTTCGGCATCAAAGTGCTTTTCTTCATCTTTTATAGGCGCGCTTTCACTAAAGTTATTTTCATCTATAAGGGAATCCACAGGATCTAAGTCAAGGTCGATGATCTCTATGTCCGGGATATTTGATTGGCGGTGTGTTTTAGCGGATTCCTGTCGCATGGTGTACCTCACTTTCTGTTTCTCTATTCTACTATTATTCCAGCGGATTGTCCATAAAGAAATAGAACTAAAGGGCTGTATGCCTTATTTTGCGGATAAATTAAAATTTTATGAATATTTCTTTTTTCCTTGAACCGATGATGGCTTCAATGTTATACTGTACAGCAGAAATGCGGGCAGAGGTAAGCCGGGCTGAAAAGAGACGGAGAGCCTCGGAACGGGAGGAACAGCATGAGGAAATCGGCAGGGCGCTTTGGCAGACCGGCGAAAACAACGAAAGAAATCATGGCGGAATTTCAAGAAGAGTGGGATGGCGGGGAATATGAGGAAGAGCCTGGCGGGGAAGAAGATAATGGCGAGACCTATGACGGTGAGCTGGTAGAGGAATATGAAGAACCCTATCCGGAGGATGAAGAATACGGCGGTGATTTTGAAGAAGATGTATACGAAGAGGTAGAGGCGGAATACGAGGAACCGGAGGAATATGATATGGAATCTTCCGAAGAGGAGATGGAGGAAGAATACGATCCGGAACCGGCCGAAGAGGAGATGGAGGAGGAATACGATCCGGAATCGGCCGAAGAGGAGATGGAGGAA
>CAJUCT010000006.1:132288-135322 GCA_910585015.1 uncultured Acetatifactor sp.
AGAATACGATCCGGAACCGGCCGGAGAGGAGATGGAGGAGGAATACGATCCGGAACCGGACGAAGAGGAGATGGAGGAAGAATACGATCCGGAACCGGACGAAGAGGAGATGGAGGAAGAATACGATCCGGAACCGGACGAAGAGGAGATGGAGGAGGAATACGATCCGGAACTGGACGAAGAGGAATCGGAAGAGGGATATAATTCAGAATTTACAGAGGAAGAATCAGAATCGGTGTACGAGGAATATGCCCCGAACTTTGTGGGGGAAGAGGAAGCACCGGAGTATTATGAGGAGGAGGCATATAGGGACGAAGACTTGCCCTTGTCCTCCCGGAGGAAGAATGAGGAGGACGGAGAAGACGAGGGAAACCGGATTCTGGACCGTTTCATTCTCGTTGCCGGAGTTGCGGTACTGCTGATGGTACTGGTCACAGGAATCGTGTTTATAATCTCCCGCATGGGTGGTGATCAAACGAACGCTTACCGGGAGGTGGGGGCTCAGCTGGCCGGTGTCAACCTGATAGGAGGCCAGGGGCTGGATGCGGTGGCCAATGCCCAACAGGTTTACGCGGATCTGCTTTTATCCATGGCCACGCCGGAGCCGGTGGTTACCCCGGAACCTCAGGGTTACGATGAGCAGGAGTATAAGCCGGAAATCAATGTGCAGATGAATTTCAGTTCCATCGAGAAGGACTTAAAGATCAAGTTTGTCAACAAGGAGACGGGGAAGTTGATCAGCAATGTGCCGTTCAGCATTACCATTACCGATCCGGACGGTTCCGCCGTCATGTGGTCAGACGATGATATGGACGGCATAATATATAAGAAGAACCTGACTCCCGGACAGTACAGATTGATGATGAACGCCCTGACGGATGAAAAATATAAAAGCTACTGCCTGGTCGCCACAGAACAGAAGACGGAAGTCAAAAAGGAGATCGAATATAAAAAGGTTGACGTTTCGGACGAAGTCAAGACAGAGTCCCAGATAAATGTGGCAAAGGAGGACACCAAGATCAACGATACTCTGGTGGAATCCTATCTGCAGGACACGGTGGCCTGGGTGGAGAGCACCAGCACCATGATCACCTATACCGAGGTGGCTAAGAGCAACATTCCTGACCCGATGACGCTGGCTATGGGCGGCAGCTTTGTGAGGTTGTCCCAGGAGAATCCGGGGACGGAACCCCAGCCGGTTCCGCCAACGGCGGAGCCCTCCATAGAACCCTCTGCCGAGGCGCCTACGGAACCGCCGGTCCAGCCAACAGATCCTCCGGCAACAGAACCGCCAGCCACGGAGCCGCCGGTCCAGCCTGTGGATCCGCCGCCCACGGCGCCACCTGTCATACCCGCGGAGCCGCCCACGCCTGCTCCCACTGAGGCGCCCACGCCTGCTCCCACTGAGGCGCCTACGCCTGCTCCCACCGAGGCACCCACGCCCACGCCAGTTCCTGTAATCTACGTGGGCAGGATTGATCCTGCCAGCAAGGCGTTGACGGTAGGAGGACAGTTTACAGTCACTGCGGCCTGTGACGGCGTGACGATCCAGAATATCAGCTGGACCAGCAGCAACTCTGCGGCGGTTACGGTGGACGGCAACGGGACGGTAACGGCAGTGGCAGCAACCCAGCAGCCAGTGCTGATCTCCTATGAGGCCAGCGGCGTGGACGGCGCCGGGAACGCGGTCAGCGGTCTTACGGCCTCCTGTAGCGTGACCGTGTCCGCCGCCAAGAATTTGAAGCTGGACAAGGCCACGGAGTTGGTATACACGGGAGCGGCCATAAACCTCACAGCCACTCTGGAGAACGGGGCGGATACGGATGTGCTGACTGTGGAATCTTCAGACCCCAATGTTGCCAGGGCGGAGATCTCCGGCAGAACCGTAACCGTCACCGGCCTGGGGGCGGGAACAGCCAATATCACGGTAAAATATACGGAAAACAATAACACAATCTCAGCAGTCTGCACGGTGACGGTGAAGCAGAATCCCAGGGAAAACAGGTCTACCCTGCTGAAGGACAAGGACGGTAACGAACTGTATGTGCAGGAGAACAACAATTACCGCCAGGCTTTCTATGCGGACTACTATACCTTTGATAAGTTTTTCAAAAAGGGAGAAGCTATATATACCGGCTGGCAGACCATAAACGGCGCGGTAAAATATTTTGATATAAATGGCAACGCGGTGACCGGAGAACAGGTCATTCAGGGCGTGAAGTATAATTTTGCCAGTGACGGAACCCTGACCATGGGTTCGGGTACCATGGGCATCGACGTGTCAAGATGGAACGGCAACATCGACTGGAACGCGGTGAAGAATTCCGGCGTGTCCTATGTGATTATCCGCTGCGGATACCGTGGTTCGTCCCAAGGAACCTTGATTGTGGATCCCATGTTCCAAAACAATATCAGAGGGGCCACGGATGCGGGACTGAAGGTGGGCGTATACTTCTTCACCCAGGCGATAGACAAGGTGGAGGCGGTGGAAGAGGCTTCCATGGTACTGGATCTCATCAAAAACTACCGTATCTCCTATCCGGTGTTTCTGGATGTGGAGTCCAGCGGCGGACGTGCGGACGGGATCAGCAAGGAGACCCGCACGGAGGTGTGCAAGACTTTCTGCCAGACTATACAGAATGGAGGATACACGGCAGGCATCTATGCCAACAAGACCTGGCTCACCGAAAAGATCGATCCCGGCCAGCTGGGCGCATACAAAATCTGGCTTGCCCAGTATGCCTCCGTACCCACCTACACAGGGCGGTATGACATGTGGCAGTACATGTCCACCGGCAAGGTCAGCGGTATCACCGGCAATGTGGACTTGAACCTCAGCTACCTGGGCTACTGATAGACAGCATTTTCCGGGAGGCCGGGCGCATAGCGGTTGTACAAACTGGAAATGTATGGTATAATGAGCAAAATGCTCTGCATTTAGCTCTTTTGAACAGAATGTGCGCTGGAGCGCACGGAATCATGGTATAATTCTTAAGTGAAGTATCATATTCAGGGCAGAAAGAAAGAGCAGCCT
>CAJUCT010000007.1:0-51525 GCA_910585015.1 uncultured Acetatifactor sp.
ATTTAGCGGAAAAATATTTTAGCACTTGCTGCCGCGTAAGCGGCTTGGTACAATATAATATACATAGAATCAAAATGATTCTAAAAAAACATCAAAGGAGAGTAATAAATGAACGGACTAGCAAATTGGATTAATGGTATTTTAGGCGGAGGGGGTTCTATCGTTGCCGCGGCATTAGTTCTTGTGATTGCCTTTGTGGTGGCGGCCATTGTGAAGTCGCTGGTGCTGAAGGTGATCGACAAGACTAAGTTAAAGGATACCCTGGGCAAGATTGACACAGGGGACAAGCCCGGCAGCGGCAGGGAATTTATTGGCAAGCTGGTATATCTGCTTGTGTTTCTGCTGTTCGTGCCGGGGATCTTCTCCCTGCTGGACCTGGGCAGCATGATGGGCCCTATTACCAACATTCTGAACACCATATGGGGGTATGTGCCTAATCTGGTGGCCGCAGCCATCGTATTGCTGGTGGGCAACCTGATCGCGAAGCTGATCCGCCAGCTGCTTATACCTGTATTTGACAAGTTGAATATCGACAAGCTGCAGGAGAAGGCAGGCATCGAGGTAAAGAACGCGGACAAGCTGTCCAATACCCTGGCCTACATCGTGTATGTGCTGATCCTGATCCCCACTGTGGTTATGGCGTTGAATGTGCTGAACATCACGGTAATTTCCGTGCCCGCTGTCAACATGTTAAACAGTGTGATCAGCTTTATACCGAACATTGTGATCGGTCTGGTTATCATCGTAATCGGCTGCATGATCGGCAAACTGGTGGGCCAGATTGTGACCAAATTGATCGCTTCTGCCGGACTGGATGCCAAGCTGCAGGGACTGCTGGATGAAAAGGGTCAGAAGTTTGTGCTGTCCAAGGTGACCGGCGGCACAGTGTACGCTGTGGTAGTGATTTTCTTTGTGGTAGAGGGGCTGAACGTGTTGAAGCTGGATGTGCTGACGGAGGTCGGCGCGTCAATTATCGCTTACATGCCCAGAGTGCTGGCTGCAGTTTTGCTTCTGGCAGCTACTCTGATCGTCAGTTCTATGGTTGAGAAAGCGATGCGTAAGAACGGCATGGGAACATACGCTGTAGTGGTTAAAGCCGCTATCATTATTGCGGGCATCTTCATGATTCTGAGTGAACTGGGTATTGCTGCTTCCATAGTGAATGACGCGTTCCATCTGATCGTCGCCGCTATTGCCGTGGCATTTGCCATTGCCTTTGGTATCGGGGGCAAGGAGTTTGCTGCCAGGGCGCTGAAGAAGCTGGAGGATAAGAAGGAAGATAAGGCTGAGTAGGCACTCATCATCGTGCTGCTTAACAGCCAGCGGAAAAGTAAAAGAGCCGCTTGAAAATCAGGCGGCTCTAGTGTATACTCTACTTAGAAGTGATCAGAATGGAAGTTCCGATTGCCCTCAGTGGAGAATAAGCTATAAGAATAGCATCCTAAACTTTGGTCGGTTAGAGGATGCTATTTCTTTTTATGGTCGTCTATGTAAGACAGAGCCGCAAAAATAACGAGTAATAAAATTAACCTTTAAATTAATAGGTGATATAGGATACAAAATATTATAAAGTGAAATCTGCCAGAACATGGCCAGATAGGTTGGGACATATTTTGAGAGGCATATATGGGAGTATTTGGAAGAGGACGCAGGAAACTACGCTATAAAGGAACAAAATTTTTTTGGTGGGTGGGAGCTGACGGGGACGACTGCGACAAGATATATTTGAATATTGTCTCTGAGGACAAAAGCGTTATCCTGTCCTACAAGGTGGGAGATGGCAGCTTTGTGGTGATCAGCAAGGGGAGGCGCTTCCAGGGACATAAATCATCAGGAAAGAGGGAGGTATACGGCATCCCCTTTAAGGAGCCGCTGATGATTGTTACGCCCAGGGACGTGGAGAGGATTGTGGAATGGGCTGTGGATGGGAGAGGCGCTGTCCCCAAAGGAGCAAAGCCGCATTTGAAATGAGATTTCGCATAGACAATTAAGGAGGAAAAAGTTTGAAACTTGTTAAGATAGACACGAAGAATGTTTGGGATATCGTCAAATTGAAGGTGCGCGGCGATCAGTCAAATTTTGTGGCACCCAATGACTACAGCATCATTGAGGCATATGCCACGGTTTCTTCAGGATATGTGGCGCTTCCCTTTGGACTGTATGAGGAGCAGACGCCGGTTGGCTTCGTGATGCTCGGATTTGGGAGCATAGGAGAAGCGGAGGAGCCCAAGATTGCCAATGACAGTTATTGTATCTGGCGATTCATGATTGACGAGCGCTTTCAAGGCCGGGGACTGGGCCGAAAAGCCATGGAGGCGGCGCTGGATTATATCAGAACCTATCCCTGTGGGAAAGCGGACTACTGCTGGCTGTCCTATGAACCTGAAAATAAAACCGCGCAATCTCTTTACAGTAAGTTTGGTTTTGTTGAAAATGGTGAGATGGATGGGGAAGAAGTGGTCGCGGTATTGAAACTATGACTAAAGTCATGGAGAAATTTTTTACATTAGATGCCAGTATCCGAGCCGGAGAAAAGGGGAAAGTGCAGATAAATGAAAGCAGAACGTCTCTACGCAATCACAGTATACCTGTTGAATCACGGCAGGACATCCGCCAGCGAACTGGCCAGACATTTTGAAGTCTCACTGCGGACCATACAGCGGGATATGGACTCTTTGTGTCTGGCGGGGATACCGGTCATTGCGGTAAACGGCGCGGCGGGGGGCTATGAGATCTCGGACCGCTTTACCATGGACAAGGACTTTGCCACCTCAGACGATTATTCCCATATTCTGACGGCGCTTCGGGGGCTGGTGTCGGCCACTGGCGACCAGAGGGCAAAGCAGACATTGGAGAAGATTGCGCATGCGTCAGCCCCCGGCGACAACGGTATTATCCTGGATTTCTCAGTTCTGCAGGAGGGAGATCAGGTCACTTTGCAGAGGCTGCAGACGGCAGTGCTGGAAAAGCATGCCGTGGAATTTACATACACAAACAATGATGGAGAGACCCGCACCCACAATGTGGAGCCGGTGGCCGTTAAGGAGCGCGTTATGTCTGAACTATATTTGACCAAGAAAGAAGCCCGGAAGTTTATACTGTACAAGCAGGGGCTGCTGGGGGATTATAGATTCACGGGAAAGAGCGGCATACTTGACTTTGTCCGTCAGGCGGGATGCATCCAGTTCGATCCCATCGACGTGTGCGGAAAGAACCCGGAAATTGTGCTGCAATCCAGGATTGGTTGAATGTTTCCCACATATGGTATGAACCCGGCGTGAAAGTGACCAAAAAGATGGAAAATGGGATAAAAGCCGCCTTAAAGCGCTTTGAGGCGTTCAATGGGAGTTGATTTTGCGCCAGGAGGCGCTTTTACCCCAAGAAGTAAACAATATTAATCAGAAAATTACCTTGCCATATAGTCAAAAGGGCAATATAATAGTCGGGACACAAGGCCCGATTATTATATTTATAGGGAGAAAATAGATATGGGGAAGATATTGATTGTGGAGGATGACGCCTCCAACAACCAGATGCTGAAAGAATATCTGGAGAGCCATGGTTATGCCTGCGACCAGGCGTATTCCGGCAGCGAGGGAAAGCTGCTGTTTTCCATGGAGCAATATGATCTGGTACTCCTGGACCTGATGCTGCCGGGCATTCCGGGGGAGGAACTGGTGACTCTGTTCTCACAGAAAGCGCCGGTGATCGTGCTGTCCGCCAAGAGCGGCCTGGATAGCAAGGTGGAGGTACTGTCCGCCGGGGCGGAGGATTATCTCTGCAAGCCTTTTGATCTGCAGGAATTGCTGGTGCGGATACAGGTGCAGCTGCGCCGGGGCAGCAGGGGAGCAGACAGCGGCGCTTTGGGGCAGGAGATAGCTGCTCCCGGGCCGGGCAGAAGGGCTTGGGGGCAGGAGAGAATTGCCCCTGGGCAGGAGAGAACTGCCCAGGGGCCGGGCAGAGATTTAGCGCAAGAGGGAGCATCTTCCGCCCATGACAAAGATATTTCCCCCAAAAGGGAAGCCTCCGCTGAACCAGGAGGAGGGCTTCCCATGGGAAAAACATATACATACCGCGACTGGACGCTGACTCCGGACACCCAGGAGATGACTGCCTGCGGGGAACTGGTGGAACTGACCAGACATGAATTTCTTATCATGGAGTTGCTGATCCGCAATCCCAGGAGGGTGTTTACCAAGCAAATGATCTACGAATACGCCTGGGGGGAGGAGTATCTGGCGGAGGATAAGACCATCAACGTACATATCAGCAATATCCGATCCAAACTGAAGAAAAGCGGGACGGACGCCTACATCCAGACCGTGTGGGGAATGGGCTTTAAACTTTCTTAAACTTTTCTGAACACTTTTTGAAACCCGCCGTCTTATACTGTTTTTTATAAGGAGTATGGTTTAAAGCGCGTCCGGATGTTGTTCGCAGGAAAAGTGTGGTGTGCAGGCGGATGCGGAACTCCAAAACAGCATTTGCCTGCACAGCGCACCGAACAATATCAGGACGTCTAAGCGTCCGGATGTTGTTCGCAGGAAAAGTGTGGTGTGCAGGCGGATGCGGAACTCCAAATAAGAAAGGGGCAAAAAGAGCGTGAATACGAAAAAAGAAAGTGTGCCTGCCGTGGAGACAAAGGGGCTGACAAAGCTCTATGGCGGCAAGGCAGCGGTAAAGGATTTGAATCTGAGAGTGGGGGAGGGACAGATATACGGGTTCATAGGCAGGAACGGCGCCGGGAAATCCACCACGCTGAAAATGATCAGCGGGCTGGCAAGTCCCACCCAGGGGGAAGTCAGCCTGTTTGGCAAACCGCTCAGCGATCCGGTGGTGCGCAGACGTCTGGGAGTGCTGATTGAGGAGGCGGGCCTGTACCCCAATATGACGGCCAGGCAGAATGTGGTGATGAAGGCTAAATGTATGGGTCTGGCGGAGGAGAAAAGCATCGACCAGGTGTTGGATCTGACAGGACTTTCGAATACAGGAAAAAAGCAGGTAAAACATTTTTCTATGGGAATGAAGCAGCGGCTGGGGGTTGCGCTGGCTCTGCTGGGCAACCCGGATCTGCTGATTCTGGATGAACCCATCAACGGACTGGATCCGGAGGGGATCAAGGAATTGCGGCAGCTGGTGTTAAAGCTTCGGGAGGAGGGAAAAACCATCCTGCTCAGTTCCCATATTCTGGGAGAATTGAGCAAGATTGCCACCAACTATGGGATTATCAAGGACGGGGAACTGATGGAGCAGATCACCCGAAGCGAACTGGAGGAGAAATGCCAGGATTACTTTCAGGTGGAGGTGGGGGATGTGCGCCGGGCGCTGCCTGTGATCCAGGAGTCTTTCCCCCAGGTGCAGGCGGAGGTGTCCGATGCCCGGATCATACGGATATACGGGCTTTCGGAGGGAGTGGAACTGAACCGCAGACTGGCGGAAAACCAGGTGCCGGTGTACGGGTCGGGATTCCACCATATAGACCTGGAGGAATATTTTCTGGAGCGCATGGGTGAGGAAAGTGTGTGAGATGGAACGGAGCTTTAAGACAGTCGGGTTGGAGTGTCGGATGGGTATCCGCGGAACTTTTTAATGGAGGTTAAAAATGTTTAATTTACTGCGAATGGATTTATATAGAATGGGAAGAGGCAAATCGCTGTATGTATGTCTCGGCATACTGCTTATGATGACTGTGGCCACACTGTATATGGTTTGGCTTATGGCAACGCCCCAGGGACAGGAGACGGCGGTGAGCATCGGGATGTTTACGGCGGAAGAACTGGCCGAGGAGGGCGATGTTATGGCCGGGGTGGACACACTGGTTATGCTGCGCCAGATCGGCCTGGATGGCGGTATGTACAATCTGGTGTTCGGCATATGGGTCATGTTGTTTGTATGTATGGACTATCAGAGCGGCTTTATAAAAAATGTGATGGTGGTACATCAGAACCGTTGGAACTATGTGGCGAGCAAGGTTATGACAGCGGGGATAGTGAGTTTTTGCTATCTGGCGGCGCAGTATGTCTTTGTGTTACTGATGAATAAGTTGTTGGGAGATATGGCTCCCTACTCGGCTTTTGGGGACGTGCTGTTCTACCTGACCTGGGCCTGGCTTCTGACCGTGGCATTTGCGGCGCTGACCATTCTGGTCTGCGTCTGGACCCGGAGCGTGGCGGCGGGGGCGCTTACAGCGGTGCTTCTGGGCACTGGCGCAGTGCAGGGGCCGTTGTATGCGATACTGAATATGCTCCATGTGGGAGGCTGGCTGAAGTACACAATTTACCATACTCTTGACCAGGGCCCTAACCATTATGCCGCCCCAAGGGATCTGTATGTATATGCCGTGGGAGCCGGATTTTTGGCTCTGTATATCGCAGCGGCGGGTATGGTCTTGAAAAAGCAGGATATTTAGGGTATCTTGAGAAAAGTTTGGATGTTTCACATCCAAATACGCGTTAACGCAGTATCGCAGGCCAGCAGGAGTTTGGCTTAGCCAAACTCCAGATATGCAGGGAAGAGATAAGTATGAGGATATGAAAAAGAAGGATATAAGGTATTTGGAGAGAAGTGTGAGGATGGTATGATTGCGGCATTGGTGATACTTGGCATGGGCTGCGGATGGTTGTTGTTACAACATATCCGCAGTGTTCTGGAAATACGGTCCCTATGTAGGCAGCTGGAGGAACTGGAGCGGGGAAGTCATATGGAAATGGGGGTGCAGAGCAGGCAGAGAGATATGCTGGAGCTGTGCCGGAAGCTGAACCGGCTGCAAAAGCTCCACCATCAGGAGCAGATACAGTATGAGAGGGCGGAAAGGCAGTTAAAACAGAATATCACGGGGCTGGCCCACGATATCCGCACCCCGCTCACCGGCGCCGCGGGATATGTGCAGCTGGCCCGGGAGTGCCAGGAACCCCAGCGGCAGGAGTATTACCTGCAAGTGGCCTCCGACCGGCTGGGGGAACTGGGAGATATGCTGGAAGAACTTTTCCTGTATACAAAACTCACCAGTGAGGCGTTTGCCCCGGACATACGTGAAGTGCAGGTGCTGCCCCTGCTCAGTGACTGTCTGGTGGGACTGTACCACCGCTTTGAGGAGAAAGGGATCTCGCCCCGGGTGGATTTTGCCCAGGAGGGGTTCCGGGTCCGGGCGGACGAGGAATGCCTGCGGCGCATTTTCCACAATTTGATCCAGAATGCGCTTCTGCACGGCGGCGGAGACATCGTGATCCGACAGGAGAAAGACAGCCTGCTTTTTGAAAATATGGTGTCGGAGACCAGCAGGCCCGACCCGGAGCACATTTTTGACAGATTTTACAAGGCAGACTCGGCCCGGCGGAAAGGTTCCTCCGGGCTGGGGCTGTTTATTGTAAAGGAACTGGCACAGCGGATGAACGGCAGCGTGTGCGCCCGTCTGGAGGGAGATCGGCTGCGGATTACCCTGACATTGGAGCGCGCTGTGCCAGCCTGAGTCCATGCCGCGCGCAGCAATGCGCCGCCTTTGCAATAGATGTTGTAAAGATTGCGTAAATTTGACAGAGCAGGCATTTTCAGGTAAAGTGTTTTTAATATATGTGAATGAATGTCAAATCAGGGCAGAAACCGTAACGATTCAAGAGGAAGACGTCATTATTTATACTCCCTTTTCGGAATTGTGTACCCATGGAAAACGGGCTTATAAATATGCATTGCAAGCATCAGGCATATATTTTATAATCAAGTATATAAATCAAAATTTGTGGAGTTAAGGATATGAAAGATTTTATTTTTGTCACGGGAGCAAGTGGTATAGGTAAAACCACTTTAGCTAACGGACTGCTTAAGCACTATAAAACGACATGTATAGAACAGCATATGGTACCTGATTTTATTTCACGAGATGGCAGCGAGCCAATGACTGGAGAGCTTGAGGAACTTACTTGCTGGGAAAATCAGGTGGCAATGCTTATGTGTTTTCATAGGCTTGGCTATAAAAATATAATCGCTTCCGATATTGATGATTTAAGAACAGCTGATATTCCTATTGTTTTTAAAGGAACTGATTTTATCACAATAAAACTCGTATGCAGTGATTTGCGTCAAATTCAAGAACAGATGAGAAACCGTCCCAATAATGGACTTATAGATTTTGAACTACAGAAAAAGATGAACGAAAAAAATATTAAGCGAAATCCTCTTATTAACGAAATTGTAATTGATGTTGCGGGTAAATCAATCAAAGAAGTACTTGAACAATCAATAAATATTATTGAGACTATGTCCTCCTGCCTTGATTATGAATACGCAAAACCTCCAAAAGAAATGTTTTATTCATGGGTATTTGCGAATGGATTAAGATAAATTCCGGCACAAATCCAGTAATTATATGTAAGAACATTGAGTTAAAAAATCTGACATCTTTTGGGACATTGCCGAACTAATTAATGATAAGGTTATTTCGGTGGATGATTTGGAAGAATTTTGTGACGAATTAAAAGAAGCAGCAGCTCTGATTTTGAGGAGACAAAAAAGGTAAGGATTCCGAAAAGAGAGATAAAAATAAAGAATTGATTAATTCTCCATAAAGTGCCTTGCCATGCGGACAAAAGGGCAATATAATAATCGGGATATCAACCCGATTATTTAATTTATTTCATTTTGCCGCATTGGCGCGGCGGCACAGGCGAGGCGGGAGTCTGACCCGGTCAGACTTCGGTACTGCGGGGAGAGGAAAAACATGGACAAGGAAAACAGCAGCGGGAACCTGTCGGAGATGGAGCAGATCCACAGAGGGCTGGAGGCATTTTTAGAGAAAGAGGTCTATGAGGAATACGAAAATGGACAGGATGCCAGCCCGGCAGAATATGCGGATTATGAAGAATATGACGGATACGAACACCAGAATATAGGTGAAGAGCATAATGAATGTGAGGAGTATGGTGAATATGAGGAATATGGCGAGTATAATGAATATGAAGCATATGAATGTGAGGATCCGGTAAAGGCAGTCATGACAAGACGAAATGCAAACATAGCCGAATCAGGACAGGGGAAGAAATCCCCAAGAACAGGGCAAGGCTCAAGAAAAATTGTCTCTTCCGCCGGGCGGGGGGAGAGCGAGCAGAAGCAGCCCCCAAAATCCCAGAGAGGCGGCAATGAACAGTCTACACAGCGCCAGGGAGGCGGAAAGAACTCGTCTGCGCAACGGCAAGGGAGCAAAAGAGGCCAGTCTGCGCAGCGCCAGGAAAGCGGCAAAGGGCAGTCCACCCAACGTCAGGGAGGAGGAAAGGGCACGGCTGCGCAGCGTCAGGGAGGAGGAAAGGGCACGGCTGCGCAGCGCCAGGGAGGCGGAAAGAACTCATCCGCACAACGTCAGGAAAGGGGCAAAGGCCAGTCCACACAGCGCCGGGGTCAGGGCAGGAACCAGACCTCCGGGCGGCAGGGAAGCGGCAATGAACAGCCCGCCAAGAAGAAAAAGCATAGAGGTCTTCGGCGCTTTTTGACTGTGGTGGCGGTTCTGCTGCTGGCGGTGGCGGGTCTCTGGTATGTGACAGTCTCTCATCTGTATGATAAGGTGGAGTACTCGCCCACGGAGATTTTGGCCGACCAGCCCATGAGAGAGGAAGGCGTCACTAACATTCTGCTGATCGGCAATGATTCCCGCGCGGGCGGGGAGGACGGGCGCTCCGACGCCATGATTCTGGTGTCCATCAGCAACCAAACCAAAACCATCTATCTGACCTCCCTGCTGCGGGACATTTATGTGGAGATTCCGGGGCATGAGAACAACCGGCTGAATGCGGCCTATGCCTTCGGGGGACCGGAACTGCTTCTGGAGACCATCAAGCAGAACCTGGATATCGAGGTAAACCGTTATGTGCAGGTGAACTTTCAGGCGTTTGCCAATCTGATTGACGCGGTGGGCGGCGTGGAATTGGAACTTACAAACGATGAGGTACAGCTGGTCAACGCCTATCTGAACGAGTACAACATGCTGGAAAACCGGCCTATAGACACGGACTACCTTCCCACAAACGCCAGTGGTCTGCTGCATCTCAACGGCCCCCAGGCCCTGGCCTACAGCCGCAATCGGTACATCGGCAGCGACTTTGGACGGACGGAACGCCAGCGCAAGATTCTGGAGGCGGTTTTCCGTCAGTTTCCCGCCTCGGTGCTGACCAATCTGGACGATATGATTGAAGGCATCCTGCCCAACCTGACCACCAACATAAGCAAGTCCGAGTGCTATGCCCTGAGTCTGGACGCCCCCAAACTGATGACCTATGATCTTGTGCAGGCCAGCATTCCCATAGCAGGCAGTTACCAGGGAGTAACGATCCGCAAGATGTCGGTGCTGCAGGTGGATTTTGAGAAAAACAAGGAGTTCATCCGCACTCAGATTTATGGGGAAGAAGCGGCGCAGTAGAGAACATGCATGGCAGATTTGGATGTCACACATCCAAATACGAGCGACGCGATATCACAGGATCCGCGGGAGTTTGGCTTAGACCAAACTCCCGATATGCAGGAATAAGGTGAGACGGTTAATATTCGGTTAGGAGGAGCCATGAAGGGAACAATCATTGATTATCTGAAAGAATACGCCGCTGTAAGCCTGAAGGACGAGCCCATGAACGATGTGGACAGCCTGGTGCTCTGCCAGTTTTCCTATCTGAAATTCGACGGCCTGGTGCCTTCGGCGACGGCAGATGAAAAACCGGTGTCCCTGCAGCAGCTTTATGAGCACCCGGACTATGAAAAGCTTTATGGGGACGAGCGCTATGAAAAAGAGAACCGGGCGCTGTTTGAGGCCATGCGGAAATGTGTGCGCTTCCGCAATATGAAGCTGAACTGTTATATCAACATTATCGAGAACCAGGCGGACTTTGAGACCCAGTTTTCCGCCGTGACTTTCCTGCTGGAGGACGGCGCCATGTATGTGGCCTACCGGGGCACGGACGAGACCATCGTGGGGTGGAAGGAAGATTTTAACATGGCCTTTCTCTCCCCGGTGCCGGGCCAGGAACTCGCCATAAAATATCTGAACATGGTCACCGAGAGGCTGCCCAGGGATTTCTATGTGGGAGGGCATTCCAAGGGAGGCAATCTGGCGGTTTATGCCGCCATGAACTGTGCGCCTCAGGTGCAGGACAGGATCCTGAAAATTTACAGCATGGATGGTCCGGGCTTTCGGCCGGAGGTACTGGAAAAATGTAATTATGGCAAGATTGAGGAGCGTACCTGCAAAATTCTGCCCCATTCCTCCCTGGTGGGTATGTTGTTTGAAAAGGATATCCGCTATCAGGTGGTGGAGAGTCGTACTTTTGGCCTGGCCCAGCATAATCCCTTTACCTGGCTGGTGCGGGACGGAGCTTTTGTGACCGTGTCGGATATCTATGAGACCAGACGCTTTGTGGACAATACCGTGAACGAGTGGATACTGTCTCTGGACGAACAGAGCCTGCGCACCTTTGTGGACACATTGTTCCAGATCCTGTCAGCCTCGGAAGCCGACAACCTGATTGATTTTACAGCCAATCTGAAGCGCAGCATGACGGGTATTCTCGGGGCCATGAAAGATGTGGACGAGGACACGCAAAAAGCACTGCGGCAGACGATGAAAGCCCTGTTTGAGATTGCGGGTCTGCGCATGAAACAGGAGTTTAAGGCCCGGACCCAGAAGAGGGAGGCCAAGACAGGCGTTGAGGGGAAGGAAATTTAATACCTTCCATACAAAAAGTAGGACAGAAGTGCAGTCCCCCTGGCCTCAGTCCTGGCGGGATCCAGGCGTTCAGGGTGCCACTGTACTCCGATGACGGGCAGATATTTATGACAGATGCCTTCGACGCATTGATCCAAAGGACAGCGGGAGACAACCTGCACCCCTCTTCCCAGCTTGCCCAGTCCCTGATGATGGGCGCTGTTTACTACCATGATTTCCCCGTACAGGTGATGCAGGAAGCTGCCGGGCAGATTGTGTACTTCATGGTACTGATCCGCGTCCAGATAGCGGTGACAGTCGGCACAGGGCAAATCCTGGATGATGCTGCCGCCCAGCCCTACATTGATGATCTGCATTCCCTTGCAGATGCCCAGAATGGGGATGCGGCGCTGTATGCCGTATTCCAGGGCCTGCAGCTGCAGGATATCCAGTTCCGTGTCGATGGAGCGTGAGCCCCGGTCCCGTTCTCCGAAAAAAGCGGGGGTGATGTCGCCGCCGCCGGGAAAGATCAGACTCTCACAGGCGGCCAGATCGCTGATGGAGAGGCTGGTCATATAAGGCACCTTGTGCCGATCCAAAAAAGCCTCATAATTTCCTGTATCCTTTTTTCTTCCCACGATTCCAACCATCATTTTTCTGTCCCTGCCTTTCTGAACTCACCTATACTCATGACCGATTAGATTTTCTTTCTGTCCGGCGTGTGAGAATTTTCTTAACACTATATGATAAACCTTAATTTTTTATGAACACATTCCCAACAGCGGTAAAAAATGGTACAATGGGCATGGTTCTTCTGTAAAGAGAGTAAAAGGAATCAGGAAATGGTAGTGCTGTTTCCGAAGCGAGATCGAAAACGAAATTTTTAATGTCGTTAGTCATAAATTAGGCGATTGCGAAACTATTTCCGCAAGTGACGGGACTGGTCAATATATACAAAAGCGGGTCATAAATAAAAGAGAGGACAGAGAATATGAGCAGATTATGGTACACATCCCCGGCAAAGGAATGGGAGGAGGCGCTGCCCCTGGGAAATGGCCGTCTGGGGGCCATGGTATATGGCGGCACAGATCATGAGCATATCCAGGTCAATGAGGAAAGCGTCTGGTACGGCGGTCCCGTGGAGCGGAACAACCCGAATATGAAGGAGCAGCTGCCCCGGATCCGCAGACTTCTGTTTGACGGAGAGATCGCCGAGGCGGAAAAGCTCATGCGGCTCGCCATGTCCGGCTGCCCCAACAGCCAGCATCCCTACCAGACTCTGGGGGATATTCAGATCGGCTTTGAAGGCATCGGGGAAGCGGCGGACTATGAACGGGAGTTGGATTTGGAACAGGCTCTGTGCAGAACCGGTTTTACCGCCGGGGAAGTGCGCTACCGTCGGGAATATTTTATCTCCCATCCGGCAGACTGTATGGTGATGCGTTTTTCCGCGGATAAACCGGGAAAAATCAACTTCTGGGCGAGGCTGGAGCGAGGGCTCTTCTTTGACGGCGTGAGACAGGGGGAGCAGGGAGAGATCTGCCTTTACGGCAATCAGGGCAGAGGCGGCAGTGAGTTCGCCATGATGCTCCGGGCCCAGGTCAGGGGCGGCAGCCTGCGTCTCCTGGGGGAGCGTATTCTGGTGGAGGGTGCGGACGAGGCGCTGCTGTATTTCAGCGCGGATACCAGCTGGCACTATAGCCCGGAGGAAAAGGAAGCTGCGGTGGCGGCATGGCTTAAGCAGACGGCGGAGGAGCCGGAGAGTTGGATGAACGCGGAGCGCATGTCCTCCTATGAGAGGCGGGAGATGCGCCTGAAGCAGGGCCTGCAGGCGATGCTGCAGGCGCGCCTGCGCGGCAGGCTGGAGGCGGCCCGGGCCCAGAGTTATGAAGATTTACGAAAGGCCCATGTGGCAGACTACCGGGAACTGTTTGGCCGCGCCCGCCTGGAGATTGAGTGGGATCGGCAGGCCGAGCAGCTGCCCACGGACAAGAGGTTGGAACTGGCGGCGCGCCGGTGCGCAGAGGGGAGTGAAGAGCGCGCGGATCGTCCCTCCCCGGACCTGGGACTGGCCCCGCTGTATTTTGATTATGGCCGCTATCTTCTCATCGCCTGCAGTCGCCCGGGAGGACTGCCCGCCACTTTGCAGGGGCTGTGGAACAAGGATATGACCCCGCCCTGGGGTGGAAAATTCACCGTCAATATCAACACGGAGATGAATTATTGGCCGGCGGAAAGCTGCAATCTGTCCCCGTGTCATATGCCTCTGTTTGATCTGATCCGGTCCATGGTGCCCAACGGGCGTAAAACGGCCCGGGAGATGTATGGATGCAGGGGCTTTGTGTGCCATCACAACACGGATATCAATGGGGACACGGCTCCCCAGGATATGTGGATTCCCGGCACTTACTGGGTTATGGGGGCGGCCTGGCTGTGTACCCATCAGTGGACCCACTATCAGTACACCCAGGATATGGCGTTTTTAAAGGAGCAGTTCCCCATCATGTGTGAGGCGGCGCTGTTTTTCCTGGACTTTTTGGTGGAGGACGGGCCTTATCTGGTGACTTGCCCCTCGGTATCCCCGGAAAATACTTATGTGCTGCCCGGCGGAGAAAAGGGCGCCAACGGCATCGGCGTCACCATGGACAATCAGATTCTGCGGGATCTGTTCGGACAGTGTCTGGAGGCGTACCGGGTGCTGGTGGAGAAAGAGGGATGTGACGAGACGGTGAAGGCCGCGCTGGAGGAGGCGGAGATCCCCGACCTGCCCGCCTTTATACGGCAGGTGGAGGAGACCAGGGCAAGGCTGATTCCCACCCGGATCAGTGACAGGGGCACGATTCTGGAGTGGAGACAGGACTATGAGGAACTGGAGCCGGGTCATCGGCATATTTCCCATCTCTTCGGCCTGCACCCCTCGGAGCAGATCACTGTGGACGGCACCCCCGAACTGTCCCGGGCGGCCAGGACCACTTTGGAGCGACGTCTGTCCCACGGCGGCGGCCATACGGGCTGGAGCCGGGCCTGGATCATCAATCATTACGCCAGGCTGTGGGACGGCAACACCGCCTATTGGCATATAGAGCAGCTGCTGGGCAAGTCCACCTATCCCAACATGTTTGACAGGCATCCGCCCTTCCAGATCGACGGCAATTTCGGCGGCACGGCGGCCATGGCGGAGATGTTGGTGCAGAGCGGCAGCAGGCGGGTGGTTCTGCTGCCCGCTCTGCCGGATGTGTGGAAGAGCGGCAGCGCCAGGGGGCTGCGGATACAGGGCAACGCAGTGATAGACCTTTCCTGGAAGGAAGGCGTACTGGAGAACTGCCGGATTCAGGCAGGCAGCGATCTGGACACCTATATTCGATACGGGGAGATCGTTTTGCCGCTGCGTGTGGCGGCTGGGGAGAGCGCCGTGTTTACGGCGGCGGATTTCCGAAGGGACAGTTAAGAATTAACTTCGCGTAAGACACAGGATAAATCTTTTTGTGCAGGGCGAAGGAATGTGGCGTTACTTTAGTACGCCGATTGACGGTGCCGAACGTATGCCGGCGGCACACGTTCGGCACGGACTTAAAGTGTGTGCAGACCAAAGGTATAAGAAGATTTAGGCATCGGAGTGTCTGTTAATTTGTCGTGGCCGAAACGTTCCTGTTCCGGCTTCGGCTGCATTTATGAGGAGTCTATGAAGATATTGCAGAAAATCAATTCCATGGAGGAGGCGGGAGAGGAGTCCTGTCGAAGAATTAGAATAAACGGAGGGCTGGTGGCCGCATGGGCCATCCCCACCGTGATTATGCTGGCCATCTTTTTTATAAAATCCATCTATCCCTTTGGCGGCAGGAGTTTTCTGTATATGGATATGTACCACCAGTACATGCCCTTTTTCAGTGAGTTTTACGATAAGCTGCGGGAAGGGGGGAGCCTTGCCTACAGCTGGAACGTGGGCATCGGTTCCAATTTCCTGGCGCTCTATGTGTACTACCTGGCCTGCCCGCTGCATTTTCTGGGGGCGCTGGTGCCCAAGGCGCACATCATGGAGTTTCTGAGTTACCTGGTGGTGTGCAAGGTGGGGCTCTGCGGTCTGACGGCCTGTCTGTATCTGCAGCGCCATTTTCATACCCGGTCTTTCAGCTGTGTGCTCTTTTCCTGCTTCTATGCACTGTCCGGTTTTATGGCGGCCTACAACTGGAATATCATGTGGCTTGACCCGGTAATTCTGCTGCCCCTGGTGCTGCTTGGACTGGAGCGGCTGGTAAAGGAGGGGCGCTGCGGGCTGTACTGCGTGGCACTGGCCCTTTCCATCTATACCAATTTCTACCTGTCCATCATGGTCTGTATCTTCCTGGTATTATACTTCCTGGTACTGCTTTTTACGGAGAAGCGCAGTGTGAAGATTCTGGGGAATTTTGCCCTGTTTTCCCTGCTGGCCGGAGGGATGGCGGCGATGCTGCTGGTGCCGGAGATCTGTGCCCTGCTGGCCACGGACTTCGGGCACAGTTCCTTTCCCGCGGAAGTAAAAACCTATTTTTCCGTGCTGGCGGAGCTGGCGAGGCATTGTATGTGTGTTTCGGCGGAGCGGGGGCTGGCCCACTGGCCCAACATTTACTGCGGTGTGGCGGCCTTCCTGCTGGTGCCCCTGTACGCGGTGAACCCGGGGATTCCCATGAGACGGCGCTTTGCTTATCTGGCCCTGGCGGGCTTTATGCTTGTCAGCTTCGGCACCAATGTGATGGATTTTCTGTGGCACGGTTTTAATTACCCGGATTCCCTGCCGGGCAGGCAGAGCTTTCTGTATATTTTCCTCATATTGATTCTGTGCTATGACTGCTTCAGGCATCTGCGGGATCTGGAGCCCAGATATATCCTGTACAGCTATCTGGGGACGGTGCTGTTCCTGCTGTGCTGCCAGCAGTTTGTGGAGCATGAGGATTTCCCGGACGAGGTGTGGCTGGCCACGCTGCTGTTCGTGACCGTGGATGCCATCCTGCTGTATTATTACCGTACCCGCGGAACATGGGAGAGGCGGGAGAGTTCAAGAGACATAGAGTGTTTGTGCAGCGTCCCGGAGGAAGAGAAGACGGATCAGGAGGGTATAGTGTGTCCGTCCCATGCCCGGGAGCAATGGCGCATATGGCTGGCTGTGCTTTCTCTGCTGACGGTGATGCTGGAGACCGGCATCAACACCTATGAAACCAGCGTGGGCACCACCGGCCGATCCGCTTACCTGGGGCAGCTGGGCGACTACGAGGAACTGTATGACCTGGCCCGGCAGCGGGAGGCGGAGGCGGGCAACGGCGGCATTTTCCGCATGGAGAAATTTGCCCGCACCACCAAGAACGACGGCACTCTGGCAGGCTATCCCACCGCCTCCGTGTTTTCCTCCACCATGAATTCTACAGTGGCGGACCTGTATGAGCGGCTGGGAATGCGCCACAGCAAGGTGTATTACTGCTATGACGGGGCAACGGCTTTCTTCTCGGCGCTGTTGAACGTGAACTACCTCTATGGAGAGGTTGATGAAGAGACAGCCGAAAAAAACACTGTCGGAGGAAACGCCGGGAAGATTTCAGAGGCAGCATCCGCCGACGCGCCTAAGAAGGAAGCCCGGTGCGAGGAAAACAGTCTTTATTCTCTGGTGGATACCAGGGGCCGGGTGGCGCTGTACGCCTGTGAGGCCACACTGCCCTTCGGCTATGTGGCTCCGGCGGGCTATGACCTGCCCGAGGGCTACAAGGGAGAGCCGCTGAAGCTGCAGAACGAGATGGTGCGGCAGCTGGGGGTGGACGGTACGCTGTTTAGGCGCTCCGAGTGCAAACAGGCCGGGGAAAAAGTGACTTTGACGGCCAAGGAGGATGGTTATTACTATATGCTGCTCACCGGATCCGGCACCAAGAAGATTGACATGACCGGGGCTCTGGAGCGGAAGTACAGCGATTTGAAGATCTATTCGGTGCTGTATGTGGGCTACCTGGAGAAAGGGAACATGGTGACCTTCAGCAACGACGACGACAGCGATGATACCCCGGAATTTAGGATGACCGCCTATCGGATGGACGAGGAGGTGCTGGCGCAGGCGCTGGAGGCGTTGGGAAAGCAGCATCTGGAGGAGGTGTCCCACGATGACACCCATGTGAGCGGAAAGCTGGAACTTACGGAGACCGGACGGCTGATCCTGTCCGTCCCCTACGAGAAGGGCTGGAGCGTGAAAGTAAACGGAGAGGAACAGGAGCCCGCTCTGGTGGGCGGTTGTCTGATGGCGCTGGATTTGGAGCCCGGCAGTTACCGGATTGAGTTGGAGTACAGGCCCTACGGGCTGAGACAGGGAATCCTGCTGAGCGTTGTGAGTATCCTGACATTTGCCGGAATCATGCTGCTGCGCCGGCGCCCAGCGAGGGCAGGGCGGCGGAGTACGGCGCCCATAAAGAGTTGTACGCAAATGGCGGCCTCTATAAGGAGATGTTTGACAGGCAGGCGCGGTTCTACCGGGACAGGCCTGTAAAAGCGAGTTGATTTGAGTCCCATCACCTTTGCCTGGCGGAGCGGCTGGAGAATTGGTTTATGGCATTTCTGTTCCAGTGCCCCGCCTATTTTTCTTATATGCCCAGGTGCCGGGCAATGTCCTCATTATCCCGTTTGCATAAAGGGAAAAATCTACAGGAGCCTCTAATTTAGCCGTGATAGGATGACTCTGTATACGACACAGGCGTGGGGAGCGAGTGTGGCGGAGATTGCGGAAGCAGCAAAGCCGGTCTCCTTGGTCCAGAGTTCTTTCAGGGATACCTTTTCCCCATAGCCCAGTTCCTCCAGGGATACGGATAATTCCTGCTCCTCCTCCCCCAGATTGAACAGAGCCACATAATGGGCATCTGCCGCCTCATCGTCCGCCTGCCAGATGGCCTTTTCCTCGTCCCGGCAGATCTGGTGGGGCTTTACGGAGGGGGGCAGCATGGCCAGCAGTTCGTCGTTGGTCAGCAGGGACAGGGTAGCCTCATCCAGCAGTGTCAGTTCCGCGCCGATCATCAGCGGTGAGCCGAACAGACACCACAGGGTCATCATGGTCCGGGCCTCGTCCCGGGTAAAGTTGGAGGTCCACTCATGGCCGAAGCCCTTGCCCAGCTGGCCGATGGGCAGCATGTCGCAGTCGGGATAGCAGCCTGGGGACACATGATCCTGCCACAGTTCGCAGCGGTAAAACATATTTTTCAGCAGTTCGAAATTGTCCCACAGATCGTCGGTGATCCGCCACATGTTGGCGTGGGTCTCATAATACCATGCCTGGTCGATCAGAGCCGGGCCGGGGGACAGGGACAGCACGATGGGACGGCCGCAGCGGGCTATGGCCGTGGACAGCATCCGCACCTCGCTCCTGCAGGAAGGCTGGTCATAGCGGCAGATGTCGTCACACTTGATAAAGTCCACGCCCCAGGAGGCATACAGTTCCATCAGGGAGTCATAGTAAGCCTGTCCCGCGGGAGTGTCCTTCACCCCGTACATATCCGGGTTCCAGGGGCATACGGAGGAGGCGATAGCCACGTCGTTGGCGGTAACCTCCGTGCCCTTGACGGCACAGTGGTGGTGGGCGGCGATCCGGGGGATGCCTCTCATGATATGAATGCCGAACTTCAGACCCAGGGCATGGATGTAATCCGCCAGGGGCTTAAAGCCCGCGCCATCCACGGAGGAAGGGAAACGTGCCGGGTCCGGCAGCAGGCGGGAGTACTGGTCCATGGCCACCTCCGCAAAGGGAATATACTGGTACTCGTCCCGGCGGCTCCCGGCGCCGATGGCATACCACTCGATATCCACTACTATGTATTCCCAGCCGTGTTTTTTCAGATGGGCAGACATATAGTCCGCATTGGCTTTCACCTGCTCCTCGTTCACGGTGGTGTCATAATAGTCATAGCTGTTCCAGCCCATGGGCGGGGTGGGGGCAAAATCATTTTTGTTCTTTTTTCTCATGGGAACCTCCTTGGATTTATATTTTATCCCTATTATAAACTTTTTAGGCAGAAAAGAAAATGACATAATACGCAATATTTTTGACGGATTCTCAATTGGTGGTTCCCTATTGGTATAGTCTATTTCTTTGTTACTTCAAAGAAGAGAATCTGCACCATTCCGGTCCAGGATTATCTGTTCAAAGACTGGGGAACCTATGCCGGATTACAGTTGGAAACGGACTGGAAATCAAAAGTAGAAAAAATAAAAATTTCTGTTTGAAATCGGTGGGAAAATATGCTATAATGTAAGCGCTTACATATGGAGAATATCTATATTTGCAATGAGTAACCAGATGTGACTGGTGCCATGGCGGATCGAAGGGAATCCGGGATTCGGAAAAATACGGACACAGAAGGGATTTCGCAGGGGTGAGCCGCCGGCCGGGCATCGGAGAAAGTGAGGCGCAGCGTGGAACTGAGAACAGCAGTATCCCCCAAGGATGTGAAGCATTATACCACAGATCGTCTGAGAGAGGAGTTTCTGATTCAGAATCTCTTCGAGCCCGGACAGATCAAGCTGGTGTACAGCCACATCGACAGAATCATCACAGGCGCGGCAGTGCCTGTGGAGCCCATTACCCTTACGGCAGGGGATGAGCTCAGGGCAGAGTATTTCTGCCAGAGAAGAGAGTTAGGCGTTATCAACATTGGAGGCGCCGGCACCATCACCGTGGACGGCAAGATGTACAAGGTGGGCTTCAAGGAGGCCATGTACATCGGTATGGGGTCCCGTGATATTGTGT
The DNA here is from genome assembly GCA_910585015.1 of uncultured Acetatifactor sp. Taxonomy (GTDB): domain Bacteria; phylum Bacillota; class Clostridia; order Lachnospirales; family Lachnospiraceae; genus Acetatifactor. Next base: position 20,424 of record CAJUCT010000007.1, read on the forward strand.
TTGCCAGCGAGGACGCGGCCAGCCCGGCCAAGTTCTATCTAAATTCCGCTCCGGCGCACCGCGCCTGTCCCACCGTGCTGATCAAGCCCGAAGGCGTTCCCGAGGAGGGCGTAGTCATTGTGAAGGACGAGAACAAGGTGGAGCTTGGCTGTCTGGAGGATGCCAACCACAGGGTTATCTGCAAATATATTCTGCCCGGCCAGGTGGAGAGCTGCCAGCTGGAGATGGGTATGACCAGATTAGAGCCCGGCAGCGTGTGGAACACCATGCCCTGCCACACCCATGACAGACGCATGGAGGTGTATCTGTATTTCGAGATGCCGGAGGACGCCTTTGTGATGCATTACATGGGCGAGCCCCAGGAGACCCGCCATATTGTGATGCGCAACGAGGAGGCAGTGATTTCCCCCAGCTGGTCTATCCATTCCGGCTGTGGATCCAGAGCTTATACCTTTATCTGGGGCATGGTGGGAGAGAACCAGGATTTCGATGATATGGACGGCGTGGCCAATCAGGAATTGCGGTAGTGAATCGTGTGCATACAGGGTTTCCGCGCATTCAAAAATGACGGGAATGACCGCATATATGCGGTTGATAGAAAGAAACCGTAAATAAAGGCATATGCGAAGTGTTTTTCCCCGAAACAGCGGTTGGTCAACATGCGTATGACGGGAAAAGAGTTTGCGGCTGCCTGGAACTCAATAAAATAAAAGGAGAGACAAACATGAGCGAATTTACAAATTTCAGCCTGGAAGGCAAAGTGGCACTGGTAACAGGGGCATCCTATGGCATCGGTTTTGCCATCGCGTCCGCCTATGCGGAGGCCGGCGCAACTATCTGCTTCAATGATATCAAGCAGGAACTGGTGGACAAGGGGCTGGCCGCCTATGCCGAGAAAGGCATCAAGGCTCACGGCTATGTGTGCGACGTGACCAACGAGGAGGCCGTGAATGCCATGGTAGCACAGATTGAGGCAGAGGTGGGCGTCATTGATATTCTGGTGAACAATGCCGGTATCATCAAGCGTATCCCCATGACCGAGATGACCGCCGAGCAGTTCCGCCAGGTGATCGATGTGGACCTGAACGCTCCTTTCATCGTGTCCAAGGCCGTTATTCCTTCCATGATCAAGAAGGGCCACGGCAAGATCATCAACATCTGCTCCATGATGTCCGAACTGGGCCGCGAGACTGTGTCCGCTTACGCTGCCGCCAAGGGCGGTTTGAAGATGCTGACCAAGAATATCTGTTCCGAGTACGGCCAGTACAACATCCAGTGCAACGGCCTTGGGCCCGGTTACATCGAGACCCCCCAGACAGCGCCTCTGCGCGAGGTACAGCCGGACGGCAGCAGACATCCTTTCGATCAGTTCATCTGCGCCAAGACTCCTGCCAACAGATGGCTGAAGGCCGAGGAACTGACCGGCCCCGCCGTGTTCCTGGCATCCGAAGCTTCCAATGCGGTGAACGGCCATATCCTGTATGTGGACGGCGGTATTCTGGCCTACATCGGCAAGCAGCCCGAATAAGTACATTTCCGAACAATATGCGGGGCGATATTCAGAAGCTGAAACAACCGGGTATCGATCCGGCGTATTATTGCCAGCCGGGAGTAAACGGCACATTCATGTAAGGAGATTTATATTATGAAGATAGCATTGATCAATGAGAACAGCCAAGCGGCCAAGAACGAGATGATCTGCAGCACTCTGAAAAAAGTGGTGGAACCCATGGGGCATGAGGTATATAATTACGGCATGTACGGCGCGGAGGATCCCAATTCTCTGACCTATGTGCAGAACGGTATCCTGGCGGCAGTGCTTTTAAACAGCGGCGCGGCGGACTATGTGATCACCGGCTGCGGCACCGGCGAGGGCGCCATGTTGGCCTGCAATTCCTTCCCCAAAGTGCTGTGCGGACATATTGAGAGTCCTTTGGACGCCTATCTGTTTTCACAGGTAAATGACGGCAACTGTGTGGCCCTGCCCTTTGCGGAGAATTTTGGCTGGGGCGGCGAACTGAACCTGGAGTACATTTTTGAAAAACTGTTCTGTGCCCCCGGCGGCGGTGGCTATCCCAAGGAGAGGGTGGAGCCGGAGCAGCGCAACAAGAAGATCCTGGACGGCGTGAAGGAGATTACCCATGTGGATCTGGTGACGATCCTTGAGAAGCTGGACAGGGAACTGGTTAAGGGTGCGCTTTCGGGCGAGAAGTTCCAGGAGTATTTCTTTGCCAATTGCAAATGCGATAAGCTGGCAGCCTGTGTGAAGGAGATTCTTGCGTAGTTCATGTAAAAAGACGGCGCAATTAGAGAGCCGGGATGCCGTATATGTAGATGTTATTAAGAGATGTTGAATATGGAAGTTGACTTCCAAATACTGATTAGCGCAGTATCGCAGGTGAGCCTGCGATCTGCCGGAAAGAGGTAATTATGAACGCAGTTTTAGAGAAGCTGAGCAAGATCGGCATTGTACCTGTAGTAAAGATCGACCGTGCAGAGGATGCGGTGCCTCTGGCTAAAGCTCTGTGCGCCGGCGGTCTGCCCTGTGCCGAGGTGACGTTCCGCACGGACGCTGCTGCTGCCGCCATCAAGGCCATGACCGAGAATTTCCCGGACATGTGCGTAGGCGCAGGCACAGTGCTGAATGCGGCCCAGGTGGATGCCGCCGTGGAGGCCGGTGCACAGTTCATCGTCAGCCCTGGCCTGAATCCCAAGACCGTGCAGTATTGTCTGGACAAGAATGTGCCCATCACTCCCGGCACCTCCAGCCCCTCCGATATTGAGCAGGCCATTGAACTGGGCCTGGATGTGGTGAAGTTCTTCCCCGCGGAGCAGTCCGGCGGTCTGGCTAAGATCAAGGCCATGGCAGCTCCCTATGTGAATATGAAGTTCATGCCCACAGGCGGTATCAATGCCAAGAACCTGACCTCCTATCTGGATTTCAACAAGATTATTGCCTGCGGAGGATCCTGGATGGTACCTGGAGACCTGATCAATGCAGGGGAGTGGGACAAGATCGAACAGCTGACCAGAGAGGCCGTGCAGACTATGCTTGGCTTTGAACTGGCGCATATCGGTATCAATTCAAACAGTGCCGAGGAGGCAGAGAAGATTGCCAGACGCTTCTCCTTTATCTTCGGTATGCCGGTGAAGGTGGGCAACAGTTCCGTATTTGCGGGCACGGAGGTGGAGGTATACAAGACTCCTTATCTGGGAGAGCACGGACATATTGCCATCAGAACCAACTATATCGACAGGGCCGTGAATTACCTGACCAGTGTGCTGGGCGTGGAGATCGCGGAAGACACTGCCAAGAGAGATGCCAAAGGCAACCTGAAGGCTATCTACCTGAAGGAAGAGTTTGGCGGCTTTGCGCTGCATCTGGTGCAGAAGTAGAGGGCTGCGGCGGAGCGCAGGATACGAAATTTTTAATTTAGAAAGGAAATAAACCAATGGCAAAAGTAATTACGATGGGTGAGATCATGCTGAGATTGTCCACCCCCAACAACGAGAAGTTTATTCAGGCAGACGAGTTTGACGTATGCTATGGCGGCGGCGAGGCCAATGTGGCGGTATCTCTGGCCAACTATGGTCATGACGCGGAGTTCGTGACCGCGGTGCCCGACAATGAGATCGGTGAGTGTGCGGTGGCGGCGCTGAGAAAGTACAATGTGTCCACGAAGCACATTGCAAAGTGCGGCGAGAGACTGGGCATCTATTATCTGGAGAGCGGTTCTTCCATGAGACCTTCCAAGGTGGTATATGATAGGGCCCATTCCTCCATTTCTACGGCTACAGAGGCTGATTTTGATTTTGACGCCATCTTTGAAGGCGCGGATTGGTTCCATTTTACCGGCATTACCCCCGCTGTGTCCGACAGTGCCGCGGAGCTTACCGAGAAAGCATTGATCGCTGCCAAGAAGCATGGCGTGAAGGTGTCCGTGGATCTGAATTTCCGCAAGAAGCTGTGGTCTTCCGAGAAGGCTCAGAAGGTTATGAAGAACCTGATGAAGTATGTGGATGTCTGCATCGGCAACGAGGAGGATGCTGAGTTGGTACTGGGTTACAAGCCCGGCAAGACCGACGTGACCAGCGGCGATCTGGAACTGGCAGGCTACAAGTCTATCTTTGAGCAGATGGTGGCGGATTACAATTTTGAATACTGCATCTCCTCCCTGCGGGTAAGCCATTCCGCTTCCGACAACGGTTGGTCCGCATGTATTTACTCCAGAGATACCAAGGAGTTCTACCACTCCAAGGAGTACAGCATTCATCCCATCGTTGACCGTGTGGGCGGCGGAGATTCCTTTGCGGGCGGCGTGATCTGCGGTCTGCTGGACGGCAAGGATTTCAAGGCTGCACTGGAGTACGGCGTGGCGGCGTCCGCGCTGAAGCACACCATTCCCGGCGACTTCAACCTGGTGTCCAGGAAAGAAGTGGAGACTCTGGCAGGCGGCGACGCTTCCGGCAGGGTACAGCGCTAATAGAACGTAGAGAAATAAATATAGTATAATTATAGCAGGAGCATTCATGAACAGGCGAAAGTCCATGAGTGCTCCTGCTATTATATAAGGATTTTGCATATTATTTAATATGCTGTTTGATTGCCTCGAAGCTTTCCTTGCTGATAACATGTTCGATGCGGCAGGCATCCTGGGTGGCAACCTTGGGGTCCACACCCAGACGGGTAAGCCATTCGGACAGAAGCTCATGGCGTTCATAGATCATTTCGGCAATCTCCTTGCCGCTCTCCGTCAGATAAATAAAGCCTTCTTTGGTCACGGTTATATGATTCTTCTCCCGCAGATTTTTCATGGCCACACTGACGCTGGACTTCTTAAAACCCAACTCCTCCGCTATATCCACGGAGCGCACCACCGGTTTGCTTTTGCTCAATATCAGAATTGTCTCCAAATAATTCTCAGCAGATTCGCTTGTATTCATTGTCATCCCAAACCTTTCTCCAATAGCCTGTCCCTGCGGGCATTTATAGTCAATATCATTGGTTATAGATTCCGAATAGATGTTGTTAACAGTATAGCATACTTGGGAAACATCGGCAACGGAAAATCCGATAAAGGTAATTCTTAATATTTTGTAAATTGTGTTTACAATGTAGACAATACGTGATACGTTTACTTTGTAAACAGAAGCAGTGATAAAAAAATTATACAATTTTGTTACAAGCGCGTTTTATAATGCGGGAGTGGAACACAGATCTGACCGGTATTACACGGGGAGAAGTAAGTTTGGATGCTATATCTCCAAATACCGATCAATGTATATCGCAGGCAGGCTAGCGATATGCAAGAGCTAAGTTTACAAATATGTATTAACGCGGCATCGTAGGAACAGTCTGCGATCTGCGGAAGGAGGCAAATGTGAAAAAAGGAAGATTATGGAAAAAGGTGATTGCCCTGGGGCTGACAGCGGCTCTGGGGCTGGGACTTGCCGCCTGCAGCGGCAGTGGAGAGAACCCCGGCGGAAACGGGGACAACGACGACATTGGCGGCGATATCGGCGCGCCCGGCGGCGTGGGAACGGAGCAGCCGGGCAAGGAAAACGTGTATTCTTTTCAGGAACTGAACCTGGCCGGAAAAAATGTAAACATTACCAACATGGCCTATCAGGACGGAAAGTTGTATCTGTTGACCTACAATGGAGGCGGCTCCGGTGAGGAGACCGTTGAGAATAGCGTCTTTGGCTACTATAAGGCCAATGCGGACGGCACGGACAGCAGCTTTACGGAACTGGCGCTCCCTGAGAGAGAGCAGACCTACAACTGGATTGACATAACTTTGATCTCCGGCACCGGTCGGATTTATGCAGTGGAAAACAGTGGCTATGAGAACAGTTCCGATCCGGATAATTATATTTATGAAGATCGGTATTATCTGAACTGCTGGGATATGGATGGCAGTTTGCAGTGGTCAACGCAGTTAAACACCGGCGGCGACGGAGAATGGGTTTATTGCAGCAGACTGCTTGACGGCGGCGGGGACGGGGTGTACGCCATCATGAACGGGAGCGGATATGAAGCGGTGCTCTATTCTCCCCAAGGCGAGGAAACCAGTCGCAAAGCTTTGGATAGTGGGCTTTTTGAGCGTTCTAATATGGTATTTAACGGGGAGGACGGCAAGCTGATGGTGGTGTCCTACAATGAGGCGTATACGAGTCGATCCCTGGTCAGCTATGATTTGGAGAGCGGTCAGGTGGGGAATCAGTTTGAACTGCCGTTCAACGTGAATTACAATATCAGCGCGGGGAGCGGCACAGAACTGCTGTTGACGAACAACATGGGCCTGTACACCTGGAATGCCGGGGATGCCGAGCCCAAGATGCTGATGAATATTGTGAATTCCGATCTGCCTGCAAATGAGATAAACAAGGTGGTGAGGATTGACGACAGGCATTTTGTGGCGGTGTACAATGATCTTGGCAGCTGGGAACAGAAATGCGCCTACTTTACCTATAGGGATCCGGATGACATTCCGGATAAGAAAGAACTGACGCTGGGAGGAACTTATATCGGTTCGGATATCAAAGCCAAGGTGATCGAGTTTAATAAGGCCAGCGAACAATACAGGATCATGATGAAGGATTACAGCGTTTACAATACCGACGAGGACTGGACAGCGGGGCAGGTCAGACTTAACAGTGATATTATAAGCGGTCAGATGCCGGACATTATGCTGCTTGGTGACATGAGCAGTTATGGCAACTATGTGTCCAAAGGAGTGTTGGCGGATATTGGCAGTCTGTTGGCGGCGGATCCGGAACTGAGCAAGCTGGAATACCTGCAAAATGTGTGGGATGCTTATTCTGTGAACGGAAAGCTGTATGCGGTGATTTCCAGTTTTGGTGTGCGTACCATGGTAGCAAAGAAATCTCTGGTGGGAGAGCCAGGTTCCTGGACCATGGCGGACGCGGAGGCCGTGGCAGCGACCATGCCCGAAGGGGCGACGGTCTTTGGCAGCATGATCCGCGATAGCTATATTCACTATATGATGAGTTATGGGGGAGAGGATTTCATTGATGTGGACACAGGCAAATGCAATTTCAACTCCCAGAGCTTTATGGATATGCTGGAGTATGCCAAGACTTTGCCCAGGGAAGATTCCCGGGACGATGGGGTGGATTATGATTATTATGAGAACCAGTACCGGGAGAACCGTACCCTGCTGTATGACTTGAATATCAGCAATCTCAAGGACTGTATGTACCAGATTAAGGGATATATGGGAGAAGAGGTATCTTTTGTAGGATTTCCCACATCGGATTCCAACGGATCGGTCTTGAGCGCAGGCAATGTCTTCTTTGCGCTTTCCGCCAAATCGGAGAATATGGAGGGAGCATGGCAGTTTGCGCGACAGTTTCTGACCCCGGAATATCAGACCAGCGAGGAGCTGTATAATATGCCGGTGCTGAAGTCTGCATTTCTGGACAAGGCGCAGGAAGCCACACAGCGTCCTTATTGGACGGATGAGAACGGCAACCGGGAATACTATGACGATACATGGACTGTCAATGGGGAGACAGTCATTTTGGAACCCTTCACTCAGGAAGAGGTGGATAGGATCTGCCAGTTCATCTATACTGTGGATCGTACGGCCTATTATAATGAAGAAATTATAAATATCATAAAGGAGGAAGCAGAGGCTTTCTTCGCGGATCAGAAAAGTGTGCAGGAAGTGGTGGATATCATCCAGTCCAGGGCCCAGATCTATGTTGACGAGAATCGGTAGAGAGAATATTTACACTTATGCTGTCAGGATGCTTTCTGCGTGTAAATACAACAAAGGCTTTACACCTCAGGCGTAGCTTGCTATACTTAACATAGAAAAAAATATAAAATAGAGGCAGATGCGTATATTGGCACAGACACCTTTTTATATGTGCGGAAAAGAGGGTCCCATGGATATTTTGATTATAGACAGTCAGGGCGGCGGCATGGGCAGGCAGCTGGTGAGCGCCGTCAAAGAACAGTTCCCCCAGGCTCATGTGACGGCGGTGGGCACCAACAGCGCTGCCACAGCCGCCATGCTCAAGGTCGGTCCGGATGCCGCCGCCACCGGCGAGAATGCCGTGGTGGTGGGCTGCCGCAGGGCAGATGTGATCGTGGGTCCCATAGGGATCGTCATAGCCGATTCCATGTACGGGGAGGTGACACCTGCCATGGCTGTGGCGGTGGGACAGAGCCGTGCCAGGCGCATACTGATTCCGGTGAACCACTGCGACAACATCGTGGCGGGCGTGGCAGAACAGCCCTTGGGCAGCCTGATTGACAGCGCCATAGAACATATTAGGGAACTGATATAAACGGTACATATTATGGGGCGAGGGATTTTGATATCCTGCCCAGGTTGATGAGATTGGTAGAGTCACCAAATGGCGGCTCTACCTTTTCTGATTAGTTGGCTGTATTCCTTCTTTTCTGGAGTTGTGTGTCTGATTTTGATTTTCCGGTGTAACTTTTTGCGTTATGCTGTTGAATTTATTGTGATTTTTCTGTTCTTGAATCTGTTCCTGCGTTTTCTTATCCATATTTTCACCTCATGAACAGTATTTGCAAAAGCAGGGAGATTATTCGCCTATTGTATTATTAGTGCGTCTGGTAAGCCCTGAACTCACGACCTTGCCCTTAAAGGCCGGTTGAGTTACAGACACAGAAGCGGAAGGGGGGCTATAGACAGGAAAAAAGCTGAAAACCTTGACATTTCAAAGTTTTCAGCCTCCAAGTAATCAGTGCGAAAGATGGGACTTGAACCCACACGCTGTTGCCAGCACAAGATCCTTAGTCTTGCTCGTCTGCCAGTTCCGACACTTTCGCCTATTGATTCGCCGATGAAGTTCACCAAGCAGATAATATACTACCATTTCAGAGCGAAAATGTCAATGCTTTTTCTGCAATTCTAAAGATTTCTTTTTCCTTTTTATTTCCTTTTTGGTTGTCACAAGGCAGGATTTATGATAAAATAATAACATATAAATCTGCCTGCGCAGAAATAACGAGAAATGAGGTTGAGTGAAAGAGCATGGAGAATGAAAATACATTTATAGAGCAGGCTATGAGGATTCCTCAGCTGGAGCAGTTGTATGTTGCTTTCAGCGCGGGTACGCGGCTTCCCTTTGTCACCTGTGACGAGGAGGACTTCACAGATCAGATCTGGACGTTCGTGGAAGAAGATAAGGTGAAGCATTATGTGGATGTGCGTCGGGAGAATTTTCAGGATATATTGGCAGTGGTAAAAGTACCCAAGGAGCAGATGCTGCCGTTTTTCAGCAGTCTGTTTGCCTATGGCATAGACGTTATCATGTTTCAGGAGGAGGAGAGGCTGACCAGGATTCCTCTGGACAAGCTGGTAAAGCATCCCGATCTGTCTCAGATACCGGAGGAGAAGAGACCGCTCCTTAATCCGCAGATGCAGCTTTCAGGTATCCATTTCATGCAGGAGATGCACCGCAGGGATCGCAATGCCCAGGCGCTGCATGAGTACGAGGAGGAGATGGCAGTCAATATTGTGCGCAGCAAATTTTTGATGCCTCATGAGTTGGATGGGGATGCGCCTCTGCCGGATGGATCAAACATTCGGATTCCGTGTGTAAAGAATAAGGAAGGCCAGATGTTCCAGCCCATTTTTACAGACGGACAGGAACTGGTGAGATTTGACCGGGAGAAAAAGCTTCGGGCAAGTGTCATTCCGTTTGAAAGTATTCAGAGATTTATGGGCAAAGAGGTCAAGGGTATTGTGATCAATCCCACCAGTCTGAATATTATCCTGATGGCGGATAAGATCCCCGCGCTGATCGAGAGGTTTAAACCAGCCGGACAGTAGGCCAAGCGGTACGTAGTACGCAATAACACGAGTGCAGCCTGCGTTTTGCAGTGACAAGGAAAGTCTGGAACTAACGTTCCGAATAATGATTGACGCAGTATCACAAGCCAGGATTGCGATATGCGGGTGCGTAGCAAGGAAGTATGGTTTAAGACCAACTTCAGTAATGCAGGATTGGGGCAGGTTTTGGAGGGGTGGGAACGATGCCGGAATCAGATAAGAATCAGGGATTTGATGCATTTTGTGGAGTAGCAGAGCAGTTTGCGACCTGCATGAATGATTACCTTTTTGTTTATGACATCATGAATGATGCCTACTTTATCACGGAGAGCGCGACGAAGCGGTTTTCTCTGCCGGCGGCGCTGTTTCATGATGTGACGGAGAATTTGAGGAGAGTGGTGCATCCAGACGATTTTCCTATGTTACAGGCAGATTTACAACAGTTGTTGTCCGGTGTGAAGGCGGAGCATGAACTGCGTTATCGCTGGCTGGGCAAGGACGGCACTGCGATCTGGATCATATGTCGGGGAAGAGTGCTGCAGAACGCGGAAGGGCGGCCCTGGTTGATGTTGGGCTGTATCAATGAGATTGGCCAGAAGCAGAAAGCGGACAATGTCAGCGGTCTGTTGGGCGCATCCTCCCTACAGGAGCGCTTAAGGCAGCTGCGCGCCCCCAAGGCAGGGTTTGTGATGCGCATTGGTATTGACGATTTTCGTATTATCAACGAGAGGCTGGGAGTGGACTATGGGGATACGGTGCTGCGACAGGTGGCACAGTGTATTGAGAGCCGTCTGTTGCCGGGCCAGTCTGTGTATAGGGTTATCGCGGACGAGTTCCTGATACTGGATTTGCTTGGCGATGATCCTGAGGAGAATAAGGAGTTGTACTACAATATACGGCAGGAAGTGGAGCAGACCATAGCCGGACACAATTATGAGGCGGTCTATACCATATCCGGCGGAATTGTTGACATGCAGGATATGCAGAAGGCGGATTATGAGGAGATTATGCGCCTGTCAGAGTTCACGCTGGGGCAGGCCAAGCGTCTGGGGAAGAATCAGGTATATCTGTTCAGTCAGACAGACTATGATGCCTTCTTGCGTTCCAGGGCCATCAGCAGAAGTCTTCGGAAGGCTGTATCCAACGATTTTGCAGGGATGGATCTGTATTTTCAGCCCCTGGTTTACACCGATACTGAGCAGCTGTACGGGGCGGAAGCGCTGCTGCGCTATCAGATGCCGGACGGAGAACACATCTCTCCTGTGGAATTTATTCCGATTCTGGAGGAGAGCGGCCTGATTCTGCCAGTGGGGAAATGGATCATCCACAGAGCCGCGGACATGTGCAAAGCCTGTAGAAAAAAATATCCGGATTTTCGGGTCAGCATTAATCTGTCCTATATACAGCTGACTAAGAGCCCTGTGTTCATAGAGGTCATGGATGCCCTGCAGGAGACGGGCCTGCCGCCGGATGCTTTGATCATGGAACTGACGGAGAGCGGCTATCTTGAGAACAGCATCAATGTTCAAAAGGTGTGGCAGCGGTTCAAAGAGGCGGGGGTCCAGATTGCTTTGGATGATTTTGGAACCGGCTATTCCAACTTACAGAATATTGGCCGCTTCAATCCTGATATTGTAAAGATTGACAGAAGTTTTACCCTGAGAGCCATGCAGCACAGCTATGAGCGTCAGTTGTTGAGCCACATTATCAATATGGTACACAGCATTCACCTGCGCATTGTTATAGAAGGTGTGGAGGAGAGGGAGGAACAGCAGCAGGTTATGCAGCTGGGATCGGACTTTATTCAGGGATATTATTACAGCAAACCCTGTTCCAGGGAGGAGTTTTTTGAGAAATATCATATAATGTGAAGAGTAGGCGATTGTGAAACTCCCTTTCCGGTAACAGCGGAGGGGCAATATATACAAAATAAGGGCGACTTGCCACTGCGTCGGAGTCCGTTTTTGTATATATTGACCAGCCACGTCACCTACAGAGAATCTTTCGCAATTGCCTAAATGTGAAGGGGAACGAAAGGAGTGCCAGGCGCTGTTGAGCGGCCTGGCACTTTAAGTATGTGTGTATTTGGGGATCAGCCCCTGCTTTTTTGGCGCGTTTATCTGCGCATCGCCCGGCGCACACCAATCACCACCGGCGGAACCAGCAGGATATGGCAGACAATGCCGGGAACAGCGCTGACAAAGGCTCCAGACAGGAAAGCGGGGAAGGTAAAAGCAGGTCCCACAATCAGCCCCAGAACAAAGCGGGCAATTCCCCATACGATACGTCCGCCCAGCATGGCCCCGATCAGAGAAGCATATAAAAAGGGTAATTTCTTTGGCAGAAGCTTCAGCAACACCCCGGAGAAGGCGCCATAAGCAGCCAGTTCAAACATCATAGCCAGGCCGGTGGGCATGATGGGCGGCATGCCAAACAGAAGAAAGCGCAGCAGCGGTGCGATAAAGCCCACTGCCAGGCCGTACTGCCATCCACAGAGCAGGCCGCACATCAGCACCGGAATGTGCATGGGGGATAATGCGCTGCCGATCTGGGGAATCTGGCCGGTGAGAAAAGGCAGCACTATACACAGTGCCAGACAGACAGCGGAGAGACATAAATTTTCCATATTTCTTTTCATGTGATTTGTACCTCTTTCTTATTTAGAGTTCCGCATATCCCCTTCACCCCCCACAATCCCGATTTCTTTCAGTGTGAGTTCCGGGGATATGCTGTGATTAAAATATTTGGACGCAAAAAAAGCACCCGTACCCTTCTGGGGCGCAGATACCTTCCTGGTATGCATCTCAGACTTCTGTCTGTTTGGCCGCTTCAGCTGAACCGTTAATAACCATACCATATTCAGGAAAAAATGTCAAGCGGGCATGGAATTATGTGATTATTGCTGATTGTATTTACTTTCAAACTGGCATCTCAGTCGTCAAAATGACCGAGCAGACAGTTATCCATTGTGGATAACTGCCCGATAAATTGGAAGTTGTTAGTGGATCACCTCATAGCGTAATCTGATATATGAATCCTCCAAAACCATACATTCCTGCAATTTCAACACCCCTAATTGTGATAATTCACTTTCCGATAGCAAAGATTTTCCGTCAATCAAGGTAGATGTGTCCTTGCCGCCAATTAAAACAGGAGCAACAACGATATCTATATAATCGAACAACTTTTTTCGAAGAAACATTCCGTTTAGTGTGCCGCCGCTTTGTATAGTAATCCTCTGACATCCAAATTCCGACTTGAGTTTTGCAAGTGCATCCATCAAAGACAATTCGCTTTGACAAATGATATGAAGGTTGCTTTCATCTACTTGAAACGCTGGATGGTCTGTATTGGATGTGATCAGCACAAATTCTTTTGATAAGGCGCAGAAATAGCGAATACCGTGTTCGGTCAAATGATGGTTGTCAATCACTGCAAAGGAAACGGGCGTCTTATTCGGCATTTTCTTCGTGTTGACACCCATCTTTTCCTGTACTCTGCCAGAGTTGAGCGACCACAAGTCAGTTGTCTGCTCTATTTCGTAATATTGACGCAAGCCTTCCCTCACACCTGCGATCTTAGGAAAATCTTTATCAACATCCAAATTGTCTGTTGCTCCGGTGCTGATTTTCCCGTCAACCGACATAAGCATAAATAGTGTTGTAATTGGCCTATCCATTTTTCCCCCCTCGATTTTTATTTGTCAGACTGATTATATCACAGCTAATTTTTCCTTTCAATCTGTTATTGGTGAAAGCGCGGGTGCTTTTTCCGTCAACACGAAAGGTAAAAGGGACATAAGGCAAAAACTTATGGGCTTCAATCCCCTGTTTTAGCGGCTTTTGTAGATACAATAAAAATTTTTTGAAAAATTTCCAAATTCCTATTGACATTTTTCATAGGACAGTGTAGAATACATATTGTTCGCAGGAGTGGCGGAATTGGCAGACGCGCACGGTTCAGGTCCGTGTGGTGGTAACACCTTGAGGGTTCAAGTCCCTTCTCCTGCATCTGATGGTGCGAAGCAGAACACGGGTTGTTCAGGTTTCGCACCATTTTATGTATGAAGGACAAAGGCGGGAAAGGGGAAATCTACGGATTTCTCCTTTTTTGGGGTGTGGAGTGCCTGCACAAACTGTAACTTTTCTGCTGTATTGCTGTCTATATGGGTGTATGATTCCATGGAAAAATGAAAAAGGCATGTATGCGGAAAAGAGGTAAGTATGAAAAGACAATGGACAAAGTGGCTGGGAATTATCTTGGCGGGCAGTATGCTGGTGGGCTGCGGCAGTCAGCCGGGAGGCGCGGAGCCGTTGACGGCAGGAAGCGAGACGGCAGGAAGCGAGACGGCAGGAAGCGAGACGGCAGGCAGCGGGACGGCAGGAAGCGAGACAGCAGGAAGCGGGACGACAGGCAGCGGGACTGCGCAGACGCAGGCAGGCGATGGCGGAACGGAGCCGCAGCAGATGCAAACAGCAGAGGGCCAGGGCTGGAACCGAGAGGATGACGGCAGCTATGAGGCGCTGCAACAGTTTTCCCAGCGGTTGATGCTGGAGAACATGGAGGAGGTAAATCCTCTGTTGTCCCCTGTTTCCGCTTATCTGGCCCTGGGCATGGTGGGCATGGGCGCCCGGGGAGAGACAGGGCAGGAATTTCAGGATTTACTGGGCGGCAATATGCCCGCAGTCTCCCGAAGCCTAATGGAGCGTTATCCTCAGGAGCAGGAGGGCATGGCTTTGACCATCGCCAATTCTGTCTGGATGGATCAGCAGGTGACTCCGGACGTACAGTGGATTGCGGATATGGAAGGGATTTTCCGGGGAGAGGGCTACCGGGGTGTGCTTTCAAGTCAGGAGATTATGGATCAGATCAATGCCTGGTGCAGTGAGAAAACAAGGGGGCTGATTCCGCAGATGCTTGAGGAGCCGCTGAACTCTGACGCAAGTTTGACGGTTCTGGATGCCATCTATTTCAAGGGGGATTGGATCGTTCCCTTTGACGCGCTGGATACGGTCCAGAGGCCCTTTACTAAAGAGGACGGTACGGAGTTACAGGTGGATACCATGAGTATGTGTGAGCAAAGCCAGCGGTATCTGCACAGCGAACTGGGGGAGGGTGTTCTGCTTCCCTATCAGGGCGGGGAGTTTGCCTATGTGGCCATCCTGCCGGGTGAAGGGATCCAGGTGAGGGAGCTTTACCGCCAGCTGACTCCCCAGGCTCTGGCGGAATTGTTGGAGAGCGAGAAGCGGGAGTTGTGCAACCTGCGTCTGCCAAAGTATGAGGTTAGCTTTGATCGGGAACTGAATGAGAGTCTGCAGAGTATGGGGCTGGTTCGGGCATTTGACGGGAGTATGGCGGATTTTTCCGGTCTGGTGCAGAAAGATTCTATGCACATCAGTCTGGTGAAACAGAAAGCGGTGTTCCGTGTGGACGAGAAGGGTACGGAGGCGGCTGCAGTGACTATGGTGGTTATGGATAGACTTGCCGACTTGGAAGCTCCTGAATCCCGGGATTTGTATTTTGACAGGCCCTTTGTATATATGATTCTGGATCTGGAGACGCAGGTGCCTTTATTTGTGGGCATTATGGATGATCCCGGCTGATGTCGCTTCCATGAGCTTTATATATATTTAACTTTTTTTTCTTGGGAATATCTGGTATGATATATACTGATAGTTCGGGAATTGTTTTGGCTATAATGATAGGAAAGAAGGAACAGGCGGATGAACAGGGTAAGGCAGATAAAAAAGCAGACGGACAACAGATTTCTCAATCTCTATGAGTTTGAGGCGGAGCACCGGGACGGGAAAACCACGCCCTATTTTGTGGCCTCCCGCGCCAAAAGCCAGCAGGACTTGAAAGCGCTGTGCCATGACAGGCGATCGGACGGGGTGATCATCTATGGCGTCTATGGGGAGAAAAAGGACAAAGTGGTGCTGATCCGTCAGTTCCGTTATCCCATCAATGATTATATCTATGAGTTCCCTGCCGGTCTGGTGGAGGAGGGGGAGGATATGTTTGATGCCGGTGTCCGGGAGATCTATGAGGAGACCGGATTGAAATTTATTCCCAAGAAAGTGGATGCGGCGTATGCCAAGCCCTATTATACCACCGTGGGCATGACGGATGAGTGCTGCGGCACGGTATATGGCTATTGTGAGGGCGTTCCCAGCAACAGTCATCAGGAGGCATCGGAGGATATACAGATCGTGCTGGCGGATCGGCAGGAGTGCAGGCGGATCCTGCGTGAGGAGAATGTGGCTATCATGTGCGCCTACATGCTGATGCATTTTATCCACAGCAGTGAGGAGGATCCGTTGGCCTTCACGGAGGAAATCTGACTTGCATGACCGGGGGCGTGAAGCGCCCAGAGCGATGTCGGGACAGGGAAAATGCGGAATGCTACAGCATGTTCCCGAAAAAGAGCACTGATCTATATCGGGACGCCTCAAAGCGGCCTGCTATGGATCCCCGGAGAGTGCGCTTGCAGGGAAAATGCAGAACTCTACAGCATGTTCCCGGAAAGAGCACTGATCCATGTCAGGACGCCCGAAAGCGGCCTGACATGGATCACCAGAAAGTGCGCTTGCAGGGAAGATGCGGAACTCTAAATAGAAAGGGAAATTGTAGATGGCCATAGAACAAAAGCGTACAGAAGATTGGTATCGGCTGGATCTGTCGGCCATTGTTTACCCCACTTTGCAGCGGCGGGATTTTTCCTCCGTCTACCGGCTGTCGGTGGTACTGAAGGAGGAGGTAGACCCGGCGGTACTGCAGCAGGCGGTGGATCAGGTCATGCCCCGATTCCCCACCTACAAAGCCGCCATACGCAAGGGTGTATTTTGGCGGTATCTGGAGCCCAACAATCGGCCGGGCCCCTTTGTGCAGCCGGATGTGAAAAATCCCTGTCAGCCCATGCATTTTAAAGGGAATAACCGCTACTTGGTGCGGTTTTACCATTATGGGGGGCGGATTGCCCTGGAGGCTCATCACAGCCTGGGAGACGGCACCGGCGGCATGTGCCTGCTAATGACGGTGACGACGCAGTATCTGCGGCTGAAGTATCAGGCGCAGATCCGGCCCGAGGGTTTTGTGCTGGACATCGGGAGCAAGCCGGATCCGGAGGAGTTGGAAGATGCCTATATGCGCTATGCCAACGCCCGGGTCTGTCCGCCCAGGCCCGGGGAGAAGACTTACCGGGTCAGGGGCACTATGGAGCCCTTTTACACTTTGAACATCATAGACGGGATCATGTCGGTGAGTCAGGTGATACAGGTGGCAAAGCGCTATAACGCCACGGTGACGGAGTATCTCAACGCCGTGCTGATCTATGCGCTGCTGCAGAAGCAGGATCAGGAGAGGGGCCGTAGACAGCGCCCGGTGAAGATCGCCATGCCGGTGAACCTGCGCAGATTTTTCCCTTCCAAAACCCTGCGGAATTTTATCACCATGATCTATCCGGGGGTGGATCCGCGGCTGGGAGACTACACTTTCCCGGAGATTGTGGAGCAGGTGCATCACTATATGCAGTACTATCTGAACGAGAAACTGCTGCGGGGGGATATCACCACCAACGCGGAGACTCAGCGCAATCCATTTATTCGGGTGGTGCCGCTTTTTATCAAGGATTTCGTGGTGCGGCAGTTCTACACCAAGGTTCAGGATAAAAATTCTTCTGCGGGGCTGACCAATATGGGGGCCTTGCAGGTGCCTGGTTCCATGAAACCCTATATTGAGCGTTTTGACATCTATATGGGCCAGCCTTTTTCCTCCCGGACCAACTGCGCCATTATAAGCTTCGGGGATGTGCTTACCATCAATTTTGCCAGCAGCATCATTGAGGCGGACGTGGAGCGTTATTTCTTCCGAAAGCTGGTACAGGACGGCATCCATGTAAAGATCGAGAGCAACCGCAGCCAAAATGCTGTACCCTGATGTTATGTGGGGCATATATGGAAAAAAATGTCGTTAACTATAGGTATAGGCGGGGCACTGAGAGACTTTTTCCCGCATATGCCAAAGACGGCAGCAGAACTATAAAATAGGAGAAATATATGTCATATTGTGTGAATTGCGGGGTGGAACTGGACGGCGCACTGGAGGAATGTCCTTTGTGCAACACGCCGGTGATCAATCCCAGAGAGCTTTCCAAACAGAAAAAACCATCTCCCTTTCCGGCGGAGAATGGGGCGGTGGAGACTATTCGGCGCAAGGATCTGGGCATATTGACCACCAGCATTCTGGGGGCTACGGCGGTGGCCTGCGGCCTGCTGAATTTACTGGTATTTACCGGGGTGGCCTGGTCCCTGGCTGTCATCGGCGCCTGTCTGCTGGTGTGGGTCATGATGATCCCGCTGGTCATTGACAGCCATCAGCCCATTTATCTCTCCCTCCTTTTTGACGGGGTGGCGGCGGGTCTGTACCTTTTTATGCTGAGCTTTCTTACCTCCGATCAGGGGTGGATGTGGGGACTGGGGCTTCCTATTGTACTCCTGGTGACGATCATAGCGGAACTGCTCACGGTGTGTATTCGAAACCTGCCAAGTTCCTTTTTGACCAATGCCCTGTATGTGGTAAATGCGGTGGGCCTGCTATGTCTGGGCCTGGAGATTCTGATAGATTTGTTTGTAATTGAACATATTGCCCTGAGTTGGTCCGCGGTGGTACTGACAGTTATGGTCTGCGTGGATGCCATGCTGATCACGGTGCTGTCCAGAAGGCGTCTGCGCAACGAGGTACGCCGTAGACTACACTTCTAAGGCAAATATACCAATGCGGAACTGAGGAGCGAAAAGACAGCATATCCCCGGAAAACGCGCTGATCAATATCCGGACGCCTGAAAGCGGCCGGATGTTGATCACCGGAGAGTGCGTTTGCAGGGGATATGCGGAACTGAGGAACGAAAAGACAGCATATCCCCGGAAAACGCGCTGATCAATATCCGGACGCCTGAAAGCGGCCGGATGTTGATCACCGGAGAGTGCGTTTGCAGGGGATATGCGGAACTAAAATAGGAGAAGAAATGGTAGAGAAGAAAGAGAACAGCCGCAATCAGCGTCTGATGCAGTTGGTCCGCAGGGTGCACGGTCTGGTGGAGAACCCGGACATAGAGAAGCACAGGCAGTCCCAGAACCATATCGGAGAGATCCTGGGCAACACCAAAGAAATCCATTACGAGGAGTTCCATATCGGGGAGATGGATGCCGAGTGGGTGTCGGTGAACCGCGCCCATATGAAAAAATATGTGATCCTGTACTGTCATGGAGGGGGATATTCCACTGGCAGCCGCAAGTATGCCCGCACTCTGACCTCCAAACTGGCCTCCTCCACTTTTATGGATGTGCTGTGCTTTGATTACCGGCTGGCCCCGGAGCATCCCTATCCGGCGGCGCTGGAGGATGCCTTGAAAGCATGGGATTATCTGATGCTGCTGGGCTATGGGGCCAGGGAGGTGATTGTGGCGGGAGATTCCGCCGGAGGAAATCTTGCCCTGTCCCTGGCGCTGAAACTGAAGGAGCAGAAGCGTTTGCTGCCCAGGGGGCTGGTGCTCATGTCCCCCTGGACAGACCTGACCTCTTCGGGGGAGTCTTTTCGGACACGGGCGGAGGTGGATCCGGTGCTCAATGCAGAGTATATTGAACGGATGATTCTGGCCTATGCGGAAGGACAGGATCTGGAAGATCCGTTTGTCTCCCCGCTTTTTGGGGATCACAGGGAATTTCCGCCCGTCTTTGTCCAGGTGGGGGAGAACGAGATACTCTACAGCGATGCCCGGCGGCTGTATGTGCGGCTGCTGGAGGAACATGTCTCGGTAAAATTCGAGCATTTCAAGGGTATGTGGCATGTGTTCCAGATGTCTCCCTTTAAGACGGCCTATGAGGCCATGGATTCTATTGCGGATTTTATATATAGTATTTGCAGGTGATGAATCTTCCATATGTCCCAAGGGCAGAGAATCCAGCGAAATTCTACCAGGCTGGATTCTTTTTTTGGAAAAAAGAAAAAGGATTTGGAGAAAAATTGCAGAATATAAGAAGTAGGAGAACAATGTGACAGGATGCAGCCTGTACCACAGGCTGCGGAAAGGCATGGTGCAGATGACAATACGGGAGGGGTTGGAGCGTTGGGAGAAGGAGTATCTGAGTCCTTTTGCCACTTTGAGCATGGATTCCCAGGGCAGGGAGAGGAACGAGGAGCAGTGCGATATCCGACCGGTGTTCCAGCGGGACAGGGACAGAATACTGCACAGCAAGTCCTTTCGCAGGCTGAAGGATAAGACCCAAGTATTTTTGGCTCCGGAAGGGGATCATTACCGCACCCGCCTGACCCACACTCTGGAGGTATCCCAGAACGCCCGCACCATCGCCAAGGCGCTGAAGCTGAATGAGGAACTGGTGGAGGCCATTGCGCTGGGGCATGACCTGGGGCATACGCCCTTTGGTCATGCGGGGGAGAGAGCGCTTAACGATGTCTGTCCCTTCGGGTTTGAACACAGCCAGCAGAGTGTCCGCACTGTGGAACGGTTGGAGAAAAAAGGCCAGGGGCTGAACCTGACATACGAGGTGAGGGACGGGATCTTGAATCACCAGACCAGCGGCACCCCTCACACGCTGGAGGGAAAGATTGTACGGCTTTCCGATAAGATTGCCTACATTCATCATGATATGGACGACGCCATACGGGGCGGAATCCTGACGGAAGCCGATGTGCCCAAAGAGATCGGCCAGGTCATTGGTTTTACCACCGGCCAGCGGCTGGATCATTTCATCCATGATATCGTGATTCACAGTGTGAATCAGCCGGATATCCGTATGTCCCCTCCGGTGGAGGAGGCCATGAAAAAGCTGCGGAGTTTCATGTTCCAGCGGGTATATCAGAACCCGGTGGCCAAAGGGGAGGAAGGCAAGGCGGAGGCGCTGATCAAGACTCTCTATCAATATTATCTGGGACATATTGACAAGCTGCCCAAGGAGTATCTGAATTTGATCTCGGAGGGTGAACCCAGGGAGAGGGTGGTCTGTGATTACATAGGGGCCATGAGCGATCGGTTTGCCATCTCCCAGTACGACGAGATATACATACCGAAGTCCTGGATTATATAGTGTGAGGTATTTACAATGTTTTATCCGGAAGAACTGGTGGAAGAAGTCAGGTTGAAAAACGACATTGTGGATGTGGTCTCCGGGTATGTCCGGCTGCAGAAAAAGGGCGCCAACCATTGGGGGTGCTGTCCCTTTCACAATGAAAAGACACCTTCCTTTGCCGTCAACGGGGCCAAGCAGATGTATCATTGCTTCGGCTGCGGCGCGGGGGGCAATGTCTATACCTTTGTAATGAATTATGAAAATTATACTTTTCCGGAGGCCGTGAAAATGCTGGCGCAGCGGGCAGGGGTTTCCCTGCCGGAGGCGGAGTACGACGAGGAGCAGAAGAAGAGGCAGAATCATCGCCAGCGGCTTTTGGATGTCAATAAGGAGGCGGCAACTTTTTTCTATTATCAGCTGCGCAGCCCCCAGGGGCAGGTGGGGTACCGCTACCTGGCGGATCGGGCCCTGTCCGATGAGACCATGCGCAAGTTCGGCCTGGGCTATGCGGGCAAAAGCGGCGCCGGTCTGATCCGGCATCTGAAACAGAAGGGCTTTGAGGACAAGCTGATCATCGAGGCGGGGCTGGGCAGTTACAGTGAGCGGACGGGGCTTTTGAGCCAGTTTTGGAACCGGGTGATGTATCCCATTCAAGATATCCGTGGCAAGGTCATCGGTTTCGGGGGCCGTGTCATGGGGGAGGGGGAGCCCAAATATCTGAACTCCCCGGAAACTCCGATTTTTGATAAACGGCGCAATCTCTATGGGCTGAATTTCGCCCGGACGGCCAGAAGCGGCAATATTATACTCTGCGAGGGATACATGGATGTGATCGCCATGCACCAGGCTGGTTTTACCCAGGCGGTGGCCTCCTTGGGAACCGCTTTTACCGCGGAGCAGGCGGCACTGCTGGGGCGCTACACGGACAACGTGCTGCTGGCCTACGACAGCGACGGCGCAGGGGTCAAGGCCGCTCTGCGGGGTATCGGTATCCTGCGGGACGCAGGGCTTTCCGGCAAGATCATCAACATGCACCCCTATAAAGACCCGGATGAATTTATCAAGAACCGGGGCAGGGAGGCTTTCCGGGAGCGCATTGACCAGGCGGAGAACAGCTTTTTCTTTGAGATCCGTATGCTGGAAAGGGATTATGACCTGAAAGATCCGGAGTCCAAGACATTGTTTTACAAGGAGATCGCCAAGAAGCTCTGCGGTTTCTCCGTGGATGTGGAAAGGGAAAATTATCTGGAGGCCATAGCGGAGAAATACCATATCGGTTTTGAAAACCTGCGCAGGCTGGTGGGCAGCTTCGCCATGCAGACCGGCCTGGACAAGCCCTCGGAGAGGCCCAAGTCCGGTCTGCAGCCTAAGAATACGCCCCAGGAGAGCAACAGGCGTTCCCAGAGGCTGCTGCTTACCTGGATAGTGGACGATCCGGCGATTTATCCAAAGATTGCCCGCTATGTGGGCCCGGAGGATTTCACCGAGGAACTGTACCGGCAGGTGGCGGAAAGGCTGTTTCAGGATCTGGAGGCGGGACAGTACCAGCCGGCGGCCATTATAAGCATGTTCCAGGACCAGGAGGAGCAGCGCCGGGTGGCGGAACTGTTTAACACGAATTTACCCCAGCTAAATACCAGGCAGGAGCGGGAGAAAGCCCTGCATGATATTTTATATGCAGTGAAAAAGAACAGCTATGAGCAGTTGACCATGCAGCTTGGCTCGGACGTGAATGCGCTGGGCAGGGTGGTTTCAGGCAAGAAAGCTTTGGAAGAACTGGCTAAAACGCATATTTCACTGGAATGATGTCGATACTAGTGTACTGATATATTCGCTTTGGGAGGAATGCGGATGTGTTGGCACACTGATACCCAACAGAAAGGAAACCGTAAGGATGGATGAAAACACACAGGCACGTTTTGAGGAGAAGATGAAGAATCTCTTAGCGATGGCCAAGAAAAAGAAAAACGTATTGGAGTATCAGGAGATCAATGACTTTTTCTCAGATATGACTCTGGAGGAGGATCAGTTTGATCGGATTCTGGAGACTTTGGAGCAGAATAATGTGGATGTACTGCGCATCACCGATGACGATGATGTGGATGATGAAGAGATCCTGTTGTCCGCGGAGGAAGAGGATCTGGATATGGAGAATCTGGATCTGTCCATACCGGACAGCATCAGCATAGAGGATCCGGTTCGTATGTACTTAAAGGAGATCGGCAAGGTGCCTCTGCTGTCTGCGGAGGAGGAGATCGAACTGGCCAAGAAGATGGAACTGGGTGATCAGGAGGCCAAAAAGCGGCTGGCGGAGGCTAACCTGCGTCTGGTGGTCAGCATTGCCAAGCGTTATGTGGGGCGGGGAATGTTATTTCTGGACCTGATCCAGGAGGGCAATCTGGGCCTGATCAAGGCCGTAGAAAAATTTGATTACCGCAAGGGATACAAGTTTTCTACCTATGCTACCTGGTGGATCCGCCAGGCCATCACCAGAGCCATTGCGGATCAGGCCAGAACCATCCGTATTCCGGTGCATATGGTGGAGACTATCAACAAGCTGATCCGCGTCAGCCGTCAGCTTTTGCAGGAATTGGGGCGTGAACCTTCCCCCGAGGAGATTGCGGAAGAGATGAATATGCCTGTGGACCGGGTGCGGGAGATCATGAAGATCAGCCAGGAGCCGGTGTCCCTGGAAACCCCCATCGGTGAGGAAGAGGACAGCCACCTGGGAGATTTCCTCCCGGACGACAATGTGCCCGTGCCTGCGGACGCGGCGGCTTTCACACTGTTAAAGGAACAGCTGGTGGAGGTGCTGGGCACCCTGACAGAGCGGGAGCAGAAGGTGCTGCGCCTGCGTTTTGGACTGGATGACGGTCGTGCCCGCACTCTGGAAGAAGTGGGCAAGGAGTTCAATGTGACCCGTGAGAGAATCCGCCAGATCGAGGCTAAGGCTCTGCGCAAACTGCGTCATCCCAGCCGCAGCCGCAAGCTCAAGGATTATCTGGACTGATGGGGAATAAAGTGGTGTTGTCCGCCCGGATGTTGGCGCTGACCGATATGGTCACTGCCGGAAATCGGGTCTGTGACGTGGGCTGTGATCACGGCTGGGTGTCCATCTATCTGGTACAGCAGGGGATCAGTCCCAGGGTGCTGGCCATGGATGTGCGGCAGGGGCCTTTATCCCGGGCACAGGAGAATATACGGCAGCAGGGAGTGGAGGCATACATAGAGACCCGGCTTTCCGACGGCGTGACAGCGCTTGGAGCCGGAGAGGCGGACACCATGATCTGCGCAGGCATGGGCGGCAGGCTGATGCAGAGGATACTGGAAGAGGGCAGGGAAAAACTGGAGGCCATGGAGTTGATTCTGCAGCCCCAGTCGGAGATTTCCGGGTTTCGTGCCTATCTGCGGCAGGCGGGCTATGTGACTTTGGCGGAGAACATGGTGTATGAGGACGGAAAATACTATCCCATGATGAAGGTGGCCGTGGGAAATCGGCGCTGCGTGGGCTTGGAAACGGAGAAACCGGAGCAAAAGACAGGTTCTGGGATGGATGTCCTGAAGGAGGCAGAGCGGAGAGAGGCTGCGGAAGGACTGGCTGTGTGCAGTGCAGACAGTGTGAGATTACAGGATTGCTTTGGAGGGCTGCTGCTTGCCGGGTGTCACCCGGTACTGAGACAGTATCTGCTGCATGAGCAGCAGAGCAGTCAGTACATATTGGAGCAGCTAAAGAAAAATGCCGCAGGAGGTGACAGGACCATGCAGCGCATCCGGGAACTGGAGGAAGAGCAGCGGCTTATTTGCCTGGCGCTGGAGTTGTACAGGTTGTAGGGAACATGCGGAACTCTACGCCCTAAAGCGGCCTGTCATGGCTCACCGGTTTGTGTGCTTGTAGGGAACATGCGGAACTCTAATAAGAAAGGGGCATTGAAGATGAAAATAGAGGTATTGGGAGAGGTAAAGGAATTTTCGCAGGGGATTACTTACGAACAGATTGCACAGCAGTACCAGGAGCAATATGGAGGCTTGATTGCCCTGGTCAGCGCGGACGGCAAACTCAGGGAACTGTTTAAACATGCGAACAAGGACTGCAAGCTGACCTTTTTTACCCTGAAAGACGCGGTGGGGCACAAGACCTATGTGCGCTCAGCCACCATGCTGTGTCTGAAGGCCATCTATGACACCATGGGCGAGAAGGCGGCTGCCCTGTGCCGGCTGGAGTTTGCGGTGGGCAATGGTACATACATCAGCACCGGCGGAGAGATTGCCGCCACCAGAGAAAACGCGGAACGGATCAAGGCCAGGATGGATGAACTGCAGGCTATGGCCATGCCCTTCCACAAGAAGTCCTATCCCCTGGACGAGGCCATAGAACTGTTCCGATCAAAAGGCATGACAGGCAAGACGGAGTTGTTCCGTTATCGCCGCAGTTCCTTTGTAAATGTCTATGAGATGGACGGCTATTATGACTATTATTACGGATTTATGCTGCCCAATGCAGGCTATGTGAAATGGTATGATCTGCAGGCTTATGACGAGGGCTTTATGTTAGTTTTGCCGGATCAAAAGGATCCCACACAGTTAAAGCCTCTGGTGGAGAGAAGAAAACTGTTCGAGACATTGAAGGCTTCTGCCCGGTGGGGACATGAGATCGGCATTGAGACCGTGGGTGAATTGAATGATCAGATATGCAGCGGTTCCATCAGCGACCTGATTTTGGTGCAGGAGGCGGAGCAGGAGCGGAAGATCAGTGAGATTGCCAGGGAGATCGCGTCCCGACAGGGCGTGAAATTCATTATGATTGCGGGTCCCTCCTCCTCGGGGAAAACCAGTCTGTCCCACAGGCTGTCCATTCAGCTGCGGACGCTGGGTATGACGCCTCACCCGGTGGCTCTGGACAACTATTTTGTGAACCGGGAAGACACGCCGCTGGACGAGAACGGCGATTACAACTTTGAATGTCTGGAGGCCATTGACGTAAAGCGGTTCAACGACGATATGATCAAGCTGCTGAACGGAGAACGGGTGGAGATTCCTGAATTTAACTTTAAGGTTGGCCGCAGGGAGTACAACGGCAATTATATGCAGCTGGGCAAGGAGGATGTGCTTGTCATCGAGGGCATCCACGGCTTGAATCCCAAGATGAGTTACGCCCTGCCGGAGGAGAGCAAGTATAAGATTTATATCAGCGCATTGATCAATCTCAATGTGGATGCCCACAACCGGATTCCCACCACAGATGGGCGGCTGCTGCGCAGGCTGGTGCGGGATGCCAGGACCAGGGGAGCCTCCGCCCAGAGAACCATCCAGATGTGGCCCTCCGTGCGCCGGGGAGAGGAGGAGTATATTTTCCCCTTCCAGGAGGAGGCGGATGTGATGTTCAACTCCGCTACGATCTATGAACTGGCAGCGCTGAAGCAGTACGCGGAGCCGCTTCTGTTCCATATCGAGAAGAACCAGCCGGAGTACTATGAAGCCAAGCGGCTGCTTAAGTTTTTGGAGTATTTTCTGGGCATCAGCAGCGAGGAATTGCCCAAAAATTCCATATGCAGGGAGTTTGTAGGGGGAAGCTGCTTCAGGGTATAACGTATATAAAGAGAATGAGCAGATATAAACGGCGGCAGCCATGGAAGAAAGATGTATTTTCCGTGGCTGCCGCCATTTGTCATTTTTTCACCTCTCTGTTGGAAATCACCGTTTTCCTTCTTTTTTGTTTCCAAGCCCGCTTTTGCATATATGGATCATCCACGTCACTTGCGGAGAACGTTTTACAATTGCCTATATTTGTGAGACAGAAAGCAGCAGAAAGAATAATGAGGCTGATATTCTTTCTGCTGTTGCATTTACATTTCTATCCGGCGCCCATGCTTTCTCTTCAGCTGGAAACGCTTCATCTTCTGCAATCCATCAAGATTTTTCAATGGGAGTTGCGGAACTTACCGATTTGTGATAAGATCTAAAAAGGTAAGTAGGACAGGCGATCGCAGCCACGCAGCGTGGGTGAGGAAAGTCCGGGCTTCACAGGGCAGGATGCCGGATAACGTCCGGTGGAGGCGACTCCAAGGCCAGTGCAACAGAGATATACCGCCCGGGGGTAATTGCGGGTCAATTACCTTCGGGTAAGGGTGGAAAGGCAGCTTAAGAGACTACCGTCCGTCTGGTAACAGGCGGAGCCATGTAAACCCCATCCGAAGCAAGACCAAAACGAAAGCTACAGGCTTGCCCGGCCTGCTTTCAGGTAGGTCGCTGGAGGCACCTGGCAACAGGTGTCCTAGATAGATGATCGCTCAACGACATAACCCGGCTTATCGTCCTGCTTATTTTATAGTAAATGATAGTAGAAATTTCAATGTCGTTTACTATCAATCCCAGTATTTATAATGAATACTGGGATTTTGTTTTAAAGGTAAAATATTGTCTAAACACAGATGAGGCTCATGTTGTGAGAGAAAGGATAATTTTGAAGCGCAAAAGAGAGAAAGGCAGAGAGGTTATAGATTTTTCTGTGTGGCTGGTTATATCTATTTTGGCCTGTATGCTGACTGCATGTGGTGATTCGGAAGCGGATCCCGGGCCGCAGGCAGAGAGAGACAGATACGAAGAGAAGCTGGATACGGATCCCCAGGCGCCGGGCAATCCTGCGTTCAGAGCGGAACCGGATAATGGCTGCGGACAGGATGAGGAGATACAGCGGTATCTCCAACAGGCGACGGTGCAGATCAAAGGCCCCCGATATATTGGCAGCGGTGTGATTTGGGCCGTCTATGAGGATACGCTGGTGGTTGCCACGGCGGCTCATGTGACGGAGGAAAACAGCCCCATGACAGTGCAGTTTGACCGGGGAGATCCTTTGCATGCCAGCCGGCTCCTTGCATCCGATCAGGTAGATGTAGCTTTTTTGGAATTATCTCTACAGGAGATAGAGGAACAAGAGATTGAATGGCAGGCAGCCCGGCAGGATAAAGAGATCTGTGACAGGCTGGAGCCAGGGCAGCCGCTGTGGATCATGGGCTCCATAGAGGAAGCGGCAGATCGCGCCTATGAAGGCAGTGTGGCGGAACCCTGGATTTATATAGAGGATTTTGATAACTATATGCTGCTATGTCATGCCTATGCCATCCCCGGAGTATCCGGCGGCGGTGTGTTTACCCAGGAGGGTATCCTGGTGGGCATCCTCTGCGGCGGCAATGAGGCGGATCAGGTCGCGGTGCTGCCCTGGAGTGTGATGGAGGCCAGTGCGCCGACAAGAGAGTAAAGCAGGTTTACTTTTCAAAATAATATAATACAAAAGGGTATTGGGAGATAGAGTGTTCACCATAGGCTCCCACCTGGTAGCCTCGATTATACATCTGCTCCAACTGTTCTTCGTCAAGCCACTCTCCGGAAAAGTACCAAAAGGCATCGGCATCCACAGCCGCACAGCTGTCGCTGATAATTTCATGGCCGGGATAATAGTGCTGCAGAACGGTCCATCCCAGGTGTTTTACACCTATAACGGCCATGGGGACAGAGGGATCCGGTTGTCCTATGAGCGCCAACGTCTCGGCAGTGTCAGTTTTTTCTGTCTCCACGCGGAACTGGTAGGTTGTAAAATTGCGCAGTCCGATGAGAAGCAGGATACCGCAGACTGCCAGCAGGCAGCACTTGCCTGCAAGGGACAGCAGCGGGCGGTGGGCGGACGGCGCATACTCGGATATCCATTCCTGAATCCGGCTGCAGGCCATGATAAGAGTCATGACAAAAATTGCGCAGAGCGGGTACAGATAGCGAGCCGCCAGAACAGGTCCCATAACAACACATAACAGATAGGCAAAAAGCAGTGTGCCGACGACGGTCAATAGGCCGATTACGCAGCCATATGTGCGATCGGTCCAGTTTTTCAAGGAAGGGGCGCAGAGCTGTATGTTTAAGTGGCCCTTGCTGTGTTCCACGCCGGGTTTTTGTACATCCACCCGGACAAGCCCACAATCCAGAACAAGAATCATCAGCAGGAGCAGGACGAGAAACGGCAGCAGGATGTTCTTCATAGTCTCGCCGCAGGCAATCATATTCAGCGCGTCACGGATTGACAGCAGGTCAGTCATCCACCAGTCGTCCGCAACCGCGCCGGTGGATGACAGCAGCTGGGGAAGCCAGGGCAGATATCCCAGCAGAAAGCAAAGAATAGAGACTGTGCCTGGGATCCAGGCTTTGCCGCGGCGGCGGATAAAATACCCCGCGCCTGTGAGGAACAGCAATATACCGGCTGCAGCCAGTGCATAGTAATGGCTGTATGCCGCTGCCAGGCCGAAGAGCACCATGAAAAACCAGGCGGCCCTGCTTCCTTTTATCACCAGGTAACTGCAGTAGTAGCACAGTGCCAGAGACAGGAAAGCCAGGCTGTACATGCGCACCTCCTGGTTATACTCCAGGCAGGGGGCGGCCAGGCCCGACACGATGACAAATAGAGCGGCGGGAACCGCCCCAAAATGTTTGCGGAGCCCCGTGACTGCCAGTAGGATGCCGACGGCAAAAGGCAGAAAGGCACTCAGATGATAGACAAAGCCATGCTGGCCGAACAGGCTGATCAGCAAGTGAAGCCACAGGTAATACAGAGGCGGGTGGCTGTCCCAGTAGTGGAGAATCTCTAAAATGCCCGCTATGTTATTGCTGGCGGTATTCACTGAGAATGCCTCATCCCCCCAGAGCACATGGTCAAAAATCAGGCTGCCATTTAAGCAGACCAGGGCGATGGCCAGTAGGGGCAGCAGAGAGGGAACCAGAATTTTAGTGATAAATATGCCGACTCTGGAACTGGATACCTGAAAATGGATCTGATAGCGCAGCGCCGCCTGGTCAACCAGGGTTATCATCCCCACAATGAGGATCTCCAGAATTAGGAACTTCAGCACAAAGGCAGGAGAACAATCAAATCGTTCCGCCAAAGATAAATCCGTGCTGCCAAAGAGTAACATCGACAGGGTGACAAGCAGCACATTGCCAAGGGTATAGAGAAAGTAGCGGATCAGCAGTTTTGGTACTTCGGTTGATATGTGTTTTTGGCCCTGGCTATGTAGATAAAGGATTAAAGGTACTACAGGGATTAGCAGTTCAAGTAATATAGCGTTCATAAAAAATCCTCATTGTGGTTGTTTTCTTTTTTGATTTCTCATTATAGAAGATGAAGCGGTAATATGCAAGTTCTTTAATAAAGGATTAATAAATTTTTCAGTTTTACAGATATTGACAAGCAGGGGTATTTGTTAGACAATAAAAGATAATGGTTATGAAGCTTTAGACCGCATATCCCCGGAATGCGCGGGGATATGCGGAACTCAAATTAAGAAAGGAAGTATGAATCATGACAAAGATTGATATTGTATCCGGCTTTTTGGGGGCAGGCAAGACTACGTTGATTAAGAAGCTGATAAAGGAGGCCCTGCAGGACACCCAGGTTGTGCTGATAGAAAACGAGTTCGGTGAGATCGGCATTGACGGCGGCTTTTTGAAGGACGCAGGAATTGAGATCAAGGAGATGAATTCCGGCTGTATCTGCTGCTCCCTGGTGGGGGACTTTGGCGCGTCCCTGAAAGAGGTGCTGACCACCTACAAGCCTGATCGAGTGCTGATTGAGCCCTCCGGCGTGGGAAAGCTCTCCGATGTGGTGAGAGCGGTGGAGAATGTGGCCGCCGATCTGGAGGTGAAGGTCAACAGCGCCGTGGCAGTGGTGGATGCCTCCAAGTGCAAAATGTATATTAAGAATTTCGGGGAATTTTTTGTCAATCAGATTGAACATGCGGGGACAATTATTTTGAGCAGAACCGGCAATATCTCCCAGGAGAAACTGCAGGCGGCAGTGGAATTGATTCGTCAGCACAACGAAAAGGCCACTATTATCACCACTCCCTGGGAGGAACTGGAAGGCAAGGCGATCCTGGAGACCATCGAAGGGGTGGACAATCTGGATGATATGATGAAAGAACTGTTGGAACATGCCAAAGAGCATGAGCATCATCATCACTATGACGAGAACGGTGTGTGCAGCTGTGGGCATCATCACCATGAGGACGGGGAGGAACATGACCACCATCATGACCATGAGGAAGAACACTGTCATCATCATGACCATGAGGAAGAACACTGCCACCATCATGACCATGAGGAAGAACACTGCCACCATCATGACCATGAGGAAGAACACT
>CAJUCT010000007.1:51625-113892 GCA_910585015.1 uncultured Acetatifactor sp.
GCCATCATCATGACCATGAGGAAGAACACTGCCATCATCATGATCATGAGGAGCAGCATGGGCACCATCACGATCATGAAGAAGATCATGGGCATCATCATGACCACCACGGTCATCACCATGCGGACGAGGTGTTCAGCAGCTGGGGCATGGAGACCCCTAACACTTATGCGGCGGAGGAGATTGAAAAGATATTGTCCGCGTTGGACAGCGGCGATTACGGCATGATCCTGCGTTCCAAGGGAATGGTGCCCGCCGGGGACGGCAGCTGGGTGTATTTTGACTATGTGCCGCAGGAGCATGATATAAGGGACGGTAAGCCGGAGGTAACAGGGAAGATCTGCGTCATCGGTTCCAAGTTAAATGAAGAGAAGCTTGCGGAACTGTTCCGCAAATAACCTGGCCTATGGAGAGATAAGGCGCATTAGAGGAAGGATTGGAGGAAATGCACGGTATGAAGCCTGTCTATATTATCAACGGATTTTTGGAGAGCGGGAAGACGGAATTTATCACCTATACCATCTCCCAGCCCTACTTTCGGATTAAGGGAAAGACTCTGATTATCGCCTGCGAGGAGGGCGAAGTGGAGTACGGGGACGAGTTGCTGCGCAGATGCAACGCAGTGCTGGAGGTCATCGAGGAGGAAGAGGACTGCAATCCGGGTTATCTGGTGGAACTGGAAAAAAAGCACAAGCCGGAGCGCATCATCATCGAGTACAACGGCATGTGGAATTTTAAGAATTTGAAGCTCCCCTGGCATTGGCGGGTGGAGCAGCAGATTACCACCATCGACGGCTCCACTTTTCCCATGTATTACACTAACATGCGCTCTTTGCTGGCAGAGATGGTGAGAAAGTCGGAGATGATCATCTTCAATCGCTGTGACGGCATACAGGAACTGAATGTCTATAAGCGCAATATCAAGGCAGTGAATCAGAGCGCGGATGTGATCTTTGAGGATGCCAACGGCGAGGTGAACGAGATTTTCGAGGAAGATCTGCCCTATGATCTGCAGGCGGAGATCATAGACTTAAAGGACGAGAGCTATGGGATCTGGTATCTGGACTCTCTGGATCACATGGAGCGTTATGAGGGTAAAACCATTCGATTCACCGGCATGGTTTTAAAGCCTGAGAATATAGAGAAGGGATATTTTGTGCCGGGACGCATGGCTATGACCTGCTGTGCGGACGATATGGCATTTCTGGGTTTTGCCTGTCAGTATGAGGGAGCAGAGAATTTGAAGCAGAGAGAATGGGTGCAGGTGACAGCCACGGTGAAGAAAGAATACTGGAAAGACTATGAGGGAGAGGGGCCTATACTTCATGCCGTTTCCGTAATAAAGACCAAGGCGCCTAAAAACGAAGTTATAAGCTTCTCTTAGGTCTTGAAAACTGCGGTCCGGTTCTGACAAATCCCCGCTTGACCACCTGTGAAGATGGCGGCGGGGGATTGTATATAATGGAGCGAAGCGGTGAGGGACGGCAGAAGCAGCATTTTTATTGCGGATGGACTGAACTGCTGAGTCAGGTATAATGGAGACGGTATATCTATGGAATCTACCAGGGAAATACAACAACTGAAAAGCCATTTGAAGGATCTGGCGGACAGGTCCTACCGGCAGAATTTATATACTTTTTCCGGTTTTTTGGGACTGGCGGAGCAGGATCAACTCTGGAGAATGGAAAAGGAACTGCGTTACAGCAGTGTTCAGCTTTGGGGCGGCTACGAGCAGGCGGAGCGGAAGGCGGCGCGTTTCGGCAACCCGCAGGAACTTTGCTATGAGGAGGATTATCCCATTGTCTGTATCCATATTGCGCCATTGCAGGCCAAATTTGCCGACGACCTGAGTCACCGGGATTTTCTGGGGGCTTTGATGAATCTGGGCATTGAGCGCAGCACCCTGGGGGATATCCGGGTGGCGGAGAAAGAAGCCTATCTGTACTGTCTGTCCAGTATGGCGGAGTATATCTGTGAACATCTGGAAAAGGTGCGGCATACCAGCGTACAATGCGTCCCGGTGGCGGAGAGCGCGGATGTGCCCCGGGAAGAACCCAGGGAACTGGTGGTGCAGCTGCCTTCCCTGCGCGTAGACGCCTGTCTGGCGAAGGTGTACAACCGATCCAGAGGGGAGATACTGGAGGCTTTTCAAGGCGGAAAGGTCTATGTGGACGGCAGGCTTTGTGAGAACAATTCCCGGCAGCTCAAGGGCGGCGAGACCGTGAATCTGCGGGGATATGGGAAATTCCTTTTCACGGGAGAGCGGCGGGAGACACGCAAGGGCAAGCTGTCGGTGAAGGTGCTGCTATACCAATGAGCTTCGCGTGAGCCTGGACGGTACACATGTGAAGCTAAAATCAGGAGGAAAAAGTGTATCATTATTCGATAATCCAGTGGCTGTTTTTCTTTTACTTTTACTGCTTTGTGGGATGGTGCATTGAGTCCACTTATGTGTCGATCCATCAGAAGCGTCTGGTGAACAGGGGCTTTATGAGGGGGCCTTTTCTGCCTCTGTACGGCAGCGGAGGCATCATGATGCTGGTGGTATCCATGCCCTTTCAGGAGCATTTGATTCTGGTGTATATTGCAGGCTGTATCGGTGCGACCATACTGGAATATGTGACAGGCGCGACCATGGAGGCGCTGTTTAAGGTGCGGTACTGGGATTACTCAGACAAAAAGTTTAACTTTCAGGGGCATATCTGCCTGGGCACATCTCTGGCCTGGGGGCTGCTCACCATACTGATGACCCGGCTGGTGCATAAGCCGGTGGAACATCTGGTACTGATGATTCCTGCAACCATGCTGACTATAGCCACTTTGCTGCTGACCGTGGGCATCGCCTGCGATTTTGCCCTGTCCTTCAAGGCCGCCATGGATCTGCGGGATGTGCTGGTTATGATGGAGAAAGCCAAGGAGGAGTTGGTGCATATCCAGAAGCGCCTGGATGTAATTATTGCCATGGCTGACAGTGATTTCCAGGCCCGCAGAGAGGAGTGGAACGAGGCCAGGGAGGCCTGGGTGGAGGCTCGAAACGAGGCCAGGGAGGCCCGGATAGAAGCCACCGAAGCCCGCAGGGCAGCGGCAGCGGAGCAGAGGGCCAAGCGCAGCGAGAGCATGACCTTGAAAGCGGGAGAGTTAAAAGCGGGCATCGAGGAGAAGTTTGCGGGCTTAAAGCAGCGTACTCTGGAAAGGCCCTCTGCTTATTTGGAGAGCGTGAAGGAAGAAATCGGCGAACTGCGTATTAAGTACCGCGTCAGCACAGAGAAGCGGGACGGGCTTGGTAAAACCAGGAATATCTACAGGAATCTGCTTCGCTCCAATCCCTCCATGACCTCCAGGATCTTTAAGGATGCATGGGAGGATCTGAAGAAAAATACAGAAGGTGACCAAGAGGAGCAGGGTGATTTGTAGGAGACGGCGGTAAAAGGCTAATATCCGGGCGCATTCTGCCGAAATAGTTAGTGATACAGGGAAGTATCGGTGTAACCCATAAGGATGTGGAGGTATAAAACCATGAAAGTAGGAGAAGCCCTGGCCGCTTACCGCACGGAGCGCAAGATGATCGTACAGGAGAGACGGGAACTGTATAAGCGGAGAGAGTCACTGGAAAAGAGAATGAATGCCGCCGAGGGAGGCAGGGAGCGCTATGCCGACGAGGCGGCCACGCTGGAGTTGTCCATCGACAATCTGAACGCCCGCTTTGAGGAGAATCTGAAGGTACTGGACCAACTCACGGAACAAGAGGCGGCGGTCTGGAATGCGGAGGTCTCCCGGCAGCAGGCGGACGTGATGGAGGACTATGCCGTAGAGATGGGCAAGATCCTGGAAGTGGCCCACCGCATCGCCAAGGGCGCCATCGTGCCTGCGTCAGATGAAAAAAAGCTGCTGGATTACAGCTTTGAGATGTACCAGGCCGCCAAGAGTATGGGGGCCATGGCCCAGATGCAGAAAAAGCGTGAGAAATATGATTCCCTATGGGATGATGAGGAAGAAAAAGAGCAGGAGTATGATCCTGCGGGTAAGGCGTATAACGCGGAGACCGACATAGGGCTGCCTCCGTCGGCGGCGGAGAGCGGCGATGAGGGCAGTCTTTGAATCGGGAACGCCGGCAGAGCTTATCCCCGGTACTTTTGGAAACCTTTTGCTGCACATAAGGATGCCCCGTGCGGATTCAATCCGCAGGGGGCTGTTTTGACGTGTTTTTCCCGGGAACAGCCACATACCAGTCGTGGAACCCGGTCAGGGTAAAGTTTTCCTCAAAGACAGGAACATCCGTAAAATATATGATATAGACACTTTCCTGATTGATATCTTCGTAATCTATTCTGGTATTGATGCGGATTCCCCTGGTTTCAAAACTGGCCGGCGCAGGCGCCACATCATAGACGACGGAAGAGAGGTATTCGGAAGGCAGAGTCTCCGTATATAAGAGCAGCCGGGGCCACTGTGCTCCCTTTTCCGCAGTTATATTGGCAATATGGTTTTCTTCGCACTGTTCCCAGGCGAAATCCACACATTCTTTCAGACCCTCGGCGAAGTAGGCACCCACAAGCTGGCGGTAATCCGTGTAGTAATCCTTTTGAAACAGCAGCAGACATACCAAATAAGCGGTCGTCACTCCCAGGGCGGCCGCGCTGCTCCAAACCTTCCGGGCGGAGGGCAGTTTTTTGCGCAGAAACTCTATTACGGTCCAAACGCCGTATGCCTGACCGAGCGCCAGCGGTATGTAGAGGGAATCGATCTGGTGCAGCTTCGCGGTGACCAGAAGACAGTTCAGGGCGCCTCCGCATAGCTGTACAAACAGGAAATATTCCCCGGAAAAGGTCTTGCGGCGTAAACTCACAACAAGGCGTTTCAGCAGGGCGGCAATGCCGATTACAATAAATACCCGTCCCAGGTCATAGTAAAGCCCCCAGGGCAGGAGAATGTCATAGGGGCTGCCGTTGTCCTGGCGGCGAAGAAGGTACAGGGCGCTGCGCAGATTGCTCCACATTTCCGATAAGCCGAAGGCCACTTCCTTTCCCCGGTATCCCCCCATCTTTGGAATAGTCATAAACGGCAGAGTGATTTCCGGCAGAATTTCTGAGTTTACCAGAATGAACAGCAAAAGAGGGAGAGCCATGACAAAAAGGATCAGGGCTGAACACAGACTCCATCTGTCAAAACGCAGCTTTTTATGATAGAGGCCATATAGGATCTGCAGGATAAGTATAAAGGGCACAATGGGCCAAATAACGGCGTAGGAGTATAAACTCAGCCCATAGAACATCCCGGACAGCAGCAGAAACTTTTTTCGCTCCAGTCCCATGATGAAAAAGAGCAGTCCGAAAATCAGGAATCCGGGCGCCAGATTGGCATCCAGCCCCCAGCGGGACATCATAATGTGCCAGGGACAGACTGCGAGGAGAAAGGCGCTCCACAGACCGGCTCTGCGGTTGAAAAGGCGTGTCATTATGCAGTATACGGCCCAGAGTGTAAAGATGGACACGACGGCCTGGGGAAGGCGGCTCAAAAAAGGGGAGGCGGCGTGACCGCCGGAAAATAGCAGCAGAGGCATAAGGAGCCACACATAAAGGGCACTGTGCCCGTCTCCCCAGTCCGCCATATACACGGGGAACCGATGCCCCGCGGAATCCATCCCCTCCCTGAAAACGGCGAACGCGTTCCATGAGACAAAAGCTTCGTCCTGGTGCATTCCGCCGGGTACGCTGCCCAGAGCCGCAAGACGCAACACGGCGCCCAGCAGCAGGATAAGCAAAAGCAGTAACTGCTCAAAACGTGTGCTTTTTGAGTGGATCTTTTTTATCATACAGTGAATCTCCTTTATTTCATATAAAAATGCCTGAACGTATTATGTATACTGCTTAACAGTTATAATTTTCGAGTAACCGGACTACATAACGCCAGCCATATACGTTTAACCAATGCAGTACGGTAAATTCTGGCGTTATGTAGTATAATATATCACACTTTTCGTATTAAATCCATAGGGGGAAAAAAGGAACTTACAATAAAGTCCAGC
This sequence comes from uncultured Acetatifactor sp., assembly GCA_910585015.1. Lineage (GTDB taxonomy): Bacteria > Bacillota > Clostridia > Lachnospirales > Lachnospiraceae > Acetatifactor. The sequence continues at coordinate 57,651 of CAJUCT010000007.1, forward strand.
AAGAAGTGGGAAAAATAATATAGCTATTTCTGTTGAAGTATGGTATACTTTAAAACAGTATTTTCCTTTCCATATGCCCGGGAGTGTCCCATCGTTTACGTGAATGTCCTGAAGGGGCAGACTCTGCGGATGGAAGTGGATAAGATACACAGGGGCGTTGGGTATGATAGATAAACTTATCATTGGGGCCGGGCTGTACGGGTTGTATGCGGCTCTTTATTGCGCAAAAGCGGGTCAGAGGGTTAAGGTGCTCGAACTTGAGGATGCGCCGTTTTCACGGGCCACCTACATCAACCAGGCCAGAGTACATATGGGATATCATTATCCACGCTCTCTGGCTACGGCGCTAAAAAGCGCCGGTTATTTCAGGAGATTTGTGGAGGACTATTCATTCTGTATCCACTCTGAGTTTCAGCAGATATATGCCACTTCCCGGTATTTCTCCTGGACGGACGCAGGGGAGTTTGAAAAGTTCTGCAAGGATGCGGGGATTTTGTGCGAACCGCTGCCGGTGGAAAGGTATTTTAGAAAGGGAAGCTGCGACGGAGCTTTTCTGACAAAAGAATATACGTATGACGCCCATATACTGAGGGATTATTTTTTGTCGGAGCTTGGGAAATATAAGGGTGTGGAGCTGCTCTGCGGCAGGGAAATACAGCGCATTGTAAAAAAGGCGGACTGTTATGAGATATATGCCCTGCATCAGGGGAGGGAAGAGCGCTATGAAGCCCCGTTTGTGTTAAATGCCACGTATGCTTCGGTAAACCAGGTGCTTGAGCGGTTAGAAGGGGTGGAAACGGAGCCCTTCAATATCAAATATGAACTTTGTGAAATTATCCTGTGCAGGACGGAAAGTGATTGGAAAGAGATCGGGTTGACCGTGATGGACGGCCCCTTTTTCTCCATTATGCCCTTTGGCAAAACAGGTTTCCATTCCCTGACTTCCGTTACCTTTACGCCCCATAAGACCAGCTGGGACAGGACGCCGCAGTTTTCCTGTATGGAAGGCGGAAGCTGCCGCCGGGATTGGCTGGGGAACTGTAATACTTGTGTACACAGACCGGAGAGCGCATGGGAATATATGTCCGCTCTGGCCGGAAAGTATATTCGGGAAGAATATCGATTTCGGTATGAGAGATCGCTGTTTTCCATGAAGCCGATTTTAAAGGCTTCCGAGGTGGATGACTCCCGGCCGACGGTAATCAGATACACCAGCAGGGATCCGGTTTTTCTGAGCGTACTGTCGGGCAAAATCAATACGGTGTACGATTTAGATGAGTTTTTGGATGAAGAGCGGGGATAAAATGCTGCAGAACAGAGAAAAGAATTTTGTGTCATGTGTGGTGTATCTGCATAATGAGAGCAGCTGTGCAAAGGGGTTCCTCAAGGCAGTCTGCAAAGTAATGCGGGACAATTTTGAAAAGTACGAGATTATCTGTGTGAATGACGGGTGCACGGATGACACCATAGAGCAGGTGAAGGCATTTCTGGCAGAGGAGACGCATAAACCTGTAGTGAGCCTGATAAATTTGAGTTATTACCAGGGAGTGGAAAGCGCCATGAATGCCGGCAGGGATTTGGCGGTGGGAGACTTCCTTTTTGAATTTGACAAATGTGCGTTGGATTTTGAGCCCGAACTCATTATGGAGGTGTACCGCAGGTCCCTGGAGGGGTATGATGTGGTTGCCGCGGCTCCCAAATACGGGGGGGCATGGACTTCAAAGCTTTTCTATATGGTGTATAACTGGGGAAGCCGTTTTCAGGGGAAAATCGGACAGGAACGCTTCCGGGTGGTTTCCAGGCGGGCGGTCAACCGTGTGAACCAGATGAATACATATATTCCGTACCGCAAGGCCATGTATATGAACTGCGGCTTAAAATCGGATACACTGCGGTATAACAACAAGAAGTTGACGAAAAAGCGTCACAACAGGGAAGAGTGGGGCAGCAGGAGTATGCTGGCCCTGGACACAATTATTATCTTCACGGATGTGCTGGAGAAGCTGTCCGTGGTGGTGAGCGTGGTGCTGCTGGGGGCGCTTCTGATTATGTTCGGGTATCTGGTCTATTCCGTTTTCAGCAGGGCACGTCCCGTGGAGGGCTGGCTGTCCATCATGTCACTGATGTCCTTTGGGTTCTTCATGATGTCCGTGATGCTGACATTGATTCTGAAAAATTTGTCCGTGCTTCTGAATATGAGCTTTAAACGACAGCACTATGTGATAGAAGGGGTGGAAAAACTTACATAATGATGTTGACGATTATTTTTCCCGTTCTGAATGAAAGACTGAGACTGGAGAGCGGAGTTGTCAGGACGGTGGAATATCTGGAGGGCATGGATTTTACCGACTATGAGATTATTATTGTGGATAATGGATCGGAGGATGAGACGCCGCAGATTGCCGCAAAGCTGTGCGGGAAATATGAGAGAGTAAATTATGAGCGGATTTCCATCCGGGGCGTGGGAGCCGCTTTCCGCCGGGGCGTAGAGATCAGCCATGGCGATGTGGTCGGCTATATGGATATTGATCTGTCCACAAATATCCGGCACCTGGGAGAAGCCGTCCATATTTTCAGAACGCGGCCTGAGATCGCTTACCTCAACGGGAGCCGTTTTGCCAGAGAATCCGATACCCGGGGGAGGAAATGGTACCGCAGGCTTACATCCCAAGGGCTGCTGGTGCTCCTAAAGTGCCTGCTGGGGATGAAGTCCACAGACGCGATCTGCGGTTTTACTTTTGTGCGCAGGGAAACCGCGCTGTCACTGGTGGAGGGGTGCAGTCAGGATAACGGATGGTTTTATATGATTGAATTTCTGCTGCGCGCCGAGAAGCGGGGAGTGGAGATCCTGGATTATCCCGTGGAGTGGCAGGAGGACTATAACACCACTGTGAAGGTGTTTCGGACAATATGCAATTACCTGGTGCAGATTGCCAGGCTGTTTAGGGAGTTTTATATCAGGAAGAATATTTGACGGCCTGGGAGGGGATGGCGGCGGATATGGACACATACATAAAGCGTATAGATTTGACAAGAGATTATGAGGCGCACCGGGAGGAATACCTGAAGGCGATAGAAAAGGTCTGCCGGGAAACCGCTTTTTCCGGCGGGAAATACGCGGATGCCTTTGACAGGGACTTTGCGGAATATGTGGGAGTTCCCTATGCCTGCGGCGTCAACAACGGCACTTCCGCGCTGCATCTTGCCATGCTGGCTCTCGGTGTGGGACCCGGGGACGAGGTAATCGTGCCCGCCAATACCTATATTGCCACGGCATGGGGGGTCAGCTATACGGGGGCGACGCCCGTTTTTGCGGACTGTACGCCGGACACCTGGGAGATCGATCCCTCCGGGCTGGAGGCGAAGATTACTCCCAGAACAAAGGGGATTCTCGGGGTGCATTTGTATGGTCAGCCCTTCGACTATGCGAAAGTAAGGGAGATCGCTGACAGGCATGGAATATTTGTGGCGGAGGACTGCGCCCAGGCCCACGGCGCGAAATTCCAGGGCAGGATGGCAGGATCCATGGGAGAAATGGGGTGCTTTAGCTTTTACCCCGGCAAGAATCTCTATGCTTTCGGGGAAGGCGGCAGCATTACCTGCAAAGAGGAAACCTATCACAGGCATATGACGAGGCTGAAAAACCAGGGCTGCGACGTGCGCTATTACCATGACGAGGTTGGCTTTAATTACCGCCTGGAAGGGCTTCAGGGGGCTGTGCTGTCCGTCAGTCTGAAGTATTTGCCCCAGTGGACAAAACGGCGGCAGGAAATCGGATGGCGTTATCTGAGGGAGATAACCAATCCGCTGATTACCATGCAGGCCCACCCGGACGATACGGAGCCGGTGTTTCATCTGTTTGTGGTCCAGGTGGAGGAGCGCAATGGGTTTGTAAAATACATGGCGGATGCAGGTGTGGAATGTAATCTGCATTATCCTGTTCCCTGTCATCTGCAGAAAGCTTATGTCCGGCTGGGATATAAAAAAGGGGATTGTCCCAATGCGGAGCATCTGGCGGAGCATTGCGTGACGCTTCCCCTGTTTCCGGAGATGCAGGAGTGGGAGATTGCCCGGGTGGTTGAACTGTGCAACTGTTTTGGCGGCGCATAATTGTTATATAATTTTATATATGTAATTTCGGAGTTGGCGAGCAAACCTGACATTGCTATTATGGCGTGTCTGGCTGCTTGCCATTTTTTTTGCCGGGGGTTGACAGCTGTGTCTATAGATGATAGACTAAAGTCTATAACCAATAGACATAGAAGCGGAGCTAAATTAAGAAGCGGAGCTAAATTAAGAAGGGGGCACAAAGATGGAGGATTATATTTTGGGCGTGGTGGAGAGCCGGTTTGCGGATATTGTGTGGGAGCACGCGCCGCTGTCCACGGCGGAACTGGTCAAGATATGCCAGCAGCAGCTGGAGTGGAAACGGACTACTACATACACTGTGCTGAAAAAGCTGAGTGAGAGAGGACTGTTTTCCAATGAGAAGGGAACCGTGGTGGTGCAAATGCCCAAGGAGGAATTCTATGGCAGACAGAGCGAAGCCTATGTGGAGCGCTCTTTCCAGGGTTCTCTGCCAGGATTTTTGACGGCTTTTACATCCAGGAGAAAGCTCAGTGACGAGGAGATCCTGCAGCTGAGGCAGATTATTGAAGAAAGCCGATGATTTGACGAGGGAGGAGAAACGGTAATGAAAGAGTTGGTTATGGGCGTGATCAATATCAGCGGCCAGGCGGCGATCATTTTTGCGGTGCTGCTGGCAGTCCGGGGGATATTTGCATTGGGCAGGGTCCCTAAGAAGTATGCTTATGGGTTGTGGGCCATCTTATTTATCCGGCTTTTGCTGCCCTTGCAGATGGAGGCCCGCTGGGGGCTGATGCCCCAGGAGAGCGGCCTGGTCAGGGCGGTGGAGAACATGCTGTATGCTGCCCGCCGGGATGCGCCGGATGTTTTGGGGAATCCGGCAGGAGACGGTCAAGACATTCAGGGGCCGGAGATTTCAGTGGATTGGAAGAGCATGTTCGGAAGGAAGGATATTTCGGCAAACGGATACGATATATCTGGAGAGGGACAGGATGCACAATCTGCCCGGCCGGGAGATGTGGCTTTGCGAGGGGCGGATTATTCCGCAGAATTTGAGGAAGCTATAGCCAAAGGCCATGGTAATGCAAGGAAGCCTTCCCTTTGGACTGTTATTGTGGGGATATGGATAACGGTCAGTGCCCTGCTCATGGGGTATGGCCTGTTTTCTTATTATAAATTGAAAAAGAAACTCCGCTGCAGTCTTCGTCTGGAGGGCTGGGGAGAGGGAATTTATCTGGCGGACGGCATTGAGACACCTTTTGTACTGGGCTGTATAGCGCCCAAAATCTATCTGCCCTCGAATATGGAGGATAAAAGCTATCCCTATGTGATTGCTCATGAGCGGATCCATATCCGGCGCAGGGACTATCTGTTTAAGCTGGGAGCATACTTGGTCGCCTGTCTGTATTGGTTTCATCCCATGGTATGGGCGGGCTTTATCCTGATGGGCCGAGATATGGAGATGTCCTGTGACGAGGCGGTGCTGCGCCGCATGAATGGAGATTGCCGGGGCGAATATGCGGACAGTCTGCTGTCGCTGAGTTGTGGGAGACATTATCCGGCGGCAGCGCCTCCGGCCTTTGGAGAGGGAGATACCAGGGGGAGGATTAAGCATATCATGGGATACCGGAAAGCGGCGGCTGCCGTCGCCATTGTGGCAGTGGCGCTGACCGGCATATTGGCGGCGGTTCTGTTGGCCAGTCCCAAGAAGGCGCCGATTGACAGCGGCAATCAGGAGTTTTCCTTTCAAGTGGCATACAGTGACGTATTATCCTGTCCGGCGCCTGTTATGACGGGGAATACATCTCTGGGGGCGGATGGCGCTATATTGGACTATGCAGATGAGGACAAAGTGATCTTTCACGGATATTTTGGCCTGTATGTGTACTCCGCATCCGCAGGAGAAACTATAGGCGCAGTGGATTTACGGGCTCTTGGCTGCGGGGATACCCAGGGTGACAATGCCTGTCAGGTATTGGTCAGCAGGGATGGCTCCAAGGTGTATTTTTATCCGCTGGGCGGCATTGGTGAGGTGGATAGCAGTGCCCGGGCAGAACAGGGCCAGGTGATTTGCAGTTATGTGTATGACGTGTCCGGCGGCAGGCTGAGGATCATGTCCTGGATTCTGGAGCGGCCGGGAGACTCCTATGAAGAAATTGGGCCTTCCCGGTTGATAGAGGAGGAACTGGCGGAAAACAGGACAGTGCCGGTGGCAGAAGTGGAACAGGATGTATGGGACCAGGGATTTTATTCCTATCATGGCATGGTGTTTGAGAAAGGCGGAGAGCAGGTCTTTGGCTATCTGAAAAGCGCCAGCGGAATCCTGGAGGACCTGGTGTATGTGCAGAGGCCGGTGTATGAGGAAGGTGCGGCAGATGCACAGAGGCCGGGAGACGGAGATAAGCCGGGTTTTGCGTATACCGCAGGAAAATGGCGGGAGACTGTGCGGCTGTTTGGAGCGGATGGACAGGGGACAAGCGCTGTCTCCTATGAGGATGAGGGAGGGGAGACTGCTCCCCGGATCACTATAGACGGCAGGACTTATGATCTTGGTCGGGTAATGACGGAGTATCGCATGGGAGATGAAATAATAGAATCGCCCCAAGGGAACAATCTCATAAATGCCATTACAGGGCTGCAATGTGTGGACGGCTTGTGGATTGTGGAGGGGCATATCAATCCGGGCCGCAGCGCCTATAGTTTTTATGATCCGGCAGCGGAAGAATGGGTGTGTCATATCGTGGGCGCCTGTCTAACCTGGGACCGCCGGACGGAGAGACAGGCCCTGTGGGAGGGAAACAGGGAGAGATTGCTGTCCACCGTTGTCTATGCGCTGGATAACAAAATCTATAGTCTTTTGGACGGGCTGGTGACTTTCCTGCCCACGGAACAGGCAGAAAAGGACGAGGGGAGTCCGCCCCAGGAGGAAATCTGCGGCCTGTACCGGGATGGAGATGAGATAACCGTGGAAATCAGATCCACCCAGACGGAGGAGAGGAGAATTGTGCGGTTTTACTATGATCGTTTAGGGACGGGGCCGGTAAAATTGGATTAGTTTCTTGTCTATATTATCAACAGAGAATGGCGGTGGAAATACCCGCGAAAATGAATTTATTTACAGCTATAAATGAATTGGGAAAGAAAACCGATATACAATACACAGGCATTTGGGAAATAGTTTTTGTAAGTGTTAGAAAATGCAGAGTTACGATATGAAAGGGAAAAAATATGGGAGAGATTACACCCAGTGAAAATGAGTGGCTGGTGATGGAGGTGCTGTGGACCCAGGAGGGATCTATGACGGCGGCGGAGATCATCGGGCAGCTTACGGGCAAGACGGATGTGAGTCAGAAGACCATCAGGGTTATGATTAACCGTCTGTTGGCCAAGGGGATGTTGACCTACACGGTGGACGAGAGAGACGCGAGGATCTATCACTATCAGGCGGCCAGGAGCAAGGAGGAGTGCCTGCGGCTGAAGAGCAGGCGTTTTGTCAGCAATTATTTTGGAGGCAATGCCTCGCTGGCAGTGGCCAGTTTCCTGCAGTCGGCTGAGATCAGCAAGGAGCAGCTGGAGGATCTGAGCAGCCTGGTGGAGAGCTTGAAAGATAAGGCTTGAGCGGGGGAAAGACAGCTTGCGGTATACAGGGGGGTAAGGAAAGTGTGGTTTGAGTTGTCCGCCGGGGCGGGCAGATAGGTAAGTGGTAGGAATGATGCGAATACATGAATGGTTAGATTTGTTTTGGCGTTTCGGCACATTTTGCTGCCAATATGGGTTTTCCAAGTGCATGAGGACTGCAACCTGCGGTCTGTTGGTCATGCTGCCTCTGCTGGCCTGGCACTGCTGCAGGCGGGGAAAGAATGGAAGAAGCGGGGATTTGGGCTTTTACAGCTGGCTTCTGTTGTTTCCGGCGGCGCTTACAGGCATGAGCAGACTGTTTTATCAGCGGTGGAGCATCAGACTGCAAAACGGCTTCAATGTTCTGGGACTCACCTGGATCAGCAGGGCTTACTTTGCGGTGATGCTGGCGCTGGCGGGCTGGTGGATGGTCAGAAAGAAGATTTTGTCCCGAAGACTCCAAAAGCTCCCTTGCTGGTATTCTTTGAATGGAACTTTTCACAAAGGAACGGAGGACTGGCGGGATTGTGTCAGGCGGGTAACCGGCGGAGATCGTTGGAAACTGGCTCGTTGGTATCTGGGACGGGTTCGGGTCTATATAAGCGGTGACGGAGGCAGTCCTTTTTGCGGGGGGATATTCCGGCCCTATATCGTGATGCCGGATCTGTGTCTGGAACCGGCGACGGAGGAACAGATTTGTCAGAGAGCCTGGCAGCCGCAAGATTGTGGGGAGAGGAACCGGCATGAGGGGCAGTTCTGTTATAAGGACTGGCGTTTGACAGAGCAGGGCAAGGTGCTGTTGTGCCATGAACTGCTGCACCTGAAGTCCGGGCATATATTGTGGATCAATTTGTTTGCCCTGCTGCGTATCTACTGGTGGTTCAATCCCCTGATTTATCTGTGTGAGATGCTGCTGCAGCAGGATATGGAAAAAGCCTGTGACGAGGGGTGCCTGTACTATACGGGCGTCAGCGAGAGGGAATATGGCAGGCTCCTGCTGGCCATGGCCGCCGGGCAGGAGACCATGAGACCGGCGGGAGCCGCCACGTTTCTGAAAGACAGGGACTATCATTCCTTGAAGAGCCGCATCAGCAATCTGAGGGGAAAGTGTCAGCGGCAGCAGTACCCAAGTATACATAAGCGCCTGGGCCTGGGGTGTGCCGCGGCGCTGGCTCTGGGGGTTCTGACGGTAGGAATTACCTCCTATCCCCGGTACACAAGACTGCCGGATCTGACTCTGTATGACGAGAATCTATGTATGGTCTGCAATAATTCCCCACAGCTTCGGGCGGCGGTGCAGGTGGTAGACGGATATCTGCGGATTGACGGGGAGCGGATGGAAGAGTGCCTGAAAGATTTGGAACTCCAGGGCGAATATGTCTATCTGAGTTATGACATTATCATGAAAGTGCCGGGAGCGGGAGGCGGCGGCAATGTGGGCATGATTGCGCTGGAGGATTACGAGGATATTTTTTACCTGCGGGCGGAAACCTGGGAAAATGATTTTATGGAATTTTGTTTGAAATATTTACTGTAAAGCATAAAAAGCCCATAGTCGTTTGGTGCAAAAGGGCTTGTCTGGGCGGATAAGCAGCCGATATGATTAGTGTGAGTCAGCTCGGATTTCATAAAGTATATTATAAGGTTATACACGATGAGGTAGGCATGGAGCAAGTGACATTTACATTTGTGGAGGGCGAGGCAACTCTGCAGACAGAAGAAATTTTCTATATCGAGACCAGCAGACATAAAAATATTTTCCACACAGCGGACAAGACATACAGTATCTACCGGAAGATGGACGAGATCGAGGCTGTCATGGAGGGGATGGGTTTCTGCAGATGCCATCAGAGCTTTCTGGTAAATATGCGCTACATCCAGAAGATCAGCAGCTATGTGATGACGCTGACCACAGGACAGGAATTGTCCGTGCCCAAGGCCAGGTACAGGGAGGTCAAGCGCCAGTACGCGGAATACCTGGAGAAAAACGGAGACAGCGCCGCGCCAGTGTGCTCATAGGGAATATACAAAACTTATATGGAAATGAAAAGAAGCCGTGAACGGAGGCTTCTTTTTTGTTGTATTTTCTGAGACTTGCCTTTATAATAGGGATAAAGACTTTGGCGATAGTGGGAGAGGCTTATGAATAGGAAAGATTTGAGGTATCTGTCCTGGAGTTTATCCAGGGCCTCCTCAGGCACAGCGGGAAGTTTTTTAAAATCTTATGAAGTGACCCAAGGTGTGAAATATTATTATAAAGTATCCAATTTTGACACGATCAGAGGAGTGTATGGGCATGAGTGTGTGAATGAGATTGTGGCCCAGAATGTGGCGGATATTTTAGGGATTCCGCACCTGCGCTATGAATTGCTCTATGCGGATATACAGATAGATGGAAAGGACTATGTGACCTGGCTGACTGTCTCTCAGGACTTCAAGAGGGAGGGAGAGCATAAATTGACTTTTGAAACATACTATGAGATGGCCAGACAGGGACAGGAGACAGTGTGGGACTTCATTCTGCGGCAGGGAATGACGGTATATTTTTATGAACTTTTTCTGCTGGATTATATTATCTGTAACAGAGACCGGCATGGAGCCAATATAGAAGTTTTGGAGAGGGACGGACAATATAGGCTGGCGCCGGTATTTGACAACGGATTGTCTTTTCTCTTTTCCTGCTATGGGGATGGAGAGGCCATGGGGCAGGCGGATCTTATGAAGGATGGGCCGGTAAATAATTATGTGGGAAGCAAATCCCTTACAGAGAACTTAAAAAAGGTTCCTTTGGAACGGTTGCGGAAAGTCAGGGCGGCTGAGTTTACTCCGGAAACGGTATTTGCGGGGCTTCAGGGATGCGAGGATGCTGTGCCGGCGGATTATTGGAAGGTTGTACTGAAAATGATTCGGGAAAGGGTGGGGTATGTTGAGAAAATTTGCAATTAAGGAAGAAAACAGCAGTTATCCCCTGTGGGCAGTGCTCACCTATGACGAGGAACAGGATATCTATGGGGCAGACATCCCGGAGGATATCGACCCGGATCATTTGCCTGCAATCCTGGGTATTCTGGCCAGAAAGGGGATTTATACAGTGGAGGATAAATGGGCCAGGCGCTTTGTGAAAGAGCGGGTAGTGCCGCCGGATCGGCAGAACATCGGTATGATTTTGCGGGATGTGGGGTTGGCTTATTACAGCGAGTTTCCGCTGTTGATCTACACCGGCGGCCGATGTTGCATGGATGAATTTTATCTGGAAGAAATTCATTAATGACGCAGTTATTTCGGTATCAGAACACGTAAGCGGCGGCAGGAGGAAGCGTCCGTCGGAGCGGACAGAGGGGAGGCAGGATGTTTGGTTTTAAGAGAAAAACGGGAGAGATAGATGCCCAGCTGACCATCGTGGCCAACAGTTTGGCCAACAACTATAAGGATGCGGCCAGGGATGGATTGAAGGAGGCTAAGCGCCTGTTTGAGGCGTTGGAGGGGGAACTGCCTGAGAGAGAGCGAAAGCGGATCAGGCAGCAGATAGACAGTTTCCAGGAGCAGATGAAAGGCTATTCCCATTACAACCATATCGGGTGGTAAGGGGTGGAGAGGATAAAAGGATGAGACTGATTATTGTACGGCACGGGGATCCGGACTACGAGAGGGATTCCCTGACAGAGAAGGGCTGGCGTGAAGCGGCGTTTTTGGCGGATCGGATATCCCGGCTGGATGTAAAGGATTTTTATGTGTCCCCGCTGGGGCGGGCCAGGGATACGGCCTCCCTGACATTGGAGAAAATGGGGCGCACAGCCACCGTATGTCCCTGGCTGCGGGAATTTGCCCCTCAGATTATGAGGCCGGATGTTCCGGATCATACAATGATCGCCTGGGATTGGCTGCCCCAGGACTGGACAGGGGTGGAGGAATTTTACCGACGTGATCTGTGGAGTACACCGCCCATGATGCGGGAGGCCATGGCTGCGGACCCTGTCACCGGTGAGATACGTGTGGGGATTCAGGAGGAATATAACTGGGTAGTGCAGGGTTTTGACAGTGTGCTGGCGGAACATGGCTACCAGCGCAAGGGGGAGATCTACCGCACGAAGCAGTCCAATCAGGACACGCTGGTATTTTTTTGCCATTTTGGCGTAGAATGTGTATTGCTGGGACATTTGCTGGGAATATCACCCATGGTGCTGTGGCATGGTACGGTGGCGGCACCCACCGCTGTGACCACCCTCTACACGGAGGAACGCAGGCGGGGCAAGGCGGCTTTCCGTATGGCAGCCTTTGGGGACATCTCTCATCTGTATGAGGCAGGGGAAGAGCCTTCCTTCGCGGCTCGGTTCTGTGAGATTTATGAAAACGAAGACAGACATGACTGAGGCGGCTGTGGCAGGAGGGGAGTATTCTCATATATTAATCACAAGAGCATTTAGAAAGTAGGAGCACTTTTATGCAGGTAGTAACAGGATTGCTGATTCCTTTCGCAGGGACCACATTGGGCGCAGCCATGGTGTTCCTGATGAAGAATGAGATGAATAAAAAGCTGGAGAAGCTGCTATTGGGATTTGCCGCAGGGGTGATGATTGCGGCCTCCGTTTGGTCGCTGCTTATTCCCGGCATCGAGATGGCGGCGGAACAGGGTAAGATTGCCTGGGTGCCCGCCACGGTGGGATTTTTGCTGGGCATGTTTTTCCTGCTTGTGCTGGACAGTCTGATTCCGCACCTGCATTTGGACAGCAGCAAGCCGGAGGGGGTGAAGACAGGCATGGGCAAGACGGCCATGCTGGTTTTTGCGGTGACGCTGCACAATCTGCCGGAGGGCATGGCGGTGGGCGTTACCTTTGCCGGAGCCATGATGGGCAACACGGGTATCACCATGGCGGGAGCTTTTGCGCTGGCCGTGGGAATTGCCATCCAGAATTTCCCCGAGGGGGCCATTATTTCCATGCCCATGAAAAGCAGCGGACAGGGCATCTCCAAGGGAAAGGCATTTTACTATGGTATGCTCTCCGGGTTGGTGGAGCCCATCGGCGCGGTAGTCACCATACTGCTTACCAATCTGGTGGTGCCCTTTCTGCCCTATTTGCTGTCCTTTGCGGCAGGCGCCATGATCTATGTGGTGGTGGAGGAACTGATTCCGGAGTCCCAGTCCGGGGAGCACACCAATATCGGTACTATCGGCGTGGCTATGGGCTTTGCCCTGATGATGGTGCTGGATGTGGCGCTGGGATAATTCGGGAGCAGCTGCGCAGGAATTATCAACTCATACGGCTGGACGGCAGAGTTCCTGTTCCCAGACCGCTGGAGGAACTGGTATGGCAGGACTGCGGTCTGACCACCACGGAAGTGCTGGAAGGAGTCGGTCTGAAGCAGCACTGTTTGAGAAATTCTTATTGCTCGCAGCAAAGCTGCAGCATGAAGGTTTGGGAGAAGAGATTACATGATATACCTATCGCATTTTACATTTCCTACCAGTGAGCAGGAGTTTGACTTCTTTCTGGGGGTGAAGCGGACCTGTTATGATTCATTTTACCCTTTTCAGGTTTTATCCAGGCGAAATCTGCGGATGCTGGATTTTGAGCCGGTGACGATTCTCTACGGGGGCAACGGTTCCGGCAAGACCACGGCGCTGAACGTGATCGGGGAAAAGCTGGGGCTGCGGCGGGACACTTTGTACAACCGCAGCAATTTTTTTGAAAACTACACCAGACTTTGTGACTACGAGACCCAGCAGCCCATTCCGGGCCGCAGCAGAATCATTACCAGCGACGATGTGTTTGATTTCATGCTGAACCTGCGGTCACTAAATGAGGGGATTGACCGGAAGCGGGAGGGTATGTTCAAGGAATACCTGGAAAATAAATACGCCCACTTCCAGATGCATTCCCTGGAGGATTATGAGCAGCTGAAAAAGGTGGTGCAGGCCCGTTCCAAGACCCAGTCCAAATACGTGCGCGCCAATCTGATGGATAATGTGCGGGAGCATTCCAACGGGGAGAGCGCTTTTTTATATTTCTCGGAAAAGATACAGGAGAACGGGCTTTACCTGCTGGACGAGCCGGAGAACAGTTTGTCGCCGGAGCGGCAGCAGGAGTTGCTGCGCTTTCTGGAGGACTCCGCCCGGTTCTTCGGCTGTCAGTTTGTCATAGCCACCCACTCTCCTTTTCTGCTGTCCATGCGGGGAGCCAAGATCTACGATCTGGACGAGGAGCCGGTGGACGTGAAGCGGTGGACGGAACTATCCAATGTGAGGGCGTATTTTGAATTTTTCAAGAAGCATGAGAGAGAATTTTAGTCCGGCGTTTTTCCAACCTTTTTGATTTGCCGTGTCTATATAAGTGAAAGCTTTCAACGAGGTGCGAACAAGTGGACGGACAGGATGTGGAGAAAACCATAACGGAATATCTTAATCCCATATTCGGCTTTGTAACCCCATTAAATTCCACTCATGTGGTTTCAATGGCAGGAGCGGCACGAAAGCGCTGGATATCCTCGGCAGCAGGGAGATCCAGGAAAAACTCTGTCTGGTCTGCCTGATGGCTGATGTAAGAAAAAGAAGATTGAAAATGTTATGGAATCTGGTATAATGGGGATATCAAAGTAGGTGAAACACGGATGTTGTACGTTTAAATACATATTAACACAATATCGCGGAATCCATATATAGAGAAGGGGAAAGTGAATATGTTAGAGCAAAAGGACTTAGTTGCAATCAGAGCAATAATGAAAGAAGAAATTGCGGAATCCGAGAAGAAGATGGAAGCAACGATGGACACGAGATTTGCGGAATCCGAGAAGAAGATGGAAGCAATGATGGACACGAGATTTGCGGAATCCGAGAAGAAGATGGAAGCAACGATGGACACGAGATTTGCGGAATCCGAAAACCTCATTTTAGAGGAAGTGGAACGTACACGGAGTATTTTAGAGAAGCATATAGGTAAAGTACAGAAAAATCTTGACGAACTCAATCAATATTATAGGATCACGAAGCTGGAAAACGACAATACGGCGCTGCTCCTGAAGATGATTGATGAATTGACAAAAAGAGTTGAAGAGTTAGAGAAGAAATCGGCATAAGAGAGGTATATCCCCCGGCTCCGTTTTATTACAAAAGCGGGGTCCGGGGGATAATTTTCGCAGTTAATTGTCCAGAATCTGGAAAGAAACCGTCACCACAAACAGGTCCGCATTGGTCTCCCAGCTAAAGGATCCGCCGCAGGCTTCCGTGAAGCTCTGGGCGATGGACAGTCCCAAGCCGCTGCCGCCGTCGGTGCGGCTCTGATCCCCTCTGGTAAAGCGCTCCGTGAAATCCTTGCCTTTTTCCAGTTCCAGATGGGAGGTGTTCTTTACGCTGGCCACCGCCAGGCTTCCGTCGGTCTGCAGGGTTACGAACACTCTGGAGCCGTCCAGGGAGTACTGTATGGCGTTCTGGAACAAGTTCTGGAACACCCGGTACATCCGTTGGCCGTCGGCCAGGATCATCACCGGCGATTCCGGGATCTCCGTGCGGAAAGTGACTCTGCTGCCCTCGATCTGTTCTTCCATATCCGCCAGGGTCTGGCGCAGCAGTTTTCCGAAGTCCAGCTTTTCCATGTGCATGGGCAGTTCCCCGGAGGCGGCCTTGCTCACGGCAAACACATCCTGCACCATGTTTTTCAGCCGCTGGGATTTTTCGTCCAGGATCTTTACATAGTCCCGCACATGCTCCGGCAGTTCTTTTTCTTCTTTGAGGAACTGCACATAGCTGATGATGGAGGTCAGAGGCGTTTTGATGTCGTGGGACACGTTGGCGATGAGTTCCACCTTCATGCGCTCGCTCTTCATCTGTTCGTCCACAGCGCTTATCATGCCGTGCCGGATGTCCTCCAACTGGGCCATGGTATCCTCCAGATCATGGCCTGCGAGGGGGTTGTTCTCATTGGATTTACTGTTCCCGATAGCAAGTCTTTTTTCCGCATTGTCTTCGGCAAAATCATCGTTCCCTGCGAAGCCGCCGCTTTCCTCATAGTTTCCGTTTCGAATATCCCGGATACGATTTGACAATGTCTCCAGATCCCGGGCAATCTCCATATTTTTCGCGCCGATTCGGTATTGCAGCACCAAAAATCCCACCAGGATCAGGAAGAATAAGCAGCCCATGCCCCAGACAGTTTCCGCGTTGTGGCAGCCCTGGGTATAGCCGATTACCCCTCCCGCCAGCATCAGCAGCCCGAAGACGGCGCAGGCGGCAAAGGCTGCGACGTTGCGGCGCGCAGTCCTCACGGACAAGGGCTGCCGCAGATCTCTGGCGCCAAAGGTCCGGAGCAGCTTGGCTGTCAGGCCGTGCTTCCATACTTTCTGGTTGCGGCGCAGGTCGTTGACGGCCAGGTATGCCAGCCAGAAGAGAATCACATAGGCCCAGCCGGGAAGACTGCGGAGCATCCAGGTGACGGATCTGCCGAGATAAGCCGCGTCATACCCGTAGTCCACAGCTGTCATGTACTCCCATTCGTACCAAAAATCTCCGTAGTTTTGGCTGAACCCTGTAATCCAGAGAAGAAATATAGAATACAGAAACAGCAGACCCAGCAATATTTTTCCCTCAAACCAGATTTTTCCGGTGAACCGGGCGATGGCCGCATCCGCCTCCCGCTTGGACTTCCTGCACAGGAATGCCATGAGCAGCAGCGCCAGTCCTATTGCCAGAATCACCATGCAGCTTATCAGCCATTTTCTGTTTGCGAGAGTATTGTAACGCATCCAGTACAAGGAATTGTCCATCTGCTGATAGCTGCCCCTGGCGTTCGAACTCCATGTATACAGCACGGGTTCCTGGGCAGCGGCTATGCAGATCACGGCCTTTTTCATCTCCTCATCCACTGTAAAATTGCGGTAGCCTGGCACATACCATTCGCTGTTGTCCCGGTAATAGCCGTCCCCGTAGACATCCAACTCATTTCCGTCCTTGATAATTCTGACTTTACCATCTGCATATTGCAGCAGGAAATTGTATCCTTCCGGTGCGGTCAGGCCGCCATCTGTATCCAGCAGTTCCGAATTGGCATAGAGAACCTGGCCGTCGTAAGCCACCAGATAGAGCA
The DNA here is from genome assembly GCA_910585015.1 of uncultured Acetatifactor sp. Lineage (GTDB taxonomy): Bacteria > Bacillota > Clostridia > Lachnospirales > Lachnospiraceae > Acetatifactor. The sequence goes on from CAJUCT010000007.1 coordinate 74,429, forward strand.
GATTCTGGTCCCTTTTGATACTGTTGTGATACTGCTGGGCAATCTTTTTGCATAGTTCCTTCCGATTTTCTTCCCGCTGCTGGTCTGTGAGGGAATCCTCCCGGTCCTGCCGGCTATAGTCGTACCTATAGTCGTACCTATAGTCGTACCAATAGTCGTACCACTGGTCAGGATTCAGTTCGTATTCCTTTCGATAATATTCATCCAACTCATGATAATACATTTCCAACTCCTCGTCAGACAACCCCAGTTCCTCGGAGGGAATCTGTATTTCATCAAGAGGATCCTGCACAGGCTGCTGCGTAATTATCGTGACCTCATCTTCCGCAACGCCGGAAATGCCGGGATAGGCATAGCCATAGTAATCATAATAGTCATAGTAATTGTCATAATAGCCGTTGTAGGAATCGGTGGCCATAGCCAGAAAAGCCTCCAGGCGTCCTGAGATATAGTCCCTAAAACGACCGCTCTGCTGATAGTCTTCCTGCAACACCTTATCCGGATGTCTCCAGAAATCTCCCGGCAGGTTCTGCGCAAGGTCGATGCCGCCGGCCAGCGTCAGGCTGGCTCCCGCGAAGAAGATAATAAAGCTAATTCCTTTTTTCCTGTTTTTCCATTTTGTATCCAATGCCCCACACCACCTTTATATATTCTGGCTCTTTCGGATTCAGCTCCACTTTTTCCCGGATGCGGCGGATATGCACCATGACGGTGTTCTCCGACGCGAACGCGTCCTCGTTCCACACCCGGCGGTAGATCTCTTCAGCGGGAAAAACTCTTCCCAGATTACGCATAAGCAGGTCGATAATATTGGTCTCGGTGGCGGTCAGTTTTATGGGTTCCCCGTCCGCGTAGAGAGTTTTTTCCTCCGTGCGGTACAAAAGCCTCCCGTTCTTAATCTCGCCCGCGCAATTGCCGGTATGGATGTCTCCCAGCAGAGTGTAACGGCGGAGCTGGCTTTTTACCCGGGCTGCCAGTTCCTGGGGATTGTAGGGTTTAGAAACATAGTCGTCCGCTCCCATGGACAATCCCAGCACTTTGTCGGTATCCTCGCTCTTGGCGGAGAGCACTATGATGGGGATGTTCTGTTTTTCCCGTATGCGCATCACCGCCGAGAGACCGTCAAGCTTTGGCATCATCACGTCGATGAGCACCAGCCGCACCTGCCGGGTGGCAAGGATGTCCAGAGCCTGTAACCCGTCATAGGCTTTCAGCACCTCATAGCCCTCCCCCTCCAGCAGAATGCTTATGGCTTTTACAATCTCTCTGTCGTCATCCACAACCAGTACGCAATCACTCATGTTACTTCCTTTCCGCAGTCTCATGCCCTGCCGGGCCATGCCGCTGCATCCGCCTGCTCTTATTTGAAAAAGCTGAAGCTTATCTTTCAAGCTGTTACCAGCATACAACCTGTTTTTTACAAATTTCAGAGGATGTTTCTTACAAATATCTTACAATGCTTTTTCCATATTACCTCTTTCAAGAGCCGGACGCAATGACAAATTGTTTCCTTCCGCCCAGTCGGGCGAATCCGGCAAATAGTATGTAATCATGATGATAATACATTTTTTTTGCGATAAAAAACGTGATAAATGCGGGCTTCAGGGAAATGGCCTAAAAAAATCAGTTGAAAAATAAAAAAGCATGATTTATGGTATGTAATATACTACTGCGCGGTAGGTCAATATTCCATGCAAGGAGGAAAAGGTTGAGATGAAGAAAAACTTAATAGTGGTATCCGTCCTGGCTCTGGCGCTGATTTTATCACCTCTCAGCGGTATAGGCTTGGGCGTGTCCGCTGACGAAGGGAATACACCTGCTGTACTATCTGTCTCCGGGAACCAGGGAACGGTATCCGGGAATCAGGGGTCTGTTTCGGGTGATGATGTCACACCCACAGCGACACCTGCGCCCACAGATCCCACAGAGACGCCTGCGCCTACAGATCCCACAGAGACACCTGCGCCTACAGATCCCACAGAGACGCCTGCGCCCACAGATCCCACAGAGACGCCTGCGCCTACAACTGCCCCTGTGGATCAGATCGTAGACGAACTCAATAAAGTGCTGGACGAAAATTCGGACGCAGCTGCGGAGGAGGTTGTAGCCGCATTGAGGGAGGCCGTAGACGGCGACATCGCTGAGATTGGGACGGCCATGACAGAGAGCAGGGAGTTCCGTGATAAGGTGGAAAGCCTGGAGAAGAAATATGCGGAGGAGAAGGGCATTACTATAAAGGAACCTGTAGTGACCGATGCTGCAAAACAGTATGTGGATTCCGGCAAGGTAGGCATAGTGGGCGCCGCCTTCAACGCAAGTCCGGGAACTAGTGTGAAACTGTGGATGGACGAGGCAGAGAAACCCGATAATCTCAAGGAACTGCCTGGTAATTACAAGACACTGGCGTTGGACATCACAGCATATTATGATGAATTTCCCATAGAAGGCATTACTGATATGCCTATGACGATCACCATGTCCGTTCCTGCCGGATTTAACGCCGGCAGAATGGAGATCAGACATTATGCTTATCATTTAGATACTACGTATGATACGCTTGATTTCGTGCTTAACGACGATGGAACCATTAGCTTTAGTGTGATAAGCTTCTCCACTTTTGCGTTCATAGAGGCGCCTTCTTCAAGTGAACCCGGCACCGACACTCCCAGCACTCCCAGCAAGGGCACTGGCAGCAATACGAAGCAGCAGGATAACCTGGAGAGCCTGATCGCGTCGGCCGCACCCGGAACCATTGTCAGGATCACCAAGGAGCAGAACATAAACAGCTTGTCCAACGGCGTTATGAAGCAGCTGGTAAAGCGCGGTGATGTGGCCCTGGAGATGGAGTACACTTACAATGGTGTGGACTATCATATCATTATTCCCGCAGGATTGGCTGAGAACAATGATATCCCTTGGTATGGCCCGCTGTATCTGTCATCATACTACAGCAATTACGCAGTGAATGCAAACTTTGTGAACCCTGTTTCTTCTGTCTACGTTGTGCAGAGAGGTGATACGCTGAGCAGGATTGCCCGCAGGAATAATACAACGGTAGCAAAGCTGGCGGCAGTAAATCCCCAGATTAAGAATGTAAACCGTATTATGCCGGGACAGATTATTACAATTCAGTAAATCAGTAAACAGTATCTGTAAGGCAAGAGGCCGGATTCCATAGGAGTCCGGCCTTTTTGTCGGTGGGAGGGGAAAATCTGAATCATATAGAATATAACCGGGGATAAAATTAATAATGATAGCTGATAAAAAAGGATTGACAAACAATGGGAAAGAATATACTCTATTGTTTAGAAGCATAAAACTATATGATAAGCAATTGCGTATTGCATTATCGGTAAAAGGGGAGGGATTATCATGAAGAAACTTGTAATTCTGGGGATGATGACGGCTTTGTTTTTTAATGGTCTAAGCATGTCCGTGGGGGCCGCAGTGAATGTGTGCGGACATCCGTCCAATGACGTAAAGTATTATGCGGAAGAGATCAGTTCTAAATGTGGAACTCACGCAAACTGTACTTATACCCAATATTATTCTGTGACGGAGACCATATGTACAGTGTGTGGGGCTACATTGTCCAAGGAGAGGACAGACAGGGGCAGTTCGCACCGATATTAAGGGCAGAATATAAAAGTAACAGGGCATTTGTTTTGAGGTGCTCTGTTACTTGTTTTAGGGAGAGAATTATGAGTAGAAAGAAGACTGGGATTATGCTGGCGGGTATCCTATTGTTGCTGACTGCGTGCGGCCAGGATGACAGCGGCAGAGAGGCTGAGGTTCTGGAGGAGATTTCGCCCGGTGAAATCTCCTCTGCCGTCACAGAGGCGGAAAATTCCCCGGAGCCTGAGATTGACAGGTCCGCCTGTGACTGGCGGGATGGCGGCTGGCTCATGGATGCCCGCAATGGCATGGGCGGGCAGTTATATGTGGCAAACTATATTGACAATCTGCCCTATGAGCCGGAGTATGGGTATCTGGAAAGGGATGTGGAAGCCCGGGGCGTATGGGGAGATATTTTTTATATCGTGGAATGTTTTACAGACTTGGAGGGGGCGGATCATTACTATATGGATCTGTACCATGGGGATACTGGTGAGATCGCATATGTTCCATTGGATATAGCATCTTATGTGGAAAGGACAGATAAAAGTATTTTAAATGTGGATATCATGAGCGACGAAGAGTACGTATGCTTTGTGCAGGGCGGCATGGAGGGCCAAAGCACAGAGTTGACGGCTGTCCATTTGGGACGGGATGGGAATGTGCTGCGGGAGGCGGCACTGTATCCCGGTCCTCTGGAGGAGGCCATGGGGCAGGCAGGAGAACAGGGCTGGTGGGGAAGGCCGCAGGTGGACCGGGAAGGGAATTACTATGTGGGCTCTGCCGCCGCCGGAAAAGTTCTGGTGCAGGACAATGTCAATGGGAGGTCCCATGTGCTGACTCCGTTTCCTGAAAACAGGGACAATCCTGCCGTGTTTTGTATGAAAACCTTTGACGGACAGCCCGTATATGAGGTGAACTATTACGATGGCAAGGCCAGTATGTTGTTTACCTATGACGGACAGGAGCAGGAGTTGAAGCAGCTCAGCCTGCAGGACTACCGATCGTTCGGGTGTGGGATGATGACAGATGAAGGAATGTGCTACTTCTATAACCATCAGAAGCTTTACAGCTGGGATCTGTATACCGGAAAATGGAATCTGTTGCTGGATGGGAGTAAGGAGGATCTGGCAAAGAATGAGGGATATTGCTATCTGGCCATTGACGGGGCGGAAAATCTGATGTTGTTTGACTGTGAAGAGGAGCCGGGGATCTATATTTTGTCCGAGCAGGAGCCGTCCACGGAGAATTATGCACGTATAGTCAGTTTGACCACCTCCTGCAGTGATCTCAGTTCTGCTGCTGCGGATTTTACACGTAAAAATCCCGCACAGGGATTGCTGGTGGAACCGCCTGAGCGGGATCAGCAGGCATACCGGGCTCGGGTCATGGCGGATATGACTGCGGGAAAAGTGCCGGACGCCCTGTATGTATCGGGGGAGGATATGGAGATCCTGTACGAAAAGGGGCTGCTGATGGATATGACCGGGCTGCTGCCGGAGCAGGTCACGGAGCAGCTTTTTCCCGGTATATTGGAGTGCGGCAGGATAGACGGAAAACAGACAGGCTTTCCCTTGAAAGCTACGATTGACACCATGTTTGTCAACAGAAAAGTGTGGCAGGAAGACGGGTGGAGTCTGGCGGATGTCATGGAACTGGCATATGGCAGCGGGGAATTGGAGGCGGTTATCGCCACCGCCAAACCGCCTTATGCCGCCAGAGGGGCGCTGGAGAATCTGGCTCTGCAGGATTTGGGGCACAGCCCTTTTGTGGATCTGGAGGCGGGAACCTGCAGCTTTGACAGTGAGCAGTTCATTGAGCTTTTGGAGTTGTGCAGTGGCTGTGGGAAAATTGTGACCCAGCCGGAGGATGCCGCCGCCATGGTGGAAGAGGGCAGAGCCATCGCGTACACTGGCAACACGGACGGAATAATAGACTTTGGCGCTACCATGCGGAATGTGGGGGTGGATTATTATGCGGTGGGCTTTCCCACAGAAGAGGGGAGCGGCTGCTACTGGGACTGCGACTATTATCTGGTGGTCAGCAGGGACACGGATAAGTGGGAGGTTATAAACAGGTTTTTGGAGCATATCTACTCTCTGGAGAGGCAGAGAAAGCTGGAACTGGCAATTCGGCGGGATGTATATACAAAATATGTGGAAACCTGGCCTGAGACGGGAGAAGTGATGATCAATCAGGGCGGCGGATATTATATTCCCGTGGCAACCAAGCCGGACGGCACCGACTGGCTGGAGGATTATCTGGAACTGGCGGAGCGCTGTGAGCCCCGTTCCCGCGGCATGGAGGCCATTGTGGAGATTGTGCTGGAGGAGGCGGACAGCTTTTTTGCGGGGGACAAGGATGCGGCTGCGGTGGCCGGCATCATCCAGAGCAGGGTGCAGATGTATCTGGCGGAGCGCGGTTGACAGATATTTACTTCTGTGGCAGTGATAAATCTTTAGCGCGTCATGCAAAGCAGCAGTTCTTTGGGGGATTACGCTGCTTTACATGGCGCGTTGGATTCTTTTTCATTTATTTTTTGTTCTTGGACCGCTCCGTGTATTTCTCCTCACAATATTTGCAGCGGTATACTTCCTTCCCGGGGTCAGCCAGATAGAAGATGTGGGGAAGTTCCTGCTCTATGGAAGTGATGCAGCGGGGATTGTGGCAGTGGATCACGTTTTTTATCTGCTGGGGCAGCACCAGATCCTTTTTGTCCACGATCTCCCCGTCTTTGATGACATTGACGGTAATGTTATGGTCAATATAGGCCAGCACATCCAGATCCAGCATGTTGATGTCGCATTCCACTTTCAGAATATCCTTTTTGCCCATCTTGTTGCTGCGGGCGTTTTTGATAATGGCCACGGTGCAGTCCAGCTTGTCCAGTCCCAGATGTTCATAGAGGGAAAGGCTTTTTCCGGCCTTGATGTGATCCAGCACGAAGCCTTCTTCGATTTTTCCAACATTTAGCATTGTCATTCCTCCTATTTATACTGCTTAACAGTTAAAATTGCCGAGAAACTTGACTACATAACGCCAGCCATATACGTTTAACCAGTGCAGTACGGTAAATTCTGGCGTTATGTAGTATAAGTTCCGCATGCTCCCTACAAGTACACAGAGCAGTGATGAATTTCCGGCCGCTTAAGGCGTCCGGACATCCATCAGTGTACTTTCCGGGAACATGCTGTTTAAAAGTGTCATATTTGGAAGCTTTTCGGAAACCTACTTTTGAGATAAATCCGGCGGCTCATGTTTTTGGGCTTACGCCAGTTCCAGCAGTGTCAAAATCAGCGCCATGCGCACATAGACGCCGTACTGGGCCTGTTTGAAGTAGGCGGCTCTGGGATCGCTGTCCACCTCCACCGAGATCTCGTTGACACGGGGCAGGGGATGGAGCACCAGCATGTCCGGTTTGGCCAGTTCCATCTTGGCTGTGTCCAGAATATAGAAGTCTTTCAGGCGAATGTAATCCTCCTCGTTGAAGAAGCGTTCCTTCTGCACACGGGTCATATACAGCAGATCCAGACGCGGCATCACGTCCTCTAAGCTGGTGACCTCCTCGTAGGGGATGTCCTTGTTTTTCAGCATCTCAGTGATATAGTCGGGAACTTTCAGTTCCTCCGGGGAGATGAAGAGAAAGCGGATATCCTCATAGCGCACCAGGGCGTGGATCAGGGAATGCACCGTGCGGCCAAATTTCAGGTCGCCGCAGAGGCCGATGGTAAAGCCTCCCAAAGATCCTTTGAGGCTGCGGATGGTCAGCAGATCCGTCAGGGTCTGGGTGGGATGTTGGTGGCCGCCGTCCCCGGCGTTTATAACCGGGATCAGGGAGCGTTCCATGGCCACCATGGGCGCCCCTTCCTTGGGGTGACGCATGGCGCATATATCTGCGTAGCAGGAGATTACCCGGATGGTGTCGGAGACACTTTCGCCTTTGGAGGCGGAAGAGGAGCCTGCGTCTGAAAAGCCGATGACTCTGCCGCCTAAACGGGTCATGGCGGACTCAAAGCTCAGGCGTGTCCGGGTGCTGGGCTCGTAAAAGCATGTGGCCAGGATCTTCCCGTCACAGGCGTGGGCGTACTTTTCCTTGTTGTGTTCAATGTCATTGGCCAGGTCGAAGAGCCTGTCCAGTTCCTGGGTCGTGAAGTCCAGGGGGCTCATAAGATGTCTCATATAACAATCCTTTCTTGTTTGAAGTTCCGCAACCGCCCAGCCAGTACCTATCCCGGCGGAATACGTTCTGTCCAAAACGAGGCCATAACGTATTCCGGGCACTGTCCGGGCAGTTGCTGTTTGAAGTTCCGCAACCGCCCAGCCAGTACCTATCCCGGCGGAATACGTTCTGTCCAAAACGAGGCCATAACGTATTCCGGGCACTGTCCGGGCAGTTGCTGTTTGAAGTTCCGCAACCGCCCAGCCAGTACCTATCCCAGGCACTGTCCGGGCAGCTGATGATTCGCAGTTCTGCTTGGTAGCACGAAAGAAAAGCCGAAGAGAAAACTCTTCGACTTTCTATATTATGACATATAAGTGATCAGTTCCTCCACGGGCTTGCGCTTGGGGGCAACAGGGGACTCCGCGGGATAGCCCACTGGAATAACGGCTACCACTTCTCTGTCTTGGGGAACATTCAACAAATCGGCTATTTTATCATCGTCAATAATACCCATGATAACGGTGCCGAGACCCTTGTCATAGGCGGCCAGGCAGAACGCTTCGCTGGCAACACCGGCATCATACATCTGCCAGCCGTCGCCCCGGTGGGTAGAATAGGAGCCGTCGCGCTCAAAACCGCTGCGGTTTTTGATGATGGTCACAACGACAGCCATGGGAGCCTGGTCAATGATAGCACCGTTGCCCGCATAGCCGGAGGTACATTTTGCCACCTCTGCTTTCAGACTGCCCTCCACTGCGATATACCTGACGATCTGTGTATGTTTCCAGCTGGGGGCGTAGGATGCGGCTTCCACCACTTCGTCAATCAGTTCGTGGGGGATGGGCTGGTCAGTGTAGGAACGGATGCTTCTGCGGCCCATGATACATTCTCTAGCGTTCATAAATCTACCTCCTATTTTTAGTTCCGCATGTTCCCGGAACATTTTTCTTATTTTATCACAATGTGGAGGAGGATGCAAAGAGTTTTTGCGAATCCGGCCGGGGATTTCACAATGTGGTAGGGTCTTGCGGGCGACCGGGACAGGTTCCGCTCAGTCTTTATTAAGCATGGCTTATTATTTCAAAGCTTTTTCCCTCTCTTTTTTTGTATTTTGTGGCATTCCCACCGGTGCTTTTGGGGCGGGAAACGCGCTGTTTTTAGGAGAATATCAGGTATATATGGAGACAAACATTGTGGAGTTGGCCGCCGCTCGGGAGAGTTGGCTGGCCTTTTTAAATGAAAAGAGGGCGAAGCAGCATCTGAGCAGCCGGGAAGACCGGCAGATCCGGGATTTCATTGAGCGTCAGGGGTATGTGTCGCTCTGTGAGACGTGCCGCCAGGGTGTCTTTCCCGGCAGCCTGCCTTCTAAGTACATCATCAACAAGGAAGGCAGCAGCAAAAGGAGAGTGGTGTACACCTTCCCCGGCGACGAGGGGATTTTCCTGAAATTTATTGCCCATGGGCTGAATATGTATGAGCACCGGCTTTCGGACAGCTGTTACGCGTTTCGCCGTCAGGTGGGAGCCAGGGAGGCCACCCTGCGGCTGCGTCGGGAGCGTCGGGTGAAGGACAGCTGGTGTCTGAAGGCGGATATCAGCAATTATTTTAACTCCATAGATGTGGCCCGGCTGCTGCCTAAACTGGCTTTTTTGCGGGAGGGGAACCCGGAGGTCCACAGTCTGTTGACGCGGCTGCTCACGGAAGAGCGGGTGCTGGAGGAAGGGCGGCAGATCCGGGAGCGGCACGGGGTTATGGCAGGGACGCCCACATCCCCCTTCCTGGCCAATCTATATCTGGCGGAAGTGGATCGCTTTTTTGAGGAAAAAGAAGTTCTGTACCTGCGGTATTCCGATGATATCCTGCTTTTTGCGGCCAGCCGGGAGGAACTTCTGCATAGGCAGGAGCAGCTTTACGGGCAGCTTACGGCGCTGGGTCTGTCCGTCAACCCGGACAAGGTGAGCATTACCGGGCCGGGGGAGCCTTTTGAGTTTCTGGGGGTTGCGCATTACCGGGGCGAGGTTGACTTGTCGGCCAATACGATGTGCAAGATCAAGGCAAAGATCCGGCGAAAGAGCGAGGCTCTGCGGCGCTGGCAGCGCAGGAAAGGGCTGGCCCCGGACAAGGCGGCGGTGGGTCTGATTCACGCCATGAATCAGAAGTTCTATGGCTATGGGGATCCCTATGACAGGGATGGCCTTTTGGAGGACGCTTTCACCTGGAGCCGCTGGTTTTTTCCGCTCCTGACCAGGGACAGGGGACTTAAGGAGATTGATGCCTATATGCAAAAGTATATTCGGTATGCCGTCACCGGGCGGCATAACAAAGGAAATTATCGAATATCCTATGAGCAGCTGCGGCGGTGGGGCTATGTGAGCCTGGTACACGAATATCACCGTCATAAAAAAGAGACTGAGCTATTGCATTTCGGCGACTTTTCGAGTATATTGTAGATAGATAAAAATAGATTTGGAACTTAATGCAGGGAGGACGAGGCATATGGAATTTGTGGAGAGAAAACGCTGGTTATTCTTGGGCTTGCCCTTTACTTTTACCAAGTATACCATCAGGGAGGATATGATCACCATCGACACGGGGCTGCTCAAGACCGTGGAGAACGACTGCTATATGTACAAGGTACAGGACGTACAGCTGACAGCCACTCTGGCCGAGAAGATCTTTGGTCTGGGGACCGTGATCTGTTTCACCGGGGATACCACGGATCCCAGATTGGAACTGATTCATATTAAAAATTCCAGAGCGGTGAAGGATTTCATTCTGGAGATGTCCGAGACAGCCAGGCTGAAGAGGCGCACTGTGAATACGCTGGATATCGGCTCCGGGGATATGGAAGACACGGGCGACGCGCAGTAAGAGATTGCCAGCCCGCTATGCGCCCCAAAAAAGGTATTGCTGATGTGGGATGTATGTTTTGGAAGCAGAATGTTCAGAGCGAAGATTCTGCTTCTTTTTGCGGAAAAGAAAAGGCTGGCATTCAGCCGGATCCTTACTCTTCCTCCGGCTTTGTCAGCAGCTTTTCAAACAGCAGCCCGGCCCCGAACCAATAGGGGGCATAGTCCAGGCGGATGACTTGGCCGATGTTCCACTTGGAACGGCTGTAGTCCCAGGGGCAGAGGGATTTGCGCCTCAACAGCATACCGCAGAAAAACTCCATGGAGAAGATCACCGACATGTAAGTGAGACCCCGGACGATCAGAGGTTTTTTTCTCATAAAACGGAATATGGGGGTAAGCAGGGCCGCGCAGCCATAGATGGGGAACATCCAGACGGAGGTGCTGCCCTGGAGGGAGAACTGCCTGCGGCGTATTTTATTGATGGCGGTAAAAACGATTTCCAGGCACCAACCCAGTACGCCGCAGCGTACAAAGTTATTTAAAAATTTATGCATGACAGATACCGATCCTTTCCGAAAACAACAGTTGAGCGGCCCCAGGGCACATATTGCGTAATCGGGCTCCTGCGGGAAAAAATATAACCGTTCTTGAGTATAGTATAGCCGCTTTATGGCTGAAATATCCAGAACTTATACTGGCGGTCACAAAACTTGCCAAGTAACCCGACGCACGAGCGAAAGTTTTCAAAGACATTGCGGCAAATTTCATCGCTCGTGAGTATACATCTATTCCGGCCGATCCGCAGGAGGCGGACCGACCGGATGTCTGCGTACCCGGACAGCCGGGTAGATGGGAGCGGAGATGAAATATCAGGAAGCCTTGAATTATATGGATTCATTAAATAATTACGGCATTGTGCCGGGGCTGGGTTCTATCCGGGAACTTTGCCGGCGGCTTGACAATCCCCAGGACCGGCTGCGGTTTGTCCATATCGCAGGCACCAACGGCAAGGGATCGGTGCTGGCCTATGTGTCTACGGTGGCCGGGTGCGCCGGATACCGGGTGGGGCGGTACATATCCCCGGCGGTGCGGGAATATCGGGAGCGGTTTCAGGTGAACGGTGGGATGATCACTCAAAAGGATTTCTGCGGGCTGTTGGAGGAACTGCGCCAAGTCTGTGACTCCATGGCGGCGGAGGGCCTGCCCCATCCCACGCCCTTTGAGGTGGAGACAGCCCTGGGATTTTTGTATTTCAGCCAAAAGGAGTGCGATCTGGTGGTGCTGGAGACCGGCATGGGGGGAAGGCTGGACGCTACCAATGTGATCCGTAACACTCTGGTGGCGGCGCTGACTTCCGTCAGCATGGACCATATGCAGTATCTGGGAAATACGTTGGGAGCCATCGCGGGGGAGAAAGCGGGAATATTCAAGCCGGGCTGCAGGGCCGTGTGTATAGAGCAGGAACCGGAAGCCATGGAGGTGATCCGGGCGCAGGCACAGCAGCTGCAGATTCCCCTTACCCTGGCGGACGGAAAAAAAGCAACAAGGGTGCGCTATGGCCTGGAGAGGCAGCGTTTTGATTATGACGGCATGAAAGATCTGGAGATCGGCCTGGCGGGCAGATACCAGATCCACAATGCGGTGCTGGCTGTGGAAGTATGCCGGGCATTGGGGGAGTGCGGTTTTGACATCCCGGAGAAGGCCCTGCGGCAGGGGCTTCGGGATACCCGGTGGCCGGGACGCTTTACCATTCTGGGCAGGAAGCCGCTGTTCGTGGCGGACGGGGCTCACAATGAGGACGCCGCGAAAAAATTGGCGGAGTCCATTGAATTCTATTTTACAAATAAGAGGATTATCTTTATAATGGGGATATTGAAGGACAAAGAATATGAGAAGATCATAGGGATCACGGCCCGTTACGCTGACCAGATCCTCACCGTGGCGCCGCCGGGCAATCCCAGGGCCATGGGCAGCTATGAACTGGCCCGGGAGGCGGCGAAGGTACACCCCCGGGTGACCGCTGTGGACAGCCTGGAGGAGGCGGTGGAGATCAGCCATCTGCTGGCGGGCAGGGAGGATGTGATTGTGGCATTCGGCTCTCTGTCCTATCTGGGGAGGCTCATGGAGATTATGGAGGAGCGGGAAAAAAAGGGGAAAAGGTGAAGAGAGCGGGAAAGCGCAGGCAAAGCCGGCGATATGTATGGTAAGGATTATTTGACTGCTGGGAAAGGACTGGTGGGTATGATAGATCAGGAGAAAATAAAGCAGGGTGTACGGCTGCTGCTGGAAGGAATCGGTGAGGATCCCTCCCGGGAGGGGCTGGCGGATACCCCTGACCGGGTGGCCCGGATGTACGGAGAGATTTTTGGCGGTATGGAGAAGAGTGCCGGAGAGCATCTGTCTAAGGTGTTTACCGCGGAAAACGCGGGTATTGTGCTGGAGAGGGATATCACCTTCTATTCCACCTGTGAGCATCATCTGATGCCCTTTTACGGCAAGGCCCATATTGCCTATCTGCCTCAGGGCAAGGTGGCGGGACTGAGCAAGCTGGCCCGGACGGTGGAGGTATTTGCCCGCAGACTGCAGATTCAGGAGCAGATGACGGGGCAGATTGCGGATGCCGTTATGGAGCATTTGCGGCCTGAGGGCGTCATGGTGGTTCTGGAGGCGGAGCATATGTGTATGACCATGCGGGGAATCAAAAAGCCCGGCAGCAGCACCGTGACTGTGGCGGTGCGGGGCGCGTTTGAGGACAGCGCTCTGCAGGAGCAGGTGTACCGTATGATGCGCTTGTAGGATTCTGTGTGAACAACGGCGGAACATCCCAGCTTTTTATAGACTTTTCGCCTTGGGCGAAAGGACGCTTATTTGCATATGCTTATGGACCAAGAATATGAATTTATAACAGAGGCCGGCATAGAGGAATGGGAATAAAGAGAATTGTGACGGCGGCAGGGGAGATGACAATGGATGGAGCGAGTGAACAGGATATTGCGGCATGAGGCATTCCGGCGGCATATGCGGGAAAATGAGGCGGCGGAGAAAGAGAGAATCTTCTGCCGCCATGATATGGCGCATTTTCTGGATGTGGCCCGGATTGCCATGATCCTAAACCTTCAGCAGGGATTGGGAATTTCCCGGGACATAATCTATGGGGCGGCGCTGCTGCACGATATCGGGAGGCATGAGCAGTATAGGACGGGAACGCCCCATGAGCTTGCCAGCGCCCGGATTGCGCCGGATATTCTGGCAGACTGCGGATATGGCCAGGATGAAATCCGGGAGATCGGGGAGGCCATTGCGCTGCACCGGGACGGTGAAACCGGTCTGAGACAGGATCTGGCCGGTATACTGCACCGGGCGGACAAGGCCAGCAGGGCCTGTTTCGCCTGCAGGGCCAGCGGACAGTGCAACTGGAAAGAGGACAGAAAAAACCAGAAAATTCTTTTGTAGAGAGTGGGTGGCAAATGAAAATAGGCAGCAGAGAGTTTGATGTGAAAAACCAGGTTTATGTGATGGGCATACTGAATGTGACCCCGGATTCTTTTTCCGACGGGGGAAAATGGAACAGTATGGACCGGGCGCTGGCCCATGTGGAGGAAATGCTGGCGGAGGGCATGGATATTCTGGATATCGGCGGGGAGTCCACCCGGCCGGGATCCGACTACAGTATGCCCGCCGAGGAGGAATTGGAGCGGGTGATTCCCTATATTGAGGCGGTAAAGACCCGTTTCGATGTGCCCATCTCCCTGGATACCTATAAGAGCCGGGTGGCGGAGGCAGGAATCGCCGCCGGCGCAGATATGATCAACGATATATGGGGGCTGAAATGGGATGCCCGGATGGCCCAGGTGATTGCGGACCATGATGTGGCCTGTTGTCTGATGCACAACCGCAAGAAGGCAGAGCAGGCCGGCAATGCCGTTTGGGATAAAGAAAGCAACTCAGCCGCCACAGCACAGCGGGATGCCAATCCGTATGGCTACAGCAATTTTCTGAGGGATGTAGCATCCGATCTGGCGCAATCGGTGGAGCTGGCCCGAAAGGCGGGCATCGGAGAAGAGCGGATTATATTGGACCCCGGTGTGGGCTTTGCCAAGAGCTATGAGCAGAATCTGAGAATCATCAATCATCTGGAGAACTTACAGGATTTGGGCTATCCGATACTGTTGGGAACCAGCCGCAAGTCGGTGGTGGGCCTGACGCTGGATTTGCCGGTGACGGAGCGGCTGGAGGGCACATTGGTGACCACGGTGATGGGCTTGCTGAAGGGCTGCGCGTTTGTGCGGGTGCATGATGTAAAAGAGAACGTGCGGGCCATCCGCATGTCCCAGGCGATTTTGCGAGAGGAGAAGCGACAGAGGAATGTATCAGAGGAAAAATTGGGATGAGATACATATTGACGATCTGGAGGTCTATGCCTATCACGGGGTTTTCCCGGAGGAAAAGAAAAAGGGACAGCCCTTTTATGTGAATTTGGTTCTGTATACAGATACCCGCAGAGCCGGGCGGCAGGATGAACTGACCCTGTCCACCCACTATGGGGAGGTGTGCCATCTGGTGACAAAATGGATGCGGGAGCACACCTATGATCTGATTGAGACGGTGGCGGAGACGGCGGCGGAGCAGATACTGCTGCATTACCCGCTGGTGCAGGCGGTGGATGTGGAGATCCGCAAACCCCAGGCTCCCATCGGTCTGCCCTTCGGGAGCGTGTCCGTCAAGATTCACCGGGGCTGGCATCATGTGTATGTGGCGCTGGGCTCCAATATGGGGGACCGGAAAAAGTATCTGCAGATGGGTGTGAGCGCCATGGGAGGGAGAGAGGACATCCGGCTGAAGACGGTATCTTCCTGGCGGCAGACTGCGCCCTACGGCGGGGTGGAGCAGGAAGATTTTTTAAACGGGGTCATGGAGATACAGACGCTGCTGACACCCGGGGAACTGCTGGATTATCTGCATGAGGTGGAACAGAGCGCAGAGCGGAAGCGGGAACTGCACTGGGGGCCCCGGACGCTGGACCTGGATATCCTGTTGTATGACGATCTGGTGATGGAGACAGAGGATTTGATCATTCCCCATGTGGATATGCAGAACAGGGATTTTGTGCTGGGGCCCATGGCGGAGATTGCGCCCTGGGTGCGGCACCCGGTGCTGGGGCTGACCATGGGACAGCTGTATGCGCAGCTAACATCCGGCAAGGGCATAGGAAAAAGCATATGAGAGAACGACAATGCCCACACCGGAAAAGACGGGCTACCGGGACGACGGGAGCCGCCGAAGGCAGCCCAGGGCAAAGCGTGTACACAGCCCGGTGAAAAACCCGGTGACGATGCCGCTGATCAGAAGATAGGGCAGATAGACCAGAACCCCCGGCACGGCCGTGATCAGCAGTGCTGCCAATATCTGTCCTATATTGTGGAAAATGCCGCCCAGTATGCTGGTCAGTTCCGGGAAACGTCTGTGCAGCAGACGGCTGGCGAGCGTCATGGCAGCGAAGCAGAGCAGTCCGCCGCAGAGACTGTACAGCAGGCTCATGGCCTGCCCAAAGAGCAGGGCGGAAAGCAGGACGCGGGCCAGCAGCACCAGCGCGGCATCCCTGGCGTTATAGAGATGAAGTACCAGCAGAGTGATGATATTGGCAAGCCCCAGCTTGACGCCGGGAAGGGGCACCACAGGGGGCAGCAGGCTTTCCAAAGAATATATGGCCAGGGCCAGGGTGGTAAACAGGGCCAGCACAGTGAGTTTGCGTGTATGCATGAATCCTCCTCTGTATTATGGTTTGGGCAGGTCGTCCTTGTTTGGTCTATATTGTCCTCTCCAGTATTAGGCAATTGCGAAACGTTCTCCGCAAGTGACGTGGCTGGTCAATATATACAAAAACGGGCTCCGATGCAGTGGCCAGTCGCCCTTATTTTGTATATATTGCCCATCCACTGTTCCCGGAAAGGGAGTTTCGCAATTGCCTATCTCCAGTATCGTGGAAGGGAGTTTCGCAAATGTCTGTCTGTCAGTAGACAACGGCATCCGGGGAAGCGTCGGAATTGTCAGGTTTCAGTTCAATTACCAGCCGATGGGGAAGGCAGGTGATGGGCAGCAGGGAATCGGTGATACGGCCCTGCAGGACACATATCTGGTCCGGGCAGTCCGCTTCAGCGATGGCGATTCCGCCCGGGGAGACTTCTATAATATTGTAACCCCCGTCGTCGGCGTTTACGGTGAAACGGTATGTTTCCGTCACCTGACCAAGAGGGATAGCCTGCAGAAGACTGCCATCCTGATAGAGGCAGGCGGTATAGGCGCCCGAACTTTTCGCGCCGCTGCGTAACAGCCACAGGATTAGGACGCAGCCGCCCAATATTGCAACAATGCCGCCAGTCAGCAGCCAGGCTCTTTTGGATAAGGTATTCATCAGGGCTCCTTTCATGACAGCCGGTGATAGGCAATTGCGAAACGTTCTCCGCAAGTGACGTGGCTGGTCAATATATACAAAAACGGGCTCCGATGCAGTGGCCAGTCGCCCTTATTTTGTATGTATTGCCCATCCACTGTTCCCGGAAAGGGAGTTTCGCAATTGCCTACAGCCGGTGAGGGATTGTCCGGTTTATGAATAACAGTATAGCAGAAAGCGAAGGGAAAATGAAGCGCAAGATTCGGGGAAGAAGAAATATGGAGATATCGGCCGCGGCAGTCCTGCTGGGGCTGATGCTTTTGCTGTCCGGCTGCGGCGCAGCCTCCGTCCGGCAGCAGACCGGCGTGGACACGGCTATGGGCACCATAGTGACCCAGACCTTGTATGTGCGGCAGGAGAGAGGGCAGACAGAACAAGAGAGTGGAGAGGAGGTGGGGACAGAGGGCGAGAGCGCTGCCGTCATGGAACTTCTGACGGAACTTGAACGGCAGGAACTGTCCTGGAGGATTGAGGGATCGGAGGTGGCCAGAATCAATGCCCGGGCATCCGCGGCAGCTATCCGGGATCCGGCGGGGGAAGCCGCCGGGACAGATGACGGGATCGGCGCCGGGGGATTTGCCGGAGCGTCCGCCCCCATGCCGGGAGAACCGAAGGGTATCCCGGTATCCTCCTCCATGCAGGATATACTAGGGCAGATCTGGCAGATATCCACGGACAGCAAAGGCGCCCTGGATGTGACACTGGGCAGACTGAGCCGCCTATGGAACCTGGACGAACTGACGGTGTCGGCGGTGGACGGGCAGGCTTGTATTCCCGGATCTGAGCAGATTCAGTCTGCCTTGGAGGACACCGGTTTTGCGCGGGTGCAGCTTTCAGGGGGAACCATCACGCTCCCTGTGGGAATGCAGTTGGATCTGGGAGCCGTGGGAAAAGGCATTGCCTGTGATCGCATCAGTGCATACTTACACAGCCAGCCCCAGGTCACCGGGGCCGTGGTGGCGGTGGGGGGCAGCGTGGTAACCTATGGGAAAAAGCCTGATGGCAGCCCTTGGAAAGTGGGAATTATACACCCCCGTGAAGAGGGAAACTATCTGGGCGTCCTCTCTTTGACAGGCGAACATTTTATTTCCACTTCCGGGGACTATGAGCGGTATGTGCTGGTGGACGGTGTGCGCTATCACCATATTCTTGATCCTTCCACCGGTTATCCCGCCCGCAGCGGCCTGTGCAGTGTCACCATCGTCTGTGACAGCGGCCTACAGGCGGACGCCCTCTCCACGGCCTGCTTTGTGCTGGGCGCGGAGCGGGGGCTGGCTTTGGCGGAAACTTATGGGGCGGAGGCCCTGCTCGTGGACGAGGACGGTGTACTGTATATGACGGACGGGATGAAGGAGATATTTTCTGCCGGACGGTAGGAGGGGCGGCAGATTAGTTGTTGATATTGACCATCCACCGTTCCCGGAAAGGGAGTTTCGCAATTGCCTATATTTTAAAAAGAGTTTGTGAGGGAATACCTGGTGCCGGGAAAAATATTGGCTAAAAAAGACAAGGAATGGGAGGAAAATATGTGGGAGAAGATGAAAACGGGCATGTTAAGCATTGCCGGACATGAACTTATTAATGAAGGGGGACTCACCACGGAAGCGCTCACATGGATTATCGTGATTCTGTTTGTGGTGGGTATGGTTGTCGTCTTGTCGCTGCGGGAGATGGTACATAAGAAAAAGGGAATAAACAGCAGGGCGAAGGCGCGGATTGAGGAGATTGTGGCACAGACAGTACCGGAGGGGGAAAAAGTGACGGCGGCTTACGCAAGCTGGATGACGGTGGACAGCCAGCCCATGAAGGGAAAGACCATATATCGATACTGGTGGTATGCCATCGGCTTCAATGACGCCCGGATATATATTATTCCCATATCCATTGACAACAAGGGAGAAAATATCAGCGGCAAGGGAAGTTTCTGCGTGGAGCGAAGCCAGCTTGGCCTGGTAAATGGCAAAGAGAGCGGAAACTGGATGGAACTGTACGGGAAGGATCAGAAAAAAATCTGTACATTGAAGGTGGAAGCATCCAATACCCAGGGATCCTGTCATTTAGTCGACATAGCCCAGCCGGAGGCGGCAAAGGATTTCCAGAGGCTTATCCGGT
Organism: uncultured Acetatifactor sp.; assembly: GCA_910585015.1. GTDB lineage: Bacteria > Bacillota > Clostridia > Lachnospirales > Lachnospiraceae > Acetatifactor. Next base: position 93,621 of record CAJUCT010000007.1, read on the forward strand.
TATGGCTGGATGTGGTGAACAATACAAACGGTGTGAAAGCTACAGGATACTATAACAACGCAAAGATGCATGATCTGAAAACGCAACAGGGGGATCCCCTGAACGGGGGTCTTGCTGTCAGCGCCCAGGCAGAGAGTGTAAACAGGAGGTAAATCAATGAAACATATATTAAAAAAGGTGTTACCCTATTTGGGGGCCATTCTATTTTTTGTGGACCTGTATATTTCTCTGTGTGTGTTCCCGGCCAATCTGATACTGGATCTGTTCAGTCCAAAGGTGAGCCAGGCAGAACTGGATCAGCTGGAATATGACTATGGACAGATGGCCGGATACCCGGCAGGGGAGGGAATCCCCGTGGCAAACAACATAGAAGAATTTGAGGAACTTGGGTGGTACAAGCGGATAGAAGGGTCCGAGGAGCTTGGAGGAAAGGAGTATTTCACCTTTGAGACGGATTCCATCATCCCACTGGATTTCTTCCGTCTGAGGGGCGGCGTGGATCTTGCGGTGCGCTCGAGCCGCAGGTCGGGAGCGGTGACAAGATATCGGAAGAGTTTTGAGACCAGCCCCTCTTTCACGGACAGGGCCTATTACAATCGCTGTTATCTGGTGGCGCTGCCGGACGGGAATTATGTGCTGACTTGGCTGGAGGATGCCTATTACTGGAAATACAAGCTGACAGGGCATGTACAGCTTCCGCTGGGCTGTAAGGAATTTATGACACATAATGAAAAGGAGGCCATGGCCTCTTATATTCAGGAATATGATCTGGATGAGGACAGCATATTGATGATGGTTTCCGAGGAACGCGACGAGCAGCGGAAAAACCTGTATTTCGTGGTGCGGCTGGGGGTCTTGGTGGGATCCATAGCGATTGTGATCGCGGCGGCGGTGCTGATTGAGGTGATAGCGGGCAAAGTGGCGAAAGCAAGGAAGACGGACTGCGTTTAATGGAATTAAAAGGAATGGAAAGGCCGGGGCTGTCAGGGGTTTAAAAATATCCTGACAGCCCCGGCCTTTTTCCCGGATTTCCTAGAAAGTGCTGTAGCTGCTTCCTCCCAGCGGGCAGTGGTACAGGGAATTTTCTTCGCCGAATTCCTGGAAGTACACATAACGGGAAGTCATATTGATGTTGGTGTAGTTGCCCTCGGCTACCACAGTGGGATTGGAACCGTCCGTGCCCATCATCTTCAGCGCCGGGGCAGCGGCGGAATTTTGCTGGTAGTAGATATAGCCGCCGCCCACATTGAAGCAGTCCACCCGGTCATTGGTCAGCACCTGGATCACCTGCTGGTTCATATCATACCGGCACAGGCGGTAGTCGTTGGCCACATCCAGATAATAGATGTAACTGCCGTCCAGGCAGGGGTACCAGATGTTACCCTCCCACAGTACCGAAACGGTATCCCCGTTGGTGTTCAGGGTGTAGAGGTAGTGATTGCTCTGGGTGCCGTTGTAATAGATGATGCCGTCCCGGGCGCAGGCCGGATTTACCTGGTACTCGGCCAACACCTGTTTGCCGCTTCTGTTTGTCTTTATCTTGTAAAAGACAGGGGTGGGCTCTCCGGCGGTGAGCAGGTACAGATAATCGCCCACCAGCTGCCCGGATATCACCACGTCCGTCGCTATGGATGTGGCATCCTTGCCGGATTTCAGGCAGCGGTTGAAGGAGTTGCGGCTGCGGACATAGCCCAGTCCCCCCTCACCGGAGTCGGTGGTCTGGAAATAGTACAGGTATTTTCCGCCGGCCAGGATGTTGCGGACAGTGGAATTGTTCAGCTTGGTGACATCCTGTTCGTCCACGGTCATGGAATAGAGACAGCCATTGTCCCGGGGATTGGAAAAGTATACCATGCCGTCCGACTCACAGAACAGCCCGGCATTGTTGATATTGCCTGCGGTGTTGCCCACTGTATCCGGGGGATTTGCGGGGATCCGTCCAAATAACCGACTTGCCAGCACCAGAATGGCGAACAGGACAAAGAGCAGTACTACTAACAGGATATATTTAATATTTTTTGACATGGAATATAAGCCTCCTTGCAATTAAAATCTCTTTTATGAATATATCATATAGTTAGTCTTGCGATCAAGAGGGTTTTGGAGTAATATAAATCTGATTACCGGCACCGGTATGAAAAGAATATGTAGATTTAGTCACAGACGGAGGAAACCTCATGGATTTATTGGAATTACGGGAGCAGATCGATGCCATAGACCGGCAGATTGTCAGTTTGTATGAACAGCGGATGGAGATCTGTGGTCAGGTGGCGGAGTATAAGATAGAGACGGGCAAAAAAGTGTTTGACCGGCAGCGGGAGACGGAGAAGCTGGCAGCGGTTAAGTCGTTGACTCACAATGATTTTAACAGGCACGGCGTGGAGGAGTTGTTTGAGCAGATCATGTCCATGAGCCGCAAGCTGCAGTATCAGCTGCTGGCACAGCACGGCAGTATGGGCAGGCTTCCATTTATTGAGGTGGAAGAACTTGAGACTCAAAAGGCCCGGGTGGTGTTTCAGGGGGCGGAGGGGGCTTATTCCCAGGCGGCCATGACGCAGTACTTTGGAGAGCAAATTCAGAGTCTTCATGTGGACACCTTCCGGGAGGCCATGAGCGCCATAGACGAGGGGAGTGCTGATTTTGCGGTGCTGCCCATTGAGAACAGCACGGCGGGCATTGTCAGCGAGATATATGACTTGCTGGTGGAGTTTGAGAATTATATTGTGGGAGAGCAGATTTTACAGATCAATCATTGTCTGCTGGGAGTGCCGGGGGCTAAGACGGAGGATATCCGCACGGTGTACAGCCACCCCCAGTCCCTGATGCAGAGCAGCCGTTTTCTGGCGGGACACGACTGGCGGCAGATCAGTATGCAGAACAATGCCTTTGCCGCCAAGAAAGTGGCGGATGAGCAGGACAAGTCCCAGGCCGCCATTGCCAGTGAACATGCGGCGAAAGTGTACGGGCTGGAAGTACTGCGGCAGGGCGTCAACCAGGAGAAGGACAATTCCACCCGGTTTATCATCGTGACCAACCAGAAGATTTTCCGGAAGGATGCGGCCAAGGTCAGCATCTGCTTTGAACTGCCCCATCAGAGCGGTTCTCTGTACCATATGCTGTCCCATTTTATTTATAACAATCTGAATCTGTGTAAGATTGAGAGCAGGCCCATCGAGGATCGCAGCTGGGAGTATCGGTTCTTTATAGACTTTGAGGGCAACCTGGCGGACAGCGCCGTGAAGAACGCCCTGCGGGGACTGCGGGACGAGGCCAGAAATATGAAGATACTGGGGAACTACTAAGGAATGGGCAATTGCGAAAGGTTCTCTGCAAGTGACGTGGCTGGTCAATATATACAAAAACGGGCTCCGACGCAGTGGCAAGTCGCCCTTATTTTGTATATATTGCCCATCCACTGTTACCGGAAAGGGAGTTTCGCAATCGCCTAACTGCGGGTAATAGGCAATTGCGAAAGGTTCTCTGCAAGTGACCGTGGCTGGTCAATACATACAAAAACGGGCTCCGACCCAGTGGCAAGTCGCCCTTATTTTGTATATATTGCCCATCCGCTGTTACCGGAAAGGGAGTTTCGCAATCGCCTACTGCGGGTAAGGAAGTAAGGAGAGAATTATGAGGGAACAGGAATTAATTGTCTATCGAGACCTGGAAGGGGAGAAGCTGCTCTATGACGTGACTTGGCTCATGAAGCATTATGACGACGCATATTATAATCAGGAGGATCTGGCGGCGCTTTTGTATCAGTGTATCCACGGTCTGATCGATCAGGCGGGAAACTACGGTTTCCATGGCAATCTGTGGCACTGCTATCTGGCCAATCTGCTGGTGAACAATGAGAACAGCTACAGCTGCGGCTGTGAGATCCGGGGAACCATAGAGGGGACGATCAATCAGGCGGCACTGCATGATATCGGGATTTTCAAGGAATTTTATGACTATGACTTTGGGCCTATGACGGAAGCGCTGAATGTGCCGGAATGGGCGCTGGTGGAGAATTATGTCAGCAGCAGCCGGGAGAGCAAGGTTTACAATACCCGGATACGCGCCCGGATCTGTGAACTGGCACAGCGCTTCTGTCAGGACGGCACGGCCCGGGAGATGAAGGACACCCTGACACAGTTTTATAAGGAGTACGGCGTGGGCAAATTCGGCCTGCACAAGTCCTTTCGAATATGCCATGACCAGCAGGGGCATGTAGAGATCCGTCCCATCCTGAACATTGCCCATGTGCATCTGGACGATCTGGTGGGCTATGAGATTCCCAAGCAAAAGCTGGTGGCCAATACGGAAGCCTTTGTGGAGGGGCGCAAGGCCAACAACTGTCTGCTTTTCGGTGATGCGGGCACGGGCAAATCCTCCTGCATCAAGGCCATCGCCAACGCCTACTATGACCGGGGGCTGCGGATCATCGAGATCTACAAGCACCAGTTTCAGGACTTACAGGAATGCATCAGTCAGATCAAGAATCGGAATTATAAGTTTATCATCTATATGGACGATTTGAGTTTTGAGGAGCATGAGACGGAGTATAAATATCTGAAGGCGGTCATTGAGGGCGGCTTGGAGAAAAAGCCGGAGAATATTCTGATCTACGCCACCTCCAACCGGCGGCACCTGATCCGGGAGAACTTCAGCGACAAGGAGGAGATTCGGCAGGATATGCACACCAGCGACACGGTGCAGGAGAAATTGTCTCTGGTATATCGCTTCGGCGTGACTATATACTTCGGATCCCCCAGCCCCAAAGAATTTCAGAACATTGTCACCACGCTGGCGGAGCGCTACGGAGTGGAGATGGATCGGCAGCAGCTGCTGGCCGAGGCAGGCAAATGGGAACTGGCCCACAGCGGCCTGTCCGGCAGAAGCGCCCAGCAGTTTATTGACTATATGTTGGGAATGCAGTCAAAATAGGGAAAGATATAGCAGGGGAATGGGAGTTTTTGCATATATTGACCAGCCACGTCCCTTGCAGAGAACATTTTGCAATTGTCTATATACACTAATTGTAGAAGGGAGAGATAGAAGGTGGCCGTAAAAACATTTGCAGCGATAGATGTGGGGAGCTTTGAACTCTCCATGAAAATTTTCGAATTTTCCGGGAAAAGCCAGGGGCGGGTCATCGAGCATATACGACAGAGGGTGGATCTGGGCAGCGAGTCCTATGGAAGCGGCAAGATCAGCCATGACAAGATGGACGAACTGTGCCGGGTGCTGTCGGAGTTCGCGCAGATTATGGAGTCTTATAAGGTGACAAGCTATCGGGCCTACGGCACCAGCGCCATCCGGGAGACCAAGAATACCGACATTGTGCTGGACCAGATACGTCAGCGCACCGGCATCAAAGTGGAGGTGCTGAGCAACTCGGAACAGCGCTTTCTGGACTACAAGGCCATCGCCTTCCGGGGGGAGATTTTCCAGTCCGTGATTGAGGAGGGGACGGCCATCGTGGATATCGGCGGGGGCAGCATCCAGATTTCCCTGTTTGACAATGATACTCTGGTTTCCACCCAGAACCTGCGGATCGGCGTACTGCGGCTGCAGGAACTGCTGCACCATATGAATACCCGCAGCAGCCAGAGGGAAGTGATCATTGATGAGATTGTCAGCGCCCAGCTGGCCACCTACAAAAAACTGTATCTGAAGGATCGGGACATAAGGACCATCATTGTGGTGGACGACTATCTTTCCGTGTGGGTGAGCAGAAAAGCGGCCAGCGCAGGCAGGAAGAACGAACTGGTCAATCTGGGGGATTATGAGCAATTTGTCCAGCAGCTGCGCACCAGACCCATGGCGGAGATCATGCGGATGCTGGACCTCCCGGAGGAGGCGGTGAACCTGACCTTTATAAGCGCCTGCATCATGAAACGGATCATGAAGCTGACCGGGGCGCAGCAGATCTGGGCGCCGGGGGTCACGCTGAGCGACGGCATGGCCTATGAGTACGCCCAGCAGAACAAGCTGCTGCAGAGTGAGCATGATTTTAACAGGGATATCCTGGCCTGCGCTATGAATATCAGCAAGCGCTATCAGGGCAGCCGCAAACGGGCGGAGACCTTGGAGAATATCACGTTGACAATCTTCGACAGCATGAAAAAAGTACACGGCATGGGGAAGCGGGAGCGACTGTACCTGCAGCTGTCGGCGCTGCTCCACGACTGCGGCAAATATATCAGCATGGTGAATATCGGGGAAACCTCCTACCAGATCATCATGGCCACAGAGATGATCGGCCTGTCCCACATGGAGCGGGAGACGGTGGCCAGCGTCGTGCGCTTCAACCATACCCCCTTCATCTACTATGACCAGATGAAAGCGCTGGGAACGGCTCTTACCGAGAGCGCTTATCTGACGGTGGCCAAGCTGACGGCCATCCTACGCATTGCCAATGCGTTGGATCGGAGCCACAAACAGAAGCTGAAAGGCGTAAAGGCGACTTTGAAGGAGGACCAGCTGGTGCTCATGGTGGAGACTCCGGAGGACATCACGTTAGAGAGAGGGATCTTTGAGGAACGGGCTGACTTCTTCCAGGAGGTATTCAGTGTACAGCCGGTCATTAAGCAGAAGAAACCCATGTAGGGAAGCTGCGGAACTTAAAACAGCAGATTCACGGGCGGCACACATCACCGGATAAGTGTGTTGGCAGGGAAACTGCGGAACTTAAATTGGAGGCAACAATTTATGGCAGAGACAGATTTTACCAATCCAAAGTATTACAATAACCGGGAACTGAGTTGGATTCTTTTTAACCACCGGGTACTCAGCGAGGCCAGGGATAAGACTAATCCGCTGTTTGAGAGGCTGAAATTCCTCAGCATTACCGCCTCCAACCTGGACGAGTTTTTTATGGTGCGTGTGGCATCACTGAGGGATATGGTTAACGCGGGGTACAGCAAGAAGGATATTGCGGGTATGACCGCCCAGGAACAGCTGGAAAAAATTGACGAGGCGATTCACGAATTGGTGAACCTTCAATATTCAACCTACAATCGAAGCCTGCTTCCGCTGCTGGAGAAGGAGGGGCTGCTGGTGATCCGCCAGCATGAGCTCCTGAACAAAGAGGAGGCGGCTTATATCGACCGGTACTTTGAGGAGAATGTGTACCCGGTGCTGACCCCCATGGCGGTGGATTCCTCCCGGCCCTTCCCGCTGATTCGGAACAAATCTCTGAATATAGGCGCGCTGGTGGAGAAAAAGCACAAGCCGGAGGAACTGGAGTTTGCCACGGTACAGGTGCCCAGCGTACTGCCCCGGATCGTGCAGCTGCCCAGGGAGATGGAGGATGGCAGGGAAGGCCCCCTGAAGGTGATTCTGCTGGAGGAGGTCATCGAGCGGAACATCCACAAGTTGTTTCTGAACTACAATGTGATCTGTGCCCATCCCTTCCGGATCATGCGCAACGCGGATTTGAGCATTGAGGAGGACGAGGCGGCGGATCTTTTGAAAGAGATCGAGAAGCAGTTGAAAAAGCGGCAGTGGGGCGAGGTGATCCGCCTGGAGGTAGAGAGCGATACAGACAGACGGCTACTGAAGATTATCCGAAAAGAACTGCATATGGGAGAGCAGAATCTGTACTATATAGACGGCCCCCTGGATCTGACTTTTTTGATGAAAATGTATGGGCTGGAAGGTTTTGAGAAGCTGAAGGCGCCGAAATATGAACCCCAGCCGGTGCCGCAGCTGCCGGCGGGCTGTGATATTTTCGCCCGGATCAGGGAGGGGGATGTGCTGCTGCACCATCCTTACCAGACTTTTACGCCGGTGGTGGACTTTATCCGCCAGGCATCCCGGGATCCTCAGGTGCTGGCCATCAAGCAGACCCTGTACCGGGTCAGCGGCCATTCCCCCATCATAACGGCCCTGGCGCAGGCGGCGGAAAACGGCAAACAGGTGTCCGTGCTGGTGGAACTGAAGGCCCGTTTTGACGAGGAGAACAATATTGTCTGGGCGAAAATGCTGGAGAAGGCGGGCTGCCATGTGATCTATGGTCTGGTCGGTCTGAAAACCCACAGCAAGATCACCCTGGTGGTGCGCCGGGAGGAGGACGGCATCCGGCGGTATGTGCATCTGGGTACCGGCAATTACAATGACGCCACTGCCAAGCTGTACACGGACGTGGGACTGCTCACCTGCAGCGAGATGATCGGCGAGGACGCCACGGCAGTGTTCAATATGCTCAGCGGCTACTCGGAGCCTCTGGGTTGGAACAGGCTGTCCCTGGCCCCCCTGTGGCTGAAGGACAGGTTCCTGTACTTGATTGGCAGGGAGGCGGACTATGCCCGGGCGGGCAAGGAGGCGCGCATCATCGCGAAGATGAACTCCCTGTGTGACAGGGACGTGATTGCCGCGCTGTATGAAGCCAGCTGCGCCGGTGTCAAAATCGATCTGATTGTCAGAGGAATCTGCTGCCTGCAGACAGGAATCCCGGATGTCAGCGAGAATATAACGGTGCGATCCATCGTGGGCAATTTCCTGGAACACAGCCGTATTTTCTATTTCCTGAACGGGGAGAATGAGGAGATCTACTGCGGCAGCGCGGACTGGATGCCGAGGAACCTGGAGAGGCGGGTGGAGATATTGTTCCCCGTGGAGGAGCCCAGGCTGAAGGAGAAGCTGCAAGACATCTTGAGCGCCCAGCTTCGGGACAATGTCAAAGCCCAGATATTGCAGCCGGACGGCACCTATGCAAAAGTGGATAAGAGGGGGAAGGAGCGATTTGGATCTCAGGAATATTTTTGCAGGGAGGCCCAGCGGGAGGCCAGGGAAGCGGCCCAGGAGACGGGAAGCGGGAGCAGGCGGTTCGTGCCGGAGATCCATCGCTAGAAAAACAGAATACGCTTCAGTACACATTCTGTTCACAAGGGGCTGTGAGAAATGGAGTTTCCATTGTACCACAGCCTCGTTCAGTACCTTGTCGCCGATTCTGATTTCCCTCACGCAAACCTCTTTTGCCTTGCTAAAATGGAAGCTGAGCATATTTACTTTTCTCCCTGTCTGTTCGCGTCAGTCCCTGTAATATTTCTGCAAGCATGGCAGCATTCACCCCAATACGTTCTACAATATTTCTTGTATTTCCGATAAGCGACTGCTGCCTGGTCCCCAACTGTAGTTGTCGATAAACTTTTCCTTTAAGTTAATGACATTGGATGAAACTGCGGTTTTTTATGAATTTTTAATAATATTTTATCCAAAAAGGGATTGACAAAGCATATTATATGTCGTATAGTATGTTCAACATCAATACTATATGGCATATAATATTATACAGAAGTATAGGAGCAAAATAGTTGGAAAGGATACACATGAAAATTGTATTGGCATCAGGGTCCCCCAGGCGGCGGGAGCTTCTGACGGGGCTGGGACTGGATTATACGGTACTGGTCAGCGGTGTGGAGGAACATGTCACGGAAAGGGAACCCGCCAAAGTGGTGGAGGAGTTGTCGGATCAGAAAGCCCGGGACGTGCTGCAAAAACTACTTTCGGAAGTTTCCAATCGGGGAACAGACACGCAGGACTCCGCAAATGAAAATCTCCGGCAGGAATTGCATTTTTGGGATGGCAGGGAGGGACTTCTGGTCATCGGGGCGGACACCATAGTTGCGGCGGACGGGCAGATTCTGGGGAAGCCCGCCAGCGTGAAAGATGCCGCGAAGATGCTGGGATGGCTGTCCGGCAGGCAGCACCAGGTATACACCGGTGTGACACTGTATCACCACAGCCAGGGGCAGACGCGACGGCACAGTTTTCACGAATGCACCCAAGTGCATTTTTATCCTATGTCAGAGGAGGAAATAAGCTGGTACATCTCCACAGGAGAGCCTATGGACAAGGCCGGGGCTTATGGTATTCAGGGATTGGGCAGCCGTTTTGTGAAGGCAATAGAGGGGGACTACAGCAATGTGGTGGGCCTGCCTGTTGCCAGACTGTATCAGGAGATGAAAACAATGCAGATTATTCGGTAATTCCCGGGGAAGATTTCCCGATATACTCACGAGCGATGAAATTTGTCACAATGTCCTTGGAAGCGTTCACTCGTGAGTCGGGTTACTTGGCAAGTTTTTGTGATCGTCAATATATACTGCCTAATAGTTAATATTTCCGAGTAACCTGACTACATAACGCCAGCCATATACGTTTAGCCAATGTAGTACGGTAATTTTTGGCGTTATGTAGTATAAATACTTGACGGTGACCGGTAAAGGCGATATGATAAGGGCAAGAAGCGAACTTCTTTTATACTCACGTTGATCAAGAGGAGGAGATATCTTATGCATGAGTTTGACGATGCGGTATTACAGTGTTTCCTGGACAATCAGCTGCAGTTGTTCCCTGAGAAGGTGGCGGACAGCCTGGAAGAGGCTGAGGGTTTCCTGGAGGAATGTATGGCTGTCGTAGCAGACAGCAAGGAAGATGTATTGAATTTCTTTGAAGAGGAGGGGCTTGATCTGGAGGGCGCCGATGAGGACGAGATTCTGGAGGCAGATGAAGTGTTCGACATTGGTGACGGCAGATACCTAATTATAGAGGGCTAGTACCTCATACCCGCATCTATTATGGGTGCGGAACTCAAATTAAGGAGGAGAAAAGTATGGATTTTTTTAACAAGGTGGGCAGTACTATCAGCAGCAAGAGCAAGGATGTGACTAAGAAGGCGAAGGAGATCGCTGAGATCGCCAAGCTGACCGGTCAGATTGCCGAGAAAGAGGAATCGATCAAGGGCGCTTACATTGAACTGGGCAAGTATGTGTACGAGAGCCAGAAGGAAGATGCCCCGGAGGAAGTAGCGGAGAAATTTGCCGTGATCGATGCCGCTGTGGAGGAGATCGAAGGTCTGAAGAGAGAGGTCCGCAAGCTCAAGGGCAGGCAGGAGTGCCCGGACTGCGGCAAGGAAGTAAGCTACTCCGCGGCATTCTGTTCCTATTGCGGCGCCAAGCTGCCTGAGCCTGAACCCGAGGAGGTAGTGGAAGAGGGCGAGGTTACAGAGGTGACCGAGGAAGCTGCCGAGGCCGCGGAGCCTGTGGAAACGCCTGCGGAAGAGACTGCCGGGGCTGCAGAACCTGCGGAGGAGCCCAAGACAGAGGAGATCTAGGAAGGGACATATACTGGCGACCGTTAAGCTTTTCCAATTTCTGCCAGGCACATGCGGCGTAATCTGGCAACATGCGCCGGGTAGAAAGGAAAATCTAATTGATCGTGAGTATAATACCGCGAAGAAAAGGGAATGCGCGGTAAAAACCCCGGATATCAGTAAGGAAGAGGAAATAGAACAGCATCTGCCCGAATTATTATGATTTACTGTCAGGGCAGATGCTGGTTTTAGTTTTGGATAAAGGGACTTTCCGCTATGCGCCTGAGTTTAAGTGGCGCTTAAGGGGGAAAGTTCTTTTTTTGCATGGCGTATTTTCTCCAGCACCGACTCCGGCACACAGAGTTTGCCATAGCCTGTGCCCAGATCCAGACCGGGTTTATTGTCCCCGTGGAAATCCGATCCGCCGCTGATAAGCAGATTATATTTTTCAGCCAGGCTGCGGATCTGGCGCTCGTCGCAGGCGTGATAGGTGCTGTAGAGGGCTTCAATGCCCATAAGGCCCGCTTCCGTTAGTTCCCCCACCAGGGCCTCCAGCCGGGCGTCGCTCATGAGGTAGAGAATAGGATGGGCCAGGATGGGGATGCCGTCCGCCTCCAGGATCAGGGCAACAGCCTGGGCAGGGGTGACTTTTTCCCGTGGTACATAATACGGACAGTGATCTCCCACATAGCGGTCAAAAGCTTCCGCCATGCTTTTGATATAGCCATGGGTCAGCATGTATTTGGCATAATGGGCCCGGGTGATCACTGCGCTTGGGAAAGCGTCTTGCAGCTTTTCATAGGAGATATCTATACCTGCCTCCTGTAGAAGGGCACACATCTTATGGTTACGGGCGTCCCGGGAGGCCACAAAACTGCGGAGATATTCTTGAAAACGGGCGTTCTGATAGTCGATATACAGCCCCACGATATGCACGTCCTTTCCCTGGTACTCACTGGAAAGTTCAATGCCGGGAATCACCTCCGGGACAGGGGAGGCGGACGAGATGCAGCCTTTATCCGGCATTGCTGTTCGGACAGTCGGTGCCTCGTTAAGGGGAGCGGGGATGTTGGGCTTTGGGGGATGCCGGCGAAGCTGCGCGGCATAGTGCAGGGCCTCCGTAAGACCGTCCACCGTGTCATGGTCCGTCAGAGCAAAGGCCGACAGGCCCTTTTCTCTGGCATAGTCCACCAGCTGGGTGGGGGTATAGGTTCCGTCGGAACGGGTGGAATGTACGTGTAAATCAACCATGGTTTTGCTCCTTTTCAATGACTAAGACCCGTCCATTACAGGGCGGGTCTTGCAGTTTGACTGTAGAGTTCTGTATTCAGGCATCATCTTCCTCGCGGTTAGCCGTGAAGACGGTGCGCTTTCTGGCCATCTCGTCGCTGGCCAGGTATTCGTCGTAGGTGGTGATCTTGTCGATCAGCTGGCCGCCGGGCAGGATCTCCATGATCCGGTTGGCGGAGGTCTGTACAAACTGATGGTCATGGCAGGAGAACAGCACCACGCCGGGGAATTTAATCACGCCATTGTTCAGAGCGGTGATGGATTCCATATCCAGGTGGTTGGTTGGCTCGTCAAAGATCAGACAGTTGGCCCCGCTGATCATCATTTTGGACAGAAGACAGCGCACCTTCTCGCCTCCGGAGAGTACCTTGACTTTTTTCACCCCATCCTCGCCGGCGAAAAGCATACGGCCCAAAAAGCCTCTCACATAGGTCACATCCTTCACCGGGGAGTAGCCGGTAAGCCAGTCCGCAATGGTCAGATCGTTGTCAAATTCCTCAGTATTATCCTTGGGAAAGTAAGCCTGGGAGGTGGTAACGCCCCACTTGTAGCTGCCCTCGTCCGGCTCCATCTCTCCGGCCAGGATCTGGAAAAGAGTGGTCTTGGCGATCTCGTTGCTGCCCACGAAGGCAATTTTGTCCTCATGGCCTACAATAAAGGAGATATCGTCCAGCACTTTTTCCCCGCCTATGGTTTTGGACAGATGCTCCACGCTCAAAACCTCGTTGCCGATCTCACGGTCAGGGCGGAAATCAATATAGGGATATTTTCTGCTGGAGGGCTTGATTTCATCCAGTTCGATCTTTTCCAGAGCTCTCTTGCGGGAGGTGGCCTGCTTGGATTTGCTGGCATTGGCGGAGAAACGGGAGATAAATTCCTGCAGTTCCTTGATTTTCTCCTCCTTCTTTTTGTTGGCCTCCTTCATCTGTTTTATCAGCAGCTGGCTGGACTCGTACCAGAAGTCGTAGTTGCCGGCGTACAGCTGGATCTTGCCATAGTCGATATCGGCGGTGTGGGTGCAGACCTTGTTCAGGAAATAGCGGTCATGGGACACCACAATGACAGTGTTCTCAAAATTGATCAGGAACTCCTCCAGCCAGGCGATGGCGTCCAGATCCAGATGGTTGGTGGGCTCATCCAGCAGCAGGATATCCGGGTTGCCGAAGAGTGCCTTGGCCAGCAGCACCTTGACCTTCACATTGCTCTCCAGATCCCGCATCAGGGAGTAGTGATGCTCGGTGTCAATGCCCAGGCCGTTCAACAGCATGGCGGCGCTTGATTCCGCCTCCCAGCCGTCCATCTCCGCAAATTCCGCCTCCAGTTCGCTGGCGCGGATGCCGTCCTCGTCGGAGAAATTTTCCTTGGCATAGATGGCATCCTTCTCCTTCATGATCTGGTACAGACGCTCGTTGCCCATGATGACAGTATCCATCACCACATATTCGTCATATTTGAAATGATCCTGCTCCAACACGGACAGACGCTGACCGGGGGAGATGACAATATCTCCCTTGGTGGTCTCCAGGGCGCCGGAGAGAATTTTCAAAAAAGTGGACTTTCCGGCACCGTTGGCGCCGATGAGGCCGTAGCAGTTGCCCTCCGTGAACTTGATGTTCACGTCCTCAAACAGGGCCTTTTTGCCTACACGGTAGGTTACATTGTTTGCACTGATCATATTCTAAACCTTTCTTACTTAAAGTTCCGCATATTCCCCGCCAACGCAGCCTGGCGCCGCATGTCTGGCCGCTTGGGGCGCACAGGCATCCAGCAGTGCTTTGGCGGAGAATCTGCTGTTTTGAAGATCTTTGGATCCTCTGTTCTGCAGTTGCACTTCTTCCTATTTTACTGAATTTCCCGGAAAATGCAAGTATTAATCCTATTTTTTTGCAGGTGGGGAGAAAAATAGAATTGTAAATGCTTACATTTTTGTATAATTTTACCAATGCAGGAAATGATAAAAGAGGGTGTTTTGAGTACAATAGACGAAAGTGATTGGCGAAAAAAAGAATTATTTTAAAGTCCTTGATATTTTTTTGTCAAATTGATAGAATGGAAACTGCGTAATCAATTAATCTATAGAAAGAGGAGAAAGACAAACATGAAGAAATGGGTTTATTCGTTTGCAGAAGGCGACATGACCATGCGTAATCTTCTTGGCGGCAAGGGCGCTAACCTGGCTGAGATGACAAGCATCGGTCTTCCCGTTCCGCAGGGTTTCACGATCACGACAGAGGCTTGTACACAATACTATGAGGATGGCCGCAAGATCAATGATGAGATCATGACACAGGCTATGGAAGGCGTTGCAGAGATGGAGAAGATCAACGGCAAGAAGTTCGGCGATCTGAAGAATCCTCTGTTGGTTTCCGTCCGTTCCGGCGCGAGGGCATCCATGCCTGGCATGATGGATACCATTCTGAACCTGGGCTTGAACGACGAAGTGGTTGCCGCCATGATAGCAGGCAATCCCGATCCTGCTTTTGAGCGTTTTGTATATGATTCTTACAGACGTTTCATTCAGATGTTCTCCGACGTGGTTATGGAGGTCGGCAAGAAGTATTTCGAGCAGTTGATCGACAAGATGAAAGAGGAGAAGGGCGTTAAGTATGATGTGGATCTGACCGCCGCTGACTTAAAGACGCTGGCAGAGCAGTTCAAGACCGAGTATAAGAACCAGCTGGGCAAGGATTTCCCTTCTGATCCCGTAGAGCAGCTGAAGCTGGCTATAGAGGCTGTGTTCCGCTCCTGGGACAACCCCCGTGCCAATGTATACCGTCGTGACAACGATATCCCTTATTCCTGGGGTACCGCGGTAAACGTTATGCCCATGGTGTTCGGTAATCTGAATGATCAGTCCGGTACAGGCGTTGCCTTCACCCGTGATCCGGCTACCGGCGAGAAAAAGCTGATGGGTGAGTTCCTGAAGAACGCACAGGGCGAGGACGTGGTTGCAGGTGTTCGTACCCCCATGCCCATCGCGCAGATGGAGCAGGAGTTCCCTGAGGCTTATGCGGAATTCATCAAGGTATGTGAGATTCTGGAGAACCACTACCATGACATGCAGGATATGGAATTTACTGTTGAGAATAAGAAGCTGTACATGCTGCAGTGCCGTAACGGCAAGAGAACCGCTCAGGCTGCTTTGCAGATTGCGTGTGACCTGGTAGACGAGGGCCACAAGACCGAAGCGGAGGCTGTGGCAATGATCGATCCCCGTAATCTGGATACACTGCTGCATCCTCAGTTTGACACTGCGGCTCTGAAGGCGGCTACCCCTCTGGGCAAAGGCCTGGGTGCGTCTCCCGGCGCTGCCTGCGGCAAGGTGGTATTTACCGCTGAAGACGCAGAGTCCTGGAACGCAAGAGGCGAGAAGGTGGTTCTGGTTCGTCTGGAGACCTCTCCCGAGGACATCACCGGCATGAAGGCCTCCCAGGGTATCCTGACCGTTCGCGGCGGTATGACTTCCCACGCGGCCGTGGTTGCCCGTGGTATGGGTACCTGCTGTGTGTCTGGCTGCGGCGATATCGCCATGGACGAGGAGAACAAGAAGTTTACGCTGGCCGGACAGGAGTTCCATGAGGGAGATTACATCTCCATCGACGGCACTACCGGCAACATCTACGCAGGCCAGATTGCAACCGTAGACGCAACCATCGCAGGTACATTCGGTCGTGTTATGGCTTGGGCGGACAAGTACAGAACCTTGAAGGTCCGCACCAACGCAGATACTCCCGCGGACGCAAAGAAGGCCCGTGAACTGGGCGCCGAGGGTATCGGCCTTTGCCGTACCGAGCATATGTTCTTTGAGGAGGACAGGATCGCTGCCTTCCGTGAGATGATATGTGCCGACACTGTGGAGGAGAGAGAAGCGGCACTGGAGAAGATCCTGCCCTATCAGCAGGGCGACTTCGAGGCGCTGTACGAGGCTCTGGAGGGCAACCCGGTAACCATCCGTTTCCTGGATCCGCCTCTGCATGAGTTCGTTCCCACCGAGGAAGCTGATATCGAGAAACTGGCCAATGCACAGGGCAAGTCCGTTGAGTATATCAAGAACCTCATAGCTTCCCTGCATGAGTTCAACCCGATGATGGGCCACAGAGGCTGTCGTCTGGCTGTAACTTATCCTGAGATCGCCAAGATGCAGACAAAGGCTGTCATCCGTGCGGCTATCAATGTGAAGAAGGCTCATCCCGATTGGAACGTGAAGCCCGAGATTATGATTCCTCTGATCTGCGAAGTGAAAGAGTTGAAGTTTGTCAAGAAGGTAGTGGTTGACACCGCTGATGCGGAGATCGCCGCTGCAGGTATCGAACTGGAATACGAAGTGGGTACCATGATTGAGATTCCTCGTGCCGCTCTGACCGCTGACGAGATTGCCAAGGAGGCTGATTTCTTCTGCTTCGGCACCAACGATCTGACCCAGATGACCTTCGGTTTCTCCCGTGACGATGCAGGCAAGTTCCTGAACGCGTACTATGACACCAAGATCCTGGAGAACGATCCCTTCGCAAAGCTGGATCAGACCGGCGTAGGCAAGCTGATGGAACTGTCCATTAAGCTGGGCAAGCCCGTGAATCCGGGGCTCCACGTAGGCATCTGCGGCGAGCACGGCGGAGATCCTTCTTCTGTTGAGTTCTGCCATAAGATTGGTTTGGACTATGTGTCCTGCTCACCGTTCCGCGTACCTATTGCCAGATTGGCGGCAGCGCAGGCGGCAATTGCCAATTGATGCCCATAGGATTTTGGTGTTCTTGCAGAACAAGTTTTTCCTCCCCGCAGATTTTAATTTTTCCTGAGGGGCAACAAAAATAAGTAATCATCAGAGCCTTGTGGGTGTCTTCCTCCCCGCAAGGCTCTTTTCTTCTCCCTCCCCTTTCCATCCTCCTCCCCCTCCGCTCTAAACCGTTCTCCGCCATTGAAGGCAACTCGGTCTTTTCTCTCTTTTTTCAGGATTTCTTTTCTTGCCTTCCTCCCCCAACCCCTTTAGAAAGCCCAGAAATAAAGGGTTTTCGGAGAATGCCCCCTTTGCCCTTTCGGGAAGAAGAAGAGGCAGGAAGTCTTTTCGGGGAGATTTTTCAGAGAGATTCTTCTGAGGTTTCAGGAGCCTTTCGGAGAGGTTTTCCAAGCTGTTTCTATAGAAAAATTTGGGAAGAGGAGAGGAGAAGAGGGTGGAAAGGGGGAGAAGGGAGAGGAAAAATTAAAATCTGCATATAGGAAAAATGAGTTCTGCGACCACATTTGGTACTAACAGGCAAAAGTATTCAAGAATGGCTTAAAATCAAGGAATTTTGAGGTTTGGTGAGGTTCATCACGGTGGGTGGTGGGCCCCTATTTTTTGGTTTTTGGATGCCGCTGATAGGATGGCGATAGGGGAAAAAATTGTACTATCAGGCAAAAGTATACTTTCACGAAAAAGTCCGGGGTTTCCGTGATAGTATACAGAGTTTCTGTGTTCGTATATGAGTAAAACGGTAAAAATTGAATGGATAAATGATAAACAGGGAAAAGGGCTGTTCAATTGCTCTTTTCCTGTACTTTCCTTGTAGGCATTTACAAAAAACTATTTTTCAAATCAGCAATCCATTTTTCTATTGCTTCCACCAAAACAAACTGCTGGCGTAAGACAGCCATTCCTGTTTCGGGAATATCCGGGTTATTTTCTTTTTCATGGAGATTTTCTTCCAAATAAGCCTTCAATTTTATTACATTCTTTTCAATGTCTGCCACACATCCTTTTCGTGTTTCCAAAGGCAGGCTGTCTAAATTTACGATCACGGCATTAAAGTCCAAAAAGATATGGATGGGATTGGATGCAATCTCTAACATAAGCCTTTCAAATTCTTTCTCGCCCGCATCTGTAAGAGAGTAAATGACTTTTTCGGGCATTTTTCCCTCTTTAACGGTACTGCCTTTGATAAAGCCCTTTTCCTCTAACTGTATGGCCTTTTTGTAGATGGAGGGGGTGCTGATCTTTACCCATTTGGAGATATTGCGGTATTCTACCAATTTTTGAATATCGTAGGCGCCCATAGGTTCTTTTTTTAACATTCCTAATACAATCAAATCAATCGCAGCCATAGCGTCCTGCCTTTCTTTTATAGATGGGAAACGGTTAATAACCTTTATGCTGTAGTTTATACTATTTTAATTTATAGCTTTTGTCAAGAAGGAGGAAAATTCTCTTGACAACCACTATAATTTATAGTAGGATTTCATTTGCAGCTAAATACTGTAAAATATAGTAGTGTAAATTATATTTTAAGAGAGGAGTAACGAAAATGAACGGAAAGAATAGTAAAATGGAATTATTAGGGAGTGCGCCAATCTCCCAGGCACTCATGGCTCTGGGCGTTCCGATTATGATCGGTATGCTGATCAATGCCCTTTATAATCTGGTGGATGCCTATTTTGTGGGAGGTCTGGGTGAAAGCCCTATGGGGGCGATTTCCGTCGTGTTCCCGTTAGGACAGGTAGTCGTGGGGTTAGGGCTGATGTTTGGCAACGGCGCGGCATCTTATCTCTCAAGATTATTAGGGCAGAACGACAGGGATACTGCAAACAGGGCGGCGAGCACAGCATTGTATAGCAGTGTGTTGATTGGCGGGGTTCTGATTGTCTTTGCCGCAGTCTTTCTCAGACCGGTCTTAGCGTTGCTTGGAGCCACGGACACCATTATGCCATATGCCCTCACTTATGGCAGGATTTATGTCATTTCCTGTATTTTTAATGTGTGCAATGTGACAATGAATAATATCGTGGCAAGTGAAGGTGCGGCTAAGACAACTATGACAGCCCTGCTTTTGGGGGCAGTATTGAACATTGGTTTAGATCCGGTGTTTATCTATGTATTGGATATGGGCGTTGCAGGTGCGGCAATTGCCACGGCTATTTCCCAGGCAGTCTCTACGCTTGTCTATCTCATTTATGTACTGCGAAAGAAAAGCGCATTTACTTTCCGCTTACAGGAATTTAAACCAACCAGGCAGATCTATACAGAAATCTTGAAGATTGGCATTCCAACTTTGACATTCCAGCTTCTTACCAGCCTTTCGATTGCGTTAGTCAACCGGGCGGCAAACGGATATGGTGATGCGGTGATCGCCGGGATGGGAGCGGTTACAAGAATCACTTCTATGGGTACTTTAGTTGTATTTGGTTTTTTGAAGGGGTTCCAGCCAATTGCGGGATTCAGCTATGGAGCCAGGAAATTTGACCGCCTGCGGGAAGCAGTCAAAACGTCCATTTTGTGGTCATCCGTTTTCTGTATCCTTGTCGGACTTTTGATGGCTCTGTTTTCCACACAGATCATATCGCAGTTTGCAAATGGAAACAGCGGGATGATTGCTGTAGGCCGGAAATCCCTTTTTGCAAACGGGCTGTCCTTCTTCCTGTTTGGATTTTACACGGTATATTCCTCGCTGTTCCTTGCGCTTGGAAAAGGGACAAAAGGCTTTGTACTTGGAGCCTGCCGGCAGGGAATCTGCTTTGTGCCTGTCATTTTACTGCTTCCCAAAATCTGTGGTATCAATGGAATACTTTATGCGCAGCCGATTGCGGATGTGTTTTCGGCTGTGATCACTATTTTTATGGCATGGCAGCTTCATAGAGAACTAAGGGTAACAGAAGAACAAATCTGTCATGATAAGTACGAATAGTATTTCTGATGCATGAATAAGCCGGATAGTTACTATTTCTGGGTATCGGCTATGTGCCGCCTTACTGGGCATCCTTCATAGTGGGTGAAAGCAACAGCGTTATCGAACGAAAGGAAAAAACTTTAGCCCTATTATTGAATTCCCGAAAAGAGTCGTTTTGCGCCATCGGGTGAAAAACAGAGAATTTTTATGGTATAATTCTTAAGTGAAGTATCATATTCAGGGCAGAAAGAAAGAGCAGCCT
>CAJUCT010000008.1:0-101231 GCA_910585015.1 uncultured Acetatifactor sp.
ATAGGGGTAGTCTGCGCTTTTTTAGCTAAAACAAAGGTTAGGTTTCACAGTAAAAAAACGGGATTGTGCTGTGTGGTAGGTGTGGTAGGCTGCAATGAGCCAGGCGGGAAAAGGC
The DNA here is from genome assembly GCA_910585015.1 of uncultured Acetatifactor sp. Lineage (GTDB taxonomy): Bacteria > Bacillota > Clostridia > Lachnospirales > Lachnospiraceae > Acetatifactor. Next base: position 116 of record CAJUCT010000008.1, read on the forward strand.
GTTCTATCAAAACGGGCGCTTTTTTACATCAGGGCGGAGTTGGAGAGGAAAGGGACACTGATCGGCCCGATGGATTTATTGATAGCGGGACACGCAAGATCAGAAGGGCTTGTTCTTGTGACAAACAATACAAGAGAATTTTGCCGGGTGGAAAAACTTATGATGGAAGACTGGACGAGGGAACAAAAGGAAAGCCTGCAAATTAAGGAGGCATAAATATATGGGAAAGGCAGGGCAGCCTGCATGGGCGAAGCGTATCTTGAAACTGCTGGAACAGGCAAGGACGAAAGACCCGGATTTTGAAAGGTTTGGGGCGGACAGCCATCAGTATAAGTTGAAGGCACCTACCAGCGAGGAGCAGGTACAAAAATTTGAGGAGCAGCAGGGCATTCGACTGCCGGAAGAATACCGGGATTTCCTGCTTTATGCAGGAAATGGAGGCGCAGGCCCCTATTACGGGCTTTATGGGATAAAGGCTTTGGAGGACGATCTTCATGATTCCCATGGTACCCGTATCTACCGTGTCCAGGAGGAGCCGGTGATCTACCCGAAGATGAGCGATGAGGACTGGAACCGGGTAGCAGACCCGGAGGGCAGACGAAAAGGAGAAGGGGTTTCCTCAATGGTATGAGCGGTGGCTGCGGGAAGTGATTGCAGGGTATTGCGATGAAGAGACGGGATTCGGGATGAATTTAGACGGAAATCCTGCGCAGCTGCTGTTGCTGGGCTATCCAAGAGAAGCAGTCGTAGAACTGCTAATTCCCGCTTTTCTGCCGTTTAACCTGATTAAGGGCGGTTTAAATGCAGCGATTACCATGATTTTATACAAACCTATAGTTACAGCTTTAGGATGCACCCGTTTAATAGAAGCTAATCAGATAAAGCCTAAAACCAAATTGAATGTTGGACTCATGCTGATAGCTTTGTGGATAATCATTGCTTGCATATTGCTTTTGTTATCCATTGAAGGTGTATTGTGAATATAGAGAGGGATTACCCCATAAACGCATTAGACGATAAAGTTGTGGCAAATGAAGCGCAAAGCGTATCAAAGAAAGTCGCCGGGCAACGATTAACCATGATCTTGATCCGGCAATGGACTGTAAAAACCGGTAAGCGCTTTATGGTATTCATTTATAAGCTCCTTCATAGTGATGGATTGCAGGTTTGCTTTCAGGGAATCACGCACTTTATTGTAGGACATTTCCAAAACCGCATGGATGTTTTTGCCTACTGGACAGAGCGGGGAGGGCATCGAGTGGACGCCTATAAACTTTTTGAGTGCGTCTGGCTCCACTGCCATGCAGATACGATATAAAGTGATGTCTTCCAGAGCGCAGTTCAATTTAGCGCCGCCTGTACCGAATTTTACAGACAGTATTCCTTCTTTTTTCAATGCGCTTACAATATTACGGATTGTAACGGGATTGCAGCCGGTTGAAAGTGCGAGCAGTTCGCTGGTCACACGCTTATTGTCACCATATTCATATATAAAAATAAGGCAGTGAATAGCGATGGAACATTTTGCGCTGATATGCATAGCTGTTGCCCTCCGATTTCGTAAGTTGTATCTGTATCCATCATACCATAAAATTTCTATGGTGTAAATATTGACACTACAACAGATATTGTTTATACTGATTAGGTGTAAATCTAAAAATTACATAAGGAGGATATATACGATGGGATATGTGCAGGTGATTTTCAGTCCCACAGGAGGGACCAGGCGTGCGGCAGAAATCATTACGTCAGAATGGAGCAACTCTGTAGAGACAATCGATCTGTCCGCCCCGGCCGGTGATTATTCAAAATGTAGGTTTGCGCCAGAGGATGTTGTGCTGATCGGATTACCGTCTTATGGGGGACGAGTGCCTGCAGTTGCGGCAGAAAGACTATCACGGCTCAGAGGTAATTCTGCAAAGTGTGTGTTGCTGTGCGTGTATGGAAACCGCGCTTATGAGGACACGATGGCTGAAATGGCTGATATGGCAAAAAATTGTGGCTTCACTGTAGTTGCCGCCGTTTCTGCTGTTGCGGAACATTCCATAATGCATCAGTTTGCGAGCGGAAGACCGGATGAGAAAGATATACAGGAACTGAGATCCTATGCTAAAATAATTCTTGATAAAATGAATGCCGGAATAACGGGGGATGCGCTGCAGGTGCCAGGTAACCGGCCTTATAAAAAAGCAGGCGGCGCCGGGCTGGTTCCGAAGGCAACAAAAGATTGTACGAATTGCGGATTATGCGCAGAACAGTGCCCGGTGCAGGCCATTGACAAAAAGAACATCAAAAAAGCGGATGCAGGAAAGTGTATTTCATGTATGCGCTGTGTAGTGAAATGTCCCAATTTTGCGAGAAAGGTAAATGGTGGAATGGTAGCGGTCGCGTCACTGGCGCTTAAAGGCGCATGTTCCGTCAGGAAGGATTGTGAACTGTTTATATGATGCTGAAATCCACGGTATCCGAGGCGGCGTTTGATGACAGAGGATTTTGTACAGCGAAGATGAATTTGTGGGGGATGCAATGGCTGCTTGGTTAAAAAAGAGAGACACGAAAATTGTCAGAAGAGCCTTTATGTGCCAAAGAGACAATCTTACAATTAGGGGAACTGAATACAGGCCAGAGGGAGACTGCCTGCCAATCGCCATTGTAAGCCATGGTTTTATGGCGTTTCAGGATACAGTTCGCCAGTATGCAAAGGCTATGGCAGAAATGGGATATGTATCATATTGCTTTGATTTTTGCGGTGGATGTGTTGTAAAAGGAAAAAGTGACGGATCTACGACGGAAATGTCTGTAATGACAGAAGTGAAAGATTTAGAAGCCGTTATTCATTATGCACAAAGTCTGGAATGCAACAATGCAAGAGAAATAGTGTTAATGGGCTGCAGCCAGGGAGGCTTCGTATCTGCAATTGCGGCGTCAAGGCTAAACAATGAAATATCAAAATTAATTTTATTTTATCCGGCCTTATGCATCCCTGATGATGCAAGGGCCGGAAAGATGATGTTTGCAAAGTTTGACCCGGAGAATATTCCTGATATTATCCGCTGTGGTCCGATGCGGTTGGGAAAATGTTATGTGGAGGATGTGATAGGAGTAGATCCCTACCAGGAAATACGGGATTTTTCGGGGGATGTTTTAATTGTTCATGGCACCAAAGACAAAATTGTTAATATAGAATATTCTAAACATGCATATGAAATCTATTTAAAGAGTAAGGAAGAGCATAAGGTGTCAGGAATTGTCCGTTTTTTTGCCATTGGCAATGGTGGACATGGATTCTCAAAAAAATATGATAAGGAAGCATTAGTACATCTAAAGAAATTTCTCGCCGCGGGGAATTTGTAATTTTGTTTGCCGGGGCCACGCCTAAGTTGTATGCTTTAGGTCGGTTCCGGTTGCGGCAGATGGAGCTTCCGGAATCCCGGTACATAGATAATCAGCTACCGTGCCGCTGTCGTAAATTTTATGATCGGTCTGGACGGTTATACGGTATCAAAAGAATTGAAGCATAGTTTTAGCCAATGTTTTAGCATAAGCATTCAGTATTACCTATCACATACCATTTCGCTGTACAATTGTTAGCGGAAGGAGGCGTTGTCCTGTTGGGTCATGTGATAGGTATTTTTTATATCGGAGCCTGGTAATATCCCGGCTTTGAATACGATGACGAATTATGGATGGTAAAAGGGAGCCGCAGGAGGAGATTGACAGGGGATTGGAGATTTTGTGCAAATGCCTGTCCGCTATTCCCGATTCGGGAATCCCACGGTGATGGCGGTTGAAGATAAGATTGCGAAAACGGAGGGCGTTTTCATTTCTGAAAATCTAAGAGAAAGAGGTATAGACTAAAGAAATATCGAGTGCCAGCGTTTTGCATATAAAATGCAAAAGAAGGGGGATAAATTCATATTGCTTTGTGCAAAAAGATATGATATTATAAATTGCGATAGAAGTTAGTTGGTATTATTAACCAAAAGGAGGACACAGAAATGAGACGCAAAAAACAAATTGTAGCTCTTTTGCTGGTTGCGCTGATGGTGATTGGAGGAATTTTACCTACTCCCGCTTCCATAGGCAGCGTACAGGCAGAAGAGATACAGACCGAGGCAGCATCTGTCTCGTCCGGAGATGGGACGAATGTACAGCCAGGGGACCCGGATATCGCACCCCCTGAGGTCTCGGATCCGGACCAGCCGGAGGAGGTGCTGCCAGAGGAACCGCTTCCGGAGGAACCGGGAGAGGTAAATGGAGGAGAAACACTTCCCAGTGTATCCGGAAATGGGAACATCCTTTTATCTACGAGAGAAACGGGGGGAAAAACGTATACCTCTTCCGTAGCCAAAGGGAGTAACCTGGCTGTAGGAACCAATCATGGTGATGATGTAGTAAACATCACTGTACTTGAGGAACTTACATATAAGCCCGGGGAAAGCGCTAACATCAATGGGAAAGATTATGCAGGGGCCTTCACTGGAACAAATAATCCAAAGTTTGAAAATGGGGACGGCAGTGCTCCTATTAGTGGCACAGCATACAAATTTACTGTAACGCAGCAGACCACGCTTACAATTGCGGCTAAATTTGGCTCCACCAATAATAAGAAATACTACTTTGTGACAGTAGATGAAAGTGGAAATTCCTCTTTTGTAGGAGGAGAAAGTGACATCAAAACGGAGAACACCCTGTTCACATTCCAGTTAGAGCCAGGCAATACCTACTATTTTTATGTAGCAGGATCAAAGGTGACAGTATACGATATCTCTTATTCTTATGATAAGGAAGTGGAGATGGAAGAGTATACAGCCTCCGTGGTCAAAGGGAGCAACCTGGCTGTAGATACTAATTATGGTGATGAGGTGGTAAACATCACTGTGCTGGAGGAACTTACGTACAAGTCCGGGGAGAGCGCCAGCATCAATGGGAAAGACTATGCAGGGGCCTTCACTGGAACAAATAATCCAAAGCTTGAAAATGGGGATGGCAGTGCTCCTGTTAGTGGCACAGCATACAAATTTACTGTAACGCAGCCGACCACGCTTACGATTGCAGCTAAATTTGGCTCCACCAATAATAAAAAATATTTCTTTGTGACAGTAGATGAAAATGGAAATTCCTCTTTCGTAGGAGGAGCGAGTGACATCAAAACGGAGAACACCCTGTTCACATTCCAGTTAGAGCCAGGCAATACCTACTATTATTATGTGGCAGGCTCCAAGGCAACAGTATACGATATCTCCTATACCTACATGCGTGAGAAGCAGGATGGACTTCCTCCTGTTGAACTGGTAGACGGTGTGCTGGCATTCCCCACCGCTGAGGGCGGCGGCCGTCTTGCAACCGGCGGCAGAGGCGGAGATGTGTATGTTGTCACCAATCTGGAGGACAGCGGCGAAGGTTCTCTTCGCTACGGTATTGAAAATGCGCCGGAGGAAGGGCGTATTATCGTCTTTAGTGTGGGCGGCACCATTCATCTGAAATCCACACTGGGATTTAAGAACAAAAAGAACATTACCATAGCCGGTCAGACAGCGCCGGGAGACGGTATCACTTTGGCGGGATATGACACCAATATCAGTGATTCCGAGAACATTATTATCCGTTATGTCCGCTTCCGAGTGGGCACGGAGAATCTGCTCCAGGGAGGCGACTCCATGGATGCGCTGTGGGGCAGAGACAATGATACTTTTATTATTGACCACTGTACTTTCAGCTGGAATACAGATGAGACGCTGAGTACGTACAGAGGACAGAACGGCACGGTGCAGTGGTGTCTGATCTCCGAGAGCCTGACCGTATCCGGACACTCCAAGGGCCGTCACGGCTATGGCGGCATCTTCGGCGGCGACAACACGGTATTCCAGTACAATCTGCTCGCCAACCATACTTCCAGAAACCCCCGTATCGGCGGCGGCTATATGGGAGATCCCACTGCGCAGAATCCGCCCAATGTGGCAAAGGTGCAGTTGAATAACAACGTTTTGTACAACCATGGTTATTTCGCATGCTATGGCGGTGGTTTTACCTACACCAATTATATCAACAACTATGTTAAGCGGGGCCAGGGCACCAGAGATGCTTTGAACGATACTCTGCTGAACTTTGGCGAGAACAATAAGATTGGCGGCGTATATTATGCCGGCAATATATTGGAAGGAAATGCCGAGGTTACCGCAGACAACAGCAAGGGCTTTAACCTGGACAGTTCTGACGGTCAGACGGAAGTAGTAAGCACTCCCTATCAGTCGGAAGCTTTTGACAATGTGACACTGCGGAGCGCGGCAGACTGTTATGAATTGGTGCTGAACAGCGCGGGCGCAACCTATCCTCACCGTGACGCGGTGGACGCAAGAGTGGTGGCGCAGGTAAGGACAAACACCGGTACTTATATCAACACCCAGGACGAAGTTGGTGGTTTCCCGGCGCAGGACTGTGAATCCACAGAGGCGGACAGCGATAACGACGGTATTCCTGATGCCTGGGAGGACGCTAACGGGCTGAACAAGAATGATCCTTCGGACAGTAGGACACTGTGTCTGGCTGATCCGAATGACAAGGAGACCTATGGCTATTCCTGGATTGAAGTATACTTCAACGAATTGGTAGGCGAAGTTTCAAAACCCACCCATGTCGCGAAGAATCCGACTGTCAGCATCAACCTTCCGGACAACACACTGGTGACGGAGGGAGAAAGTGTTACAGTGGAGGCTGCTGCAGCCAGCGACGCGGGGATTGCAAAGGTAGAGTTTTATAACGGCGCTACCTGCGTGGGTACTGCGACGACGGCTCCCTATACCTACACCTACACGGATTCCATCGCTGCTGACGGAACCTATCATATTTCCGTAAGGGCTTATGACAATGACGGAAATAAGACACAGAGTAATACCTCCAGACTGCATGTGAATTCTGCGGCAGGAACGGGGGAATGGTTAAGCGCAGATATCGGTACTCCCGAAGTGAAGGGTACGGCATCCCTGATTGACGGTGTGCTTACCGTCAAGGGCACCGGTAAGATTGGATCCAGCGAGGGCAGCAACAGCAGGGTAAGACCTGAACTGGCCAACTCGGCGGATGACGACTTCCACTTTGTATATCAGCCGATAGAAGGCAATGTGGAGATCGTAACAAAATTTGATTCCTATACGCCTGTGGACAACCATACTTTCCAGGGTCTGATGTTCAGAAGTTCCCTGGAGGATAATGCGGCCATGGCAGCGCTTGGATTTACCATGGTAAAGGTGGACGAGACTACCATATGGTCTTCCTTCATGGTAAACAGAGCGACAGACGGCGGAGATGTACAGAACATCAGCGAGACTATTGACAGTCCAGAGGCAGCGGCCAAGGCAGGCATTCCCCTGATTGCCAACCTGCCCTTCAAGGAGGGTAATACGTATCTGGGCACATGGCTGAAACTGTCCAGGGAGGGCGATGTATTTACCGGTTATGTCTCCTCTGACGGCCTGGTATGGCAGAAGGTGGGCAGCTTAACGGTGGATCTGCCGGATACCGCTTATGTGGGCTTTGCCGTGGACGCAAACAGAGCAGGCAATGACCTAATCAATTATGGAACAGCAAAGTTCTCCAATATTGAGATCAATGCCGCTTTTGCAAACATTACATACAATACGGAAAATGTAAATGTAGCAGGCGCAGACAAGCTGGCAATTGGCAAGGATCTGGCAGTTACACTCAGCAAAGTGACAGGCTATGTGCTGCCGGAAACCGTGGAAGTGATTATCAGCGGCAAGACAGCAGTGCAGGATGTGGATTACACTTACGATAAAGAAACAGGCATTATCCAGGTGCCGAATGTGCAGGGTGATGTATCCATCAGCGCTTTTGGTGTTAAGCGTGTGGTATTGCCTGTGGAGTATGAGGTAGTTGACGAGGGCAATCTGCTTACCGTTACCAAGGAAGCAGGCAAGCTGATCCTGACCCAGGTTGCAACCAGCGGCAATATGCAGACTACCAACAGGGACAGCGGCGCTCATAAGGATGCCGTAAATGTAAGTTATCTGCTATTCCCCGAAGTGGACGAGTACCATGAACTGTCCATGAAGGTGACAGTGACATCCTTGACCAAGATAAACAAGGGCGATGAGAACGGTTTCTATCTGGGAGCTTTTGCGGCGGATGGATCGGGTGTTTATTCAACTCTCGCGTTCAGGGCCAACAAGGTTCTGAAGGGCTTTTGGTATAAACCCGGCGGAGCGACCGGACAATACACGGGTGACGGAAACCCTGGATTTAGTCCTTTTGTAATGGACAGCGCATATGATGTGGTGTTTAAGACCAACGGCAAAGGCGGATATAACGCGATTGTCACGGGTAAATGCTATGATGCCGCCGGCAATATTGTGGACGGAACATTTACAAAAGAGTTCAAGGCTGGAGAGAGCGTAATTCAGACGGGTGACAGCATCCGGTATGGTATAGCTATCATCGGCGCTACGGTGGAAATCAGTGACATGAAGCTGGTTGACCCGGAGAATAATGTGATTTACAATCAGAATTCTGCGGATTACAGCAAGGTAATTGCGGCAATCCAGAAGGCCGGCAGCCTGAATGCTGATGACTATGTGGACTTTTCAGCCGTAGAGGCGGCGTGGGATGCAGTGGAACTTGGATTGGATGCCTCTGAACAGGCCAAGGTAGACGCCATGGCTAAAGCCATTGAGGATGCCATCGCCGCATTGGTGAAGAAGCCGCAGGATACTACAGTGGATTTGGACATCAAGATAGACGAAGGAATTTCGGACTCGGCATTGACGGACGCTGTCAAAGATAAGACTGGATGTACTACTGTAGAAGAACTGACAAAGTTTATGTTGGATACGGTGATAAAAGAGTCCTATGCAGGTGACAGTTCTGTTATATGGGATGTAACTCTTATGGTCAGAATAAACGGAGGGGCGCCTGTCGAGGCCACTGAGGATAACATCCCCGCTGATGGTGTGGATATTATCCTGCCCTATCCGGAGGGAACCAATAAGGATGACTTTAAGTTTATTGTAAACCATCTGATCACAAAGGGCTGGAACGGCCAGACACCGGGCGTTGTGGAATCTCTTCGTGTCACAAATACAGATGCCGGACTAAAGGTACATGTATTGAGCGCGTCTCCCTTTATAATAGCGTGGAAGGCGAATGAGAAGGATCCCGGAAACAACTCCGGCGGAGATACGGAAAACAAGGATAACGCAAATACAGACAATGCGCCCGCGCCTACAGCTGTGCCCGCAGAGAGTGCAGGCACCAATATTACAACTCAGGCAGTGCAGACCGGCGATAATATGGATGTGGCGGCTATCATTTGGAGCCTTGTGCTTCTGGCAGCCGTGGCAGGTGCAGGCGTTCTCGTATACTTCCATAGACGCAGGACGGATGAACCAAAGTCCAAATAATATGGGCCATATTAAAAGATAATGAAATAGTGCAATAAGTGAGGCCGGTGTGGTGTATACTGCATCGGCCTCGCAGTCGCAGGAGAGATAGAGGAAGACGTATGAAACGTAGGAAGTGGAAAAAATCGGAAGTGATTATTGCCATTCTTCTGGATCTGTTGGGAGTCGTGGCGATTGTGGCCCTGTCCAGTATTTTGTTGGAATATATGGGAGGCAGCACAGTGTATAATGATCTGGAAAAGTATGTTATTTTGCCGGATGAGCAGGCAGATTTGCCGGTGGAGGGAGAGAGCGTGGATTACGCGCAGGCCGGCCAGGACGAAAAGTCTGACGGGGCGTCGGGACCCAAGGTTGTACATTATGGGCGGTGTCCCCAAGTAGATCTTGCGTCTCTGCGGGTCCTGAATAACGATGTGGTAGGGTGGATATATGGTCCGGGCACAAAGATCAATTATCCTATAGTGCAGGGAGAGGATAATTCCTTTTACCTTACCCATATGTTTGACGGCAAAGAAAACAAGTGCGGCAGTATTTTTATGGACAGTCTGAATAACGCGGATTTTTCCAATACCAACAGCATTTTGCACGGGCACCATATGAAGAACGGCAGTATGTTCGCAAGTCTGGCTCAGTATGAAAGCCAAGAATATTATGACAGTCATCCGGTACTGTGGCTGGTAACATCGGAGAAGTCTTATCTGGTGGAAGTTTTTACGGGTTTTGTGACAGATACGGACAGCGATGTGTGGCAGATTGAATTTGCCGCCAAGGAGGACTATAAAAGCTGGCTTGACAGTATGAAGAAGAACAGTATGTTTGCGTGTGATGTAATGCCCGGCGCGGAGGATCAAATTCTCACTTTGGCCACATGCAGCTACAAGTACGATGATGCCCGCTTTGTAGTAATGGGAATCCTGCGGGAGGCGGACCAGTGAAAGTCGCTTGGGAGCATGGCCGGGAAAGCCCGTAAACATCAAGGTTTGCGGGCTTTTCATACGCTATAAAACACAAAAATAAAAAAACACAAATTCCCTATTGCCAAACGGATTGATTTGTGGTAACATACTTTTGTTGAGTAGTTTGTGGATGATTGTGCTACAATCATTATTAAGGTAAATTTTACATTTGCCGTCCTGTGATTTGGCTCCATGGTCAAGCGGTTAAGACATCGCCCTTTCACGGCGGTAACACGGGTTCGATTCCCGTTGGAGTCATTTTTATGGTGCGATAGCCAAGTGGTAAGGCCCCGGTCTGCAACACCGTTATCGCCGGTTCAAATCCGGCTCGCACCTCTGGAAAGGATCCCGACCGTTCGGGGTCCTTTTTTACGATAACTCCGATCATGCAGTTGAAATATTGCTATGATATTGGAGAGAGCAGAGAAGGATTGTAATGAACCACAGAAGGAAAACAGGAATAACAATTATTGTCAGCATATTCGTCTGCCTGATTGGACTAATGGGCAGCTTTGCCGGAAGTCTGCGGTACGGACTGCGGAACAAGGCTATAGAAACACTGGCGGCGGAGTGGGAACTTTCCCAGATGCAGATTACAAAGATTGCGGACCGTATGTCCATGGCACAGTTTTTTGTGGTAATGGTACAGACTCCCGGTATCGAGGAGCAGGGGGCCATAAATCTGTTGGACGCGGAGTATACGAGGCATTTTATCGCAGAAAAGATACAGGAATACAGGGATGACTTGCTGCACAGGACGGGGGAGGGCCGCATTGGCTTTGAGGATATTGCGGAACTGGAGGAGACATACAGGGATGAGGTGTGCCAGGATTTGCAATATAATGTCACCGCCGATGACATGGAGCGGTATCGGATAGTATGGGACAATTTGGCGCTGGGTGAAAAATTTGTTCTGGAGGAGTACCGCAGTGATAGGCCGGGGATGTTTGGCTTCGCGAGTGTGGTTCTGTCAGGGTGGTTTCTGGCGCTGTCGGCGCTGCTTTCAGCGGGAGCGGGGGTCGGATTATGGTTTCTGAACGGACATAGTTTTGACAGGCATGGAATATATGGCACGGCGCTGTTGGTTCTGGGCATTATAGATTGTGCGGCGGCGGCATCCTGCGGATTGATGGCAGATACGATCAATCGTATCATAAATATGCGGAGCAATGTGATGGGGCTGTTCTTCTCTCCCGTAGGTAATATGCTCCTGGCTCTGGGCCTGGCTTCTGCTCTGCTGGGAGTTGTAATGATTGTAGTGTCTGTCCTGACGAAAAAGAGAATTGAGAAGGCGCAGAAGAAGAAATAGTATAGTAAGGAAGCCTTGATTGTGCAAGACGATTGGGGCTTTTTTTATTGGGGGAGGTATGTCAGAGATGAGTATTATGGGCTTTTTGATCGTCATATTGATCTTCATTGTGGGGATTGGCCTGGTCAATGAGAAGTGGATCCACTTGCAGAGTGATATTTCGCTGGTTCTTTTTTCACTGGTTATCAGCGCTGTGCTGCTGCTTGTGGACAATCTGGTGCCGGGGGAATCCCTCTCGGAGCCGCTGCACCAGATTGCCAGCTTTGAATTTGAGGCGTACTTGTTGGATACCGTGCTTTGCTTTATGCTGTTTGCGGGAGCCAGCAAGGTCAATCTGCGTAAATTCCGGCAGAACCTGAAGGCCATCAGTCTGTTGGCGCTGCTGACCACAGTGATATCTTCTCTGCTGTACGGCGTTCTGTTCTGGGGAGCGGCCAGAGTGTTTCAGGTGCCGGTGGACATATGGCTGTGCGTTCTGCTGGGCTGCATTGTGTCTCCCACAGATCCCATTGCCGCCACCGGCATATTGAACAAGCTGGGATTGTCCAAGAATGTGACATCTGTGATTGAGAGCGAATCGCTCTTTAACGACGGAACCGGAGTGGCGCTGTTTGTATTTTTTAAGAGTATTGTAGGCCACAGCGGGGAGAGCAATTTCCTGGCAGTGATGCTCAAGGAGGTGGTTGGCGCGCTGGTGGTGGCGCTGGCGGTGTCCTTTCTGCTGGGGCAATTGATGAAACTGACACGGGAACCGGTGCGGCAGATACTGATCAGTGTGCTGGATGTGGCGCTGGCGTATGCGATCTGTGAGCATTTTGGTTTTTCCGGGGTTATCGCCTCGGTAGTCTGCGGCATGTATTTTGCCTATGTGATGGGAGGTCAGGAACGGAAGCGCCAGGTATATGACCCGCACAATCTGTATGTGGATTTTTGGGATATTCTTGACAGCATCCTGAATGCCGTTCTGTTTGTGATGATCGGGTTATCAGTGTTGAATGTACATATCAGTTCCCATATTCTGTTTATTGTGCCGGTGTCTATCGCGGCGGTGATTTTGTCCCGTTTTGCCGGGGTGACTTTGTCCAGCCTGTTGCTGGGAAAGCATAAAATTCCCAGCAGCTACAGTCTGATAGAATTTGTATCGCTGATGACCTGGAGCGCCTTGAAGGGCGGCTTGTCTCTGGCCCTGGCTATGAGCACCAGGGAAATGCTGGGTCAGGAGACATATCTGATAGTGCTGAACACGGCATATGTGACCATTTTGTTTACGGTGGTGGTGCAGGGGCTAACGGTGAAGAAGGGCTATCGGCTCATCGAACAGCACAAGGCCCGGCGCGTCAGACGGCAGAGTGAGAGGCAGTAGAGAATGTTTCGCAATCGCCTAAACAAGTTAAGCTGGAAAGGGGAAGAATAGATGAAGATTATAATTGTAGGATTGGGGCAGACGGGAACTTTGCTGGCCCAGAGGATAGCGGCGGAAAGACATGATACGGTGGTGATAGATTGTGACAAGGAGAGGGTGGAGGCAATTACTAATCTCTACAATGTCAGTGGGGTTTGCGGCAGCGGCGCTTCCAAGGAGATTCTGCTGCAGGCGGGGGCGGACACGGCGGATGTGCTCATTGCGGTGTCCCCGGTGGACGAGATCAATCTGATGGCATGTATGGTGGCCAAGAAATGCGGCGCCCGCTACACGGTGGCCCGGATCCACAGACCGGAACTGTCGGGAGACAGGGAGTATTTCGCCCAGGCTTTTCAGATTGACTGCATTACCAACCCCAAGCTGGATACGGCGCTGGAGATGTACCGACAGATCGGTATGCCGGGAAAAGTCAAGGCGGACGCTTATTTCAGTGATGTGGCCACAATCATCCGGATCAATATGGACAAGAACATTATTCCCGGCGGCAGTATGCCCCTGAAGGATGTAAAGAGCTTTTTCGGAACGGATATGCTGGTGGCCACTGTGACCAGAGGGGAAAAGCTGTATATCCCCAAGGGGGATTTCGTGATACAGCCTGGAGATGTGGTAGGCATCATTGCCGCGGACATGGTCATTCCGCAGATTATAATGAAGCTGGGGCTGATGCATAAGCCTGCCAGGAAGGTGGTACTGGTGGGCGGCGGCACGGTGGCATATTATCTGGGGAAAAAGCTGCTGGAGAATAAGAGAAGCGTGACCATACTGGAGAATGACAGGAAGCGCTGTGCGGAGTTGGCGCAGCTGCTCCCGGAGGCGGAGATCAGCCATGCGGATGGTGTGGATGCGGACGTGCTGTTGGAGGAGGGCATGAAAAAGGCGGATGTGTGCGTATCCCTGACGGGAAGCGATGACGCCAACCTGGTGATCTCTCTGTTTGCCTGGTCCTGCGGCGTGGAATCCGTGATCACACGGGTTAATGCCACTGCCTATGAGAAGCTGCTGAATAAGGTCAACATGGACATCACAATCTCTCCTGCGGTGATCTCGGCTGACCGGGTCATGAGTTTTGTGAGGAATGTGTCTGTCTACAATGCCAAGGGCAATGACATTCAGTGCCTGTACCAGCTGGCAGGGGGGATGGCGGAAGCCATAGAATTTATCGCCTATGATGACTGCAAAAAGCTGGGAGTCGCCTTTAAGCAGCCGGAATTTAATCTGAAAAAAGATATTCTGGTGGCCATGATTATCCGCCAGGGACAGGTGTTTATCCCGGGCGGCAACAGCTGTATCCAGTCCGGGGACCGGGTGGTGGTTATCAGCAAGAGGGGCCACGGACTGAATACATTGAATGATATTTTCCACCTATAGAGCATTTTCCAGTGCCCCGAACACCTGGCCTATGGGTTCCTGGATACACAGATCCGCATAGCGATCCCTGGGTGTGGGGGACATGTTGATGACGACCAGGTGATCCCCCTGAAAATAGTCTATGAGCCCGGCGGCGGGATAGACAGCCAGGGAAGTGCCGCCGATGATCAGCACATTGGCCTGACGGATGGCCTTGACGGCGTTGTTTATTGTGTTCTGATCCAGGCCCTCCTCATAGAGTACCACATCCGGTTTGACCGGGCCGCCGCATTTGCTGCAGCGGGGCGTCCCTTCTGCGTTCATCACATAGGCCAGATCGTAAAAGGCATGGCAGTCCTCGCAGTAGTTGCGGAGCACGGAGCCATGGAGTTCATAGACTTTCCTGCTTCCGGCTGCCTGGTGGAGGCCGTCGATATTCTGGGTGATGACAGCGTCCAGCTTGCCCATTTCCTCCAGGCGGGCCAGCATCCGGTGGGCCGTGTTGGGCTGGGCGTCGGGGAAGAGCATCTTATTGTGGTAGAAGCGGTAAAACTCCTGGGGGTTTTTGCGGTAAAAGCTGTGGCTCAAAATGGTTTCCGGCGGATAATCATACTGCTGGTTGTACAACCCGTCCACACTGCGGAAATCCGGAATGCCGCTCTCGGTGGAGACGCCGGCGCCGCCAAAAAAGACGATGTGATCATTTTCTTTGATGATCTGGATAAAGCTATCGGTTTCTTTAGACATATATCTTTCCTTTCCTATTTTTGAATGGTGTTTTAAAACTCTCTTTAGAGTTCCCGGCGCGCTTGTCGGGAACATGCTGCCTGAGGAAATATAATCATACCGTGCTTTTGGAAAATTTTATAAATTCATACGGCAATCCCATATCTTCGGAATATTTACAGATTTCCATCCTTTCATCATCATTCATTTCGTCATAGAAAGGGCGATCCGATACTTTCCAGTATGTTTTAACTTCGTCTATTTTCAACACATCACCCCATGGGGCAGTATATAATTCCCCGACTTTATATTTCCCGATTTCTTTATATACCCTCGTGGTATAACAATACCCTAGTTTGTTTAAATAATTTTGAATTGACTCATATTCATGTTCAGGGAAGGATATTTCTTCGAACATATAATAAACCTCCTAACAATGTAAAACACAAAATATGCATATTTTTCCTCGTTTTTAGTGGATACACAATTCTGAAAAGGGAGTACAAATATGACCGGGCAAACAGGTATGCCCAGTCATTTGCTAGAATCTTTTTCCTGTTAAATCTCCTTATAGGCCGGAATGAATACAGGGAATGTATCGTTGCCTTTCAACTCCTTGCCGGTGGAGATTGTCACTTCCTTGTCTGTGATTACATACTCCATCTCCACGTTGTTCATGATAGTGGTGTCCTGCATCAGGATACAGTTCTTTACCACGGATCCGCGTCCTACCTTGACGCCCCTGAAAAGTACACAGTTCTCGATCTCGCCTTCAATGACGCAGCCGTCAGCCACCATGGAGTTCTTCACCCTGGACCTGCCGATGTAACGGGTGGGGTTGTCGTCGCGGACCCTGGTGTAGATGGGAGAGCGGTCAAAGAGGACGCTCAGATTCTCATCCTGGAGCAAACGCATATTTTCATTGAAATAGCTGTTCTTGTCGCTGATCCGCGCAGTGTAGCCGGTGTACTCATAGCCGCATACATTCAATTCTTTCAGTTGAGGAGCCAAAATATCACGTTCAAAATAGCTAAAGCCATGGGCGTAGGCGTTGGAGATATGTTCTATCAGCAGTTCTCTGTCAATCAGATAGATATTCATGGAGAAGTTCTGCGGCCCATGCTCCTTGGGGTTGGTCTTGATCTGGGTCACGCGGTGGTTTTCCGCATCCAACTCCAGGGTATAATATAGATCAGTGGTCAAGGTGGGCTGCAAATTCATGAAACCGTAGGGAATTTCTTCTCTCTTATATGCGATGGACACGTCCGCGCCGCTGGCCACATGGGCGTCGATCATGGCATTGAAGTCGAAATTGGCCACGATGTTGGCATCGGAGATTACCACATATTTTTCCCGCTGTACTTTCAGAAATTCCAGAATGCTGGCCAGGGCCTCCACTCGTCCGTTGTACACCTTGACAGTCTTCTCGGCGAAGGGGGGGACAATGTTTAAACCGCCGTTTTTGCGGGTCAGATCCCATTCGCGGCCGGAACCCAGGTGCCGCATCAGGGAACGGTAGTTTTTGCGCACGATCACTGAAATATTGTCAATGCCACAGTTCACCATGCTGGACAACAAGAAGTCGATCATGCGGTAACGGCTTGCAAAAGGAATGGAAGCCATCAGACGCTCGCTTACCAGCTCGGGAACCTGGTTGTCATAGCTGTTGGGAAAAATAATGCCCAGGGCATCCAGATTCGTATTTACCATAGTGATTCACCATCCTTTACATCATTTTCTACCATGGCTTTGGGGCCTACCAGGGCTCTTGCGCCGATATGTACGCCGGGGCCCACAGTGGCTACGCCGTTCTCACCGTTTTCCGGCATGGCGCCAACCACGGCATTGACGCCAATCTCAGCGTTTTCCGCAACAATACAGTGTTTTACGGTGGCGCCGGCATGGATCACGCTGCCGCCCATCACCACGGCGTCCTCCACGGTGGCGCCGGCTTCCACTTTGACGCCCGCAAAAAGTATGGAGTGTTTTACATGGCCGTTGATGCGGCAGCCGTCGGTAATCATGGAATTTTCCACTACGGCGTTTGCTCCCACCTTGTGCCCGGTCATGCCGCTGTTGCGGCTGTAAATCTTCCAGCTCTCGTCAAAGAGGTTGATGCCGGATGTCTCGGGATCCATGATCTCCATGTTGGCTTCCCACAGGGAGGAGATGGTTCCCACATCCTTCCAGTAGCCGTTAAAGTGGTAGGCATACATCTGCCGGCCGTCCCGCAGCAGATTGGGGATGATATTGTTGCCGAAGTCATTGGAGGAATTGGGGTCAGCCTCATCCTCGATCAGGTATTTCTCCAGCACGTCCCTGTTGAATATGTAGATGCCCATGGATGCCAGGTTGGACTTGGGATTCTTGGGTTTCTCCTGGAACTCCGTGATCTTGTCGTTCTCGTCGGCAACCATCAGGCCGAAGCGGGAAGCCTCATCCCAGGGCACTTCCATGACTGCCACGGAAAATTCGGCGCCTTTTTCCTTGTGGAACTGTAGGAAATCATTGTAGTCCTGCTTACAGATCTGATCGCCGGAGAGGATGATCACATAATCCGGGTCATAGCGCTTGATAAAGGACAGGTTCTGGTAGATGGCGTTGGCTGTTCCTTTGTACCAGGCGGATCCCTGTGCCTGCTGATAGGGGGGGAGTACATGTACGCCGCCGTAGAGGCGGTCCAGATCCCAAGGCTGTCCATTACCAATATATTCATTCAGCACCAGGGGCTGGTACTGGGTCAGGATACCAACGGTGTCAATTCCTGAGTTGACGCAGTTAGATAAGGGGAAGTCAATAATTCGATACTTTCCGCCAAAAGGAACTGCAGGTTTAGCCAGCTTCTGTGTCAGGGCATACAGCCTGGAGCCCTGTCCGCCAGCCAGAATCATTGCAATCATTTCTTTTGCCATACGGATTCTCCTTCTTTGATACTTTTTTGGTGTAATTTGCATATCACACTTTGTTATATATTAGCATTTCTGGACAATATAAACAAGTACCTATTGCAAAAAACCGAAAGACTTTTTTCTAAGAAAAACTTAAGAATAATGTTGCATTTCGGTGGTTGAGGCGATTTGGTTTTTCTGCTATAGTAGAATATAGAAAATTCTGAGGAGGGCATTATGCACAAGAGGAGACGGGACGAACTGGTTCCTTATAATAAGACGAAGAGGGTCATCTACATGTACCGGCGGGGCAAAAGGCGCCCGGCCAGTATATGGATGGGCGGAATTTTGTTGGGACTGGGGCTTCTATGCTTGCTATACTGTCTCTTTATCTTTGTTTTTGTAAGCTTTGGCTCTTGGTTTTTCCTGACCTGGGGCGCAGGCGGCCTGGTACTGCTGGGGTGGGGACTTTTGCTGCTCGGCCAGAAGACTGAGAAAATGCCCGGATGGCTCAAGATCTGCTGGGGAGTGTTGGTGGGAGTGGGCCTGGCAGCTTTCGTGGTGGTAGAGAGTCTGATTTTTACGGAGTTTGGGGCCAAGGCCCGGCCGGGGGCGGATTACTGTATCATCCTGGGGGCCCAGATGAAGGCCAACGGCCCCAGCAACACACTGCAGCGCCGTCTGGATCGCGCTCTGGTCTATCTGCGGGAAAATCCGGAGACGCTGGCCATCGTATCCGGCTGTCAGGGCAGCAATGAGCCGGTCAGCGAGGCCAGAGGCATGTATGAATATCTGGTGGGGGCGGGTATTGACCCGGAACGTATATTGCTGGAGGAGGCTTCCCACAATACCTGTGAGAACCTGGAATTCAGCGGAAGGCTGATAAACCGACAGGAAAACAGCGTGGTGGTGGTGACGAATAACTTTCATATGTTCCGGGCGATGCGTCTGGCGGAGGGAGCGGGCTATAAACATGTGCAGGGCCTGGCGGCCAGCGCCTACCCCTGGACGCTGCCCAACAATCTGCTGCGGGAGTTCATGGGTGTGGTGAAGGATTTTTTGGCAGGACATTTCTGATCGCCGGGGCTTTCGGGGATTGCTTCACCGGGAATGGCACCGGCAGGGAAATATGTGGAGTATATATAAGAGGTATGTATAATGGACATTAATATAGGAGATATTTTGAAACTGAAAAAACAGCATCCCTGCGGCAGCAGGGAGTGGGAGGTACTCCGGGTGGGAGCGGATTTCCGGTTGAAATGCAAGGGCTGCGGCCACCAGATCATGATTGCCCGGCGTTTGCTGGAGAAAAATATCAGAGAGATTGTGCCGGCGGAATGAGTTTTGCTTGTCTATGGACTTCGGGAAAATCCGGAGTTCATTTTAGATACATGGAGTATGTCTGTTTTGGGGCTCGTGGTGCTGGTGGTTCATCTCTTGTTATCGGCGTCTGCTTTTTTCCGTACATGAGCATTATGGCCGGGGTTCTTCTGCTATTGTCAATAATATGAAAAACAATAATGGAAGGAGTCCGGGATTCAGAAATGTTTTGGTTTCCAGCATGTAGAATCCGGAGGATGGTTCGCACA
This sequence comes from uncultured Acetatifactor sp., assembly GCA_910585015.1. GTDB lineage: Bacteria > Bacillota > Clostridia > Lachnospirales > Lachnospiraceae > Acetatifactor. Next base: position 19,770 of record CAJUCT010000008.1, read on the forward strand.
TATTTTATGTAAATGGGGCTTATCGTGGAGATACGCCAATTGGGAAGATAATGGATGTTTTTTCCTGTATAGACGCAGCAGATATGTATTATGGGACGTTGGCAGAGCGGGTGAGTTTTTTGAAAAAGAGCAAGAAGGAAATCGTAAATATTTGAGGACTTTCTCTTGTAGAAGTCAAACAGCCAAAGGCTGATAGAAGCGCATAGGCAGAGTTAATAAGCTGGGAATCAAAAATACAGGTTCCCGGCTTAGTAACTCTATTCTAATTTTGTCGCCACAATATTGTTTTGGAGATACTTTCTTCACAAGATATACAAAGGGAAAATTCCCCTGTCTGAATTTTGATACGATTAATAATAGTAGTTGGATCATAATTACATCGACGAATCCTAGTGACGAATTTCAGGCAAAAATGCAAGGACTGCGGGCACCAGATTATGATTGCTAGGGGGTTGCTGGAGAAAAATATAAGAGAGAATGTTCTGGTAGAATGAGTTTTGTAATATTGACAGGTATTGTATTGAGAGATAAAATATAAATATGGATTAGAAACATAATAACTATAGCCGCCGATACAACAAAAAAGAAGCATTACATAAAAAGGAGGTATTTTTATCATGAAAAGTAAGATGAAGATGCTACTGTTGTCGGCGTTTTTGTGTCTGGTGATAGGTTTACAGAGTGTGGAAATGGTGCAGGCGTCTGTATACTATGAGGCATGTCCATTTTGCGGTACCCGAGTGGTCAGGAGCCAGAAAACCAAAGTGTTGAATATGACTTATTTATACAAATGCACGGTACATGATGGCTGTGATATCTATGTGGTGACATACGGTTCCGTTCAAGTTACATCGTGTCAAACAGCCGGATGTGCCGGTTATGATAGAGAAGGTGATCTACTGAGTTCATGGACAAGTTCAGATGCACATGTTACTCAGTAAGAGGAGAGTGGATATAGCAGTATAAGTTGATCAAGAGGTGGCCCGTTTTTGGTGTTTCTGATTTGGGGAACATATTCCTGTGGACTTCGGGAAAATCCGGAGTCCATTTTAGATTTATGATGCGGGAGGAGCGCGAACTATGAAGTATAAGACAAAACAAAGAATATATTGTATGTTTCTGTTGTTTTTGTCCCTGGTGATGTATTCTTGCGGATTACAGGAAACGGAGGAGTCCATTCCGTATCTTGAAGAAGATGCACTGGTGCCTGTGGCGCAATTTCAGGAGATGAGAATGCCTGTTCCGCTGAACAGATTTCGACATTATGCGTTCAATGAAGATTGGTTTTATGCGGCCAGTGCCAAGTATGACATGGAAAAACAGCGGAGTTGTTGGCATATTTACAGGGGCAGGGTGGCAAATGAATTTGAGGCGGAGGAATATATTGCAAGAGAGGGATATAACCTCCAGATCTTGTTGGTGGACAGGGAAGATAATTGCTATTTGTTTATGCGGGAGAAAAGCGGGAGTTTTTTTCTGGAAAAGTATGATGTGGACGGAGAATTGTTGTGGCATACAGAGTGTGCGGCACCGCAGATATTGGATAAGGGGGAGCGTCTCACGGAAGGGATAGTCACGGGGGATGGCAGAGTGGTGCTCTATGACTATGGTGAGGGCGGCAGCGCCTTTGTGTTTGGGAGAGATGGCAGTCTTCAGGGAATTTCTACGCCGCAGTTAGATAGCTTGGAAGGTATTGCGGAGGGAAGGGAAGGCCGGGTATACGGATACTGCATTAGCGGGGAAGAGCCGGTTTTTGTGAACATTGAGGATGAGGGGGCAAGATTCGTCTGTCCGATCATGCCTTTTCAGGCATATGGGGGATGTGAGGATGGAATCTATCTGTGTACTGGCGAGGGCTTGTGGAAGTATAGTCCGGAGACTGGGGAAACGGAGCGGCTGTGGCTGTGGGATGACGAGTATGTGCAGATAGAGCGCAGCGAGATAAGCCATATTTCCAGGGGAAAAGAGACTATTAACCTGACATGTCAGAGAACTGAGATTAAGAATCTGCAGAGTCTGCCATGGAAGGGAGGGACGCTGACATTTGTTTCTGTGGGGTTTGGGAATCGTCAGGATTATCCGGAAAAACAGGAGGTCACTATCAGTCGTTCATTTTATCAGAATTATGAGGAATACAGCGGCCACCGCATGGAGGAACTGGTGCGGCGGTATAACAGACAGAGCAGGAAATATAAAGTGGTAATACTTTTGCCGGATGAGGATATGAGCTACGGGGATTCCCGGGATGAGTTTTTCGGAAAATTGGAGATGCAGCTTATGCGGGGAGAAGGTCCGGATCTGATCGAAGTGCAGGCGTTGAATGTGGACAATTTGGCTGCAAAGGGTGCTATTGAAGATTTGACGCAATATTATGAATCAAGCGATGTGATAAGTTCGGGTGAAATTCTGGAGGCCGTCAGGGAGGCCGGCAGGGTGATGGGGAAAGATATGATGGTGATCCCAGCATTTTTCTTGGATACTATGCTTTCCGGAGAAAGGGTGGAGGCCGACGACTGGACGCCCCTGCGTTTTCTGGAAACGGTACAGGGGGACGCTAGCCTCATATTTCCAGCGCCAAGTCAAGAAGCGGCGCTTTGGTACTGTATGGGGGTAAGTCTTGGGGGACATTTCGTGGATTATGAGAAGCGGGAATGTTATTTTGACAGCGAGGAGTTTTACAGGGTGCTGGAGGGGTGCAACAACTGGGAGGCGGAACCGCCTGTAGTGGCAAACGGCATAGAGGATTTGGAGGCACAGGCACAGTATTTTATGGAGCCGGAGTGGCTGTTTAAAACAGTAAACATATCCAGCATGGAGAATGTGATACGGCATAACGAGGAGGGCGCTTTCTGGCTGGGATATCCCGGATGGAGCGGGGCGGAAACCCGGCTCCAAATAGGGGATGGGTTTGTTATGAACAGTGCGTCAAAGAATAAAGAGGGCGCATGGGATTTCCTGGAATTTTTGCTCTCTGAGGAATTACAGAACAGTATAGACTGGGGATTCCCGGTGAGACGAGACAGCTTTGAAGAGTATTTATCTTATTCTTATGTGAGGCAAGAGGACAATTCCGCAGAGTTTAGCTATGACTTGGAAAATGTCCAGCATCTCACGCAGGAGCATTTAGACCTGGTATGGGAGACGCTGGACCGTGCTGTGTATCGTCCCTTAGGTTTTTACATGAATGACAATCCCGTAAGGGTTATCCTGGAGGAAGAAACGGGAATGTACTTTGCAGGGGATGCCACCCTGGAGGAGACCGTAAAAAAGATTCAGAGCAGGGTGACGCTGTATCTTAATGAATTATAGATCGCATTGTGTCCCACAATCAAAGCATAAATACGCGTAAATACAAAGGCAAACTTACTCATTTAAATACAGCGTCACCCGATTATCAATTTTGCGTATGGTCTCTTCGAGAGTTGCGTCTCCTGTGAAATACATAGCCGCCTCCTCATATATTATATCTGTTATGGGACTGGACGTTATTCGGATATTGGAGTGTGTTACCATATATCTCAGATTATCAAAATCTTCCTCCGTAGGTGCATAACTGTTTGAGGAGAAGTTAAATTCTGCAGACATCTTATTGTCCTGCTCTTTGCTGGGATAAGAGGTTCGCAAATAATTTTCAAAGCTCTCCTTCCTCACGGGAAATGCCCAATCAATTTGATTTTGGCAATCCTCCGATAAGATATATTCCAGAAAGTCCCAGGCGCCGTCCTTGTTCTCGGATTTCTGATTCATGGCAAAGATGTTGGTGGGAGTCATCTGATATATGGCTCCTTCCCAGCTTGGATATCCTACCCAGTAGCAGCCCATGGTTTTCAGATTTTGGCAAAGCCACAGATACTCGGCCATATTGTTTATGGTATAGTCGTACAAAAATGCGGGTGATTCATTGCTGTTAACGGTGAGGGATTCCGGATAGTGGGCTTCCTTCCCTGCCTCGGCGCAATTTTCCAGTATCCAGCGGAATTCTGGGCAGTCAAAATGGCTTGTTTTTTCCTCGTAATCCACATAACGCTCATACTCGCTAAAACGTACCATCATGCAATGGTGGAGCAGCCCTGTGTTTGATGTGCCAAAATACCACAACTCCTCCTGCTGCTTTGCCAGCTGAATAAGTTTTTCAGGCGTCCACTCCTTTGCCGTAATGGGCGATTCACATGCCTGTGCGGTCAGATTGAAGGAAGGGATCACTAACACGTTTTTCTCTCTGGGCTGCATACCATCCCAGACAACATCCAAAATGGATTCTCCGGTGACTTTCTGACTTGCATTATAGTAATCTGACAAATCGCAGAAGGTTCCCTTGTCTGCCAGGCTCCGCACATAGATTCCGCCAACTTCGATTATATCTGGGCCATTTCCCCGGAGCAACTGTAACTCAAACTCATTAAGTCTCTCTGTCACATCCTCCTGCTCATTTCCGTAGGGAACAAGCTCAATGCGGTACCTTTTGCTCTGCCTGTTGTACAGGTTCACAAGCATTTCCAGATGCTGGTCCGTGCCTACATATCCCAGGGTGACAGTCTCCTTTTGGCCATATTCACGGCGATTTTCATCTTTGACGGATACCATGGTGAGCTTGGTTGATCCATACGCCAGGAGTGTTCCGGGAACAGGGCACAGAAGATACCATTCCTCGTCACCGCAAAAGATGTCACACAGGCGCCGGTAGTCCACATTCATATATTCATCATTCCATCTCCACTTGATCTCTACATGCCCAGTTTCAGGGTCATAGCTCCACAATCCTTCGGCTGTACTCAGATAAATGCCTTCATCATGTCCGCTATATACACCCAGCGGCCTGAAGGGAAAGACATAGCGCTTTGAGGGAACTTCCATGTTTTCCAAAACGGGCTCGCCCTCGCCGGTGATGCAATAGCTGTAGACCTGACCGTTTTTTCCCGCCGCAATGCCATCCAGGCGTTCCAGTTCACAGGCGTCCATATGTAACATATTTCCGTTTTCATCAAACAATATCACAAGACTGGCCGAGCCATGGGTATAGAGGGCCAGTCTGCCATCTGTAGTGACTATGCCTCCTTCTATAGATAACTCGCTGACGGAATTATTGCGGCCTATGTCCTTCCAAAGTGAGACATCCTGATCTGCGCGCCACAGCAGATTTCCAAGCTCATCATATTTCTCCAGGGAAACACAGCCTTTTTCCTTCCATAACACAAAGCAATGGCTTTCCCTGTCCACTGCCAACGCCAGGCAAATAGCATTTTCCTTGGATAGAAAGACTTCCCCTTCGTAATCACTGTTGATCTCGCCTCGTAGAATCTGGTATGTCCCGCTTTTGGTTCTCGATATGTAGAACCATTTTCCGTCTGTAACATAATGCTCCAAAGCCTCCAACTGAATGGGGAGTTTCATCTGTTGAAAACTTGCTACTGCGACCTGGTCAGTTTCCGGCCAGGTTTCGATCTCTGCTGTTTCTCTCTGCTTTTTGCAGGCGGACAATCCTAATACTGTCAGAAGAAAAATAATAAGAAATATTTTTTTCATTAATGCACCTCTTAATCTAACACGGTATTAATTCTGTGTGCTATGGAGTGAGAATAACTAGTGTTTCATCTGGTCAGAAATTGAATTTCTGGCTAAATGAAACACTGATTGTTGGCTGTAAAGTTTGGTCATGGTAGGATCACTTCAGGTTTTGAATGGAGCTCAGTAGACGTTATTGCTTGGATTCCTCTCTTATACTCCGTATTGCATACTGAACAATATGTAATTACTATGCGCGCTACCACATTTTTACAAGACAGCAGCATTTGTGGACAATGTTCCTCCAAGAGTAAAGCATATGATTAGTGCTATTAATGCAATTTTTTTCATTCATATCTCCTTTCTGCATAGGGGGCTGATTGCTATATATTGAACTGGAATTATAGAATGTGCAACGGAATCACCTTCTCACTACATCATCTGTAGAATCAATATCTACAAACATCTTTTAATAATAATCAAGAATATCATGTGATATATGAAAAATCAATATAAGAACTAACGATTATGGAATTTTTGTATCATGTTAAGCGGCACATGTAATCACAGTCCACATGACTTATTACTAAAAAACGAAAAATGCCAATAACTACTTGACACAAACCAAGAAGAGATACCTTGTGTTTCCGCAAATTGTAATTCAATAATGGATTTTACTGACCATAGTACCAATCTGCCAGTTTTGGAAAGCATTTGTATGGCAGTATATAGGGGCAGCGGTTTTTATTATGGAAACCTTAAGTGAGTTTATTTCCAGTTTCGTGGACAGGTGTGCCGGAAATGCCATGCATAAGGTCATCTGGACAGGCAAAACTGCGGAAACTCAAGAAAGTTTATGCTTGATTTTCCGGGATTGGTATGGTATTATTAGTAGCTGTGATATATTAAATCCTTGCTCCCGGCGAGGCGGGGGCCAGAGACCAGAAGGAGGTAACTTTAATGAACAAGTACGAATTAGCCGTTGTTGTTAGCGCTAAGATCGAGGACGAAGAGAGAGCACAGGTTATTGACAAGTGCAAGGCTCTCGTGGAGAGATTTGGCGGTACCATCACAGAGGTGGATGAGTGGGGCAAGAAGAGACTTGCTTACGAGGTTCAGAAGATGAAGGAAGGCTTCTACTACTTCATCAGATTTGACGCAGAGCCCACCGTGCCTGCGGAGATCGAGAGCCGTGTCCGTATTATGGACAATGTCATCAGATACTTAGTCGTTAGACAGGACGAGGCATAAAGAAAGCGAGATTAAGCATGAACAAAGTAATTCTTATGGGACGTTTGACCAGAGATCCTGAGGTGAGATATTCACAGGGAGCCAGCCAGACCGCTGTAGCGCGTTTTTCTATTGCGGTGGACAGGAGATTTAAGCGTGAGGGTGAGCCCGACGCGGATTTCTTTAACTGTACCGCTTTCGGCAAGCAGGCCGAGTTTATCGAGCGTTATCTGCGCAAGGGCGTGAAAGTAGTGGTTTGCGGCAGGATCCAGAATGACAATTACACCAACAAGGAAGGTCAGATGGTCTACAGTGTCCGTGTCATGGTAGATGAGATTGAGTTTGCCGAAAGCAAAAACGCATCAGCTAACAATGGTGACAGCGGATACAATGGCGGTGGTTACATGGGCGGCGGCAACAGCGCTCCCGCACCCAGCGGCGCGGGCGACGGCTTCATGAACATTCCCGACGGAATAGACGAAGAACTGCCGTTTAACTAATTAATGATTATTTAAGATAGGAGGCACTGAAAATGGCTTACAATAAAGCAGAGAAATCTGATTCTCCAGTGAGAAAAAAGGGCGGCATCCGCAGAAAGAGAAAAGTATGCGTGTTCTGCGGCAAGGATAATGTGATTGATTACAAGGATACCAACAAGCTCAAGAGATATGTGTCCGAGAGAGGCAAGATCCTTCCCCGCCGTATCACCGGCAACTGCGCGAAGCACCAGAGGGCGCTGACTTCCGCCATCAAGAGGGCGCGCCACGTGGCATTGATGCCTTACGTTCAGGACTAAGGTTCAAGGTAATAAAGAAAGAGAATAGGAAACACTGTAAAATGGCAGCAGGGCTGTTGTTTTGCGGTGTTTCTTTTTTTGTATGGATAAAAACAGGGAGTGGGAGAAAAATAAAAAAGATGCAACAATTCATTTCAAATGTTGCATCTTTGCTCACATTACATATATCGGTGGTTTTTTCCATTACTTTAGAGAGGATTGAAAAAATATTTTTTTTGATGTGCCGTTTGAAGTGTTTTTAAATTCTTGTCCAAATTTCCAGGGTTACAACCGAATATTGGAAAATACGGCATCTTTGTCATCCTGGTCGATACAGAGGTAGCGCCGGGTGATCTGGAAGGAGGAGTGGTTGAAGATGCACATCAGCATAGCGGGAGGGATTCCCTGTTTCCAGGCATAGTACCCAAAGGTCTTGCGCAGAGAGTGACAGCTGATATTTTTGTCCAGCCCCACTGTCTCCGCTGCATGGCGGATTATCTGGTAAGCCTGGTATCTGGACAGGGGATTTCCTGACCTGCGCTGGCTGATGAACAGATAGGGCCCCCATTGGGGATATTGTGCATGGAATTGGGATCTATACTGTACCAGGACCGCGCGCAGCTCCGCGTTCAGCAGGATGCGGTTGGTTTTACCGGTCTTCTGCTCCTTTAGTTCAATGTGCTTTCGTATGTTGCCGTCATCAAACACCATATCCCAGGTCAGGTGCAAGATGTCATTGATCCGCAGGGCCGTGTTCAGCCCGGTAATGATCAAGGCATAATTGCGGTAGTTTGGCTCGTCCAGAAGGTAATAATTTTTGAATCTTTGTAATTCTTCTCTGTCTCTGATAGGTTGTGTTGTACTCATAATATTCTCCTTTTTTTGATATGTGATACTACTTTTTGTAAAAAGATGCAACATTTGAAATGAAATGTTGCAAAAGGTAAATCGGCGACGGAAGGTGCAAGGCGGCATGGCCCGGTATATCGGGAAGGTGCAGGGAGGTAGAAGGATGTTAAGAATGTCAGTGGCGGCAGAGGAGTATGTGATGATTGGAGATGATATCAGGCTGGTGTTTTTGGGGGGGCACGGGAAATCATATGCGCATCATGATCGATGCGCCCAGGGAGTTGAACATCGTCAGGAGCAAGGCGCTGGAGAAAAGGATACAGGATTCGGAACTGCGGGCGAAGATGCCCTGCTTTTACCGGGAGGAAGAACATCCGGAGAAGTATAGAAGGAAAAATATCTCCAACGTTAGGAACGCCGGGACTGACCTCTTCATCCCAGTCTAAGTCCACCGAGAAGCTGTCTTCTGGTTATAAGATTAACCGCGCTGCGGATGATGCCGCTGGTCTGGCGATTTCCAAGAAAATGAGAAAGCAGATCCGGGGTCTTACCCAGGCATCTTTGAATGCTCAGGATGGCATCAGTGCAGTGCAGACTGCTGAGGGCGCTTTGACTGAAGTGCATGACATGTTGCAGAGAATGAATGAGTTGGCAGTAAAGGCCGCTAATGGAACCAACAGCGCTGACGACAGAAGTTATATTCAGGCAGAAGTTGATCAGCTGATCACGGAGATTGACCGTGTGGCCAATACCACCAAGTTTAACGAGACCTATCTGCTTAAGGGAGATGGGACAGAGATCAAGACGGTCGATGTACCGGCAGCTGATGCAGTTCCGGTGGAGGCAACTTACCAGCCCGGGTATGGTACAAGTGGTGTTGGCTTTGCTGCAAGTAAGGCAGGTACACTATCATGGTACAAAGCAGGCTCGGATCAGAAAATGACTGATGATGAGATTTTAGAGTACCTTGAAGTAAAGGGCGGCGCCGTCGCACTGAAGGATGGTGTGAATATTTACAAGGCGGCTGCTAGTAAGACCGGAGAGTACGGGGCACAGACAGAGGATCAGAAGGTTGCAGCCGGTGACTTGACGGGCAATTTTGAGGTGGTCAGCACCAAATTGGCTTCTGCTACAGATGGTACAGCTATTGAAGAAAAGGATTTGGCCGGATTTTTCAATGAAGATGGTTCTATCAAGACTAAGATGTATTATCTGAAAACAGGCGGTGATGCCACCAAGCCGGCTGACTGGCTGGAGGTTGGCTCTGATCAGATAGCGAAATTTGTGAATGTAAAGCCCGGTAAGGCGGCAGTAGCCGATGGCACGACAGAGGATGTGGAAGTTACCAAGGCTCTGAAGCTGAGCCTCCATGTTGGCGCGGACGGTGATGATCAGAATAAGATCTCCCTGGAAATTGATGCCATGAACGCGAAGAGCATCGGTGTGAGTGGTTTGAAGGTGGATACGGAGGAGAACGCAACCGAAACCATCAATACGTTGAATGCTGCTATCAAGAAGGTTTCCGAGCAGCGTTCAGCTCTCGGTGCTATTCAGAACCGTCTGGAGCATACCATCAACAACCTGGACAATGTAGTAGAGAACACCACCGCAGCCGAGAGCCAGATCCGTGACACCGATATGGCTACCGAGATGGTGAAGTATTCCAACAACAACATCTTGGCTCAGGCCGGTCAGGCTATGCTGGCACAGTCTAATCAGGCCAATCAGGGTGTACTGTCTCTGCTGCAGTAGCCCCAGCATCGATAATATGAATCAGAAATCCTTTGCAACAGGAGAACCCGCCGAAAGGCGGGTTCTTTATAATCTAAGAAAGCAAATCCGCAATATTGATGCTTAAATCCGCGTAAATACATACAGGAATTGTATCATCAAAAGAATATTGATTCGTTCTTTTTTCCTGCTCAAAATCGTAAACAGTTACTGTTTTTTTTAAGGGGTTTACAATCCAGTATTCCCGAACTCCGGCAGTGCGGTACTTAAAAAGTTTTACACCATAATCCAACTGACCTGTAGAAGGGGATGTGATCTCTATAATCCAGTCAGGTGCGCCGTTGCAGCCGTTTTCATCAATTTTTGCTCTGTCACATATAACCGAAATGTCCGGTTCTACATAATTTCGCTCATCTTTATTAATAAACACTGCAAATGGTGCGGCAAACACATTGCAGGTTCCGCCTCTGGTTTTGATGTAATTGTAGATTGTTCCATGCAGCTCACTTAATATTCTTTGATGGATTGTAGAAGGAGGCGCCATCATATACATGCGACCGTCTATCAATTCTGCCCTTTGACCGTTCGGCAGAGCATAGATATCCGCAATTTCATATATTTCTCTCTGCGGTTGTAACATAAGAAATATCCTCGCTTTCGTCATTTTGCTCCCACAGCAGCCTTGACAATGTATTCCTGTACGAGAGATCCTTTAACAGATATATTATACATCTATAAAAAAGTTCATACAATATAAAATAGCTAAAAGTATGTAAAGAAATCTTTTCATCCCTGTTTTTTTTCCGTAAACAGCAGAACTCGGGAAGACCCGCTGCAATATGACAAATTAATTAGTGGCATAATACGGCAAACTATGATACAATATATCCATATTCAAGGCGGGAAACGGCCAGGAGGCATCTTTGCGCAGCCGCATGGCGATCATGGCATAAGTCCCGCAAAGGGCAGAGCAGGTGGGAGAAGGGGGAGATTGGCTATCCATGCCCCGGATATCCACGAAGAGGTAATTATGGCAGGACATATGAAAAAATATATCAGGTTAAAGGGACGTATTAAGACATATTTGAATTTTACGATTTATCTGGGGATTCTGCTCTGTGCTGTCTCAGCGGCAGTGTTCCTGATTGATTACCGGGCAGGCGGTATTGTGACCTGCTTTACTATATTTTACCTGGCGATCACCCTCACCCTGTATTTTTACAACAAGCCCCTGATTATGAATGAACTGATCAGCTTTGCGACGGAATACGGGCAGATTCAGAAAAAACTCCTGCGGGAGTTGGAAATTCCTTATGCGTTGCTGGATGACGGAGGTAAGATAATCTGGACCAATGCGGCTTTTGAGACGGTGGTACATCAGCCCAAGGGCTACAGCAAATCCCTTACAAGCCTGTTTCCCACCCTCACCCGGGACCGGCTGCCGGATGACAGCGGTCTGGACGAGGCACAGTATGATCTTCGTTATGAAGGCAGCGAGTATGTGGTCCGGTTCAAAAGAATTTCTCTGAAGGAGATGGCCGAGCACAGCGATATGATCCAGGCGGAGGGGTACAATGGATATCTGATCGCCATGTACCTTTTTGATGAGACGGCGCTGCATATCGCCCTGCAGGAGGTGGACGACCAGTCTCTGGCGGTGGGCATGGTCTATCTGGACAATTATGACGAGGCCCTGGAGAGCGTGGAGGAGGTCAGGCGTTCCCTGTTGATCGCTCTGATTGATCGAAAGGTCAATAAATACATTTCAGGATTGGACGGCATATCCAAGAAGCTGGAGAAGGACAAATACTTGATTATCCTGCGGAAAAAGGCCATAGCCCAGCTGCAGGCGAACCGGTTTGAACTGCTGGAGGACGTCAAGACCGTCAATATTGGCAATGAGATGGCTGTAACCATCAGCATGGGCGTGGGCTTGGACGGACTGACATACGCGCAGAACTATGAATTTGCCCGCAATGCCATTGACCTGGCTTTGGGACGCGGCGGCGATCAGGCCGTGATCAAGACTCCGGAGAGTGTGACCTACTATGGCGGCAAGAGTCAGCAGGTGGAGAAAAATACCCGCGTGAAGGCCCGTGTGAAAGCCCATGCTCTGCGGGAGATTATCACAGCCAAGGACACGGTGCTGGTGATGGGCCACAGAAATCCGGATGCCGACAGCTTTGGAGCCACGGTGGGCATCCACCGGATAGCCCAGACGCTGGAGAGAAAAGCCCATATTGTATTGAATGATACTCCGGCCTCCATACAGCCGCTGCTGGAGTTGTTCCGAAATAATCCCGATTACGAGGAGGACATGATCATTGACAGCCAGCGCGCCATTGAGATTGCCGGTGGCAATGCGGTGCTTGTGGTAGTGGATGTAAACAAGCCTTCTATTACGGAATGTCCTGATTTGCTGCGGTTCTGTAAATCCGTGGTGGTGCTGGATCATCACCGGGCGGGCAAGGAAACCATCGAGAACGCCACGCTCTCCTATGTGGAGCCCTATGCGTCTTCGGCATGCGAAATGGTATCAGAGATATTGCAGTACACTTATGACAATATCAAAATACGTCCCGAGGAGGCGGATTGTATGTATTCCGGCATCATTATTGACACCAACAATTTTGTCAGTAAGGCCGGTGTGCGAACCTTTGAGGCGGCTGCGTTCCTGCGCCGTAATGGCGCGGATGTGACCAGGGTGAGAAAGCTGTTTCGGGAGGATGCCAATGAGTACAAGGCCAAGGCGGATGCCGTCAGCCAGGCCGAGATATACCGGCAGAATTTTGCCATATCGGTGTGTACCAGCGACGATCTGCCAAGTCCTACGATTGTGGGTGCCCAGGCGGCCAACGAGCTTCTGAACATAAAGGGAATCAAGGCCAGCTTCGTGCTTACGGATTACCAGGGCAAGATTTATATCAGCGCCCGGTCCATTGACGAGGTCAATGTGCAGCTGATCATGGAGCGAATGGGAGGAGGCGGACATATGTCCATTGCCGCCTGCCAGATGGAGGGCGCTGGGATTATTGAAGCCATCGGCGTCTTGAAATCCACCATAGACAATATGCTGGAGACAGGGGAAATTTAAGCAGGAAAACATGCGGAACATGCGGAACGCCAAGACAGCATGTTCCCGGACAGTACACTGATGAACATCTGGACGCCAAAGCGGCCGGATGTGCATCACCTGATATGTGAACTGGTAGGGAACATGCGGAACGCCAAGACAGCATGTTCCCGGACAGTACACTGATGAACATCTGGACGCCAAAGCGGCCGGATGTGCATCACCTGATATGTGAACTGGTAGGGAACATGCGGAACTCTAATAGGAGGAAGAATATGAAGATTATTTTATTACAGGATGAGAAAAAGCTGGGGAAGAAGGGCGACATTATCGAGGCCAGTGACGGATATGCGAGAAATTACATTCTGCCGAAAAAGATCGGCGTGGAGGCCACACCTAAGAACCTGAATGAACTAAAGCTGCAGAAAGCCAACAGTGAGAAACTCGCCCAGGAACAACTGGATGCCGCTAAGGCGCTGGCCGCAGACCTGGAGCCTCGTCAGGTGGTGGTTAGGATCAAGGCGGGTGAGGGCGGCAAGACCTTCGGTTCTGTGTCTTCCAAGGAGATCGCGGCGGCACTGAAGGAACAGCATGGCATTGAACTGGACAAGAAGAAGATACAGCTGGGAGAGAGCCTGAAGAGCTTTGGCAATTATGAGGTGGCTGTGAAGCTCCATCCCCAGGTGACCGGAAAGTTTACCGTGAAAGTGACGGAGGCATAGAATCTGGGGCGGGCTTGCGGGCCTGGGAGCTTGTATGAAACGCGATAGCACAGCTTGGCCTAAGTCAAACTCCAGTTATGCGGGAATAAGGAAAATATGGATGAAATAGCGATTAAAAGAATTTTGCCCCACAGTGTGGAGGCGGAACAGGCGGTGATTGGTTCCATGATCATGGATCGGGAGGCCATTGTGGTGGCTTCCGAGATCGTCATGGGAGAGGATTTTTACAACAGGCAGTATGGCATCCTGTTTGAGACCATGGTGGAACTGAACGATAAGGGCTATCCGGTGGACCTGGTGACATTGCAGGACAAGCTGAAGGAAAAGGATGTGCCGCCGGAGGTGAGCAGCCTGGAGTTCGTCCGGGACCTGCTGGGGATGGTGACTACCTCCGCAAATATCAAATACTATGCCAACATTGTGGCGGAAAAGTCCACCCTGCGCAGACTGATCAGACTCAACGAGGAGATTGCCAACACCTGTTATACGGGCAAGGAAAGCCTTGAGAACATACTGGAGGACACGGAGAAGAGAGTTTTCCAGCTGGTGCAGAAGCGCAATACCGAGGATTTCACCCCCATCCGGCAGGTGGTGATGAACGCCATGGACAGAATCGAGGCAGCGTCCAGGCAGAAGGGTACGGTGACAGGTATTGCCACCGGCTTTCTGGATCTGGATTACCGAACGGCGGGCCTGCAGCCCTCGGATTTGATTCTGATTGCCGCCCGCCCTTCCATGGGTAAGACGGCGTTTGTGCTGAATATCGCCCAGCATATTGCTTTTAAATTGGACCTCACGGTGGCGATCTTCAGCCTGGAGATGAGCAAGGAGCAGCTGGTAAACCGTCTTTTTTCTCTGCAGTCCAGCGTGGATGCCCAGAAGCTGCGCACGGGACAGTTGGATGACGAGGAGTGGGAAAAGCTGATCGAAAGCGCGGGTGTGATTGGCCGCTCCAACCTTTTTATAGATGATACTCCTGGCATCAGTATCGCGGAACTGCGGACCAAATGCCGTAAGCTGAAGTTGGAGCACAATCTGTCCATCATTATCATCGACTATCTGCAATTGATGTCGGGCAGCGGCAAGTCGGATTCCAGACAGCAGGAGATCTCGGATATTTCCCGGGCACTGAAGGGCCTGGCAAGGGAACTGCATGTGCCGGTGGTGGCGCTGTCCCAGCTGAGCCGTGCAGTGGAGCAGAGGCCGGATCACCGTCCAATGATGTCGGATCTGCGTGAGTCCGGTGCCATCGAGCAGGATGCGGATGTGGTGATGTTTATATATCGGGATGATTATTACAATCACGATACGGAGAAAAAGGATATTGCTGAGATTATCATAGGTAAGCAGAGAAACGGCCCCATAGGCACTGTGGAGTTGGCCTGGCTGCCCAAATACACCAGGTTCGCCAATCTGGAGAGATAAAAAACAGAACCTACGAAAGAGAATGGAAGGGAAAGTCCATTCTCTTTTTATACGCGAAACAGGAAATTATATAAACAGCATATCCCTGGAATATACACTGAACAAAAGCAAGACGCCCAAGCGGCATGATTTTGTTCACCAGGATTGTGTACAGACAAGGAATATGCGGAACTTTAAATAAGAAAGGGGAAAGTTATGGGAACTTACTTGCTCATATCGGATGCCGCCAAGGAGGTCAAGGTGGAGAGTCATGTGCTGCGCTATTGGGAGGAGGAACTGCGGCTGCCCATCAAGCGCAATGAGCTGGGGCACCGTTACTATACGCAGGAGGATGTGGAACGCTTCAAGCAGATCAAAGCTATGAAAGAAAGGGGATTACAGTTGAAAGCGATCAAGATGATCCTAAAAGATGGAAAATTGGATGTTCTGCCTCAGGAGGAATTTCGTGAGAGGACAGCAGGGAGAGAAATGCCCCGGGAGGATATATCCCAGGGAAATATGCAGGACGCAGGTAGAGATCCTTCCATGGCTATTGAGGTGGTTTCTGTCAGGGACAGCGATATGGTCCCGGAGAGAGAGGAATATTCCGCTCCCGTGCAGCAGGAGTTGGCGGAGCCTATCCGGCAGAAATCGTCCGGTTTGTCAGCGGAAAGCCGGGAGGACAAAGCGCGCCGCCTGCAATGGCTTTTGCAGCAGTTGATCCGAGAAACTTTGCGGGAAAACAATGAGGAACTCTGCCAGAGTATGAAGGAAAGCCTTATCAAGGAGTTGGATTATCAATTTCGCAGTCAGGAGGAGCGGGAGGAGGAGAGGGACCGTCTGGCCCAGCAGCGCAGCGAGGAATACTACCGGAAGATGGATGAACTGTTGTGCAAAAAAAGTCGCAGGAAGGCGGACAAAGCGGACAAAAAGGAGCGGGCAGCGGAGAAGGTCAAGCCCCCCAAGCCTACCGGAGATAAGAAAAAAAGGCATTTCGTTTTCTGAAATGCCTTTTCACTCTCACAAATACGCTTACTCTTCGCTGATGGTACCCACAGGGCAGTTACCGGCACAGGAACCACAGGAAATGCAGGTATCGGGATCGATCACTGCAACACCGGTATCCATGCTGATTGCGCCTACAGGACACGCACCGGCACAAGCACCGCAGCCTACACAAGCGTCGCCTACTACAAATGCCATACTCTTATCCTCCCTAATGATAGAATAGATTTTTAATACCTCTCTTATTGTAATATAGAATGCGGATGAATACAAGTACTAATTTTGCTCTGCGCGGCGTTTTTTGACACCTTCCAAAATCACCTTTTTCTTTTCAACCACCTTGTCCTTGTCCATGGCAGGGACACCGGCCAGTTTGTAGTCAATTCCCAGTTTTTTGTATTTGGCCTCGCCCATGGTGTGGTAGGGCAGCACATCCAGCGCCTTTAAATTGTCAAATTGGCCGATGAAATAGCCCAGGTCATACAGGTATTTATCGTCGTCTGTGATGCCTGGCACCACCACATGCCGTATCCACATATCAACTTTTTTCTCGTTCAGGTAGGCGGCAAATTCCAGAATGTGCTGGTTGGGCTGGGAGGTCAGTTCCTTGTGCTTGGCGGGATCGATGTGCTTGATGTCCAGCATTACTAGGTCCGTCAGCGTCATCAGCTTATCCAGTTTCTGAATCCATGCAGTGTTGTCTGGATTAAAGGCAATACCTGAACTGTCAATACAGGTGTGTATATTTTTCTCTTTTGCCAATGTGAACAGGTCGATCAGAAAGTCCACCTGCATCAGGGGTTCCCCGCCGGTGACGGTCAGGCCGCCGCCGTTTTTGTAGAAAGCACTGTTTCTTTCGTACTGCTCGATGATATAGGCCGGCTCCATCATTGTGCCGCCGCTCATCTCCCAGGTGTCAGGGTTGTGGCAGTAGGCACAACGCATGGGACATCCCTGTACGAACACAACAAAACGTGTGCCGGGGCCGTCCACAGTGCCAAAACTCTCAAGTGAATGAATTCTCCCTTGCATAAATAATAGCATCTCCTTTCGTGAAGGCAATTCCTGGCTTACCTCTTTCCTGCATAACGTGGATTATGCTCGTGTTATTACCTTAATCGGTATTTGGATGTGCAACATCCAAAACCAATATTGAATAAAGTCATTATAGCAGAATTTCTAATAAATGGAAAGATGGTTTTGAAAGAATGCCGCATGGATATAGTATGTCCGAAAAATGGAAAAGGAGTACAAAAAAAGGGAGTCCCGGTTCACGGGACCCCTCTTTCGGTTAATCGGCCACTGCCGATTAGATAGCCTCATGGAAGGTACGGGAGATAACGTCAGCCTGCTGTTCCGGAGTCAGCTTGATGAAGTTCACTGCATAGCCGGACACGCGGATGGTCAGCTGAGGATAATTCTCGGGATGAGCCTGAGCATCCAATAAGGTATCTCTGTTCAACACGTTTACATTCAGATGATGACCGCCCTTCGTAGCATAGCCATCCAATAAGTTTACCAGGTTATCAACCTGTGCTGCACTTGCTGCCATAATTTTTTCCTCCTATTCTGAGTTCCGTCTCTGCACTACGGCGTCCCCTGAGAGGGAGGCCGTAGTGCAGAGACTGTTATTGATATATTTTATGCCGCCCGCCCGTAGGGGGCGGCATGTACTGCACCTATTCGTAATCATCCAGTCCCTGATGCAAAGTAGGTACACTGCAGGCCAGCGGGGTGCGGGAACAATCCGAACAACCCATGGTCTGAACGGTTTTGTTTTCCTCGGTATCGTCACGGTCCACATTGATGTGTCCCATGCCGTCTGCCATGCCCTGATCGAGCATTTTTACGAGGTCATCAATCATTTTATTCTCGTCCATATTTACCTCTTTCTACATCATAGTCTCGATGTGGTCTACAGATTACTTGCTCAGATCCAACTCAATGTCTCCGCTGAACACCTGATCTTCCTTGCCCAGAGCGCCGGGGATGATGGTGAAGGTATTGGAGATACCGTCCTGCGCATCATTGAAGGGCAGCTTGGATACGGAAGACAGAGATGCCACTGCGCCGTGGGTGTCACGTCCATGCATCGGGTTAGCGCCGGGAGCGAAAGGCTGGCCCTTTCTACGTCCGTCAGGCGTGTTACCGGTTGCCTTGCCGTAGGTTACATTGGAAGTAATGGTCAGGATGGAAGTGGTAGGGAATCCATCTCTGTAGGTGTGATGCCTTCTGATAGCGGTCATAAACTTATGAACCACATCCTGGGCAATGCTGTCAACACGGTCGTCATCGTTACCATACTTCGGGAACTCGCCGGTGGTCTTGAAGTCAACGATGATACCATCTTCATCGCGGACAACTTCAACCTTGGCATACTTGATAGCGGACAGAGAGTCTGCCACGATGGACAGGCCGGCAACACCGGTTGCGAAGTATCTTCTCACATCTCTGTCATGCAGAGCCATCTCAGCTCTCTCGTAACAGTACTTGTCATGCATATAGTGGATAATATTCAGGGTATTTACATACACATCAGCCTGCCACTCCAGCATGTCGATGAACTTGCTGTACACATCGTCAAAGTCCAGAACATCGCCGACCACAGGACGGTACTTAGGACCAACCTGCTTCTTGGTAACTTCGTCCACGCCGCCGTTCAAAGCGTACAGCAGGCACTTAGCCACGTTGGCGCGAGCGCCGAAGAACTGCATCTCCTTACCGATTCTCATGGAAGATACGCAGCAGGCAATACCATAGTCATCGCCATGGGTCACTCTCATCAGGTCATCGTTCTCATACTGGATGGAAGATGTGTTGATGGAGGTCTTAGCACAGAAGCGCTTGAAGCCCTCAGGCAGTCTGGTGGACCACAGTACGGTCAGGTTGGGCTCAGGTGAAGCGCCCAGATTGTACAGGGTCTGCAGATATCTGAAGCTCATTCTGGTAACCATATGACGACCGTCTACGCCCACACCAGCCAGGGACTCGGTTACCCATACAGGATCACCGGCGAAGATCTGGTTGTACTCAGGAGTACGGGCAAACTTGATCAGACGCAGCTTCATGATGAAGTGGTCGATGAACTCCTGGATCTGCTCCTCGGTGAACACACCGTTCTTCAGATCTCTCTCTGCATAGCAGTCGATAAAGGTGGAGGTACGTCCCAGGGACATAGCGGCGCCGTTCTGCTCCTTAACGGCACACAGATAGCCGAAGTAGGTCCACTGAATAGCCTCTTTTACGTTGGCAGCGGGCTTAGAGATATCGCAGCCGTAGGAAGCAGCCATCTCCTTCATCAGCTTCAGGGCAACGATCTGCTCGGAAATCTCTTCGCGCAGACGGATCACATCGTCGGTCATCACACGGCCGGTGGAAGCCTTCTGCTCCTCCTTATCCTGAATCAGTCTGTCGATACCGTACAGGGCAACCCTTCTGTAGTCGCCGATGATACGGCCACGGCCATAGGCATCAGGCAGACCGGTGATAATATGGGAAGAACGGCAGGCTCTCATCTCTGCATTATAAGCATCAAAACAACCTGCATTGTGGGTCTTTCTGTGAGTGGAGAAAAACTCGCTGATCTCGGGATCGACCTCGTAGCCGTTGTCGGCGCAAGCCTTCTCTGCCATACGGATACCGCCATAGGGCTGCAGGGATCTCTTGAAAGGCTTGTCGGTCTGGAAACCAACGATGGTCTCCTTGCTCTTGTCAAGGTAACCAGGACCATGGGAGGTGATGGTGGAAACAACCTTGGTGTCCATGTCCAGAACGCCGCCTGCTTCTCTCTCCTGCTTCTGCAGATCCAGTACCATTGCCCACAAATCCTTTGTGTTTTGTGTAGGGCCAACTAAGAAAGAATCATCTCCATCATAGGGATGATAGTTCTTCTGGATGAAATCACGAACATTGATTTCATTTTCCCACTTGCCGCCTACAAATTCGTTCCATTCAGGTCTCATTTGAAATAGCCTCCTATAAGATATTGAATTAGTGAATGTGTTTTGGTAACTCCTAATCCTATGCCCCTATTATAGGAGAAAGAATCGGGATAGTCAAGGCTGGTAGTGTACTTTTTCCTGTACATAATTGCTATTTTGGCCATTATTTTTATTAAAAATTTATAAAAACTGTCCATAAAAGGTTATGCTTGCCAGAAGCGGGGAAAAGTATTATACTGTAAAGGCGGAAAAGGAAACTAAAAACGGCATTTTCCCAACGAAGGCGGAAGCAGGACAGGCACTGCCTGCGGGTACGAGGATGTTCGGGGGAAGATGCAAAGCACTAAATCAGGAGGTGTTGAAATATGCAAGGAATTACCAAGGAGATGACCATCGGGGAAATTCTGAGGAAGAACCCGGATGTGGCGCCGATTTTGATGGAAGCAGGTATGCACTGTCTGGGATGCCCGTCCGCTCAGGGCGAGAGCCTGGAGGAGGCCGCAATGGTGCATGGCATTGATGTTGAAGCGCTGATGAAGAACATTCAGGAGGCGTAGTTATGTTAGGAATGCCTGGGGAATCCCCCAGGCATTTTTTTTGGAACTGCAGTTTTCAGATTTGAGCCAGAGCCTGCAACGCATTTTTCGAAACCACCGTCTCACAGTGCTCTTCCAGATAGGAGGGGGTGGAGGCCGTCACCTTGACAAAGGATCCATATTCCGAGAGAATATTGCAGCATCTGTTGAAGTCGGAAGCATCCCGCTGGGGATGGGACAGGAACAGCAGATAGCAGTCTTCCCGGGTATCTTTGTACAGGGAACTGGAGCCCTTTGCACCGGCTGCGACGGCAGCGGCGGCTGTTATCAGCAGATGCAGAGAATGGAACCGGAGCATTCTCATCATCAGTTTACTCTCCGTATCGGCGGAAAGCTCCGGAGCCGGCATTTCGGGGGAGGAGATATCCTCGCTGCCCTGAAGTCTGCGGAACAGATCCAGCACCTCGTCAGCCGCAGAGGCTGCTTCCTCCTCGGCATCCGCCAGATCCTCATGTACGGAGGGGGCAAACCGGGCAAACCGGGTATCCAGTTCTTCAGGGTCCTCCACTTTGGTGATAATCAGCACTATGCACTCCGCGTTCATGGGGATGGCCTCGATCATCAGCGGAATATCTTCGGCCTCAAAGCCAAACTCGAAATTGGCCTGCTGCATCATGTCCCGGAACAGGTTTTTTGCCTTTTCCGTGCCGTAAGCCAGTTCGCTGATCTGGAGTTCCCTGCTGGCCAGATCCTCTTTAGTCAGGGTACAGCGAATCTGGTTTTCGCTTACTTTTTCTATTTTCATTAGGATCATCTCCTTTCGGATCTATAAAAAAATTCCGTAATTG
Organism: uncultured Acetatifactor sp.; assembly: GCA_910585015.1. Lineage (GTDB taxonomy): Bacteria > Bacillota > Clostridia > Lachnospirales > Lachnospiraceae > Acetatifactor. The sequence goes on from CAJUCT010000008.1 coordinate 41,386, forward strand.
CTTTTACAGCATATACTTTCCCAGGTTCTTCGTCAATAGACCTTAGAATGTTTTTAGAAAAAATTTAATTTTCTACTTGCCAAAATATGACAGATGGCATATAATGCATTCCAAGAGATGCTTCCGATATTCCGTACAGGAAGGGAGGCAAGCGGTTAAAAATATCTTTATTTATTCCGAAGATCCGGAACGTTTCGTTCCTCTCATCCTTTTTATTTTATAGTATGAGTCAGTCTGTTCTTTTGCTAAAATAATCGGGATGTCTTACAAGCGGTTAATGCGAGCTTGATCGGTTTATATAATATATTTCCCACTTTTTAAATTTAAGTCACATTATAATTCAAAATCTACATTTATATTTTTTGCATTGTACTGTCGGAGCTCTCTGGACCAACTATTCCCCGCGTTTACCCAACACAGATATGGAATTTGCTGACATAATATATCACGATTTTTCCTTTTGGATGTACAGCATATTGGGAGGAGGGATAACTTGAGCGAAGAAGAAGTCCAAAGCGTCCGGGAGATGATACGGATGCAGCTGCAGAAGGTGCAGGAGCGGGGCGTAGACCTGTATGTGGACAACCGGCCGGCTTCCCCGGACGAAGTGGCCTGCAAATGTGTGCAGGAGCAAACGGTCTACATGCCCGATTATGTTCTGAACGATATGGGCATTCTTGAACAGGTAAGGTTTGACAGAATCGATCCACAGTAAGCCATGGATCAGTGCCTCGAAATAGGGCGGAACGGATGCCTGCGGCGGAGAATGCCTCTCTAACAAAAAGCAGCTGATAAAAATAATATGACGTTCTGCCGTATTTTGTCAAAATAGGTGATGACGTTGCCGGAATAGTTTGGTATACTATTACATATTGGCGGAAAGGATCGGCTCCTTTTCGCCGGTATGTATGGTAGCTGTCTGATTTTAGAAAGAAAGAGGTAATTTATGAAAAAAGCGATTCCAGTAATCATAGCAATCCTGCTCATTTTAGTGATCGGCGCAGTGACGCTTGGCAGTATGCTGGTGGAAAAGTACTCTTATTCCAAGGAGAGAGTGGAACTGACGGAGTATTATGGATTGACGGCGGAAGAGGCCGACAGTCTGGTGGCTGTGTACCTACAGGATGAGAGGCTGGAGACGCTGGCGCCCTTGAAGGAGGGAAAGTGTTATTTTCCCATGGATATGGTGCATCAATATTTTAATGATACTTTTTACGCGGATCGCGCAGAGGGTCTGCTGCTGTATGCGCTGCCCACGGAGGTAGTGCGTGTGTCGCTGGGAAGCTCCGTAGAGGAGCGGGAGGGCGGCAGCGAGGATCTGGGCTATATGATTGCCTATGAAGATGGGGGCCAGGTCTATATCGCGGCGGATTATGTACAGCGTTACAGCAATGTGGAACTGCAATACGCCCAGTGTCATGTGCAGGTGTACACACAGTGGGGCAGCGCCACCGTGGCCACTGTGGCGAAGGATACGGCGGTGCGGGTAAAAGGGGGCATTAAGAGCGAGATTTTGTGGGACGTGCCCGGGGGCAGCCAGGTAAAAGTGCTGGAACAGATGGAGACCTGGAGCAAGGTGCGGACCAGTGACGGATATATCGGCTATGTGGAAAACAAACTGCTCCAGGATATAACGGAGATCCAGGAGATTCCGGTGACGGACTATGTGGAGCCGGAGTACACTTCCATCCGGCTGCCCGGCAAGGTGAGTCTGGGCTTTCACTCCATAGGGGGAGTGGGAGGCAATGATACTTTGGAGAGCATGGTGGCCGGCACCAGGGGGATGAATGTGATTGCGCCTACCTGGTTCAGCCTCAGCGACAATGAGGGCAATTTCCAGAGTTTTGCCAGCAGTTCTTACGTGGAACGCGCCCATGGCATGGGACTGCAGGTATGGGGGGTGTTGGACAATTTCAACTATAACAATATAAATCGGGTGGGCATCAATGAGTTCCAGATCCTGTCCTCTACTACCATCAGAGGCAGATTGATTGATAATATAGTAAACGAGGCGCTGAACCTGAATCTGGATGGCATCAATATTGACTTTGAGAATCTGACGACGGAGTGCAGCGACCATTATGCCCAGTTTATTCGGGAACTGTCCATCGCATGTCGAAAAAGCGGGTTGATTTTGTCCTTTGACAATTATGTGCCCTATAATTTTAATGATTATTATCGCAGGGATGTGCAGGGGAAGGTGGCCGACTATGTGATTGTCATGGGCTACGACGAACATTGGCACGGCAGCGGAGATCCCGGTTCCGTGGCCAGCATCGGCTATGTCAGCGGCGGCATTGACCGCACCCTGGAACAGGTGCCGAAGGAAAAGGTGATCAACGCCCTGCCCTTTTATACAATTCTGTGGACAATTGACGGAGCTACGGTGACGGACGAGTACCTGCTCTTGTCCAACACCAAGGATTATCTGCGGCGAGTCGGTGTGGAGGCCACCTGGGACGAGGAGACCTCCCAGCTGTACGCGGAATGGCAGAGCGGCAGCAAGACCCACAAGATATGGGCGGAGACGGAGGAATCCATCCAGGTGAAGCTGAATGTGATGCAGAACCGGGGCATTGCCGGAGCGGCCGTATGGCAGATCAGTTACGGCACCCCGGAGGCATGGGAACTGATCAACGCCTATGTCAATGCCCCGTAGGCTTCGGGCAAGCCAGGGGAGCCCGTCCGGCGTCTGTGGTGCCTTGCGGCGCGGCATATGACCGATTGGGCCGACATATATTGATAATAAGAAGATTGAGGATTATTATCAATATGGTGAAAAGGACAGAAAAAATTTTTTCGCTGGCGCTGGGAGTACTGCTGGTTTTGTCCATGGTCTATGTGGCGCACAGCGCGGCGGTATTCGTGGGCGGAAAGAATGTGGAGACAGGGGATGCGGCACAGGCCAAGGATCAGGTCTGCGTGGTGATCGATGCGGGGCACGGGGGAGACGATCCCGGCAAGATAGGCATAGGCCAGGTGCTGGAGAAGGACGTAAATCTGAGCATTGCCCGTAAGGTGCAGCAGTATCTGGAAGCGCAGGACATTCGGGTGGTGCTGACCAGGGAGGATGAAAACGGTCTGTATGACAGCGACGCATCCAACAAAAAGGTGCAGGATATGAAGCGGAGGGTTGCCCTGATTGAGGAGACAAAGCCCGCTATCACCGTCAGCATCCACCAGAACAGTTATCCGGAAGAATCTGTCCACGGAGCGCAGGTATTTTACTATGACGGCAGCAGGGACGGGCAGCTGCTGGCACAGTTGCTGCAAAAGCAGCTGGTGGAGAAACTGGATCCGGAGAACCATCGGCAGATCAAGGCCAACGACAGTTATTATCTGCTGAAAAAGACGGATATTCCCATCGTCATCGTGGAGTGCGGCTTCCTGTCCAACCAGGCGGAGGCGGCGCTGCTGGCCAGGGATGACTATCAGGATCGGGTGGCCTGGGCCATACATATGGGTATATTACAGTATCTGGCGGAGACGAATTAGACAAATCCGCCAAAGTGTGTTATGATACAATACAGAAACATGTTTTGGGGCAGAGCGGCAGGTTTGCCTGTCGGTAAAGGTATGGGGAATGGACACTAGGGTGATAATGATACAGGGGCGGGGGGAAACGCTTTCTTCCGAGGAGGAACAGGCATTGCAGGAGGCAGGAGAGGTGCTGCGCCGGGGCGGTCTGGTGGCTTTTCCCACGGAGACGGTATACGGTCTGGGGGGAGACGCTTTGAACCCGGAGTCCTCCAGGAAAATTTATGCCGCCAAAGGACGGCCGTCAGACAATCCGCTGATTGTCCATATTGCCCGCATGGAGGATCTGGCCGCCATTGTCAGACAAGTGTCCGGAGAGGCGGCGCTGCTGGCCCGGACTTTCTGGCCAGGGCCGCTGACCATGATCCTGCCCAAGGCGGAGAGCGTTCCTTATGAAACCACGGGAGGACTTGAGACGGTGGCGGTGCGGATGCCCTCCCACCCGGTGGCGCGCAGGCTGATTGTCTGGGGCGGCGGTTATGTGGCGGCTCCCAGCGCCAATCTCTCCGGCAGACCCAGCCCCACTTCGGCCAAGTATGTGTTAGAGGATATGAACGGGCGGATTGATATGATTCTGGACGGCGGCGAGGGGGATATCGGTCTGGAGTCCACCATTGTGGATTTGACCGTCAGTCCGCCGCAGATACTTAGGCCGGGATATATTACCCGGGAAATGCTGGAGACGGTGCTGGGGCAGGTGGGTGTAGATCAGACGATTCTCCAGGCAGACAGTGGACAGGCTCCCAGAGCGCCGGGAATGAAGTACCGGCATTATGCGCCGAAGGGAGAACTTACGATTATCTCCGGGCCCGCCGGACAGGTGACGAATTACATCAATATCCATGCGGCAGAGGACAGGAAACAGGGATATAAGGTGGGCGTTATCGGCACAGATGAGGCGCTGGCGCAGTACCGGGCCGATGTGGTCAGCAGTCTGGGCAGCAGGCGGGACGAGGACAGTATCGCCAGACATTTATACAGTATTCTGAGAGAGTTTGACGATGCGCAGGTGACAAGGATATATTCGGAATGTTTTGAAACCACAGGGCTGGGACAGGCGATTATGAACCGCCTGCTGAAAGCGGCGGGCCATAAACTAATCGTGTTGGATGGCACGGTCTCTTCTGCTGGACAGGATAATAGGGTATGACTCTCCAGGGGAGGGAACCGGTTCGGAAAATCAGCAGGGAAGAGGCAAAAAAACGCATATCAATAATTTAGGAAGCGGCTGTAAAAGCGGCGGAATGGAGGGACTATGATAGCGATCGGAAGTGATCATGGCGGTTATGATTTAAAGAAGAGGGTAATTCAGTATCTGGAGGAGAAGCAGATCCCCTATCAGGATATGGGATGCGACAGCAAGGCATCCGTGGATTATCCCATATACGGGAAAGCGGTGGCCCAGGCAGTGGCTGAGGGCAGTTGTGAGAAAGGTATCGTAATCTGCACCACAGGCATCGGCATCAGTATTGCGGCCAACAAGGTGCCGGGAGTTCGCTGCGCGCTGTGTTCGGATACTTTGTCCGCCAAGATGACCCGCCTGCACAACGATGCCAACGTGCTGGCCTTGGGCGGCGGCATGATCGGCGACAATCTGGCGCTGGACATCGTGGAGACCTTTTTAAACACCCCCTTCTCCAACGAAGAAAAACATCAGAGAAGAGTAGATATGCTGAACTTCTAGACAGCAGATTCCCGGACGGCTCACTGATGAATATTCGAACGCCGAAGCGTCAAGATGTTCATCACCGGATGAGTGTGCCAGGAGGGAAGCTGCGGAATTTCGAACGGAACTTTTAAATAAGAGGACAAAATTATGGCAAAGGTAGTAGTTATGGATCATCCCCTGATCCAGCACAAGATTGGCTTTATCCGCAGGGCTGAGACCGGCACCAAGGATTTCAGGCAGACCATCAGCGAGATCGCCATGCTGATCTGCTATGAGGCCACCAGAGAGTTACAGTTGGACGATGTGCAGATCGAGACCCCTATCTGTTCTGCCACAGTGAAGGAACTCAGGGGCAAAAAGATGGCAATCGTGCCCATACTGCGGGCGGGTCTTGGCATGGTGGACGGTATGCTGAACCTGATCCCTGCGGCCAAGGTGGGACATATCGGCCTGTACCGTGACCCGGAGACTTTGAAGCCGGTGGAATATTACTGTAAGCTTCCTGCCGACTGCGCGGACAGAGAGGTGTTTGTGGTGGATCCCATGCTGGCCACCGGCGGCTCTTCGGCGGCGGCCATACAGATGCTGAAGGACAAGGGCTGCAGAAACATCCATTTCATGTGTATTATCGCTGCTCCCGAGGGAGTGGAACTGATGGGGCGGCAACATCCGGACGTAGACATGTATATCGGCGCGCTGGATGAGAGACTGAACGACCACGGGTATATTGTACCCGGTCTGGGGGATGCGGGGGATCGCATCTTCGGCACCAGGTAAGGGGGCGGGTTATGAGCGGCAAGAGAGAGGATTATATCAGCTGGGACGAGTATTTTATGGGAGTGGCCCAGCTTTCGGGAATGCGTTCCAAGGATCCCGGCACTCAAGTAGGCTCCTGTATTGTCAGCCGGAAAAACAAGATTTTGTCCATGGGTTATAACGGTTTTCCCAATGGTTGTGGCGATGACAGTTTTCCCTGGGCAAGGGAGGGAGAGGAGGAACTGGACACCAAATACCCTTTTGTGACCCACAGCGAACTCAATGCCATACTCAATTACCGGGGCGGCTCCCTGGAGGGAACCAAGCTGTATGTGTCCCTGTTTCCCTGCAATGAGTGCGCCAAGGCCATCATCCAGGCGGGCATCAAGACGGTGGTATATGCAAGCGACAAGTATGAGGGGACGCCCTCCAATGCGGCGTCCAAGAGGATGTTTGATGCCGCCGGAGTGGAGTATGTGGCTTACCGTAAAACGGGCAGAAAAGTGGAATTGGAACTGTGAGAAAATATGAAAACATACTATAAGCGTGGAACAAAACGGAGGATTGCCTTTTTAGTGGCGGCGGCGCTGATGCTTGTCAGTGTGCCGTTCCCTTCGTATGCCACCAGTTCCACCAGGCAGGAGATAGAGGAAAAAGAGCAGGAGAAGGATCAGCTGGAAGGCCAGATGGATGCCAACCAGCATGAACTGGACGGTTTGAAGGGGGAACAGAAATCTCTGAAACGGCAGTTGGCGGAGTTGAATGAGCAGTTGGCTGAGATCAGTGACCGTCTGGCGGTATTGGAACAGCAGATCAGAGATACGGAGCAGGAGATCGCGGATACTACGCAGGCGCTGGAGGATGCCAGGACCAAAGAGCAGTGGCAGTATGCCTGTATGGAGAAGAGGATACAATACGCCTACGAGATGGGCCAGGATAATTTGCTGGATATTTTCTTTAGCTGGGAAAGCTTTGCAAGATTTCTGAACCTCTCCATATATACGGAGCGCATTGCGGAAGCGGACGATGCCATGCTGGATCAGATTGTCGAGAACCGGGAGTTTATTGAATCCGAGGAAATCAGGCTGCAACAGGAGATGGAGGAACTGGACTATCTGAAAGTGCAGGCGGAAGTGGAAAAGAGCCGGGTATCCGGCCTGATCAGCCAGACCAGCAACCGCATGGCAGACTATGCGGATCAGATATCGGACGCGGAGACGGAGGCCAGGGAGTACGAGGCCAATATGAAAAAGCTGGAAGAGGATTTGGAAGCGCTCAAGCAGAAATTGCAGCAGGAGATTGCCATGTCCCAGCGGGCGGCCAATGCCACCTGGCGTAATATCTCGGACGTAACTTTTGCGGACGGGGATCTGTATCTGCTTGCCAATCTGATTTACTGCGAAGCGGGCGGGGAACCTTATGAGGGTAAATTGGCGGTGGGCGCTGTGGTGATCAATCGTATGCTCAGCAGTGTCTATCCAGACACGGTGCTGGGCGTGATCTATCAAAAAAAGCAATTCTCGCCGGTGGGCAGCGGCAGGCTGGCGTTGGCGCTGACAGACAATAAGGCCAATGCTGACTGTTATAAAGCGGCGGAAGAAGCTATGTCCGGCATGAGCAATGTGGGGAATTGCGTGTATTTCCGCACCCCTATACCGGGATTGACCGGCATATCCATAGGCGGGCATATTTTCTATTGATCTGACGCAGGAACCTCGGACGTTACAGTCCGAGGTTTTCTATAGGCGCCTGCAGCTGATCGAACTTATCTTTGTAGATGTAGGTGAGCAGGTGATTTAACTGCCGCAGGGCAGCAGAAAGCTGTGCGGCGGTGAGCAGCCCCGTTTCAAAAGCCTGGGCCAGTTCGTCCAAATCCACCACTTTGGTGCGGCCGTCGGGGTAGACGATCACATCCGCCAGCAGATCCGTGGTGGTCAGGGTATGGGCGGATTCGTCCTGGGCATACTCTACAATGTCGCAATACCAATACAACAGAGAATTGTTTTGCGTGTAGAACTTGCTGATTTTGAACCCCTCTCTCAGGAAATAGCAGGAACAGCCGTGGCTGAAGGCAATCTTGGGATTCAGAGTTTTCCAGGAGGTGATAATCAGGTCCTTCGTCTGCTTTACGATGATATCATCCTTCAGCAGAATGCATTCGGCGGGGATCAGGCGTCTGCGGTACAATTGTAATTCGCTCATGGGGTCTCCTTATTGGTTGGGGGATATATCTGTCAGGCTCCGGGCTGCAGAACAAGATGCTGATTGACAGATGGGGATCTATTGGCTGTTAAAATGATACTACAATGCCCCTGTGCAGAAGTCAACTTTATTTTTTGGAAAAATTTATAGAATTTTCAAGGGATATTGTTTGCTTTTGCTGGACTTTTTTTGAAAATTTATATATAATAATGGAATGAGCAAAAAAGCGCCCTATGGCAGAAAAGACAAACAGGATAAAAGCGTATACCGTGCATTGGTGCTGATCATGCAGTTTGGCATAAATATGCTGGTGCCCATCGGGATTATGTCCTGGCTGGGAATTCTGCTGGATCGCAGGTGTGACACCTCTTTTTTTATGGTGTTGTTCTTCTTTATCGGCGCTGTTGCAGGTTTTCAGAACATCTGGCGTATGGCCAAGTCGGTATATGACGATGAGCCTTATGAGAAGAACGCAGGTGGGCGGGAAAAGAAGAAGGATACAGGCAAAAACGATGATTAATAGGTTGAGAGAGATGAATCGGGCCTTGCTGGAACTGGATTTGGGAATCCTTTTCTGCGGTGCGGTGTGCCAGCTGGTGGGCATGTGGTTTGCCGGGCACAAGGGAATGTACGGCGCCGCCCTGTGGCTGGGAATCCTGCTGGCTCTGCTGGGAACCTGGCATATGTACAGGACTTTGGACAGAGCGTTGGATTTAGGGGATGGCGCCGCCAAGGTAATGGTGACGGCCGGTTTGCTGCGGTATGGGGTATTGTGTATTATTTTAGGGATTATCATGCTGACAGACGTACTGAATCCCCTGATTGTATTTTTAGGCTATATGATGATGAAAGTAGCGGCATATATTCAGCCGTTTACCCATAAATTATGCAATATGTTTTTCCACGAGACAGACCCGGTGCCCGAACCCATGCCGGACGAAGAGACGGTGACAGAGCCTGCGTCTTTGGAGTGAGAACAGGAATCCGGGCCCGTGAAGAAGCATATAGAACTCTATATAGAATAAGAGGGAGGTGAGAGTATGCAAATTGGACCTTTGTTATCCTCAGCTGACAATATCGATTTTATGATCCATGGCCTGTTTAAATACAGTTTTTTTGGTCATGAGGTGTGGATAACAACATCGCATGTGTGCATCCTGATCGTCATGCTGATCATTATCATCTTTGCCATTGCGGCCAACCGGGCCATGAAAAAGGCCACGGAAGTGCCGACGGGTTTCCAGAACGTGGTGGAACTGATGGTAGAGAAACTGGACGGCATGGTGGATAGCCCCATGGGAAAAAATGCCCCCAGATTCTACAATTATATTGGGACGGTATTTATTTTCATCCTGCTGTCCAATATATCGGGTCTGCTGGGACTACGGCCGCCCACGGCGGACTATGGTGTGACGCTGCCGCTGGGTATCCTCACTTTTGTGCTGATTCATTTTAATCAGTTTAAATATCAAAAGCTTAAGGATATCTGGGTGGATATGTGTTCGCCTCTGCCGCCATGGCTGCCTATCTGGTTACCGATCAACCTGATCAGTGAAATCGCGGTGCCGGTGTCCCTGTCCCTGCGTCTGTTTGCCAACGTGCTGTCCGGCACGGTGATGATGGCGCTGGTATATGGACTGCTGGGATGGTTTGCCACCATTTGGCCTGCGGCGTTGCATGTGTATTTTGATTTGTTCTCCGGAGCAATTCAGACCTATGTATTCTGCATGCTGACCATGACATATATTAATAATGCCATAGGCAGCGAAAACTAAAAATGAATAAGGAATTGCAAAACCTAAATTTAGGAGGAAAAAAATATGGAATTCAATACTAATTTTATCTTGGGATGTTCTGCAATTGGTGCAGGTCTGGCAGTTATCGCCGGTATCGGACCTGGTATTGGACAGGGTATTGCAGCAGGCCATGCTGCCGCTGCAGTGGGACGCAACCCGGGCGCCAAGTCCGCAATCACCTCCACCATGCTGCTTGGGCAGGCCGTAGCGGAGACCACCGGTCTGTATGGTCTGTTGATTGCCATGCTGCTGTTATTCGTAAAGCCGTTAGGTAAGTAAGCCTCCGGGACAAGTCAATCCACGCCGCAAACGGCGTACTACGGAACGAGTATATAAAGGAGGCAGAGAATGATACTTTTAACGGCCCAGGAGCCCATGGAGAGACTCTTTGATCTGGACTACCAGCTGCTGGCTGATTCCATGCTGATGATCATCGCTATCTTTGTACTGTTCCTGCTGCTGAGTTACTTTCTGTTCAATCCGGCCAGGAAGATGTTGCAGGATCGTAAAGACAAGATCAAAAACGAACTGGACGATGCGCAGAGCAATATGGAACATGCCGCCAGACTCAAGGAAGAGTATGAGGCGAAGATAAGGGATATCGACAAGGAAGCGGAAGAGATTCTCAGCGATGCCCGCAAACGCGCATTGGAGAATGAGAACGCGATCATTGCCAAGGCCAAGGAGGAAGCGTCCAGAATTATGGAGCGCACACGCACAGAGGCCCAGCTGGAGAAGCAGAAGATGGCTGACGAGGTGAAGCGGGAGATGATTGGCATCGCCGCGATGATGGCAGGCAAGGCTGTGGCAGCTTCCATGAATGCAGAGATCCAGGATAGCCTGGTGAATGAGACTCTGAAGGAAATAGGTGATCATACATGGCTAAGTTAGTGGAACAGACATACGGAGAGGCACTGTTCCAAACCGCCATGGAGGCAAACCAGGTGGATGCGTTTCTGGAGGAGGTAAATCTCATCCAGACAGTGCTGAAACAGAATCCGGAATGGGACAGACTGATGAAGCACCCCAAGATTTCCAAACAGGAAAAAGTGGAGATTATGAAGGGGGCGTTTGCAGGAAGGATCAGCAAAGAGATGACTGGTTTTCTGGAACTGATCCTTGTCAAGGAAAGATATGGGCAGCTGCAGGAGGTTTTCCGGTACTTTACCGAGAAGGTAAAGGAGGAGAAGAAGATTGGAACAGCCTACGTGACTACGCCTATGGAACTGTCTGAGAGCCGCAAGGCGGACATACAGGCCAAGCTTCTTGGTACCACTCCCTATCTGACCATGGAGATGCACTATGCGGTGGATCCTTCGCTGATCGGCGGGATGGTAATCCGCATCAAGGACAGAGTGCTAGACAGCAGTATCCGCACGAAGCTGGCGGATATGAAGAGGGAATTATTACAAATCCAGTTGGGATAGAACCAACCGGAAGAAAGGTGCGAACCAACCTATGAATTTGAGACCAGAAGAAATTAGTTCCGTGATCAAGGAACAGATTAAGCGGTATGCGTCCGAGCTTAATGTATCTGATGTCGGCACGGTCATTCAGGTGGCAGACGGTATTGCCCGTGTTCATGGTCTGGAGAATGCCATGCAGGGCGAACTGCTGGAATTCCCCGGCGAAGTGTACGGCATGGTGATGAACCTGGAAGAAGACAATGTGGGTGCGGTACTTCTCGGTAATCATAGAAACATTAACGAAGGCGATACAGTTAAGACTACCGGCAGGGTAGTGGAAGTCCCGGTGGGAGATGCCATGCTGGGGCGTGTTGTAAATGCGCTGGGGCAGCCTATTGACGGCAAAGGCCCGGTACAGAACGAAAGTTTCCGCAAGATTGAGAGGGTGGCCAGCGGCGTTATCACCAGAAAGTCCGTGGATACTCCTCTGCAGACGGGTATCAAGGCCATCGACGCCATGGTGCCTATCGGAAGAGGTCAGCGTGAATTGATCATCGGTGACCGCCAGACAGGTAAGACGGCCATTGCCCTGGATACAATTATCAACCAGAAGGGACAGAACGTAAAGTGTGTGTATGTGGCCATCGGCCAGAAGGCTTCCACAGTGGCCAATATTGTAAAGACTCTGGAGGAGTACGGCGCCATGCAGTACACCACCGTGGTGGTATCAACTGCCAGTGACCTGGCGCCTCTGCAGTATATTGCCCCCTACGCCGGCTGCGCCATCGGCGAGGAGTGGATGGAGAAAGGCGAGGATGTACTGGTGGTGTATGACGACCTGAGCAAACATGCCACCGCATACCGTACACTCTCCTTGCTGCTTCGCCGTCCGCCCGGGCGTGAGGCATATCCCGGCGACGTATTCTACCTGCACTCCAGACTGTTGGAGCGCGCGGCGCGCATGAGCGAGGAATACGGCGGAGGATCCCTGACGGCACTGCCGATCATCGAGACCCAGGCGGGAGACGTGTCTGCATACATTCCTACCAACGTAATTTCCATCACCGACGGACAGATCTATCTGGAGACGGAGATGTTTAACGCAGGCTTCCGTCCTGCTGTCAATGCGGGCTTATCCGTGTCCCGTGTAGGCGGCGCGGCACAGATCAAGGCTATGAAGAAGATTGCGGCGCCCATCCGTGTGGAGTTGGCCCAATATCGTGAACTGGCGGCTTTCTCTCAGTTTGGATCCGAGTTGGATGCCGACACCAAGGAGAAGCTGGCCCAGGGCGAGCGCATCAAGGAAGTGCTGAAGCAGCCCCAGTATCAGCCCATGGCTGTGCAGTACCAGGTTATCATTATCTATGCGGCTACAAATAAGTATCTGCTGGATGTGCCGGTAGAGGATATCACCCGTTTTGAGAAGGAACTGTTCGAGTTCCTGGATACCAAATATGCGGAGATTCCCCGGGCAATCGCGGCGGAAAAGGTTATCTCCGAGAAGACGGAAGAGTTGCTGGTAAAGGCGATTAAAGAGTTCAAGGCCCAGTTCCATTAAGTGTAGAAATCAATGCAATATCCATAGTAAGGTAAATTTGGATCTGACGTTCCAATTACTGATTAACGCAGTATTGCAGGCTCCGCCTGCGATATGCATGTAGAAGTAAGTTCGGATGTTGCACATCCAAAAACGTATTAGGGCAATATCACAGGTATAGCCTGTGATATGCAGGAAAGAGGTATATATGGCATCAATGCGTGATATCAAGCGTCGCAAGGGGAGCATACAGAGTACCCAGCAGATCACCAAAGCCATGAAACTCGTTTCTACCGTAAAGCTGCAGCGGGCCAGAGCCAGTGCAGAGAACTCCAAGGCATATTTTAACTGCATGTACCAGACGGTAAACCGGATTCTGGCAAGGGTGGGTGGTCTGCAGCACAGATATTTGCAGTCTGTAGACGGCGGCAAAAAGGCCGTGGTTGTCATCTCCTCCAACAGAGGACTGGCGGGAGGTTACAATTCCAATATCGTGAAGCTGGTGACCCGTCATGAGGGTTGGAATAAAGAGAACGTGCTGGTCTATGCCGTGGGCCGCAAGGGCAAGGATGCTCTTGTCAGAGAGGGCTATGAGGTGCGGATGGATCTGTCCGATATTGTAGAGGAGCCGGCTTATCCGGATGCAATGCTGCTGTGCAGCGAATTGCTGAAGGCGTATGCGAAGGGTGAGATCGGAGAGATCTATCTGGCCTACACGGCTTTCAGGAACACCGTGAGCCATGTGCCGACTCTGTTAAAGCTTCTGCCTGTGGAGCATGTGGCGGAAAGCGGCGGAGAAGAGCCCGAAGTGCCCATGAATTTTGAGGCAGACGATGAAGAGGCTCTGGAGATGATCATCCCCAAGTATGTGGCCAGCCTGATCTACGGCGGACTGATGGAGGCCGTGGCCAGTGAGAACGGCGCACGTATGCAGGCAATGGACAATGCGACCAGCAATGCGGAAGAAATGATAAGTGATTTGACGCTGAAATACAATAGAGCTCGTCAGGGCTCGATCACACAGGAATTAACAGAGATTATAGCGGGAGCAGAGGCAATTTCATAGCTTTGTTCCCCTAGAACAGCATCTGCTCCGCGGCACAGCACATAAGTGGGCAGGGAAAGTCCGGCTGCGGTTTGGCAGCGTTTTTGTCCGCCGGGAGCAGTGCTTCAAGGGCAGATGCGGAACTCTAATCAGAAAGGTATGGATGTTATGACAGGAAAAAATAAAGGAAGGATTACCCAGATCATTGGTGCGGTACTGGATATCCGCTTTGGCGAGGGCAGCCTGCCGGAGATTAACGAGGCAATCGTAATTCCCGGTCAAGATGGCAGCGAGCTGACAGTGGAGGTATCCCAGCATCTGGGTGACGACACCGTGAGGTGTATCGCCATGGGCTCCACGGACGGTCTGGTGAGAGGCATGGATGCCATCACCACCGGTGCGCCCATCTCCGTGCCTGTAGGCGAAAACACCCTGGGCCGTATTTTCAATGTACTGGGCAAACCCATTGACAACAAGCCGGCACCGGAGGATGTGACTTATGAGCCCATTCACAGACCGGCGCCGGATTTTGAGGAGCAGTCAACGGAGACTGAGTTGCTGGAGACCGGCATCAAGGTGGTTGACCTGCTGTGCCCTTACCAGAAGGGCGGTAAGATCGGTCTGTTCGGCGGTGCAGGCGTGGGTAAAACCGTGCTGATCCAGGAGTTGATCCGAAATATCGCCACCGAGCACGGCGGTTATTCCGTATTTACCGGCGTAGGCGAGCGTACCCGTGAGGGTAATGACCTGTACCATGAAATGAGTGAGTCAGGGGTTATCGACAAGACCACCATGGTATTCGGACAGATGAACGAGCCCCCCGGAGCGAGAATGCGTGTGGGCCTTACCGGTCTGACCATGGCAGAGTATTTCCGTGATAAGGGCGGCAAGGATGTGCTGCTGTTTATTGATAATATTTTCCGTTTTACCCAGGCGGGCAGTGAGGTGTCCGCACTGTTGGGACGTATGCCCTCCGCAGTGGGTTATCAGCCCACGCTGCAGACGGAGATGGGCGCCCTGCAGGAGCGTATCACCTCCACCAAAAGCGGTTCCATCACCTCCGTTCAGGCGGTATATGTGCCTGCGGATGACTTGACCGATCCGGCGCCGGCCACAACCTTTGCCCATCTGGACGCTACCACCGTACTGTCTCGTTCCATCGTGGAATTGGGCATCTATCCGGCGGTGGATCCCCTGGAGTCCACTTCCCGTATTCTGGATCCTCGTATCCTGGGTGAGGAGCATTACAGGGTAGCCCGCGGTGTGCAGGAAATCTTGCAGAGATACAAGGAATTGCAGGATATCATCGCCATTCTGGGTATGGATGAATTGTCTGAGGACGACAAGCTGGTGGTTTCCCGTGCCCGTAAGGTGCAGAGATTCCTGTCTCAGCCCTTCTTCGTGGCAGGTCAGTTCACTGGTCTGGAAGGCAAGTACGTACCCATCAGCGAGACCATCCGGGGCTTTAAGGAGATTCTGGAAGGCAAGCACGACGACATTCCGGAGAGTTATTTCCTGAACGCCGGCAGCATCGACGATGTTTTGGCCAAAGTGAAATAAGGAAAGGCGGGTTTTCCATGGCAGAAAATAATTGCTTGACTTTGAAGATCATAACGCCGAGCAGGGTATTTTACGAGGGCGAGGCGGAAATGGTGGAGCTGAACACATCCGAGGGAGAAATCGGTGTGCTGCCCGGCCATCTGCCCATGACAGTGATCGTTAAGCCGGGAGTACTTACCATCACAGAACCGGAGGGAGAAAAGGAAGCAGCTTTACATGCGGGCTTTGCAGAAATCTTGCCTGACAGAGTTACGATTCTGGCAGAGATTATCGAGTGGCCCAGCGAAATTGATGCCGCCAGGGCGGAAGCTGCGAAGGAGCGTGCCCAAGAGCGCATTCATGAACATGCCAGCGACACGGATATAGCCAGAGCGGAGACTGCTCTGCTGCGGGCAATGGCCCGTATCCAGGTAATAAAGTAAATCATGCCCATAATCCCGGCGAAGCCCATAATCCCGGCGAAGCCCATAATCCCGGCGAAGCCCATAATCCCGGCGGTAGCGTCATCCGTGCCGTGAAAGCCTGTAACGCCGGATATGCCGGATGCATATGTTATATAAAAAGAAAAGGTATCATTGACATGGACTTTGAACGCAGAATTTTACCTTTTTATATGACATATCCGGCGGCGGGCTTTGGGAATGCCTTCCCTAATGGCCAGCAGGATGCGGACGTGCTGCGTGATCTGGAATATTTCCGGCAGATGTATCCGGCTGAGATACGGCTTTACCAGACCAGGATCGCCGAGATTTTGGATAAGATGGATTATGAGGGCAGTGTGATTTACGATGAGTATCCTGACCGCTATACCTTGGAGCATCTTGCCGAGAATATAACCGATATTATCCGGCGGGAGGATAGACAGCAAGAGTCAATGAAGGAGATTCCGGGCGATGATGGGAAAAAGATGCCGCCATTGATTTTTGTGCTCTTGGTAAATGAAGTATATAAACGCCGTAGAGGCGGCAGAAGAGGATTTTTCAGCTTCAGCTGAAGAGAATTTACAATAAGCAGAGCCACGGGAACCATGTGTTTTCGTGGCTCTGCGGAACTCTAAACGGTATGTGCCCGGGCGGGGCGGATGCGGAACTCTAACGGTATGTGCCCGGGCGGGGCGGATGCGGAACTCTAAACGGCATGTGCCCGGGCGGGGCGGATGCGGAACTCTAAACGGCATGTGCCCGGGCGGGGCGGATGCGGAACTCTAAACGGCATGTGCCCGGGCAGGGCGGATGCGGAACTTTAGTCGGAGGAAAAGGATGGACGAGCTTAGCGGGCTGCTGAGAGAAATTATGAATGAGAAACTGGTGCAGGCGATCCTGAGCAACAGCCGGGACAAGTCCTATGGGGACAAGCTGAAGATGCGCCCGGTGCTTTTGCAGGGAAAGCTGATGTTCCAGAGTACCCGCTATGCGGGAAACCAGGTATTCCATGAAAACCATGATGCCCCAGGAGCATGTGGATTAATAGAAAAGCTGCTGCAGGGGCAGTTTCGTCAGTGCGAGATTATAACTCAGGACAAAAGCGCCACTGTGTTGGTCAGCAAGAAGGGGAAAATGACGATTAAGGCCAGAGCGGCGGCCTGCAATGCCCCCAGGGAGCTTTCCCATAACAGAGAAAAGCAGTATATCCTGAGGGAAGGCTGTCCGGTAGATTTCCTGGTAGGGCTGGGGGTCCAGACACCGGATGGCAGAATCACCAAGAACAAATATGACAAATTCCGCCAGATTAACCGTTATCTGGAGTTTATCGAGGATATATTGGATCAGCTGCCCAGGGAGGGCACGATCCATGTGATCGACTTCGGCTGTGGAAAGTCTTATCTGACTTTCGCCATGTACTATTACCTTCGTGTGCTGCAGGGGAGGGATATCCACATCACAGGTCTGGATCTGAAGGCGGATGTAATCCGGCGTTGCAATGAGTTGGCCGCACAGTGTGGGTATAAGCAGCTGCGATTTCAGGTGGGGGATATCAGCGCCTATGAGGGGGAGCAAAAAGTAGATATGGTGGTATCTCTCCACGCCTGTGATACGGCTACAGACTACGCATTGGAAAAGGCTGTGGGCTGGGGGGCCAAGGTGATCCTGGCGGTGCCCTGCTGTCAGCACGAAGTCAACAGACAGATTCATTGCAAAGAGTTGGAGCCGTTACTGCGCTATGGAGTGATCAAGGAGCGCATGTCAGCTTTGATCACAGATGCAATCCGGGCAGGATTGCTGGAGCAGCAGGGGTACGATACGCAAATCCTGGAGTTTATAGATATGGAGCATACACCCAAAAATCTTCTTATCAGAGCGGTGAAGAGACCCAATGGAACAGGTACGGGACGGCAGCGTATGCTGAAAAAGCAGGAAACCCTTGGGGAATCAGGGAGGCAGGAGGGCAAAGGAAGCGCCTTGCGGGAAGAATACACTTTGCAGCACACTATGGAACTGTTGGGGGTGAATCCCACGTTGGCACGTCTGCTGGATAGGAATCAAGTATAATGAAGAAAATTATAATAAAATGGGTAATTTTTCTGCTGACCTTTCTGGCTGCTCTGTTGGTGGCGGGCAGGGTCATGAATCATGACAATCAGAATATGACCATGGAATTGTCTGAGGCCAGCTTTCCGGTCATTACCCTGGAGAAGGGCGATATCGCCTACAATGAACTCCATGGGTATATCCAGGCCATGGACACCGCTTATCAGCGGGGAACCATTGCGGAACTGGGGGATAACAGGGAACTGGTATTCCGGATCGATACCTATGGGGTGAAGCTTTCGGGAATACGCATGGAGGTGCGCAGCCTGGATGGGAGCCGTCTTATTGAGAATACCGAGATTACGGATTATGAGCCGGGCAGTGTCATACGGGTGGAGACTGCCCTAAAAGATCTGATTGAAAAGGATACGGAGTATTCTTTAATTCTGGTGCTGCTCGATAATGCCGGTCGGGAGATCTGGTACTATACCCGGGTCATTTGGAGCGACAACACTTGGGGATATGAAAAATTGGCCTATGTGCGGGATTTCCATGAGAAGACCTTTGACAGGGAAGCCGCTAAGGACTTGATCAAATATCTGGAAAGTAACTCTCAGGGGGACAATACAAGCTTTCACAAGGTGGATATCCACAGCAGCTTTCATCAAATTACATGGGGGGATCTGGAGGTGAGGCGTTTAACGGATCCTGCGGTGAATCTGGTGGAACTGGCCACCCAGACCGCTTCTATGGAACTTCATTATCTGGTGTCCACCGGCAGCGGCGAGAAAAGCAACTGTTACCTGGTGGAGGAACTGTATCGAATTCGTTACACGCCGGAGCGAGTATACCTGTTGGCATTTGAACGGACCATGGAACAGATTCCTGCAGTGAAGGGAGATATCTATGGCAATGACAAGATCATGCTGGGCATTGTAGGTGAGGATATGACCCTGGTGGAGAGCGAGGACGGTAACATTGTGGTCTTTGAGGCGGCCGGGCGGCTGTGCAGTTATAATGTGACCACCAACAAATTAACTCTCCTTTTTTCTTTTTATGAGGATCAATCCCAGAATGCCGGAACAATGTGGGACGCACGGGAAATGTATCAGAAGTACGACCTGAAAATCCTGGATGTGGATGAAGGTAATAATATACAGTTTGCCGTGTATGGGTATATGAACAGGGGCAGGCATGAAGGAGAGGTGGGGATACAGATATATGCCTACAACAGCGAACAGAATACTATCGAGGAACTGGTGTATATCCCTTATGACAAGACCTATGAAATCTTGAAGCAGGAACTGGAGCAGCTTCTGTATCTGAACCGGGAGGGGAAACTTTACCTGTATCTGGACCATGGCATCTACGAGGTGGACACTATGGAGCGCACCAGCGAGCGGATTGCTCTGGTGGAAAACGATGAGGCTATGGTCATATCCGGCAACCATAAAATTGTGGTATGGTATCAGGATCAGGCACTGCAAATTATGAATCTGGGAACGGAGCAGGTTACCCGGATTGATGTGGGAGCGGACGAGGAGGGCCGTCCCTTGGGCTTTATGGGAGAGGATATCATTTATGGCGTGGCAAAGCGGAAGGACGTGGTGAGCGACGGGATGGGACGACAACTCTTTCCCATGTATCAGGTCTGCATTCGGGATGCTTCAGGAAAACTGCTGGAAGCCTATGAGAAGGATAATATCTATACGCTGTCCTGCCAGGTGGGGGAGAACCAGATTACCCTGGAACGGGTGCTGCGCCGGGAGGATGGAAGTTATGTGAATACTACCCAAGACCATATTATGAACAGCACCCCCCAGGAGGTGGGAAAGAATCAGCTGGTGGTGGTGGCGGTGGATACCTATGAAAAGTTGGTGCAGATTCAGGTGAGGGAAGAGATCCAAGTCAAAAATCTGCAGGTACTGACTCCCATGGAAGTAGTATTTGGAGGGGGAAGGAATGTGATTCTGCCTGCGGACAATGAACGGGAACGCTATTATGTGTATGATCTGGGCGCTGCGGTGGGGATCTATTACGATCCTGCCATAGCCATAAACCAGGCCGATGACTGCTTTGGCGTGGTGGTGGATGACAGTGGCAAAACCATATGGCAAAGGGGAAACAGGGTAACCCGCAACCAGATCATGGCGATCACGGCCCAGGAGGCCACAGAGGAAAAGGGCAGCCTGGCGGTATGTCTGGATACCATGTTGGCTTTGGAGGGTATTGTGAGAAACACAGATGATCTGCTTAGACGAGGCAAATCGGCTTTGCAGATCCTGGAGGAGAATCTGGAGGGTCGGGCCCAGGTGCTGGATCTGGGGGGCTGCAGCTTGGATGCCATGTTGTATTTTATCAATCAGGATATCCCGGTGCTGGCCCGCTTGGAGGACGGAGAGGCAGTGTTGCTCACTGGCTTCAATGAATTTAATGTGGTGGTGATGGAGCCGTCCACGGGCAGGCTCTATAAAAAGGGAATGAATGACACCAGAGAGTGGATGGAGGAGAATGGAAATCCCTTTATCACTTATATCAGGACAGAGGATTAGTACACCCTAAGAACTTTAAACTGCCTGCAAAGAAAAAGGCAAGAGATATTTTTAAAAGCATGTTCTCGGACAGCGCGGCACATGCGGAATGCAAAATAGGAGAGATGAAAATGAAGGTAGTGAGTAAACAGAGGAACAGCAGAATGTGCTATGTCTGCGGGATGGATAACCCGGTGGGGCTGAAGGCGCCGTTTTACAATATGGAGGACGGGAGTGTGATGACCCTGTTCCGGTTTGAGGAGGAACATCAGAGTTTCCCTCAGAGGGTTCACGGAGGACTGGCGGCTACCATGCTGGACGAACTGGGCCTGCGGGCTCTGTGGGCGCTGGAGGGGGAAGATGCGCTGGGAGTCACCATGTCCATGGCAGTGAAATACCGAAAACCTGTGCCCTATCAGGAGGAACTGGTGGGGAAGGGAATTGTGGTGAAAGCTTCATCCAAGTTTGCTACCATGAAGACGGAGATCTATGATCGAAAGGGGATACTTCTGGTCGGTGGGGATCTCCGATACATAAAACTGGATGCGGAGCAAATTGCGGAGAATGTGGATGCCCATGAGGAGACGTGTTATTTGATTGCGGATGACGTGAAGGAAATATTTTAGAGAAAACAGCGTTGCAGGAGCCGTTTTGCTATTTTACTTTGCTTTTGGTTCTATTTTTCAGGTGCAGGGAAAATATATTTTTTATATCGCTGCAGCACAAGAAGCAGCAGTATCCCAAGCACACCGCAGGACAATATCTCACCGATGCCTACGGTCAGCATGAAAAACGGAATGGAGCCAGGAATATGATATGCGAAGTACAGCACCAACGGCACGATTATGGTGTTGGCGGCGATGGGGGGCAGGGGAGCCAGCCATTTACAGCGGCGCAGCAGATAAGTGCCAATAGCCCCTATCAGCGTGGCCATGCTGCCAAAGACCACGTCCCAGATGATGGCACCGGTCAGCAGGTTGCTGATCAGGCATCCCAGGAACAGGCCCGGTATGGCAGCAGGTGTGAAAAAGGGTAATATGGTAAGCGCTTCGGAAAAGCGAAGCTGGATGGCATGGTTTGCCAGGCCCAGAGCGTTGGCCAGCAATGTCAGCACCACATAGAGGGCGGCGATAAGCGCCGCCTGGGCGATGAAAAGTGTTTTACTGTTTTTCATTGTGTATATCTCCTCTAGTATTTTTTTAACGAGTGGAAGGTCTCGAACACTCGGTTTGATCAGCCTATTGACCTTGGTTAATGAGGCTCCTGCAACGAAAAATAGTGTAGCACAATTCCGGCGGAATGGCAAGGGGGATAAATCTCCGTAAAAGGCAGGCTTGTCAGCCGATAAGCCCGGCTTTTTTAAGTCGTTTGCGGATCAGCCCTCCAAGTCCCAGAGTGACAGCGAGCTTGATTAGGTCGGCCGGGATGTAGGGGATCACGCCCATCCACAGTGCTTCCAGGAAGGAACACTTCATCAGGTAGCCCAGCCACAGGGTGCCAAATAAGTACATAACCGCCGTTCCCAGCACCATGCCCGCCAGATGCATCAGCCATTTAGCGGGCCATTTGCTGATGAAGAAGCCGGCAATCAGGGATAGGAAGATATACCCCAGCAGGTAGCCGCCCGTAGGTCCCAGGACTTTGCCCACACCGCCAGAAAAGCCGGTAAACACAGGCAGTCCCACCAGGCCGATCAGCAGATAGGCCAGGCAGCTGATTGTCCCCCATTTCATCCCCAGCAAATAAGTGGCCAGCAGCACTCCCAGAACCCCCAGGGATATGGGCACCGGGCTTATGGGCAGCGGAAAGGAAATAGGCCCCAATACGCAGATAACGGCAGTCATCAGTCCAATTAACGCAATTTTTTTTGTGTTCATATATTTGTTCTCCTTGTATAGTGTTTTTGCTGCCCCAGCGTTAGAAAGTTGTCTGTAACAGAGCAGCTTGTGAACGTATATTGTAAACCTTTGCACAAAAGGAGTATATAATATATCGGAACAAATGTCAACCTGTTATGCAATGCGGTTTACAAATAATAGAGAACAATGCTTCGGGAATGTTGATACAGGCTGCAGGCAACCCCTGTAAGACTATTTCCGAGGGGCGTTCTGCGCCATATCCTATAGATTGTTTAGAAGCGGATGACAAAACTTCAGAGTCCTATATGTATTCAATGGAGCGAAAGAGGGTTGAAGAAAATCCCCGAAAATCAGAGGAAATAGTGGTCTGACTTTCGGGGGATTTTTATTGCAGTTCTCCGTTGCGATACCGGGCCACGATGCTCTGTATCCTCTCATTGGGATTCAGCAGGTCGCTGATGGAGGAGTCATGGTTCAGGGTATCAATGATGTAGGCGATATATTTGCTCATGTCACAGTTGATATACCATTCCCGTTCCAGGAGTTCAGGTGTCTGGTAGATCAGGTTGGTGGTCAGGATTCTGGAGATCAGGCCGCTCTCATAAGCTCTGTCAAATTTTGCCAGGCCATTGGTAAACAGACCAAAGGTAGAAAATACAAAGATATTGGCCGCTTTACGCTGTTTCAGGGCGGCGGCGGTCTCCAGAATGCTGTCGCCGGAGGAGATCATATCGTCGATGATGATCATATCTTTGCCCTCTACGCTTGAACCCAAAAACTCGTGTGCAACGATGGGATTGCGGCCATTCACCACCTGGGTATAATCCCGGCGCTTGTAGAACATACCCATATCCAGTCCCAGCACATTGGCGATATAGATGGCCCGTTTCATACCTCCTTCGTCCGGGCTGATGACCATCATGTGTCGGCTGTCGATCTGCAAATCCTTCACATGGCGCAGCAATCCCTTGACAAACTGATAGGCGGGCTGTACGGTTTCAAAGCCGTGCAGGGGAATGGCATTCTGCACCCGGGGGTCGTGGGCATCGAAGGTAATGATATTGTCTACGCCCATGCCAACCAGTTCCTGCAGGGCCAGAGCACAGTCCAGGGATTCCCGGCCGGTCCTCTTATGTTGGCGGCTTTCATACAGGTAAGGCATAATCACGGTGATCCGGCGGGCCTTTCCGCCCACAGCGGCAATAATGCGCTTTAAATCCTGATAGTGGTCGTCGGGGGACATATGATTTTCATGCCCGCATAGGGAGTAGGTCAGGCTGTAGTTGCAGACATCCACCAACAGATAGAGATCACAGCCTCTGACGGATTCCAGAATCATGCCCTTGGCTTCTCCGGAACCAAAACGGGGCACCTTGGCATTCAGCAGATAAGAATCTCTTTGATAGCCGGCAAATGCCAGGGAATCCCGGTGCTCATGTTCCCGCTCAGTTCTCCACCTTACCAGGAACTTGTCCACCATATCGCCCAGTACTCTACAGCCCTCCAGGGCTATTATTCCCAAGGAACCCACGGGAATGGTTTCTAGGTTGCGCTTCTCTTCACGATTTGGCATGAAAATCCTCCTTATTTATACTGACGGTCACTAAAACTTGCCAAGTAACCCGACTCACGAGCAAAAGATTTCAGAGACATCGCGGCATATTTCATCGCTGGTGAGTATAGAGTTTCGTATATGCCCTGCCAGTCTTCAATCCGGGCGATCAATTTCCGGGAATATACTGATTTAAAGTTTTGTTGCTGCTTGACGCTCTTTGCCCGATAATCTTCTTTTGTACATGCGAATATCCGGGCCGGTCAGCTTACACAGAGAATAATTGCTGGTGATGCGGGAAAAAATGCGGTCCGAGTAACGGTCACGTATCTCTTCCAGATTCAGGTTAGTGGAGATAATAGTAGCTTTCTGCCGCAGGTGCCGTTCGTTGAGTAACGAGAACAGCTGGGAAGTCACAAAGCTGTTGGTCACTTCCGTCCCCAGATCGTCAATAATCACCAGGTCACTATTGTAAATGTCTTTGCAGAAATTGTAAAGGGTTTCTTTTGCTTTTGTGTCGAAGTTATAGCGGGCCAGAGTATCAAACAGGCCGCTGGCGCTGAAATAGATCACGGCCATGCCCAGAGAGAGCAGTTCCCTGGCAATACAGCCGGATAAAAAACTCTTGCCTGTACCTACTGTACCATAAAACAGTAAATTATGATAGCTTTTTTTGAAATCCTCCACGAATTTATGACTGATGGACACTGCGTTTTCAAAACGCTGCAGGTCCTCGCCCTTGTAGTAGGAGGTGGAAAGGGTGTCAAAATTCTCCCGGGCAATCATTTCTTGAATGCCGGATTGTTCATAGAGCAGGGTGATCTCCTGCTGGCGGAAGCAGTGGCATTTCTCACTGCCGATATAGCCGGTGTCCTGACAGTCGGGGCAGTCATAGAAAGGCTCCAGATAGTCTGGGGGATACCCGGCCTGGGACAGCAGCTTCCGACGGCGGGCGGCTTTTCGGGCCAGTTCCTGCCTTAGTTCGTCCAGCGCCGCCTGATCCCCGTCCAGCAGCAGACGCGCGTGAGCCACGCAGGTTCCGCCCACGGAGGTGTCCAGTTCCCGGTACTCCGGCAGCTTTGCATAAACCTGCGCTCTGCGCTGCATCAACAGACGCATATTGTGATTTTGCTTTTCCTCATAACTGCGTTTTATGGTGTCGTACTGTGCTTTAGTCAATGCCACGGCGGATTCTCCTATATTGGCGCTCTGTTTGCGGTTCTACGGATTCCCTAGTTGCTGAGGAGTTCTTTTTCCAATTCCTCAAAATTGTAGGTGTTCTGCTTAAACTGATTGAACTTGTTGCCGGTGCTGCTGTTGCGGGCAGTGGTGCTTGAAGCGGTATTCTTTTGCTTCTGATGTTGTTCGTCCACTCTCTTGATGTCGGCTTTATGGCGGACATTCTCCTTGCGCCAGCTGTTTAAGATCCCTTCCGCATATTCAAAGCGGTGCTTATCCACAGCCAGCACCGTGCGCTCACATGCCTCGAAAATGATATCCGGGCTGAAGCCGTACTCTCCGGTCCAGCGGTTGATATATTCCAGTTCCTTACTGGTGGGAGCGGAGGTCTTGCCCAGCTCATTCATGATGGCATAGACAGACTTATCGTATTTGAGGGCGGTCTTTTGTGCCTGCTTGGGGTTAGTGATCCCCTGCTGGGCCCAGCTGATGGCCACCTTTTCCATATAGCGGAAATCTTTTTTGCCCCGATCTACACAGTACTGGATGAGATAGTCGATGAGGTCGTCGGAAAAATGCAGTACATCCGACAGATACAGGATTGTTCTCATATCCGATGATGTCAGAGGTCTGCCCACGTACACCTGGGCCACGAACAGCAGCTGGGCAGTGTTCTCCTGCTCCTTAAAGTTGCGCAGCTGGTCGGCGCTGTAGGTGGGCTTGGCGTAGGGATCGGGCTCCTGTTCCTGTTCCGGCTCCGGTTCTTTATGCATGGCTGTCGGGCTATTAACGGCAGGACCTGCGTCGGATACAGTGGTCACGTCCGTGGCGGAAGGCCGGATATCCGGTATAGTCATCGGTTCCTGGGGCCGCAGCGCCACGGCGTCGGCACTATCACCGCGGGAGGAGACGGAAGGGGTACCGGTTTTCACAGGATTCAATTCACACAGATGGATGCCCACCAGATTTTTGTCCTCATCGTAGTCCAAGGACAAAAGTTTTTGCTTTTCCCAGTAGCGAAGAGCGCGCAGTACGTCCTTCTCCGTATGGTTAAACTTATCCGCAATATCCGAGACGCTGAAAGCCATGTTGGCATGGATCATGCGCAGCAGATATAAATAGACCTTCAGCTGGGCATCATTGGCATCTTTCATATAGTTGTCAATAAAATAGTCGGATACGGCGGTGGACTCTATGTAATTATCCTTATAAATCGTTAAACGTGCCATGTATAACCATCCTTATTTAAAGTTCCGCAGCTTCCCTGTCACTGCACAGATCCGGTGATGAACATCCAGCCGCTGACGGCGTCTGAATATTCATCAGTGCAGTAACAGGGAAGCAGCTGTTTAAAGTTCCGCAGCTTCCCTGTCACTGCACAGATCCGGTGATGAACATCCAGCCGCTGACAGAACTGTTTCGTGTCAGTGGTTCAAAGTATATCATAAGAAAACTGAAAAAGAAATAGGCATTTTGCCGGAAAGAAAAACACCTTACAGGAAGGCGGAAAAATGTGGAAACGGTGGATAGAGTGGATAATTTTTATAGCGTTGAGGGAATTTTCCTGATAGATTCGGCAAGCCGCTTCTTCCGAACGGGAGGACGGCTTATCCACAGTTTTTAGAAAAATATCCACATTTTTTTGCCGCGGGAGCAGCAGAAAAAATGTGGATATGGTGGATAACTATTTTTGGAGGAGGGATTCGCCGATTTTCACCACATCCCCGGCTCCCATAGTTATCAACAGGTCGCCGTTTATGCAATTTTCTAACAGGAATTTTTCGGCTTCCTCAAAAGTGGGGAAGTAGTCGCACTCCCGGCCAAGCCTTTGGACAGCGGCCTGCAGATCCCGGGAACTGATGCCCAGGGTATCCTTTTCCCTGGCGGCATAGATATCTGTCAGCACTACCCGGTCAGCCAGGGTCAGGGCCTGGGCAAACTGCTCCATAAAGTCTCTGGTGCGGGAGTAAGTATGAGGCTGGAACATGCACCAGAGGGTCTTGTGGGGATAATTATGCGCCGCCTGCAAGGTTGCAGTAATTTCTGTGGGGTGATGTGCATAATCATCTATTATAGTGACACCGTTCACATTGCCCTTGTACTCAAAACGCCGGTCCGTGCCCTGAAATTCATGCAGGGCCGCCAGGGTATTTTCACGGCTGATGTCCAACAGATCCGCGGTGGCGATAGCCGCCAGAGCATTGTGTACATTGTGACTGCCGGGCACTTTCAGCGACACCTGTTGGGGATCCCGGCCGGGACTGTGCAGCAGGAAGGAGGCGTTGCCCTGCTCATCCTGGGCAATGTCGCTGGCATAGTAGTCACAGCCGCCGTCATGACCGTAGGTGATAATCCGGCAGGACAAGCCCTGGGTCAGTTCCTGCCAGCGATCAATGTCGCCGCTGATTACCAGGGTGCCATCCTGGGGCAGCAGCCGGGCAAAGTTATGGAAGGAATGACGGATGGCCGCCAGGTCTTTGAAAAAGTCCAGATGATCCTCTTCCACGTTCAGAATCAGGGCGATCTTGGGAAAGAAGCTTAAAAAGCTGTTCGTATACTCACAGGCTTCGGTGAGGAAGTAGCCGCTTTCCCCCACTCTTATGTTGCCGCCGATAGACTTTAAGATACCGCCGATGGACAGGGTGGGATCGGTGCCCGCTTTAAGCAGGATTTCGGAGAGCATGGATGTGGTGGTGGTCTTGCCGTGGGTGCCGCTGACGGCGATGGGAAGTTCATAATTCTTCATGATCTGTCCCAGCAGCTGGGCCCTGGACAAGTAGGGGATTTCCTTCTGGCGGATGGCCGCAAATTCCAGATTGTCCTCGTGTACGGCGCTGGTCAGCACGGCGCAGTCGATACCCTCCGTGACATGGGCGGCATCTTCCCCATAGTAAACCTGAATGCCTTTTTTCTCCAGAGCCTGGGTGATGGGGCTGGATTTCCAGTCGGAACCGGATACGGCAAAGCCCGCCTGGTGCAGAATTTCCGCCAGCCCGCTCATGCTGATACCGCCGATACCCACAAAATAAACAGAAACGGGGTGTTTAAAATCTATCTGATACATAACAGCGCATAACTCCTTTTTGAGAAATGTTCTAAAATTATTATATTCCTTATTATATACTTTGTGGGTAAAAAAAACAAACGCATTTTAATGTTAAGAAAATTCTGTTAAAATTGAATAAAAAAGGGAAACAAAATAACTTTTTTCTGTAAAAATATTCACAATTCTTATTGGATATGTTATAATGTATACAAGACAAGGCCGAGGAATGCATTGTCTATTATGCTAGATTGAGGTGATGACATGATTAAGAAAGAAATGATAGCCATGTTATTGGCTGGAGGGCAGGGCAGCCGACTGGGAGTTCTTACATCCAAGGTAGCCAAGCCGGCAGTGGCTTTCGGAGGAAAGTACCGCATTATTGATTTTCCCCTGAGCAACTGTATCAATTCGGGTGTCGATACGGTGGGTGTATTGACCCAGTATCAGCCGCTTCGGCTGAATACCCATATCGGAATCGGAATTCCCTGGGATCTGGACCGGAACATCGGCGGTGTAACGGTGCTCCCTCCCTATGAGAAGAGTGCCAACAGCGAGTGGTATACCGGCACTGCCAATGCGATTTTCCAGAATCTGGATTACATGGAGAGCTTCAACCCGGAATATGTCCTGATCTTGTCAGGCGACCATATCTACAAGATGGATTATGAGGTGATGCTGGATTTTCACAAGGCGAACGAAGCGGAGGTGACCATCGCGGTCATGCCTGTCCCCATGGAGGAGGCCAGCCGTTTCGGAATCATGATTACGGATGAGAACCGGCGGATCACCGATTTTGAGGAGAAGCCTGAACATCCCAGGAGCAACCTGGCCAGCATGGGTATTTACATTTTTAATTGGAAGACGCTGAAAGAAGCGCTGCTGACCATGGCAGATCAACCGGCTCTGGATTTCGGTAAGCATGTCATCCCCTACTGCCATGAAAAGGGAGCGCCGCTGTATGCTTATGAGTTCAACGGCTACTGGAAGGACGTGGGTACATTAAACTCTTATTGGGAGGCCAATATGGAGTTGATCGATATTGTGCCGGAGTTCAATTTGTATGAGGAATACTGGAAGATTTATACCAAGAGTGATATTCTGCCGCCTCAGTATATGTCCAGAGACAGTGTCGTTTCTCGCTGTATCATCGGCGAGGGTTCGGATGTATACGGAAAGGTGTACAACTCTGTGGTGGGGTGCGGCGTGACCATTGGAGAGGGCGCTGTGGTTCGGGATTCCATCATTATGAACAATGTCGTCATAGGCGCCGGATGCGAGATTAACAAGGCGATCATAGCGGAGAATGTACAGATCGGTAAGGGTGTAAAGCTGGGCGTGGGAGACGAGGCGGAGAACAACACGGCTCCTCATATCTATAATCACGGTCTGGTGACAGTGGGTGAGAAGAGTGTGATTCCCGACAATGTCAGCGTGGGCAAGAACACGGTGATCGCCGGGGCTACCACGGCTGCGGACTATGAGAACGCCTACCTGGCAAGCGGCAAGACATTAATCAAGGCAGAGGAGAGATAACAGTGAGAGCTATAGGAATCGTTTTGGCAGGTGGCAATAACCACCGAATGAAAGAGTTGTCACAGAAACGTGCCATCTGTGCCATGCCGGTGGCCGGCAGCTACCGGAGCATTGACTTTACACTCAGCAATATGTCCAATTCCCATATCCAGAAAGTTGCGGTGTTTACCCAGTACAATTCCAGAAGCCTGAATGAACACTTAAGCTCCTCCAAATGGTGGGATTTCGGACGAAAGCAGGGCGGCCTGTACGTCTTTACGCCGGCAGTGACCGTGAATAACAGCAACTGGTACAGGGGCACGGCAGACGCCATCGCCCAGAACCTGACGTGGCTGAAGAACAGCCATGAGCCCTATGTGGTCATCGCCTCCGGCGACTGCGTGTACAAGATGGACTTCAACAAGCTGTTGGAGTACCATATTGACAAGAAGGCCGACATCACAGTGGTGTGCCGGGATATGGAGCCGGGCACGGAGATCGAGCGCTTCGGCACCATGAAAATGAATGAGGATTACCGCATCACGGAGTTTGAGGAAAAGCCATTACAGGCCAAGAGCAATACCGTCTCCTGCGGCATCTACGTGATTCGCCGCCGCAATCTGATTGAGATGATCGAGAGATGTGTGGAGGAGGAGCGGTACGATTTTGTGCGTGACATCCTGATCCGCTACAAGGATATGAAGAGAATCTACGCCTACAAGATTAAGGAATATTGGCGCAATATCGCATCGGTGGAGGATTATTACGGAACCAATATGGATTTCCTGAAGCCGGAGGTGCGCAGCTATTTCTTCAAGCAGTATCCCGACATATATTCCAAGGTGGACGACCTGCCGCCCGCAAAATATAATCCGGGCGCGGATATCCGCAACAGCCTGATCTCCAGCGGCTGCATTGTCAACGGCGTGGTGGAAAATTCGGTGATTTTCAAGAAGAGTTATATCGGCAACAACTGCGTGATTAAGAACTCCGTGATTCTGAACGATGTATACATCGGCGACAACACATATATTGAGAACTGCATTGTGGAGAGCCGGGATACCATCCGTGCAGGCTCCCGCTTCGTGGGTGAAGGCGGCATCAAGATCGTGGTGGAGAAAAATGAAAGATATGTAATGTAGAAGTAATAAAAACATCTTATACTGCTTAACAGTTAAAATTTCCGAGTAACCTGACTACATAACGCCAGCCATATACGTTTAACCAATGCAGTACGGTAAATTCTGGCGTTATGTAGTATAAAACGAGAAATGCTCTGCATTTAATTCTTTTGAACTGAATGTGTGCGGCGGCGCACGGGATCAATGTTTATAATAAAAGCATTTAGCTAAGGGGGTTGTTCCAATGCAGATTACAGATGTACGGGTACGTAAGATTACCAAGGAAGGAAAGATGAAGGCTATCGTGTCCATCACTCTGGACGATGAGTTTGTGGTACACGATATCAAAGTGATCGAGGGGGAGAAGGGCATGTTTATTGCCATGCCCAGCAAGAAGGCGGCGGACGGGGAGCATCGGGATATTGCGCATCCTATCAATTCCGCCACCAGGGAGCATATCCAGCAGGTGATTCTGGAAAGCTATGAGAAGGCGCTGGCGGCACCGGATGTGGAAGAGGAGTAATTCATACTGACATGTATTGGGGTGGGAAAGCTGTCGCAGAGATGCGGCGGCTTTCTTATTCCGCGTACAAGTTCCGCTGCTTCCCGTACCGCGCCCTCTCATAGTCCTCGTGAAGCGTCTGCATGGCGGCATCCTCCGCCAGCCCGGCCTTTTCCTCAATCTCCGCGGGCGACTCGTATGCCGCCGGACGATCCTTGCGATGTTTTCTGATAGTTCGCTTATACAGGCGTTTGATTCGGATCGTCTCGCTGTCCTGTTCCCGGGCCGTCATCACAATGCGCCTGCCGCCTGTTTTTTTCTCCAGTTCCTCGATCTTATCTCCGTTCTCGTCAAGATCTCTGCGGAAGTCCCGGAAAATTTTTTTAATTGCCATCACAACAGCGTAGACACAGGCAATTATGCAGGCTACACTCAATCCCCAAAACAGTACCTCCCAGATCATTGACAATTTTGAAGGTTCACCCACATCCATGAAGAATTGCGACATCCCTCCGGCATTGCCGCCGGAGGTTTGAAAGTTAAAATTTCCTTCATAGTCGCCCGGCGCCAGGGGCATATCCGTGAACCATTCCCTCACGTCGGTATATCTCCTTGCTTTTATCAGAAGGAAGGAGGGCAGGATCACCGCAAGCAGGAGCACCGCGTACAGGCATAACATCCCGCCGCTTACCGCATACAGGCGTTTTGCAGGTATCCCCTTGGTCCGTTTATTCAGCATAAGATAATGCTCTGTGGTCCTGAAAAAGGTGTATGCCAGCGCAAGAAACAGATAGACAATCGCACTGAAAAGGGCGATGTCGCACAGAAGTTTCGCGTTAAATAAAATGCCTGCAATATACATTGTGATAAAATACCCGTTGCTCAAAGATGGTCGGTCCAAAAAGCTTTCTCTATATAGCGCAAGGGGATCCGTTTCTTTTCGGGCTTCATATCTTTTGCGCTTTATCCTGTCCGCAAGCCGTATCACGGCAATAATGGCTGTCTCCGCAAGCATACAGACCCGGTAGCAGTTTACGGGTAATTCCGCGGAGCCGTCCTGTCCCATAAGCCGCGGCACACCGGCTATAACCCCGTATATTACTGTAAAAAGCGCCGCGCAGACAAGAAGATACGCACCCAGTGTTCTAACGCGATCCGCCGCGATTTTCGTGACTGCCACCGGCACCGCCACCAGCAGACATTTCAGATAGAACGGCGCCGTGCCTTCCGGGGGCGTAAACATGCATAACCCATATACAAATGGGATAAACAGAGCAAAAATAAGTGTCGCATGAATCCATTCCATCACCACCAGATGCTTTTTCATTCCCTGTCCACCTCCCGCACCAGTATCCGGACATTTTTACTGCTCTTTATATGGGAAAACTCTCCCTGTAAGGCTTCTCCCCGGTAGACAGGGCAGACGAGGATTGTCTGACTTTCTCCGGCGCGTCTTTTTATGGCGTCAAACAGTGCAAGACTCAGATTTTTGGTAATAAAAATCAGCAGTGTATCCGCAGGGACAGAGTATTTGTTCAACTCCGCCCCAAAGGGATGAGCCCCGTTCACGGTCTGATATTCCGCAAGCATACGCTCCATGCGGATCAGCATTTCTTTCTTATTGGTGGGCGCAAAGCCGCTCTCCTGACCGGCGGCAGTGCTGCCGTTAAAGCAGAATCCCACCTCGATTCCCCGCCGCAGCAGCCTGCGCGCCAGGGACGCGGCAATGGAGATGCTTTCCTCCACCAAATCCTGGTATTTCAGGATGCCGCTATCCTCCACATCCAGAAACAGCATGGCTTTCTGGGACAGCGCCGAATCAAAGGTATTGACCATCAGTGTTCCCGTTTTTGCGCTGGCCTTCCAGTTAATTGCTTTCATCGGGTCGTCAGTGGTGTAGTCCCTGATGGTGCGGAACGCAAAGGGATCCTCATACAGCCGCTTGGCGCATTGCAGGGTTCCCAACATCCGCTCGCACAGCGGCATAATGTCAGACACATTTGCCATTCGGGGATAGACGTATATTGCCGCGTTGCTCTCCAGTTCCTTGCCGAGGCGTTTTCTGTACAGAAGGGAATGGGTGGCAAGCTCCGCTTCCCTGATCTCATAATGTCCGCGCCGCGTACATTTTAACGGGATTTCCCGCGTAATCTTCTGCCTGCCCAGCACCGCGAAGATGTCCCTCTTGTAAATATAGTCGCTTACATTGGTGTTGTCCGCCCCCGCAAAGTCCAGTTCCTTCCTTGTATGAAAGCCCACCTCGAGCACCGGAACCGGCATTGCTCCCCGGTTCTCGATTACCTCATAAAGTTTTGTCTCCTCCCCCGCATAGAGGGCATCTGTCTCAAACCGGAGCAGGACCGTGATGTTCTTTGCCCAAAAATGTTTGTAATAGAGGTTCCATAGGGCTGTAACCAGTCCCACTGCAAGTAGAAAATAAAGTATCATCTCTTTGACCAATCCTCTGTGGGCAGCGCCACACTGTCTAAAAGTTTCTGTATAAATGCATTTTTCTGGACTTCTTCAAACTCCCCCACCAGCCGGTGGCCCAGCACAGGGACGGCAACCGCTTTGATATCCTCCGGCACCACATAATCTCTGTCGTTTACAAGGGCCATTCCCTGTGCCGCGCGCGCAAACGCAAGGGTCCCTCTGGGACTTACGCCCGCCGCCGCGCTGCCCTGCACACCGCTTTTGTGCCGTCTGGTCTCCTGAACCAGCGACACGATATAGTTTTTCAGATCGTCATGGATAAACACTTCTCTGCAGGCGCGCTGGAGCAGTCGAATATCCTCGCCGGTACACACGGCTTCGATATGCGCCAGAGGTTCCTCATGAATATAGCGGTCAAGCTGTGCCTCCGGCAGAGGAAAACAGCCGATGGTCTCAATCGGATTCTGGGTGGCCAGGACAAAGAACGGCGCGTCCAGGCAGCGTGTTGTGCCATCCACCGTCACCTGTCCTTCGGCCATACATTCAAGAAGGCTTGACTGCGTCCTCGGCGTTGCGCGATTGATCTCATCCGCCAGCAGAATATTGGTGAATACCGGCCCCTCCTTAAAGGTGAAAGCATTCTTCTCCTGATTAAAAAAGGACAGTCCGGTTACGTCGCTTGGCAGTAAATCCGGTGTGAACTGCACACGGTCAAATCGGCATCCCATGGACTTGGCAATGGTCTTTGCCAGCACAGTTTTTCCGGTGCCCGGCACGTCCTCCAGCAGCACATGTCCGCCTGCGGCGATGGATGCCAGCAGCAGGCGCGTGACTTCTCTTTTTCCTATAACAACTCTTGCCACATTCTCCTGGATTTCCGATAATAGATGTGTACTTTGCATTTTTCTTCCTCCCACTCTTTATACTGACGATCGATAAGCTTTTTCTTTCTGCCCGGCGTATGCTGCGCTGTTTGATTTCATGGATTTATTTTAAGGTATATTTCCGAAGCAGACAATAGTTATTGGGCAAATAGTGGGATTTCCCCATAATTTTTCCGGCATATGGGTTCGATAGAAAATTCTGCTTGAATTAACAATGTGTTATGGGGTATCATTAGAATGCTTGAGCAAAGGCACAAGTGTTGAAGGAGGAGTACTATGTTTATTATTGCGGGCCTGGGCAATCCGGGCAGGGAATATGAAAATACAAGGCATAATATCGGTTTTCTTGTCATAGATGATATTGCGAAGAAATACCAGATTACCATGCTGGAGAGAAAACATAAGGCAGTCATCGGCAAGGGCTATATTGACGGGCATAAGGTGGTTCTGGTGAAACCCCTCACCTATATGAACCAGAGCGGGGAGAGCATCCGTCAGGCGACGGATTACTATAAGGTGGATGTGACTACCCAGCTG
Organism: uncultured Acetatifactor sp.; assembly: GCA_910585015.1. Classification (GTDB taxonomy): domain Bacteria; phylum Bacillota; class Clostridia; order Lachnospirales; family Lachnospiraceae; genus Acetatifactor. The sequence goes on from CAJUCT010000008.1 coordinate 76,518, forward strand.
GTGGTGGTCTCCGACGATATCAGCCTGGATGTGGGGCAGCTGCGTATCCGCAAGAAGGGCAGCGCAGGGGGGCACAATGGACTGAAAAATATAATCCTGCATCTGGGAAGCGAGAATTTTATCCGAATCAGGATGGGGGTCAGCGACAAGCCTCAGGGCTATGATCTGAAGGACTATGTGCTGGGCCATTTTACGGACAAAGAGAAAAAGGTGCTGGAGGAGACGAGCGGGAAGGCGGCGGAGGCTATCCGTATGATTTTGCAGGGCGATGTGGACGGCGCCATGAACCGGTATAACACGAAGAAGAAAGTATAGTGGGGGGAGGTAGAAGGATGCAGGCTTTATTGGCACCTTTGCGGGATCTGGCGGAGTATGACCAGATCAGGGAGGATATCCGCAGGGGGAGGACCCCGGTGGCGCTCAGCGGCTGTGTGGACTCCCAGAAACTGCATATGATTTATGGACTGTCCGATGGCCTGCGCTGCAAGGTCATCGTGACTTACAGTGATTTAAAGGCCAGGGAATTGTATGAGGAGTATCGCTTCTATGACAGGAACACGCTGCTCTATCCGGCCAAGGATCTGATTTTCTTCCAGGCGGATATCCACGGCAACCAGCTGACAAGAGAGAGGGTACGGGTGCTGCGGCGGATTGCGGAGGGCAAACCCCTGACGCTGATCACCACCTTTGCGGCGCTGATGACGCCCCAGGTGCAGTGGGACCCACAGAAAGATATTCTGGCGGTGGAGAACGGGGGAACCCTGGACGAAGCGGCGCTGGCCAGGAGACTGGTGGATCTGGGCTATGAAAAGACGGCCCAGGTGGAAGGCAGCGGACAATTTTCCATCCGGGGCGGCATCATCGACATCTATGATCTGACGGAGGAAAATCCCTACCGCATTGAGTTGTGGGGGGATCAGGTGGAATCCATCAGGTCCTTTGACGTGCTGAGCCAGCGCTCCATCGAGAAGCTGGAGAGTGTCACCATCTATCCGGCGGCGGAGTTTGTCATGGACAGGGAGCGTCTGGAGGCGGGGGTTAAACGGATTGAGGAGGAGGCCGCCGCCCAGGAAAAGAAGCTGCGGGATGCCTTTGAGACTGAGGCGGCCCATCGGATCCATACCCAGATCGGGGAACTGAAAGAGCAGCTGCTGGAGTTTCAGGCCAAAGTAAATCTGGAGAGTTATATCCATTATTTTTTCCAGGAGACTCTCACCTTGCCGGAACTGCTGCAGAAGCTGGACGAGTCACGGGAGATGAAGAGGGTGCATCCCAACTTGATTTTCTATATGGATGAACCCGTCCGAATCGCCGAACACGCGGATGCGGTGGAACTGGAGTTTCGGGAGAGCATGGGGCAGCGGGCCCAGAAGGGTTATGTGCTGCCGGGACAGATGGACATTCTCTACGGCAGGGAGCAGGTCATGGCCAAGTGTCTTAAGTCTGCCGTGGTATCTCTGGCCACCATGGACGGGAAGAACAATCTGCTGAAGCCCTCCTCCCGGGTCATGGTATCCGCCCGCAGCGTGTCCCCCTACAACAACAGCTTTGAGGCATTGGTAAAGGATCTGACCCGTTACCGGAGGCAGGGCTATCGGGTGCTGCTGTTGTCCGGTTCCCGGACCCGTGCGAAACGCCTGGCGGAGGATCTGCGGGAGTATGAACTGACCGCCGTGTACACGGAGGACCCTTTCCGTGAGGTGCAGCCCGGGGAGGTAGTTACCTATTACGGTCATGTGAACAAAGGTTTTGAATATCCGCTGATCAAGTATGTGGTGATCGCCGAGTCGGATATTTTCGGGGCGGAGAAGAAGAAAAAGAAGAAAAAACTGTATCAGGGACAGAAGATCAACGATTTCCACGAGTTGAAAGTGGGGGATTACGTGGTGCATGAAACCCATGGGCTGGGCATCTACCGGGGCATTGAAAAGGTAGAAGTGGAAAAGGTGGTCAAGGATTACATTAAGATTGAGTACCGTGACGGGGGCAATCTCTATGTGTTGGCTACGGGCCTGGACGTGATCCAGAAATATGCATCGGCGGAAGGGGGAAAACCGAAGTTAAACAAGCTGGGCACCAAGGAGTGGGACCGCACCAAATCAAAAGTGCGCACCGCCGTGGACCAGGTGGCGGGAGACCTGGTGGAACTCTATGCCCTGCGTCAGCAGAGCCAGGGTTACCAATACGGCAGGGACACAGTGTGGCAGCGGGAGTTCGAGGAGATGTTCCCTTTTGAGGAGACGGAGGATCAGCTGGCTGCCATAGCGGATACCAAGGCGGATATGGAGAGCGGCAAAATTATGGATCGGCTGATCTGCGGCGACGTGGGATACGGCAAGACGGAGATTGCCATCCGGGCGGCGTTCAAGGCCGTACAGGAGGGTAAGCAGGTGGTGTACCTGGTGCCCACCACGATCCTGGCCCAGCAGCATTACAACACATTTACCCAGCGGATGAAAGATTTTCCGGTCAGAGTGGAACTGTTATCCCGGTTTCGGACACCGGGGGAGATTAAAAAGTCGGTGGCGGACTTGCAAAAGGGTCTGGTGGACATTGTCATCGGCACTCACCGGGTGTTGTCGGAGGATGTGAAATTCAAGGATCTGGGGCTGCTGATCATCGACGAGGAGCAGCGTTTCGGCGTGGCCCACAAGGAAAAGATCAAGAAGCTGAAGGAGAATGTGGACGTGCTGACGCTGACGGCCACTCCTATCCCCCGAACCCTCCATATGAGCCTCATCGGTATCCGGGACATGAGTGTGCTGGAGGAGGCGCCGGACGAGCGTCTGCCCATACAGACCTATGTCTTAGAGTACAACGAGCAGATGGTCCGGGAGGCCATCGTCCGGGAACTGGCCCGGGGAGGACAGGTTTTCTATGTCTACAACCGGGTAAACAATATTGCGGACATCGCATCGGGGATTGCGGCGCTGGTGCCGGAGGCCACGGTGGCCTATGCCCACGGGCAGATGAAAGAGCATGAACTGGAAAAAATCATGGTAGATTTTATCGCCGGGGACATAGATGTGCTGGTGTCCACCACCATTATCGAGACCGGGCTGGATATCTCCAATGTGAATACCATGATCATTCACGATTCGGACAATCTGGGCCTGTCCCAGCTGTATCAGCTGCGTGGGCGGGTGGGGCGCTCCAGCCGGACGGCCTACGCTTTTCTGATGTACAAGCGTGACAAGATGCTCAAGGAGGTGGCGGAGAAGCGCCTGGCGGCCATCCGGGAGTTCACGGATCTGGGCAGCGGCTTCAAGATTGCCATGAGGGATCTGGAGATCCGGGGAGCGGGAAATCTGCTGGGTATGCGTCAGCACGGGCATATGGAGGCGGTGGGCTATGACCTGTACTGCAAGATGCTGAACGAAGCGGTGCAACGGCGGAAAGGGATCGCCACGGCAGCGGATTTTGCCACGGTGGTGGATCTGGATGTGGACGCTTTTATACCGCCGGAATATATTGTCAACGAGGTGCAGAAGCTGGATATCTACAAGCGAATAGCGGGCATCGAGAATATCCGGGAGCGGGACGACATGCGTGACGAGCTGCTGGACCGCTTCGGGGAGGTTCCCACCTCCGTGGAGAATCTGCTGCGGATATCCCTGATCCGGGTGGCGGCCCACAGACTTTACATGACGGAACTGAAGGGAAAAAATGAGCGGATCATCTTTACTTTCCGGCCTGATGCCCCCATTGCGCCGGAGCGGATTCCCGGCTTTTTGAAGCCTTACGGAGACAGGCTGCGCTTCACGGCCTACGGCAATCCCTTTTTTACCTATAAATATAAGAAATGCAATGTCATTGAGAAGGATGCCCAGAACCTGCTCTCGGACACGGAACAGCTGCTTGTGGCCATGGAAGTGCTGTTGGATGAAAATCATGTGGGCGATAAGCTTGGAACTGACGTTCCAAATACTGATTAATGCAGTATCGCAGGTAAGAGGAAACCATGGGGAGAGGTGCGCCAAGATGCACGAAATTACGTTGTAATGAATCTGTGTTTATCTTTACCGCACCGTGAAAGTGTGCTAAAATGAATCTATCATCCTTTTAGGAAAGAAAGGCAGGGTATGCGTATGAAGAAAGATTTTGATCTGTTGTCACTGGGTGAGTTGATGCTGCGTCTGTCGCCGCCGGATAATGAGAGAATTACCAGAGGGGACACGCTGGGCAAGCAGGCGGGAGGAGCGGAACTAAATGCTATCACCGGTGCTGCCATGCTGGGCCTGCGCTGCGGCATTATCTCCAAGCTGCCAGCCAACGATCTGGGCACATATATTAAGAACCGTGTCCGTCTCTGCGGGGTCAGCGATGACTATTTGGTTTATGATCAGGACCAGGACGCGCGTCTGGGGGTATATTACTATGAGAGCGGCGCCTATCCCCGCAAGCCCAGGATCGTCTATGACAGGAAGAATACCTCCGTCAACAAGCTGACAGTCGCGGATTATGACGACAGTCTTTATCAGGCCACCCGGTGTTTCCACACCAGCGGCATTACGCTGGCCTTAAGTCCCCAGCTGCGGGAGACCACCATAGAGATGATCCGGCGGTTCAAGGCACAGGGGACGCTGATTTCCTTTGATGTAAATTTCAGAGGCAACCTGTGGACCGGGGCGGAGGCCAAGGAATGCATCGAGGGCATCCTGCCCTATGTGGATGTGTTTTTCTGTTCGGAGGATACAGCGAGGCTGACATTCCTGAAGGAGGGCAATGCCAGAGATATCATGAAGAGCTTTACCCAGGAGTATCCCATATCCATTGTGGCCTCCACCCAGAGGATAGTACATAGCCCCAAGCGCCATACTTTTGGATCTATCATCTACAGCGCCAAGGACGACACCTATTATGAGGAACAGCCCTATGCGGACATTGAAGTGGTGGATCGGATCGGCAGCGGTGACGCCTATATTTCCGGTGTGCTCTACGGCCTGCTGTCCAAGGAGGGAGACTACCAGAGAGCCCTGGAGTACGGCAATGCCACCAGCGCGCTGAAAAATACGATTCCCGGCGATCTGCTGTCCACGGACTTAAAGGAGATTGACGGCATCATCAAGGAGCATAAGTCCACCGGCCGGGTGGCGGAGATGGACCGGTAAGGGAAGCTCTTAAAATTTTATAAAGATATTGCGAATCGGCGTATTATGTGTGATAATGGGCGTAAAGGTTTTAGTTATCGCAGGCACAGCCCGTATTATGCGGGGAAAAGGTAAGTTAGAAGCAGACCGGTATGGATGAGGTTTGAAGTTAATGAGTGAGAATATAGGCAACAACGCACTGGGTGAGCAATTCCGTGACGCTTTGACGGAGGGGCTTAACAGCGGCGATTTTAAAAATCTGAATGAATTGGTGGGCCAGACGGTGAACAATGCCATCCGCGAGGCAAACTATACTTTCCTGGGGGGCAGCCCCGAGGGGACGGAGCGGGTAAACAACCAGAAGGAGCAGATGAAACAGAACTGGGAGAACTGGAAGCGGCAACACGAGCATTTCAGCGCCAGCTGGAGCACCAGGGGACAGACAGGACAGCAGCCGGGCCAAGTACCTCCCCAGGGAAATATGGTTTCCCAGGGAAGCCAGAATGGTCAGCCGGGTCAGCCGGGAAGGGGTTTTTTCGGCGGTCAGGGCGGCGCCGGCAATATGCCCTATGGCCGGCCCATGACGCGTCCGGGACCGCTGGTTAAGACCAAGCGTGTGGGCAATGTGGCCGGTGTTTTATATAAGGTATTCGGCGGTATCGGCATGGGATTCGGAAGTATGATTCTGCTGGCTGCGCTGCTTGCCGGGGCAGTTCCCGGGATGATGACGGGAGCGATAATCACGCTGTTCTTCTTTGGCATGATCCAGCTTGGAAGTTCCAAACACCACCGCCTGAAGCGGGCGGATCGCTATATCCAACTGTGCGGCAGCAGGATGTATGCCGAGATTGCCCAGCTGGCGGCGGCCACCCAGAACAGCAAGGGCTATGTGCTTCGGGATGTAAAACGGATGCTGCGGCTGGGGATTTTCCCTCATGGACATTTGGACGACAAGGGAACTACCCTTATGCTCAACGATGTGATTTACAAACAGTATCAGGATGCTGAACGGGCGCGCCAGTTCAGGGAGCGGGAGGCTTTGCCGCCGCCCCAGGAGCGGCCGCTGACCCCCGGGGAGATGGTGGAGAAAGAGCAGCAGGCCCGTATGCAGGAGTTGAACCAGATGGTGGCAGAGGGTATGGAATGTATCCGCAAACTGCGGGATATGAATGACGCCATCGAGGGGGAAGTGATCTCGACCAAGCTGTACCGGCTGGAGAACCTGCTGAAAGAGATTTTTGACAAGGTGAGGGAGTATCCGGATCAGATGTCCCAGATGCACAAGCTGATGGACTATTATCTTCCCACTACACTGAAGCTGGTAGAGGCATACAGGGAGTTTGGCGAGGTCAGCGTACCGGGGGAGGACATCCTTTCCGCCAAGGCCCAGATTGAGAAGACGCTGGATACTATCAATGCGGCGTTCACCGAACTGCTCAACAACCTGTTCCGCAACCGTGTATATGATGTGACCACGGATGCCCAGGTGCTGGAGACCATGCTTGCCCAGGAGGGCTTGACCAAGGAGAGCATCAGCAAAGAACTGGAATATGCCAAGTTGGAACAGTGAGAATCTGCGCAGGGCACAGATTTTGACCGATAAAGAAAGAGCCGCCCGAGCGGCAGAATGAGAGGAAGAAAATGAGTGATTTGGATACTATGTTAAAACAGGCTCCCACCTTGACGCTGGAGCCTTTTGGGACGCCAAAGCAGGAGATGGCTCCCATGAGTGATGCCCAGGTGGCAGAGGCGGTTAAGGAACAGATGAATGTGGAACTGACTCCCGAGGAGCAAAAGATGGTGGATGATTTCGCCGAGCAGATTGACCTGCACAATACCCAGCTGATCCTGCAATATGGTGCGGGAAGCCAGAAGAAGATTGCGGATTTCTCCGAGAATGCCCTGGGCAGTGTGCGCACCAAGGATCTGGGGGAGATTGGCCAGCTGCTGACGGACGTGGTAGGCGAGTTGCGTTCCTTTGAAGAGGAAGAGGAAGAGAAGGGTTTTCTGGGTATCTTTAAGAAGACCGGCAACAAGCTGTCCAATATGAAGGCAAAGTATGACAAGGCGGAGGTCAATATCAACAAGGTGTGCAAGGTCATGGAAGAGCACCAGATCACGCTGCTGAAGGATGTGGCCATGCTGGACAAGATGTATGAACTGAACCTGAACTATTTTAAGGAATTGTCCATGTATATACTGGCCGGCAAGAAGAAGCTGGAGCAGGCCCGCAACGTGGAACTGAAGGAACTGGTGGCCAAGGCGGAGCAGAGCGGATTGCCGGAGGATGCCCAGAAGGCCAAGGATTTCTCCAGCATGTGCGAGCGTTTTGAGAAGAAACTCTATGACCTGGAGTTGACCAGAACCATCTCACTGCAGATGGCGCCTCAGATTCGTCTGATCCAGAGCAATGACACCATTATGTCCGAGAAGATTCAGTCCACTCTGGTGAATACCATTCCTCTGTGGAAGAGCCAGATGGTGATTGCCATCGGCCTGGATCACTCTGCGGACGCTGCCAAGGCCCAGAGGGAAGTCAGCAACGTAACCAACGAGTTGCTGAGGAAGAACGCGGAGGCGTTGAAAATCGCCACAGTGGAAACAGCCAAAGAGGCGGAGCGGGGTATCGTGGATATCGAGACATTGACAGCCACCAACCAGACCCTGATCAGCACCCTGGACGAGGTGAGGAAGATTCAGGATGAAGGACGCCAGAAGCGTCAGAGCGCAGAAATCGAGTTACAGCGTATTGAAAATGAGATGCGCAGTAAGTTGCTGGAAATGAGCCGTCAGGATCAGCCAGGGGCGTAAATTGGATGCTGCGTACTCAAATCTTTTGCGCGGCGGATGCATATAGACACATAAAATGGGACCTTTTAAGAGGTCTCATTTTATTGTAGATACTTCACTCTTGGGCACGGGAAAGGCCCGGATGAGAGATATGGTTCTGCTGGCCTTTGAGGGAGACGTGTCGTGGCAGTTGAGCGACAGCGTAAACTCGGAAAGCATTATGAAAATTGAGGCGTAAGAGGGGAAAAGGGTAAAGATTTCCGTTGGTAAAGCCTGTAGGGATTCGTTCCATACGGTTTGCGGTGATATTATGTTGACTTCCTACATTAAAGCAAGTATGATAAGAACATAAGAGACAGCGTTATATCTTACCAGAAAAGAGGCGGTTGCTTCATTATAATTGCCTGCGAATGACTGTTTGGAAAAGGGGCATGGACGATAAATGTATGATTTTGAAAAGAAGCGGCTTCCCATCGGAATCGAGAACCTTGAGGAGATGCGCAAACTCACATAAAAAGGGCGGGACTGGAAAACGGAAACAAATGTTATTTACAGTGTAAAACAAAAGATAGGGTAAGGAAATAAGCAAAACTATAAATAAGAGAGAGCAACATTCAGTTTTAAGGGATACCTAAAATGAGTGTTGCTTTTTTTTCTAATAACATATATAATCTAGAATTACAATATGTAGAAAAGAAATTAATCTTAATTATACTATTTAACTCTATAAATATAAACGGTTCTGAAAGAGGTTAATTTCGTATTTGGCAATAATCAAGTGATATTACATGGGATGTAAATGGCAGGCGAAAGCCGATTGGAATGTGACCGACGTGTAAGATATACTGTCTGACTGCAGGGATCAGCGGAGTGATTTTATCGGGTTGGGCTTATGGAAAGGATAATACGGATGATGACAGAGTTTGAGCATGATGCCACGCCTACATGGAGTGGATTTATATATCAGGGCCATGTGGCAATGTATTTAGCGGTACGGAAGATCTGTGAATTGTTGGAGTCACCGCATCCTATGGAAGTACAGGAAATTGCCGCATCGTTTAGGCTGGAAGTGGAAAATTGGGAAGATGTGGCTATTTTCAGCGAGGATAAACAGGGAAAACATTATAAATCAATACATCAGGTCAAAAACAGGCGGGAAAATAATATTGGAGCCTACAAGGATCCGATTGTGCAATTACTGTTAGAAAAGAGTAAGATGGGGGAATTGGCGTTGGGAACGCCAGAAGCATATTTACATACAAGCGCCATAATCAATGAAAGTGAAACAGTAATCAAACAGTCTCTGCAAGACTGGAATCATCGAGTCCTGGATTTTTATAATAGTCTGGCGGATCTCAAAGATCAAGAGATAGAGGAAAGTGAGAAGAATGAATTCCAACAAAGGGTGAGTGCTGCGATAGAGGAGGAACCTATAGGACTTAACAGGAAAAAATATTCGAGTTTACTAAAAAATATAAAGAGTTGCATTGAAAGCGACCAAGGGATATATGAATTAAAACAAAATATAGAAAAATTGTGGTTATATCTGAAAAACGAGTTGGCAGTCGGAAGTATGGGTGCAGACGCAAAGATTTATACTTATGATGACGGGGCTGCTGGTGGCAACGCGGAGCAGATTTTTGATAAGATAGTTGGACAGGTAAAACGATACAAAGAGATCACGAATAGTCCCGATCGATTGACAGAGGAACAATACGTGTACATAGCAGATAAGCTGCTGGAATATATGAGAAATTTTATTTCCAATAGGCATAACTTAATGCACAAAAAGGAGGAGTATCCTAAAGAGTTTTTATTTTCAGAAGTGATAAGTATTTTGGATAATTGTGTACAATTTATTGAAAAAAAAGCTAATGTAATGGCTCTCAGAAGAAGATATGATGAGGTGATGTCTCAATATTGCAGAGTGATTTGTAAAAATAAGTGTGAAGAGGAGAACGGTTGTGAATGCAGACTGCTGTACCCGGAATATGGAATAACGGATTTGGATGAAGAAAGCTTTATAAGGATGTGCTTTGGCTATAATCCGGACTGCGATACGGGGATAGAGGATCGCATGTGTATAGGAAAACTGCTTAACAGCGATGGGCTACAGAATTCCGTTTTTAAAGTATTAAAAGAGTGTTCGCAAGAATTCTTCAGGCAGGAAAAGGACAAAACAAGAGTCGTGATTAATGATAAAAATAAAAATGCGTTTCTGACGGCAATTTCAAAGGGAAATGCCGATGCGGTAATAGAAGATATTGTAAAAGGAATCAATAAAAATTCTTCCATGGTGAGCCCTGTCTTTGAGGCGGATGAATTGATTACAGACCGACTGCATTCAACCGACGAAGAAATGTGGGATAGCAACTTTTGTTATATAACGGAAAGATATTTGAGCGCAAAAGCGAAGGAGAATAGCGACAATATCCAGAAAAGTATTTGCGCTCCCAAGAAACCTACATTTGTCACTGCGGGGGAAGTGATGGCGAGGCTGCAATAAGTCTGGCAATTTTCTAAAGAAGAGGAGAGAAAGGTATGCGTGAGTTTATCAGATCAATTGCAGGGGATAGCTGTTGGGATTTTTCTTATAAAGAGTACAATTTCCTTTTTGCTGAGCAAAAGTATCAATCTTATTATCTGTTCTATTTTCCCTCTGATAGAGATCAATTATTGAAACTGAAGAAGGAGGCCGGAGATATTTTTCGGGCTATAAAAGAAAGTAAAAGATATCATTCAGATATGGATAAAAACATAACCTGTATTCTGTGTCTGGAGGTAGATAATCATGCGTATTATGAAGCAAGCGCATCCGGAAAAGTCAGTGATTTGGGTAAGATCATTTGCCTTGTAGAGGAAGATTTGAACTATTTTAAGAAGAATGTGCTTTTATACACAAAAGAGATGGACGAGTTCTCACAAGAGCATATAGGGTGTTTGAAATCTCTTTGTCAGGAATATTTTACAGAAGAGAATTTCCAGTCCTATAAAAAATCGTATGGTGATAATATTGAATATGACTTTTTAATTAATCTGTTTATTAAAATTCCATTTCTTAGTTTTGAGGGATATCAGCCTGGAAACCGCAAAGAATATCAATCTATGGAGGCATTTATTAAGGCCAGACTGACAGAAAAAGAACTCAATCTGAAGCTTATAGAAGAAATATGTATTCATCTTGAGGAGAATTTACAGGATGATGATGCTTTATTTGAGTATCTTGATGCAATGGTGAAAGAGCAGATAAATGAAGCAGGTATGACAAAGGAGGAACAGATTCATGAGGATTAAAAGTCTTGAAATAAAGAATTTTAAACTATTTGATGATAAATTCGATAAAATGCGGAATATTTCGCAGGCAGATCTGATTTTGCTAAACGGTCCTAACGGATATGGTAAAACGACAATCTTTGATGCGCTGGAACTGGCTTTGACGGGTGAAATAAAAAGAATCAATACTTATAACGAAGAGTTAGGAGTGTCCAAAAGTGAGAAGTCCAAAAGAAAAATACTGATTGCTAATCCCTCCGAGGAGGCATATGTAAATGTAGTATTGGAAGAGGATGGAAATGAACTGAAGATGGTGCGGTTTTATGAAAAACCATTGGGGGATCAGGGAACAGAGGCTTCTCAGGACAATAATCCACACAAGATCTTTAAAAAATTCCAGTTAAGGCTTATTTTTAATGGTGAAGAGATAAAACAGGAGGAAGAAAGAATCCGCGTTTTAAAGCAGTATAATTTATACGGTATAGGAGATTTTTTTGATAAATGCTGTTTCCTTTCACAAGATGAGCATTTACAGTTTCTGAAAGAGACGAAAAAGGACAAGTCGATAGCTTTAGATTTTTTGTTTCAATTGCCTGAGAAACAGCAAAAAGAATTGAACAGGGTAAATGCTATTCTCAATTCAATACAAAATTCCAATACAAAAAACAATTTGGGATTTATGAAAAAATTCGAAAAACTTGAGAATGGCCTAAGAGAAGAGATTGAAAAGCTAGAAAGCATCTTGCAAAATAATTTAGTCGGACAGAACATGGAAGAGCGGGCGGGGGCTGAATATATGCGTCTGTTTCCGGATAAAGAAATTAATTGGGACGGAGAAAATCCGTTACTTAAAGATGAGGAATTTGACGCGGCTCTTAAGGTATTAGAAAGACTGGAGTACTATGCGCAGAATCAGGAAAGCTGCAAAAAATATATTTGGAATAACCCCTACAGGGAATTATTGAAGCCTTTTAAGGGGACAGAAGATATTTTATATGAGGAAAATGCGCTTGAGTATGCGTTACGCTTTTTTCCGTTATCACAAAATGGAGAAATACTTGAAAATAGGTATCACAGGCAACAACAGTTGGAGTTACTTAAGCAAAACTTGGACAAGCGGGAAATCTATAAGCTGAATTGGACGGTGGTGGCCAGTGAAAAACTTTTAAAGGAAGAAATGATTGAACTTGCCCAAAGTGATATAAAACAGGTGAGAGCTTTGGAACAAGTTCAGGGAACAATTGATCAAGTACTTTCAGAGATCAGCAATACTAGGACTGTCTTATTACGTCAGACAAAGGCGGCTATGGAGCAAAAGGCGATTCCAGACGGGGAATGCCCGTTTTGTGGTACCTCATATGGTGAGTGGGAGATACTGGAACAACATATTTCAGCAGAAAAAGATAAATTGTTGTCCTTAAGCGAAGGAACAATTATAGATATACAGAATCGAAAAGATGATATATATGAAAAATATTTAGACGAAATAGCTGTATCAATACAAGTTCTTTTGCAAAATAGAGTATCAGAGGCGGTTTATAAAAAATGCTTGGAGGTAAAGAAGTATAAAGCGGGACTGGACGAAATAAATGGGCTGCTCAAAAAAATAAATGTTGAGCTTCCTTTGGAATACCAGGAGGATATGACTCAAACAGCCCTGGCTTATGAGCATTTGGTTCAATCAATAAAAAATGGATTAATGACAATTCCAGATGCGGTTCAGGAACAGTTGGATTTAAGTGAATTCTGGAAAGATTTTACGTATTATTACGATAAAAGTGAGGATAAGTTCAGTGAAAAAGTAGCTTTTATGATATGGGCAAAGAAAGACTATATTATGCGATTTTCATTGGATTCCCGTAGAAAACTGCTTTTGGTCAAAAAGAGCGAATTATCGAAAATAGTAGACAGGCGTACAAAATTAAATGAAATATACAATATGCTGTCAGAGTATAAAAATGCCATAGAGGCAGGAGTGACAGATTATAAACAAAAAGTAATCCGGGATATTGAGCCGTTACTGCATGTGTACACTGCGAAGATCCTGCAACAAAAATTTTGTGGAAAAAGTATTTTTATTTTGACGGATAAAAATATGCAGAATTTCCAGCTGACACATTCACAGGAAGACAATCAGGATATTTTATACAATATGAGTTCAGGGCAGCTTGCTGCAGTTTCACTTTCTTTTTTGCTCTGTATGCATCAAGTATATGCAAAGCAGCAATCATTGTCTGTTTTACTGATAGATGACCCTGTTCAGACAATTGATGATGTGAATATGGTGGGGTTAGTGGATATTTTGCGTTTTGAATTTCAAGATACACAGATTTTTATATCAACACATGAGCAAAAGTTTGAGTGGTATCTGAAATACAAATATGAAAAAGCCCAGAAGAAAATAGAATCGTACAATATGAAGAATATTGTATTACAGGTGGATTGACGATTTTAGAAATAGATTGAAAAGGGGAATATATGCCATAGAACGAATTCTTTCCCGTGTGGCGTTATGGAATGACCACAAATTTACAATTATGGATCGCAGAACTGCGTAGGTAACAGGGGATCAGCCAGCAGCAACTGGCTGATCGGCTGGGACCTTTATGGTCATAATATATTGTCTGCTACAGCTTGTCAATGGATTTTTCGGCCGAATTATTTTCTTCGTTCCTCTGCCGGAAAGCCCAGAGTTTGTTGACCAGATAATTCATAGGCAGTATCAAAACCAGATTGACACCCTCCGCAAACAGATTGCCAAGAACCTCCGCGTCCAGAAAACGGATGCCCCACCTGCTCAGCAGCCCGGCCACCGGGGTCATATAGTTCGCGATATGCAGTACATCAATCCAGAGTACCAATAACATCAGATTGGCCAGAAATCCCCAGAGATAGGCGATAAACGTCTTGATCAATACCTTCCACCAGACTCTTTTCTCCAGGCTTTCATCTTCTTTGAATACATATCGGTTGTTCCAATAGTAGGCGTTAAAGATACTGAGTACAAATCCCGTGGTGCTGGCAAACAGATAATGTCCCTTCAGGCACACGATCACGGCATATATGACTTCGCTGATCAAAGTATTGGACAGCCCCACCAGGCCGAATTTGAGAAACTGCTTAATGTGTTTCATATGATAATCGCAATCCTTTTTGTCTATGGAGGTTCAAGCCTACCTCTTCCCTGCATATCGCAGGCCCAGCCTGCGATACTGCGTTAATACGTATTTGGATGTGCAGCATCCAAACTTACCTCTTCGTGGATATTGCTGGCCGCGCCTGCAATATCCCTTAATGCGTATTTGGATGTGCAGCATCCAAACTTACCTCTGGTTTCAAATGTCTATTTTCTATAAAACCGCACGTATCTGCCGTCATTCACTTGGCTGTACCCGAAATCTTTCTCGATATACTCCATAATCCAGCTTCCGGGATTTTCCTTTAGTTCCCCATACCAGCAGTCCACCACAATGACATTGGGCTGCTTCTCCGGGTACAGTTCCCAGTAGGTCAGCAGCCTTTCGTCGTAGGCCGTGGGGTCCACGATGGAGTAATGCGCCACTTCCGCCCCGGCCATCATGTAGGGCGTAGTGCCTGCGGACGTGACCATGTTGGTCACAATAAGCACTACATCTTCCTCATTTACATAGGTCCCGAAATCTTCATAATTGCAATTATAGATATAGCAGTTCATATAGTCGGAAAAAATTCCTATCGCCGGGCCGCATTTCATGACACTCTCCGTGTCCGGCACCACATTGTAGTTCCGGCCCGCCCGGAGCGTATAGCCCTTTCCGAAGATGCTTATCAAACACAGGCTGACCAGCAGGAAATAAATCCATTTTTCTGATGTTTTTCCCAGTGCTTCCCGCAGGGCCAGTGCCAGGAGGACAGCGCAAAGCAGCACTCCTAAAACCCCATGGGGCAGTGCGTAAAACATTTCCAGGTCGCTGATATAGACCACTGCCGCCAGGGAGAGCAGTGTGCCGACAATGCCGGCTGAAAAATATCTCCTGAGAGATCCGGCCTGTCTCCAGACCAGCAGACCGGCCAGCAACAGCAGAAGCAGGTGCAGCTGATACACCTCGTAGCCGCTTTTTTTCACGGTCCACAGATAGAACTGGACGCATTCCGAGACAAACACGGCGATGGTCATAAACACAGGGAGGCTTTGATGCCTGTCCCATCCCGGATTCCTTTTCCGCGCCAGAATCATGCCGGGAAGACTTAAAAGCAGGGTCAGAAGCAGGAAAATACAGCCGCCCAGCAGATTGGAGAAGATGCCCGGTATCTTTCCCTGGGTAGCGCCGGATATTTCATGAGTCAGGTCAAAGCGCAGCAATAATTCCACATTGCGCAGCAGTTCCTCCAGGCTCACATGGCCCAGCACCAGGCATAGCCAGATTAGGGCGCTGACAGCGCATGCGCCGGTAAACAGTCCCATGTCGCGCCATTTTTCAGGCCCGGACTTTCGATATATATATAACAGGAAAAAGGGAAACAGGATCACGCAGGAGGGGTAGGCCAGAACTTCCAGGGCCATCCATAGGCCCGCCATAAAAACGAGCCAGGCCCTGCCTGTGTTTTTCCGGTCTTTTTGTAAGTAATATTGCAGCAGGCACAGCACCGTCAGGGTAAAGAACCATAGCTGCATATTGGAAAAATCGGGGATTTGGATGATCTTGGGGACCATATTAAAGTAGATGAGAGCGCAGAGCAGGGCATAATTTCGCTCCAGCAGTTGTCTCAGCACCCGGTAGAGGCACAGGCTGATGCCGGCCTGGATCAAAGTGGTGCAGACCCTGAGATAGATCAACACGCCCGTATAGGTTCCTGTGAGGGTTTTGTATACCCACATAAGTATGGTACACAGGAAAGCGGAGGTCTGGTGGGGCTCCCACATCTCTTTGAATAGGCAGTCCCCCCGCAGGGTGCGGTAGCCCATCATCAGCTGGTATTCTTCGTCCATGGTGTAGTCGAAAAAAATCAGTTTCAGAGCAGCCAGCAGGCTTCCGGTCAAAAGAATTGTAAAGATGATTTTCCATCGTTTTGTTGTCATAATTTCATGCCGCTTCCGGGCTTTTCACCCGGCGCCGCCTCCTCGTCTATAATGAACGGCGGCCTGGTCCTGGCCGCGTCCAGGGTCCGCCACAGATATTCCCCCAGAATCCCCAGCATCAGCAGGATCAGTCCCGAGGAACACAGAACAACGCACATCAGGGAGGACCATCCAGCAATGGGAGTCCCCTTGGTAAAATATTCCACCAGTACACTGATAAACAGGATGACGGCGCCGATGTTGAAAAGTACGCCCACCAGGGACATAAAACGGATGGGAACGTAGGAAAAACTCATCATGGAATCCATTACCAGCTTGAATTTTTTGGCAAAAGTCCATTTAGACTTTCCTTTTTCCCGGTCCCTTCTGTCAAAATACACCATGTCCGTCTGAAAGCCTGCCCACAGCACCTGCAAAGTCAGACTGGAATTTTTTTCATCCAGCCTCTCCAGCACCTCGATTACCTTTCGGTCAATGAGATAGCAGTCACATCCCCCTGCGGGCATATTCTTGTTTACAAATTTCCTGACCAGAGCGTAGTACAGATTGGCAAAAAAGATTTTTACCCGGCTCTCGTCTCTGGATCTCCGAACTGCCAGAACCACCTTGTTTCCTTTTTTCCAGCTGTCATACATCTCCAGAATGAGTTCGGAATCCTCCTGCAAGTCCGCTTGTTTCGTCACGGCGCAGTCCCCGGCGCAGACAGACAGGCCCGCCAGCAGCGCCGCGTGTTCCCCGAAATTGCGGGATAATTTTACCAGCCGTACATGGCAGTCCCTCTCCCGGATACGGTTCATGATTTCCCAGGAACGGTCTTTGGAGCCGTCGTCCACAAAGACGATCTCATAGTCCCCGAGCCGATCCAGTATTTTGGCCTGCATGTCCTCATACAGGTCCATCAGAGTGTCTTCGTTGTAGTATACCGGAACTACGATGGATAGTTTACTCATCCGCCCGTCCCTCCATTTTTCCAAGCTCTGCCAGATAAACCGGATAGTCTCTTATATATTCCGCCGCGTCATAATGTCTGCTGGCCAGCACCAGCAACACGGAATCTTCCGAGAAATCATACATGTCCTTCCAGACCATGGGAGAGAGATACAGCCCCATCCGGGGGCGGTTCAACTCGATCACCTTGGACTGTCTGCCATTGTCAACCCTGACTCTGCTGGTGCCCGACACATTTACCAGCAAAAACTCTGTCTCCCGGTTGGCGTGCTGTCCCCGCACCACCTCCGGGTCCGATCCGTATATATAAAAGACCCGTTTAATGTCAAAGGGGATGTCCGCGCCGTCTCCCTCGATTACCACCAGGTTGCCCCGTTCGTCACCCAGGTCCGAAAATTCTATGATTTTGTACTGTTCTTCCAGATTCATAATTTCCTCTTATTTAGAGTTCCGCATGTTTCCGGCAAGTCCACAGAACGGTGATGAACATCCGGCCGTTTAGGGCGTCCGTATATTCATCAGTGGACTTGCAGGAAACATGCTGTTTAGAAGGTCTGTGGATCTTCGGTTCCGCATGTTTACTCCGTAAAGGAGTTCAGTGCCTCTATGACAATCCCCTGTTCTTCGTCCGTCATCCCGTTATACATGGGAATGGACAGAACCGTATCCGCGTATTCCTCGGTAAGGGGATAGTCTCCCCTCTTGTGTCCCAGATATGCATAGGCTTCCGATAGATGGGGCGGTATGGGATAGTGGATAATCGTGCCGATTTCCTGCCGATCCAGATATTGTATCAGTTTCTCGCGCTCCTCCGTGCGGATCACATACTGGTGCCACACGCTGCCGCAGCCCGGTCTTACCCGGGGCAGAAGAAGCCGTTCGTTATGTAGTTCCTGACTATATCGGTCGGCCAGCTTTCTTCTCTCCTCCGTCAACTCCGACAGGTGTTTTAAGCGGACGCGCAGCAGCCCCGCCTGCAATTCATCCAACCGGGAATTGGCCCCCACCACTTTATTGTAGTAGCGCCTCTCACTGCCATAGTTGCGGTACATCCGTATGCTCCCGGCGATCTCCTCATCGTCTGTGACGATGGCGCCTCCATCGCCGTAGGCCCCCAGATTTTTGGAGGGGTAAAAGGAAAAACAGCCGATATCCCCAAAGGTGCCGGTCATTTTGCCCTGAAAGCATGCCCCGTGGGACTGGGCGCAGTCCTCCACCAGACGCAGATGATATTTACGGCAGACTTGCAGAATCTCTTTCATATTGGCGGACTGGCCGTACAGATGCACCACCAGTATGGCCTTTGTCCGCTGCGTCACAAGTTCCTCCAGCCGTGAGGTATCCATATTGAAAAAAATATCCGGCTCCACAAAGACGGGCGTGGCTCCGTTGATGGTTATACCCATTACGCTGGCAATATAGGTATTGGCCTGCACGATCACCTCGTCGCCGCTGCCGATGCCCAGGACCCGGAAAGCCAGCCACAGGGCGTCCAGGCCGCTGGCCAGGCCCACGCAGTACCGGGAACCGGTATAGTTCGCAAATTCCCTCTCAAAGCTCTCCACCTCCGGTCCCAGCACGTACCGTCCCGAGCGCAGAACCTCCAGGGCCTTGGCTTCCAGTTCCTGCTGATATTGATAGAAAACCCGATCCAGACGATTAGGCATTATTTTCCCGGCCATAGATTTTCTCCTATTGTGTTTTGACTTACAATGACAAGAATACCATGATTTTAAGAGGTTTACAATAGGTACCGAGAGAAACTTTAGCATTCCGGAAGTTCCGGTTCGTTTGGCTTTAGTATTAAACAAAATCAAAGTGATGCGGAAGAGTATTATGAGGGGGCAACAGTATTGCCTGCTGTGTCTCAATTTTAACGTCCATAAAAAGCTAAAAGTATGCCTTTAGGAAGGGAGAATTTTTTACCGTAATATATATTACAGGGCCAGCCGTTCCAGGCGGGGCCCCAGGCAGCTGAGCAGTTCGTTGGTGATGGTGCCGCAGGCGTCAGCCAGGTCGGCGGCGGAGATGCTTTCCTGCCCGTCCTGGCCGATTAGGGTGGCGATTTGACCTGGGTGGATACCAGGGATGGCAGTCACATCTACCAACAACTGATCCATGCAGATCCTGCCGATGATGGGGGCGCGGCGCCCGTGGAGCAGCACGGCTGTGCCGTCCTCCGAGAGGCTGCGGGGCAGGCCGTCCGCATAGCCGATGGTGACGGTGGCTATGGTGGTGGGGCGGGCGGCGGTGTAGGCCATATCATAGCCGGCGGATTCCCCGGCAGAAAGCTGGTGTATGGCGGCCACGCGGGCGCGGAGGGACAGCACCGGGCGCAGTTTGCCCGCACACGCCCGGGTGTCTGCGGCATTGCTCAGCAGTCCATACAGGGCAATGCCGGGACGGGCGCAGTCCACATCGGGCAGGGGATAACGCAGGATACCATAGCTGGCCTGTAGATGGAGCCTTACATGTGGTGCTACATATTCATCCGGACAATTCTTCAACTGTGCAGCCAGTTGGTAGAAAATGTCTATCTGATTTTTTGTAAAATTCCGGGAGGCGGCGTCGGTTCCGCCCGCGGCGGCCAGGTGGCTGTACATGCCGGTGACCTGCAGGCCGGGCAGGGATAAGATTTCCCGGATCTGTGCCGCATGTTCCGCAGGCTCTCCCAGGCGGTGCATACCGGTATCCACGGCGATGTGTACGGGGAGCGGGGAATGGTTCGGGCGGAGAGCGTGTCTGGAGGCGGAGCAGGCATAAGCGCTCAACGCCAAGGCATGGGCATGGTCTACCACCGTCTGAGTTAGAGCGTACTGGTCCAGCAGGGGAAACTGATCGGGATGGGTATAACCCAGTACCAGAATCTCCCCGGCAATATGCCGTCTGCGCAGTTCCACGCCCTCGCTGACGCAGGCCACGCAGAAGGAGCGGATGCCCAGAGCATTCAGTTCTCCGGCAATCAAACCGGCCCCGTGGCCGTAGGCGTTGGCCTTGACCACAGGCATCAGAGCGCAGCGAGTCGGCAGCAGAGACTGCAGATACCGCACATTGTGGCGCAGGGCATCCAGGCTGATCTCTATCCAGGCTCTGCTGCGGGAGGTATCCAAGGATGCAGTTTCCGATAAGGTTGCTTCGGAATATGTAAAACTTGTTATGTCCATATTATTCATATTGCCCTCTTTCCTGCATAACTGGAGTTTGGACTGGACCAAACTCCTGCTGTGCCCATGTTTTTGCGTTATTTGGTGTTTGTATGTGCAAAATATATTGATGAAATATTACCTGTCATGGTCACTACGTTTTATCTTTATATCCCGCAGGCCGGTGAGCAGCCATGCCGCCGCCAGAGACAACAGGCACACCGCCGCATAGTGCAGCAGGCTCTGTTCCATCAGCGGCAGCATGTGGGGAAGCCGGGCAAAGATCCGCACCGCCACGATGACAGCGGGATGGAGAATATAGATCAGAGTGGAGATCCGGCGCAGCCTGGGGCAGGGCGGGCAGTTTGAACAAAGCAGCAGGCCATAGAGGCAATACATGACCGGCACCAGCAGAAGGTACATGCTGTCATGGCGCAAGGATTCCAGATAGCGCAGCAGGAAAGATTCACCGCTCATTCCCAGCAGGGACAGAACCAGTCCTGCCGCCAGAGCCGAAGTTGACTTTGCCGCCGGAGCCCCGGTCAGAGCCGAAGCCGACTTTGCCGCCGGAGCCGCTTCTCCGGCGCTGGCCCGGGAGGAGAGAGCTGAAAACGGATTTTGAGGAATCTGTCCAGGAACTGTATTTTTGTTCGCACAAGGATTCTTCCGCTGCAGACCGCCCATAAGTGCTCCCATCAGCAGGAACAAAGGGGCCAGGAACAGTCCGTTGCGGGTGTAAGACCACACATGAAAGCCCAGGTCGCAAAGACTGCGCAGAGGCGGAAGGTACTGCGTCAGTCCATAGTAGCTGTCCCCCGACAATCCCAGCAGGTAGAGCGCTCCACAGACCAAAGTCAGGGTTCGTAGCCCCAGGCGGCGGCTCAGCAGATACAACAGGGTCATGCCCAGCATGCCGGCGGGGAAATACCACAGATGATAGAAGGTGCCGTCCCACACCAGCATCCGCAAAACTTTGGCCGCAGTGAGTTCCTTATAATGTCCCGCATAGATTCCCAGCGGCAGATACAGCAGGATACATGCCAGATAGAGCATACCTGCGCGGGCCAGATAGCGCAGCAGCCGTCTGCCGGCCCGGACGCCGGGTTCCAGGATGCGGGGCAGTACAAACTGCCCTGTAACCATCAGAAAAAAAGGCACTGCCACCCTGGCCAGAATACGGGTGAGAAAGAAATCGGCTTCCGCAGATATGCATGTCAGGGGTGAGGTGTGGATGGCCACCACCAGCAGGGCGCCTGCCAGACGAAATTTATCCAGTCCGCCGGTATTTGTCGATTGGTTCATGATGTACTCCTTTTCGCATGATACGTTTGCTCAATGAAGAATGTCTCTTTGTGCCCCGCATTGCAAGGACGGGATTATTTTGTGTTATACTTACGAGCGTTTAGATTTTCCTTTCTGCCCGACACATGTTGCCCGATTCCGCGACATGTGTCGAGCGGAATTTGGAAAATCTTAGCGCTCGTCAATATATGTCCACTGGGTCAGCACAAACCCGTCCACATTGTTGCCGGATATCTGGTAAGGCGCTGCCTCATTGACTTCTACAATTGTCTCTTCCGGCGTGGCCGGAACATAGGATATGTAGACGGCGCGTCCCCCAATCCGGATACAGTAAGGATGCAAAGGGCTGTCAAACTGCTTGATATACTCGGTGTATTCCTCCAGGGTCTGACGGTTTTCCGTCATGATCCGGGCATGGGGGACCCCCACATAGCGGAAGTGCCAGGGCTCACAGCCGATGCCGGTGAGGGCTTCCCCTCCGGCGGGATAGCGCAGGATAAAGCCATAATCGGCAGCCCTCTCTTTGAACTGGCCGCAGATACCGGTGTCCGGGAACTCCGGGCAGATAAAGTCAATGTGTTCCTGGTGCAGCCCCAGATCGACGGCAAGGCCGGTCTGATGTTCGCTGTGACCGGGAACCGCCACATAGGTCTGGGTGTATTCCGGCCCGTTCTCCTGCAGGCAGGAGTCCCAGATGGCTTGCTGCTCCGCCATGGAGCGCCAGCCGCTGACAGGGATGATGGAGTCCCAGCCGCCGATCTCCTGCATCAGTTCCTCCAACAGGGCTGCGGTCTGTCGCTCCAGCTGCACACCGTTTCCCACAGCCGCCAGCGTCTCCGGCCTGTCCCAGGCTGCTTTATGCAGGGCGTTGACCAGGATCAGCGCGCCCCTGTGCAGGGCATCCCGGCTCAATGTAATCTGTTTCATATGTTTTCAGTTCCTCCTTCATTAAAATGTTATATCGTTTACTATAGTTCCGGGTATCTTCCACCGGTACACAATCTCGGCAGGGTTTGTGTAGGTTTCTTGCCCCGCAAACTCCTGCCCGCAGCTGCTGCGCGCTATTTCTCTCCTGCCAGCGCCTGCTTCAGTATCCGATCCAGCACCTCCGGAAAGGACAGCCCCGCCGCTTTCATCATACCGGGATAACGGCTGTGTTCGGTAAATCCTGGAATGGTGTTTACTTCGTTAAACACGATCTCCCCCTCCGGCGTCAGAAACAGATCCACCCGCGCAAACCCGCTGCAGCCCAAGGCGCGATACACTCTCCTTGCGGCCAGCTTGATTTCCTCTGCTTTGCTGTCAGATATGCGGGCGGGTACGTGGATGGTGGAGGTCTTTAAAGTGTACTTCTCTGTAAAGTCAAAAAATCCGCCGGACAACTCGATTTCGTCCACTTCCCCTGTGATCAGTTCATTGGTTCCCAGAACGGCGCAGCCAACCTCAAAGCCGGGAATGTTTTCCTCCAGAATCACCTGGTTGTCATAAGTAAAAGCCAGTTCAATGGCGGTTTCCAACTGATCGGAGGAGACAACCTTCGTCACGCCGTAGGAGGAACCGGCTTTTACTGGTTTTACAAAAAGAGGATAGCCTACCTGGCCGGCAAAAGCCTGAGAAAGCTCTATAGTAAGAATCCGATTCCCGGCAATGGACATATCCAGTACCAGGGCTTTGGGTGCGCGGATTCCTGCCAGGGAGACCAGCCGGTGGGCACGGTCTTTATCCATACAGAGAGCGGAGGCCAGAGTGCCGCAGCCGGCCAGAGGAATCCCGGCCAGTTCGATTAATCCCTGAAGAGTGCCGTCCTCGCCGTTGCGGCCATGGAGTACGGGCAGCGCCGCGTCCACGGGTATTTTTTGCAGGGAATCCGCTCCATACACCAGCAGTTCATGAAAGCTGCGGCAGGGGGAGAGGGCGGCGGGAACGCAGTGGGCGCTGTCGGCGTACCAGGTATCCGCCGCAATCTGCTCCACCGTTCCGGTGTAGTAATACCAGTCTCCCTGCCGGGTGATGCCTACCGGGATCGGGCAGTATTGTTCCCTGTCCAGATTGCGGATCACGCCGGCGGCAGATTCCAGAGAAACAGAGTATTCGGAGGAACAACCTCCGAAAAAAATGATAATGTTCTTCTTTTCCATGACAATGTACTCCTCTATTTTGGTGGTTTATTGCTCAATAATGGCGGTTCCCTCCGGTAGTGTGTAGCCGATGCGGCAGACGTTCCGGTACAGTGTGCGGGCGCTTTGCGTCTGCCCTGTTTTTCTGTCTGTGAGAGTCTGAATCACATCCACTTCCTCCCAGAGGGCGTCCTGCCTGCGGTAATAGGACACGGGCCCGTTGCTTATGGAGTAGACCAGGGGATCCTGCCGGTCGGCGTACAGATACCCATAGATTTTTTCCTGGTCAAAGGCGATGTGGAGCTGGAAGGTGCGCTCCGTGTCATTGCGCACCTTCAGATCCTTCCAGCCTTCCGCCAGGGTGGCGTCCACGCCCATGGGCGCGTCGCTGGGGGGCTCCGGAAAATCCTTGCTCCCGTGTCCATGGCGTTCAACCACGGTCAGCGGGGAGTGGAGGAATACCCAGAACAGCAGATTGCTCAGCTGGCACATGCCGCCGCCGGGAGCGGTAGTCAGTTTCCCGCCAATTACGGTCAGTCCCTCTCGGTAGGGCTCCCTGCGGTCCGCATGGCGCGTGGCCAGGCTGAAGGAGAAGGTTTCTCCCGGACGGATCAGCATGTGGTCGATGGCTGCCGCCGCCAGCTTCAGATTGTGTACTTTGTTTTCCTGGTAAATCATATCAAAGCCGGTGCTTTTGTTGTACATGGGGCAGCCGGAGGAAAATACCTCTATGGGCAGCAGTTTCTCAGGTATGGCGGTGGTATAATGGTTGCCATCCAGCTTCATCCCCAGATAGAAAAACAGCTTTCGCTGCCAGATGCGCAGGGGGATCAGCCAGGGAAAAAGTTCTGTGATTCGTTTTCGTTTCATTTTTGTTTCTCCTAATTTAGAGTACCGCAAGTTCCCTACAAGCACACAAGGCGGGTGAACAATACCAGGCCGCTGCGGCGTCCCGATATTGTTCAGTGTGCTTTCCGGGAACATGCTGATTA
>CAJUCT010000008.1:101331-110108 GCA_910585015.1 uncultured Acetatifactor sp.
GGCCGCTGCGGCGTCCCGATATTGTTCAGTGTGCTTTCCGGGAACATGCTGATTAGAGTACCGCAAGTTCCCTACAAGCACACAAGGCGGGTGAACAATACCAGGCCGCTGCGGCGTCCCGATATTGTTCAGTGTGCTTTCCGGGAACATGCTGATTAAAGTTCCGCAAGTTCCGCTTGTTTTTGGATAGTATAGCAGGCTTAAGTGACAATTTAGTTACAAGCAGCAAAAAATCCCTCCCTGATACCTGCATTATATCAGAGAGGGAAAAACATGTTTGTGCGATTCCTGTGGATAACCTGTATATTTTATTGTGAATTTCTTAAAATTTTCTCAAGATGGGGAAAATTTCCGTCCCGTTCCCCGGACGCAGATTAGCTTTGGGGAAGCCACAGAGTGAAAACAATTTGCTCGTCGGCGCTCTCGGCCTGTATTTTGCCGCCGTGGAGCTCCACGATCTCTTTGGAGATGGCCAGCCCCAGTCCGGCGCCGCCGGTGGAGGAGGAGCGGGAGGAGTCCAGACGGAAAAACTGTTCAAAGATCCGCCCCAGCTTTTCGGGAGGGATGGTCTTGCCATGATTGCTGACCTTCACTTCAATCCAGGGATTTTGCCCCGGCGTAGGTACAGGCTGGGAATTTAATGCCCCCACGCTGTCCGCCGCTGCCGTTTTCATAGACAGGGAGATGGCGCTGTCAGGGTAGCTGTAATTTACGGCGTTGCGGATCAGGTTGTCAAATACCCGCTGCAGCTTGTCCGGGTCACAGTTCATCTGCACTTCCGGCTGGATATCCAGCTGCCAGGACAGGCCCTTTTCCGACAATACCGGCAGGAACTCATAGGTGATCTGTTCCAGCATCCTGCTCAGGTTCACCTGCTCCGTCTCCAGCGTCAGAGTGGTCAGATTGAAGCGGGTGATATCAAAAAACTCGCCGATCAGATCTTCCAGACGCAGCGCCTTGTCTAAGGCGATGCCCGTATACCTTTCCCGGAGTTTTGGAGAGATCTGGGGCTCGTCCTGCAGCAGGCTCAAGTATCCGATGACGCTGGTCAGCGGGGTCTTTAAATCATGGGCGAGATAGATGACCAGGTCGTTTTTCCGTTGTTCGGCCTCTCTGGCCATAGCCTCTGCCTGAAGTCCCTGAAGGCGGAACTGGTTCAGCTGTTTTTCTACATCGGTCAGCACATCGGAGAGACGTACCGGTTCTTCACGAGAGGCAATCAATTTTCCGGAAGCGTCTATGATCTCATCCAGATACCGCAGGGGTAGATTTATAAAGTGGTGGGTGATCAAGGTCCAGCCCATCAGAATGATGACTGTCATGATGAGAATCAGATAGTCCTTGACCAACATCAGAACCTTGTACAGAGGTTCATAGTAGTACCAAGTGCGCAGGCTGCACAGGAACCAGCAGATGGTGACAAAGACAACCAGCCCTATCACAAAACCGATCATGGATAATACATAGCGCAGCATGATTCGCCGGGAAATCCGGCTTCTCTGTAATATTTGGCTATTCAATGGTATACCCCACCCCCCACACCGTCTTGATATATTTGGGCCGTCTGGCCGGTTCCTTCAGCTTCTCCCGGATCCGGGCGATATGGGCCATGACGGTATTGTTGTTATCCAGATATTTTTCGCCCCACACCGCCTCAAACAGTTCCTCGGAGGAAACTACGCTTCCCTGATGCTCGCAGAGATACCAGAGAATATTGAACTCGATGGGGGTCAGGATAACTTCCTGGCCGTTTATGCTGCAGTGGTGGGCATCCTTGTCTATATGAAGCCCACGGATATCTTTCTCCGTCAGTTCCTGCTGGGGCAGAGCCGTATTGTACCTTGTGTAGCGGCGCAGCTGGGTACGTACCCGGGCGGTGAGCTCCAGAGGATTGAAAGGCTTGGTGATATAGTCGTCCGCGCCCAGGGTCAGCCCGGTGATCTTGTCCAGATCCTCTCCCCGGGCCGTCAGCATAATAATGGGAAAAAGGTGTGTCTCCCGGATCTGCTGGCACAGGGCAAATCCATCCATATCCGGCAACATCACATCCAGTATGGCCAGGCTTAAGTCCTCCCGCCTTACGCAGGCCAGCGCCTCCGTGGCCGTGTAACAGGTGAACACCTCATATCCCTCGTTTTTCAGATACACAGTCACCAAATCCGCTATGGCTGCTTCGTCATCCACAATCATGATCTTCTCCTGCATGTTGTCTGACACGCTCCTTTTACAAAAATTTCAGTCCTATTGTAACAACATATACGAAAAAACGCAAGTATTGATAAAAATGATATATTGCCTAAAGGCAGGCCCACAAAATAGAAAAAGGAAAAGCTGGGAACAATGGATGTTGAATGAGTTGATATATGTGTAGAGAGTGGGCGGACTTAGGGCGCAACGGGGAAAGATGTGAAAGTCTATGTAGAGCAGACAAATGGTCTGATTTTACATTTGATTGAAAAGCAATAAAAACAGAATCTGATTTGAGGTATAAAATGCCACCGTTTACAGATAATAGTACTGAAATCTACAGCACAAAGATAAACAAATGGAGGCATTTTTATGAAAGCAACAGGAATTGTGAGGCGTATAGATGACCTTGGAAGAATAGTAATCCCAAAAGAAATCCGCCGCACCTTGCGGATCAGAGAGTCGGATCCCCTGGAGATCTACACGGACCGGGAGGGGCAGGTGATCCTGAAAAAGTATTCCCCCATCGGGGAGATGACCACCTTTGCCAAGCAGTATGCGGAGTCCCTGGCCCAGGTGTCCGGCCACACCGCCCTGATCAGCGACAGGGATCAGTTCATTGCCACCGCCGGAGGCGGCAAGACCTACCTGGGCAAAGAAGTGAGCAAGCAGCTGGAGGAGAAGATGAACGATAGGGAGACGGGAATCTGCTCTCAGGGAGACCGGAACTTTTTAAGGGTCTGCGACGATCTGGAGGTAGAGTATCAGCATATGGCGTTCACGCCGATTATCTGTGAGGGCGATGTGATCGGTTCCGTAATCCTGCTGGAAAACGATTACAAGGGGAAAATGGGAGAGGTGGAGTACAAGCTGATCATGTCGGCGGCGGGCTTTCTGGGCAGGCAGATGGAACAGTAAGACAGAAAAAAGGACGGGTCAACGGAAAATGCTATGCGACGGCTTGCCGACTGCATAGCCATTTTCCGAAAAAAAGATTATACTAATGAAAAGAAAATGATTGCTGCAGTACACAAGGAAGGACTGGGGATAGAAGATAGGAATACGATACCGAGGCCGGAACAGCCGCAGATGCAGCGGGGAAACTGGGTGAGGCAACGTCCTAAGGTCACGGGGATGGTGTGTATAAATTGTCAGCAATAGGAACGGCATTAGTTCGCAGTTCCTATTGCTTTAACGCAATGGCGGCATGAAAAGCGAGCATGTCATCGTTGCAGTACATCTGTAAATCGCCGTGATATTTGTTGACCGCCTTACGAATGCTTTTTAATCCAAATCCATGTCCATTTTTATTTACGGTTAGCTGCCTGTCCTTACAGAGAAAAGGATTTTTTCGGCACCCACGATGATGCCGGGATCAGTAACGACATTTTTCAAATATACAGTTTCCCGATCTTTTGACCGGGGATAAATTTTTTGTTTGTCCATCATAATTCGTTATCCTCCTTAGAAATCAAGTCAGCCATGCGGATGACAGATAGTTTTGATTTTTTGACATTCACTAAAGTTTCCTGTTTACATTTCGGGCAATACAGTGGAAAATTGATAAGCTCTGTATCTTGACGCAGTTTAAGTCTGGTCTTGTTCCCACATATGGGGCATAGAAGCCATACCATCCGATCCATCATAGACTTTCCCCCTTGTGGCTTGATTGAATGAGCGTTTTGTGTTCCCATTTTCTACTTGTGAAATAGAGTAAACCTACAATAGCAGGTAAGACTGGAGAAAGCGCCTGGCCGTAATAAATCCCGGAAAAGCCCATATTAAGTACAAAGGCCAAGAGCCAGCTCACAGGCAAACGCACAATAACCGCGTCCAGTAAAGCGTTAATCATAGCAACATTTGCCGCACCGACACCAATAGCAAAGGAGTCCAAAGTGTACATAACGGCATAAATCAAACTATTTATACTGCAACAGACACGCAGATAGTAAACTCCATCGTTTACTACTTCCGGGGTGGTACTACCAAAAAGCAAAATCAATGGTTCAGCAAAAAACTGTACGCCAATTACGACAACGAGCGTTACAGCAACATTCATCACTAAACTGATTTTTACCACTTTACGGGCGCGTTCAATTTGTCCAGCTCCCATGCATTGCCCTGCCATCGCTGTAACTGCCTGTCCAATAGCCCAGCAGGGCATACCAGCAAAGGTGTTGATTTGCAAACCTACATTCGATGCAGCAGATACAGCAGTACCAAACTGATTGAGCATCCCTGCCACAAGCAGATAGGCCGTGTTGACTACGACCATTTGGATGGCCGTGGGCAGTCCGACTTTCACGATGGCGGCCAGCTTATCCCATTGAAGCGTAAACTTTCCGCGATTTTCCATAGAGAAAAATATTTTGTGCCGCTTCAAATAGAATAGAGAAATCACAAAGGAAATTCCTTGCGCGGTAATCGTTGCGTAAGCCGCTCCTGCCGTTCCCATTCCTGATGGGCCCACCAAGATAATGTCTAAAACGATATTGATGACGGTAGCAATTCCCACAAAATAGAGGGGAGATTTAGAATCCCCAAGCCCCTTGAGCACAGAGCAGACAGCATTATATCCAAAGACGAACACAGTTCCACAACAAATAATTTTCATATAGTCGCAGGCATCTTGATATGCGTCTGCTGGAACATTTAACATCTTGAATAACGGCTGGCAGGTTGCCAGACTCACAATAGTCACAAGCAGGGAAGATACCAGCGAGAGCAAGGCCAGCATTTGAAAAGACTCCGTCTGTCCCTTTTTATCGTCTGCCCCCTTATATTGAGCAATCAACACGGCTCCGCCCATCGTCATACCAATACAAATTGAATTGATGATATAGCACAATTTAGAAGCATTACCAATGGCCGCAAGACCCGTATCGCCTACAATTTGGCCGACTACAAGCATATCTACTACATTGTAAAATGATTGCAGTGTATTTGCTAAAAGCAACGGGAAAGCGAAAGCGGCCAGTTTTTTCGGCACACTTCCGGTCAACAAACTATGTTCTTCAGTCATATCTATTTCCTCCAAAAAGAAAAAGGGCACACTACATCGTGCGCCCTTTGCATAGTCACTTAACAAAATAAGCATAGCAAAAGGCCACAAACAAAACATTGTCTGTGGCCTAAACAGTCAATTATCTATCGTTGATCTGATAAAAAGGGTATAAAAACCAAAGACAGTCCTATCTCTGCCTTGGCCTTTCCGCTTTATAGATCAACTTTCCGAAAAGGCTCCGCACAATGTTTCGTGGTATAAACTTGTGTGGAGCCGAAGTCAATACAAAATTTTCCGAACAACATCGTACTCACCTCTTGCATAGTCATATTATTTTTATTATAATCAGTTCTCCTCTTGTTGTCAAGTCAGCAAGGCCATCTTAGATTGCAGGTTAGGTGAAAATAATTAGTCAGTGGTATGAAATACACAATCGTTCAAATTATAACACCTGAAATGTAAAATTACATTAGGTGATATTATGAAGATTGAGAGAGATAATCGACGATTTGATTTTCACGATATAGGGCTCGCCATCAAGCGGGCGCGGGAGGCCAGCGGGATGACGCAGGAGCAACTGGCCTATATTGTTGACCGGGCTCCGCGCACCATCATGTATAACGAGAATGACGGCCAGCACCCGCCGCTGTTTTTTCAGCGCGTCTATTTTGGGGAGCTTTTCACCGCCTAACAATTCATTCATAGCGGCCCGGGCCGCCCGGTAGGTGGCAAGCTCCGCCTCGTGCTCGGCCAGATACTTTTTCGAGTACCGGGCCGCCTTGTAGTGTACCCTCAAACAGACAGGAGGAATATGAAGAATTCAGCCATAAAGTGAAACAGGCTTACGATGATTCAAAACGGAGGTATGGCGCCGTCAAAATATGCCGTACCCTCAATGACAATGGGACACCCTGCGGCGTAAAGCGTGTCCAGAGGCATATGGCAGAACAAGGGCTGAGGTTCAGCGATGACAAAGGAGTCAATGCCGTCGTTCTTGTCAAGGGAGTTAAAGGATTTCTTATACTGCTTTACCTCATTGGGGTTGAGGCAGTAGGCCTTTGTAGAAAAAGGTGCCAGCTTTTCGGAGGTGGACAGGTAGTTGGCGATATGTACGCCGTAAAAACCAGTGGATTCCAGCCCGATGATGACAGTCCGGAACTCATGGTGCTGTGAAAGCACCTGGGCAACCATCTCCTCCATCTGCTCCGCGCCGCCCTGGGCATTAGCCACGGGGACCATCCTGATCAGGAAGTCCTGGTCAAAGTTGAGGGCAGAGATGACGTTGGTGCGGGAACCGATGTTGATTCCCACAAAATATGCTTCTGTGCAAGTCAGAGGCGATTTCCCCTTTCTCCCATACGGGGCGGCGCATGGTTTCAGCTTTTATTTTTTTCTGTTATAACCTATCATGCTTACTACCATTGAAACTATAAAGAGGACAATTACTGCAAGCCCTGCCACAACAGCATAAGAGAGTATGGAACTTGTCATAGCAGAAAATCCAGCCCCGTCTTCAAAATACTTAACAAAATAGAACATGGGAATAACTGTAATAAGCCCCATTGTCTGCGCAGAACGGAAACCAAACCAATAGGTTAATGGCAGACAGATTCCAGTCCATAATAACGGAACAATCAGAGATGCAGCAACAGACACTCCCCAAACAGTAACATTGAAACTCTGAAAAGCAATACTGGGTAAAAGATTAAATATAATGCTTCCCACAATGCTGACTGCTAATGTGCAAATAACAGAAATATATTTGCATGTTACTACTGAAACCGCATTTACAGGCATTGCTAACTGATATTTTTTCCAACTTGCCTTTTCATCGCTTGCAAAACTCATTATATTCTGCATACCTATTGTCATGGCAAGCATTACAGACGCGAACAGCCCCGCATAAACTCCGGTATTGACCATGAGCAATATAATTGCGCCAACTGCTATCAGAATCAGCTTTTTGTCAATACTCTTAAAGAAGATTATAATATCTTTGTAAACCAAACCTTTCATACTGCACCTCCTTTGATGTAAAAAAGCATAATATCTTCCAGTGTTGCATTATCAACCACAATATCTTTGTATTTGCGCTTTATCGCTTCTTTGTCACGGACAAGGCACTCCACGCTGACATTTGTAATCCTGTGAATAATATAATCATTCGGGGAAATGGAAGCAAACTTTTCCCTCCCGCACTTCACTATCCCAAAATGATAAACAAGGTCGTCTTTTTGTTCCTCAAAAATAATTTTGCCTTGATGAATCAAGATTACATAATCCGCAATCTTTTGTATGTCCGACGTGATGTGAGAGGAAAAGAAAATAGAACATTCCTCGTCTTGTATAAATTCTAAAAATAAATCTAACATTTCATCACGCACAACCGGGTCAAGCCCCGTAGTCGCTTCATCTAAAATCAACAACTTCGGTTTATGCGCCATAGCGCAGATAATGGATAGCTTCATCTTCATGCCCTTTGAAAAAGAGCCTATTTGTTTTCTTTCGGGGATTTTGAATTTTTTTAGGTACTGTCTGTAAAGGCTGCTATCCCATGACTTATATACGCCGGACAGTATTTTTTCAATGTCTGACACATTAAATACATCATGGAAATTGCACTCGTCAAAGACAACGCCTATATCTTCCTTGACAGAAGAACTTGTATGTTCCCTACCCAAAATCTGTATTTGCCCATTATCCTTTATTAATTCATCAAGTATTAGGTTAATGGTCGTACTCTTGCCTGCCCCGTTTTCGCCAATAAAGCCGACAATCCTGCCTTTCGGAACTTGAAATGAAACATGGTCTAACAAAAATTCGTCAAACTGTTTGCATAAATCCCGTACTAAAATGTTGTTTTTTTCCATGTCCTCGCCTCCTGTTTATTCTTCGTAAAACAACTTTAAAATATTTGTCATTTGTTCATAGCTGATTCCATGTGCTCTGCCGATTTCCGCAACCTTTTGTAACAATTCCTCTGCTACACGCAACTGTTCTTCTTGGATAAACTCCTTGTTTTGGGCTGCAACAAAACTCCCTTTTCCAGATACAGTTTCTATGAATCCGTCACGGGTCAAATCTTCATAAGCCCTTTGAACAGTAATAACGCTGATATGCAAGTCTTTTGCTAATACCCTCATGGACGGTAACGCTTCACCAGCAGATAAAGTTTCGTTCATAATCAGATTTTTGACCTGCATACATATTTGCTCATAAATAGGCTTATCACTGCTGTTGCTTATGATTATTTCCATTTATTCACTCCTCTCTATGCGTATTGTCTGTAATGCGTGTACTTATTCGATAAGCACAGTATATGCGCTTTTGATGTCATTGTCAATACTCTTTTTATGAAAAGGTGGAGAGTGAGTGAAATTCCGCAGTAGTCGGCATTGTGGTAAAATCCAAAAGTTTAGATTTTACTATAATGCTTGTCTTTTGGTCTTTGGTTTCTTTGGCTCGGAATAGTGCGGTGCTGGCGGTCTATCTCTTGTTTTCGGTTGCTTGCTTCTTTACCGTACATGAGCATTGGAGCCGGGGTTGTCCGAGCCGTAGCCCTCCAGCAGATTGACAACGCCCCAAA
>CAJUCT010000009.1 GCA_910585015.1 uncultured Acetatifactor sp.
TTCATTTCAAGTTCGCGGACGAGTTCCGCAAGATTGCCGAGTACATTGAAATCAACACCACCGATACCGCCGAGGCGGGCTGACCCCCGCCAAAAGCAAAAAACCTTTTGACAGTGTGTTTTCCTAATAGGAGTTAATCATACGGAATATGAGCGACAAGCTGTGCCGGGACAACGGGCTTTCCGTGGTCGTCCCCGGCAAGGGAAGCAAAGGAAAGAGCTATGCGGAGTACCAAGCGGAGAAAACGGGGACAAGCTGGAAAGGCAAGTTAAAAATTGCCGTGGACGCGCTCATTCCCCAAGTTTCCAGTTTTGAGGAATTATTGCAGCGGTTACAGGTGGCGGGCTATGAAATCAAACCGGGAAAATATGTGTCGTGCCGCGCACCGGGGCAGGAACGCTTTACCCGCCTTAAAACCCTCGGCGCGGACTATACAGAGGAAGCCATAAGGGAACGGATAGCGGGCAAGCGTACCCGCGCCGCCAAAGCTCCAAAGGCAGAGCGTAAGGGCGTTAATCTTCTCATTGACATTGAGAACAGTATCAAGGCGCAGCAGAGCCGGGGCTATGAACAGTGGGCGAAAATCCACAATCTGAAACAGGCGGCAAAGACTATGAACTTCCTCACCGAAAACAGGATTGAACAGTACGCCGATCTGCTCACCCGGATAGAGGAAATCGCCACGGCAAGCGAACAGGCGGGGGACGGCTTAAAGGACGTGGAAAAGTGGCTTTCCGATATGGCGGTGCTTATCAAGAATGTCACTACCTACCAAAAGACAAAGCCCCTCTATGAAGCCTACCGTAAAGCCCGGAACAAGGAGAAATACCGGGCAGAGCATGAACGGGGTATTATCCTCCATGAAGCGGCGGCAAAGGCACTAAAGGCGGCGCAGATCGGCGGCAAGCTCCCCAGCGTCCCCGCCCTGCAAGCAGAGTATGAAAAGCTCCAAGCGCAGAAAGAAAGCCTTTACGCCGATTATGGCAAGCTGAAAAAACAGGTTGCGGAATACGACGTTATCAAGCGGAATATTGACAGCATTTTACAGGCAGAGAAGCAGACAGAACGAAAAAGAGAAACAGAACGGTAATAAAGTGCTATATCGTGGAAAAAACAAGAAAATTATGATAAAATGAATATGTCCTTAGATTTAGAAAGCAGGTGTAAGCATGAAAACAAGAAAGAAAAAAGTAAATATTTGATATATAACGAAAACACAAAGCTACTTGAAGTAAAAGCTGATACCAAAAGTAAATTTCAAACTTTTTTAGAGAGAAAGAAAATTTACTTTGAAACAGTTATGATGTTAGCTCTTTCTATTGCAGGAGTTATAGTGTCAATCGTTAGTGTTAAAGTTGCAATGGTTGCAAATGATATATCTTTGAACGAACAACGGATAGAAGATTTAGAAAAACAACCCGCTTTTATTTTAGATATAGAAGCTGATGAGGATAAAATGAAATATTAAGAGAAAATTTACTTGACAGAGAAAAGGAGGATAATGCGTGAGAAAAGGCTTGCCGGTATGTTCGGCAGGCCTTTTGCAGTGAAAATAGTCTGGAAAGGAATCAAAAGTAAGTTGTATTTGCAATCATATACATGATTAGTGATTTGAAAGAGTGAAAGAGGCGATGTTTTCCACTCTTTAGTACTTTTAACACAAACCCCGGAATGAGGGCATTTATCAGGATAATGGTGGAACTGGATGTAAAAATCAGCCTGTATAGTAACGGAAATACAGTACATGAACCATTCGATAATATCAGATTCCGAATCCTGAACCACATTGTGTGAAATGGAAAGGCCATCTGTAACTACATCTGCGTCCGGTTCCATGTCTTTGATTGTGCTGATTGCGTCAGAAAACTTTCAGATGCATCATAAGGCTCAGTTCTTCCATATAGGCCTCCCTTTTTTTCAGGCCTTCCGATGCAATCTGTTCATCACTATTCCTTCCGGATCTACATCCCATAATACATAAAATTTCCTAACATTGCCTTCCTCCTCGTATTTTAAGTTTATAAATGTCATCTCATATTTTCCGAAAAAAACTGCTCCAGCTTATCGAACGAGATGGCGTCCTTCCCGCCGCCGTCATACAGATCTGTGTGGACTGCATCCGGGATGATCAGCAGTTCCTTGTTATCTGTATAAGGGTTATCCTTTACCATCGCGGCATAAGCATCGCGGCTGAAATAGCAGGAATGTGCTTTCTCCCCGTGCATGATAAGGACTGCGCTGCGGATCTCATTGCTGTACTGAAGGATGGGCTGGTTTATAAAGGACATACAGCCGATCACATTCCAGCCATCGTTGGAATTTAACGAACGTTTGTGGTAGCCGCGATCTGTCTTATAATAATCATGATAATCCACCTTTTCACTTTTCGGGAAAGTCTTATCCCATTGCTTTGTCAATTCCGGTTTTACAGTATTTTCCATTTTAATGCCTCTCTTTCTTTTTTGCTATTTTTAATGATTCCTTTTCCTTTTCCATTCTCCATACTAAAAAATCAAGACAGTCAACCCTTTCCTGACTTACATGCAGGCTATCCATCAGGCCGCAGCGATGCTTCCGCAGCGTTTTAATCGCATCCTGAACCTGACCGTTACCATACAGCCTGCAGACCTTCTCAATGGTCTGAGCGCCACAGCCTGCATCTTTTAAACTCTGAATAAGCTCATCCGTATGACCGCCTCCCTTCCTGCTGTGTCTGTATTATATCCCCTTGACTTTTATTTTGCTAATGGCTATAATTTATACCATGATATAAATTTTTGGAATATCATAGGAGGGCAATATGGAACTGCGAACCATGAGATATTTTCTTGCCGTGGCAAGAGAGGAAAACATGACCCGTGCGGCAGAGCAGCTTCACGTTACCCAGCCCGCACTCTCCAAGCAGTTAAAAGCACTTGAAGATGAACTTGGGAAAAAGCTGTTCACGCGCCATAGTTTCAGCATACAGCTGACGGAGGAAGGTGTTTTGCTTCGAAAACGGGCAGAAGACTTGATAAAAATGGCTGACAAAATTACAACAGAATTTCTTGCTTTGGATGATGTTCTGGGAGGGGATGTTTACTTCGGTTTGGCGGAATCTTACCAGATTAGATGCCTTGCCGCCACAATCAGAAGATTCAAAGAGTCTTATCCTGATCTGCATTATCATATTACCAGCGGCGACACGGAACAGGTTACGGAAAAACTGGATAAAGGTATCATTGACTTTGCCGTACTGGCGCAGGAACCCAATACTGCAAAATATCATTATTTGACCTTTCCTCATGCTGATCTTTGGGGTGTTGTCATGCCGGAGAACTGTCCATTGGCGGAAAAAGAAGCCATCTGCGTGGATGACTTATTTGGGCTCCCTCTTTTTTGTTCCGAACAGGGATGGAGCAATGATATTTCCAAATGGTGTGGCAACAGCATGGATAAATTACACCTTGAAGGGTCGTTTCGGCTATCATATAACGGATCGCTTTTTGTGAAAGAAGGACTCGGCTATCTTTTGACCTTTGAACATTTGATTGACACAAACCCTGAAAGCGGACTTGTTTTTCGTCCCCTCACGCCGAAGCTTGAAACAAAGATATATTTAATTTGGAAAAAATACCAAATCTTTACCCCTATTGCCGAACGACTGCTTGAAAAATTGAAATCTGAATTGTGAGACTGGGAGGACAAAGCCGGCCATACTTTTAATTAGGAGCGGAATGAAAAAACGGAAAAATATTACATCCGTAAGGCAGACGGGAGCAGAACATCCTGCAGCAAAGGGGGCGGGCTGCAGAATGCGGTCATGGCGCAGCCTGCCAGAGAGAGGCTTCTGGAAGTTCTGCGCACCAGCCCTTACGGCAGATGTGAGTTTCACTGTGACAAGGCGACGATACAGCAAGCGCACCATTGGGTGCTTAAGCAGGTGTGGAAAAATTATATTTTGGGGAATACAGTACCTCCGGAAAGAAAAGTTCCGGAGGTATTTTTTGTGTACATGGCGGGCGCGCATTCTAAAGAATGTAGGTTAGAAAGGAAATGGCCTCCTTTTAATATTGTATTCTTGGGTAAAATCTTTTAAAATTATATTGTCATAGATGATAAGAAATCCCGGTAATAAAATGCTTGCATAATCAATGTCCATATTGCAGGCTGTCTTGTGGTAAAAGAGTCATTGTTTACGGGTATTAGTAATGTTATCGTATTTTAGGTTGTCTTGATAAGAGTCCGCTGTTAGTAGTACAATATTATTTTAGGTGAATAGGACCAAAATGAGTCCCATAGCTATCGGAAATCTTAATAAAATATAATATATTATGGCAGAAACCTAAAAGAGGTGGAACTGTTGGAACAAAAGATTAAGCAAAACGACAGAGGGAATATCGGGAAAAATATCAGGGAAATAAGGGTTTCAAAGGGCATAGGGCAGACGGAGCTGGTACGGCTGCTGGATTTACAGGGGATTCCGATTACAAGGGAATGCCTTGTAAAAATAGAGCGGGGAATACAGCATGTGCAGGTCGAACAATTAAGGGCGATAAAGGACGAACTCAATACGACGTATGATGAATTACTGAAATGATGAGAAAGCTATCATAAAGGGTGAATGGCAGTATGGCAAAATATAAGGTTAAAATCAGGGGATACCAGCTGATCGTGAAGGCAAAGCTTACGCTGAAAGAAAAATTGGATGAAAGACAATTTACCCTGTTTTCAGGTAAAAATATCAGAGGATTGCTCAAGGCGAAGCGTCTGGGCAGAAACTCTGTGCAATATTCGGGACCTGTTGGAGTCTGCCTGGCCGAAAGATTGAAAAAACCGATTGGTAAGTACGATTTTTTGTTTATCATGGAGCAGATAGTGGACATCTTTCAAAAACTGAATGCCAATTCTCTGACGGCAAGTCATGTGGTGTTGGATATCAGACATGTATTTATAAATGAAACCACAAAGGAGGTACTGTTTTTATACCTTCCATTGGAGCAGGCAGGGGAGGAGACAGATATATTTGCCTTTATGGAGTCCATTATTTATTCCGTGATTTCCGCGCAGGAAGAAGATATGGACTATATTTCCCGTTTTGTGTATTTTATCAAAAGTTTGGAGGCCTATGACGGAGAAAAGATAGAAAGGTATATAAAAAGCGAGGACAAAAGCGTTGTCAGTACCATAAAGAGGCATGACGCAAGGAAAAGCGGAACCATGACGGGCAAGCCGGCCGCTTCCCATGATCATTACAGCGGCAAAGATCCGGCTGTCACGGGACTTCTGGACAATAATGATGCTACGGGACTTTTAGACAATAATGATGCTACGGGACTTTTAGACAGCGATGAAGCCACGGGACTTTTGGATAATGATGATGCCACGGGACTTTTAGACAGCGATGAAGCCACCGGGCTGCTGTACAGTGATGAGGCTACGGGCCTTCTTGCGGATGACGATGAAGCCACCGGACTGCTGCAGGAAAAAGCCCATGGATACCCGTCGCTGTGCAGGCTGCGGAACAATGAGATTATCTGGCTTAACAAGCCTGTTTTCAGAATCGGGAAGGAAAATAAATATTCGGATTATGTTGTGCGGGACAATGACAAGGTCAGCAGGAGCCATGCGGATATTATCACCAGAGGAAACAGATATTTTATCATGGATTTAAATTCCACAAACAGGACTTTTATAAATGGCAGACAGATCCCGGCGCGACAGGAAGTGGAAGTATATAACGGTGATCGCCTGAAACTGGCAGATGAGGAGTTTGAGTTCAGGATATAACCGGGGACGGAGGAAAGTGTGCATTTTACTGTTACGGCAGATACGGATGTGGGAATAGCAAAAGAAACAAACCAGGACAGTATGGTTGTCAAACACGGGAAATACTATGGCGGAGAAGTGCTTATGGCTGTGATCTGCGACGGGATGGGGGGCCTGGACAAAGGAGAACTTGCCAGCGCCACGGTGGTTCGGGCCTTTTTGCGGTGGTTTGGCGAAGAACTGGCATACGAACTGGAAAATCCGGACATGCAGGTTATCGGGGGAAAGTGGTCCCTGCTGTTGAAAGAGTTGAATGTCAGAATCCAGAAATATGGACAGGCCAGGGGAATTTCCCTGGGGACCACGTTTACGGGCATGTTGTTTGTAGGCGGACAATATGTGATCGTACATGTGGGAGATACCAGGGCCTACCGGATCGGGAAAGACCTGCAGCAGTTGACGGTGGATCAGACCTTTGTCGCTCAGGAGATAGAGCGGGGAGACATGACGGCGGAGCAGGCAAAAAAGGATAAGCGCAGAAACATGCTTCTCCAGTGTGTGGGAGCGTCCGATAATCTAAAGCCTGATGTGCTGGTAGGGGATACGAAAAAAGGCGTTTATATGCTCTGCTCTGACGGTTTTCGGAATGAGGTGACAGAGCAGGAGATCTTTGACGCCTTTGAACCGGCGGAGAATGTGCATGGTGAGGCCATGCACACAAATGCAAGGCGTCTGATACAGCTTGCAAAGGAAAGACAAGAAAAGGATAACATATCTGTAATACTGATCAGAACTGACTGGGAGTGATAATACATGGCTGAGGCAGGTTTGATTATCGGTGGAAAATATAAGATATTGACCGAGTTAGGCAAGGGCGGCATGTCTGTAGTGTACCTGGCCAGGGATACCCATCTGAACAAACAGTGGGCGGTCAAGGAGATCCGGAAAAAGGGCCGGGAAAACGAAGACGATGTGGTGATAAAGAGTCTGCGGATGGAAGCGGATATGATGAAAAAGCTGGATCATCCCGCACTGCCCCGCATTGTGGATATTATAGAAAACAATGTGACGATTTACGTTGTGATGGATTATATCGAGGGCTTATCGCTGGACAAGATATTGGCAGAGTATGGCGCGCAGCCCGAGGAACTGGTCATAGAATGGGGAAAGCAGATCTGTGACGCGCTGATATATCTGCACAGGCAGAAACCGCCCATCATCTACCGGGATATGAAGCCGGCCAATGTTATGCTGAATCCGGAGGGCAATATCAAAATTATCGATTTTGGCATAGCCAGAGAATATAAGGAGCAGAGACTGGCAGATACCGCACTGCTTGGAACCAGGGGATATGCGCCGCCGGAACAATACAACGGGCAGACGGATGCCAGGTCGGACATTTTTGCGCTGGGGATGACGATGCATCATCTGCTCACGGGAATTGATCCCAGGGCGGGGGAGGCATATGCGCCTGTCAGGATGTGGAATCCGGAGTTATCCGAAGGTATCGAACTGATCATCAATAAATGTGTGGAACCGGCGCCGGAAAACAGATACCAGAATTGTCAGGATGTTTTGTATGACCTGGAGCATCCCGGCCTGATCACCAAGGACTATAAGAAAAAGCAGAAGAGAAAACTCCGCATATTCAGCGCCTCGCTTACACTTGCGGTGCTTTGTCTGATCTCAGGTATAGTCTGCGGAGAGATGGCGGAATATATCAATAACAGTGATTATGACGTGCTGATTTCCACCTCCACCGCATCTTCGCTGGAGGACAAGGCGGCCAGCTACAAAAGGGCGATAGAGATATATCCGGAACGCACGTCGGCGTATCTGTATCTGCTTCAGGCGTATGAGGACGAGGGAAGATTCAGCAAGTCCGAAAATGATGAGTTTCTGGCGCTGTACAATGCCCATAAGGATTCTTTTGACGAATCCGGCACGGATGTGGCCGAACTGAAATATAAAATCGGAATGATGTATTTTAATTATTACACGGAGGATGACGGCAGATACAGCTTTTCCACAAGAGTACAGAAGGCATATTCCTTCTTCGTGGAAAACTATGAGAGCGGAACAGAATTTGAAGGAAAGGCCCTGTCGGACTGTTACTACCATATCTGCTCGTTTTACAAGAGATACATATTGAGCGCCTCGACGGTGGAAGAGGCATCAAAGGATAACTTTGAAATTTTATTTGAAACCATAGAAAACGCCCTGAGCAGTGTGGAGGAAGCCGGGGCTTATGATCAGTTGTCTCTGTACAACGGAACATTCATGCTCCTGTATGATCAGAGAAACAACATTGTCCAGGTGAACGTGGAGCAGGAGGAAGTTCTGGCCCTGCTTAAAAAGGTGTATGACCGCGCTGCCGCCTTGACGGTGCAGAAGGAACAGTCTCAGAAATTGCGGCAGGAAATACTGGATAATTATGATGAGTACAGAGAGGCGATTGAGAGGGCGTATAGGAATGCGCAAGAGAGGATTTAAGTATGGCGGAGACATTATCCATGATTTCGCTTATCTCTTTCCTGGCTGCCGGAGCCTTTGCCATATTGGCAGTTATCCTGTGGTTCGTGTTTCGTATCCCCACCGTAGCGGGAGAACTGTCGGGAAGAATTGCGAAAAAGAGTATTGAGCGAATGCGCAAGAGCAATGAGGAGGCCGGAAAAAGCAGGATCGGGGGAGAGAACGTAAAGAGCGATCCGCTGTTTGAAAGCGGGGGAGGAGTGTATTACAGCGAGGAAACGAGAGAACTGACAGACGAAAATGACGCGGGAGCCACCAGGATAACGCAGGCGGAGCACAGGGGACCCGCGGCGAAAATAGATCTATTGGAAGAAATCTTGTTGATACACACAAAAGAGGTGATTGAGTGAACCGAATGAAAAGACGGCGGCTGTATTATAGGCTGGCTGCGGTTTTGCTGTCTTGTTTTTCAGGCACATTTCTGTTAATGCCCGTGGCCAACAGAGTTTCCCAGCGAAACGCCAGAATTGTCCTTGTGTCTGTGGGGGTGTTGTTCTGGCTGACGGGTATCGGCGGCTATACGCTGCTCTTCCTGGCCCGCAGGACAGATCGCAGGATGGGCGGGAAGGACGAAAGGGCAAAAAGAAAAGGAATCCTCCCTGTAAACCGGGTGGCGGTAACCCTGGATATTGTCTTTGCAGTGGGAGTAGTAATATTGATTGCATGGTCAGGGCAATTGTCCATGCAGCGTTATGGGGCATACGTGGTACTCTTTGTCACGACAATGGCTTTTCATATGCGGCTGCTATACGGCGGCTGGACGGACAGAGGAAAAAAATGCTCCAAAGGGGGTATGAAGGATGACCGAGGTGAAAAGAAAGGCACCGGGAGAGAAGATGCAGGTCATGAATGAGATTATAAAAAGACACAATGTACGAAAGCGTTTGGCCATAGTGATGTCCCTGGTGATGGCGCTGGGTCTGCTGCCGGATTCTCTTTTACAGGTGAGAGCGGAGAATGCGGAGGTTGTTATCACGGTGACAGACGATGACGGCGTTCCCGTGGAAGGAGCGTTCGTGAGTTATAGGATTTCGCAGGGAAGCGTCGGCTCGGTGTCGGGGGACGGCACAGGGGCAGTGTCAGGCGACAGCGTGAGCGGGAATGGGCCCCTGCCGGAGATAAGGGGAAGCGGCACAACGGATGGGGAAGGAAAAATCGCGGCAGCCATACCGGCTTTTATGGAGGGAATGACAGTCTCACTGGAAATTTCCAAAGAGGAATTTGGCAGGAGAGTTGTCCCCGAGCAGCCCCTGGAGGCCGATATGAGGGTATCTCTCAGGAAAATTCCCGAAATACAGGCGCTGAATGGTGTATATAACGGAGTGGATCAGGCGCTTGTGTCGGTGAGCGGCAGTGTCAATACCGGCGATGTGATCAGGTATTCTGTGGACGGCGTCAACTGGCAGGCGAACGTGCCCACAGGGAAGGCGGCGGGACAATACGCCGTGTATGTACAGGTGTCAAGAGAGGGGTATGAGCCCTTTGCGTCGGGAGAACTGAAGGCCGTTATCCAAAAGGCAGTTCTCGGGGATGTGGGGATAATTCCCTGTGAGGCGGACTATGACGAAGAGGAACATGCCGCCCTGTCCTTCTCCGGGCTGGAGGCCGGGGACCGTGTCACCTGCACTTACAGGAAAGACGGGGCGGATACGGACATGGGCTTTGTCTATGACGGCGCCGATTCGGTGAAAGTGCCGACAATCCAAAATGCAGGGGAATATGAGATCAATGTCAAAGTGGAGAGAGAGAACTACGAGACATATGAGGAAAAAGTCAAGGCAGTAATCAATCCGGTGGATATCCGGGGGCTGACAGCCGCTGTGCGCAGCGGCCTTGTATATAACGGGCAGGATCAGGAACTGCTGGATAAGATCATCGGACTTAAGGACGGCGACAGAGTCTCTTTTGTGGTCAGCGCTTTGGGAGACGAGCCGCAGTCCAAAGAATGGACCGAATGGACAGAGGAGAACAGGCCCCGGGCCTGTGACGCAGGCATATATAAGGTGCGCGTCAAAGTGGAGAGGGATAACTATAACGAAACGGAGATAATACCCTGTCCCGAAGTGTGTATTCAAAGGGCGGAGCCGGAGCTGCAATTTGCGGAAGAACCGAAGGCGGACACGGTTGATTTTGACAGGCAGGGAGACAATACCTATAACTTCTCTGTGATATGTAATGCGCTGCAGCCGCAGGACATCACATACAGCGTGGAAAACGCGGCAAAGGATGATGATACGGATATCGGGGATATCGCGTCCATTGTGGAAAGCGGTGAAAATGCCGGGAAACTGACAATCACGCAGGCCGGACATATCATCAGAATCACGGCGGCCACGGCCGGAAGCGAAAACTATACAAGCGTATCCCAAACCTATGTGCTTGCCATCCGGGATACGGATGAGGACCTGATCGGATTTGAGAAGAGGGAAGTCAGCCGTACACTTAAAATGGAAGATGTGATTTTTGAGCAGGCGGCGGAAAAGAGCCACGAGGATGATAATGGGGAGATCACATATGAGGGAAAGGTAACGGGGCTCGCGGGTGAACTGAAGGATTTCGGAATAGAACTGGCAGGCAGCGGCCGGGTTTCGGTGAAAGATCTGGAGCTTTTAAGTGAGGTGCTTGAAAAAGAGGGGAGCCTGTCCCTTGTCATCACTGCGAGCAAAGGAGAAGGAACCAAGGAATATGAAGGGGGGACCCGACGTGTATATGCAGGATGTCGAACCAGTTACACCATCCTCTTATCCACGGAAGAGATTCCGGATGAGGCATATACAAAATATAACCCGGAGGGTGAGGAAATCCTTCCCGGGAACCTGGTCAACGGGTGGCACAATACGGCGGTTACAGTTCGTCCGGCGGAGGGATATACCATCGCCCGGGACAAGGTTACAAACGCTTACGGGGACAGTGTGGTGTTTGGAGACGGGGAAAGTAAAAAAGGAGATCAGGGTGAG
Organism: uncultured Acetatifactor sp.; assembly: GCA_910585015.1. Classification (GTDB taxonomy): domain Bacteria; phylum Bacillota; class Clostridia; order Lachnospirales; family Lachnospiraceae; genus Acetatifactor. The sequence goes on from CAJUCT010000009.1 coordinate 11,238, forward strand.
AAGAGCAGAATAATCTATCTGAGAAATGAAGACGGCGGGATCACTGCCCCTATCACCATTGATCTGTACAAGCTGGATAATGAGAAGCCCTATGATCTGCATATTCATTTTCCCGAGCCGGTTTTGCATACACAGGATAAGGTAAAGTATTACGACGGGGAGATTACCGTTGTTTTTACCGCAAAAGATGATACTTCGGGGGTGGATAGGTTCTGTTGGTCCTATGTGAGCTTAGACGGCGCCGGCAGCGCCCCGGAGACAGTCCGCGGCGAACTGGAGGCACAGCGGGATAAAGAAGATCCCACAAGATATACGGCGTCCCTGACGCTTCCGGGGAAAGAGGCGGCGCAGCTGCGGGGACGCCTGGAGGTGTCCGTCAGGGATGCTGCCGGCAATGATTCGGATATTTTGCGGGATGATGCAATTTTTGTGGTGGACACCATAGCGCCGGAACGGACAGTCACCTACGGATTGCAGGATGCGGGCGGAACCTCCCAGACCCTGGGGAGAAAGCATTACTTTTCCGGCTCCGTGGACTTTGCATTTCAGATTGAGGAGGCCAACTTCTTTGCGGAAGATGTGCATATAACCGTGTCAAAGGACGGGGGAGCGGCCCTGGAGCAGACTGTCACATGGGAATCCGCCGGCATACCGGGGGCCTATGTGGCCGGGCTGACATTATCTGACGACGGAGAGTATGTTGTGGGCATGACATATACGGACCGTTCCGGCAATGAGATGCCCTCCTACACTTCGGAGATCATAGTGGTTGACGCCACGGCGCCGGTGATCGAGTTCAATTATGACGACTACAGCGGGGAGAAGCCGCAGACGGCCACCATCACCGTAACGGAGCACAATTTCCGCCAGAGTGATATCGCAGTGACCACGGAGGCCAAGACCATTACGGATCAGGACGTGACGGTGGAGGATCTGCAGGAGTATCTGCGAAACTGCCGGTGGGAGCATGAGGGAGATGTACACAGGGCGTATTTGTCCGATCAGTTTGCGGACGCGATATATGTTCTGACCTGCAATTACAAGGATCTGGCGCTGAACCCGGCGGCGGAGGTTCGGACGGAGCCCTTTGTGGTGGACCATACCCCGCCGTCGGCGGACAGAATGTCCGTCAGCTATTCCGCTTCCGTAAAAGATACCGTTTTGTCAGCCATTACCCTGGGGTTCTACAATCCTGCGGTTACCGTTACTTTTACGGCCTATGACGACACGGCGGGAGTGGATTACTTTACATGGAGTTATAAGCGCCAGGAGGGCGTCAGTACACAAAATGTGGAGCAGTATGCGGATATGCAGGCAGCTGCGGTTCAGGATTCTGTGGACAGGGCGAAATTTACCGCTTCCGTAACGCTGCCCGGGGAGCAGGCCCGGCAGCTTCGGGGAATGATTGCCTTTACCGCCACGGACAGGTATGGGAATGTAAGTGATCCGCTGGCGGACAGCGGCCATGTGTTGGTGGTGGATACCATACCGCCTGTCATCACGGCGGAGTATACGCCGCCCGATGATATATCCGGAGGCAAACTGTATTACAGCAAGGCGTTGACAGCCACATTTACGGTTACGGAGGCCAACTTCTTCAGTGAGGATGTGGTCGTAACACTGGCGAAGGATAAGGAAGATCCGGTCCGGGTAGAGCCGGTCTGGACGGACATTTCGGCGGATGTCCATGTGGGAACCTATAGGATTGACGCGCCGGACAATCATGCAGGAGACGGGGATTATGTACTTACGGTAAACTATACGGACAGAAGCGGCAATATAATGGAGGTTTATACCTCTGCTGTACTTGTGATAGATACGATCTCGCCGGAACAGAGAGTCAGCTACGGACTGCGGGACGAGGGTGGAACCTTTCAAACGGCAGGGACAAAGCATTACTTTTCCGGCCCCGTGGACTTCGTATTCAACATTACGGAGACTAATCTCTTCGCGGAAGATGTACATATAACCGTGTCAAAGGACGGGGGAGCGGCTCTGGAGCAGGCTGTCACATGGAATTTGGCCGGCGCGGCGGGGGAGTATGAAGCAGGACTTACATTGGCGGATGACGGGGATTATGTTGTGGTCATGACTTACACGGACCGTACCGGCAATGAGATGCCGCCCTACATTTCGGAGACCATAGTGGTAGACGCGACGGCGCCGGTGATTGCGTTCAGTTATGCGGATCACAGCGGTGAGAACCCGCAGACGGCCACCGTCACCGTGACGGAGCACAATTTCCGCCAGAGCGATATGGTGGTGACCACGGAGGCCAAGACCATTACGGATCAGGGCGTGTCGGTGGAGGATCTGCAGAATTATCTGAGAAACTGTCAGTGGGAGCATGAGGGAGATGTACATAGGGCGTATCTGTCCGACCAGTTTGCGGACGCAATATATGTACTGACCTGCAATTACAAGGATCTGGCGCTGAACCCGGCGGCGGAGGTTAGAACAGATCCATTTGTGGTGGATCACACCCCGCCGTCCACGGACAGAATGTCGGTAAGCTATTCCACCTCCGTGAAGGAAACCATTTTGGCAACCATTACTCTGGGATTCTACAATCCCATGGTCACCGTTACCTTTACGGCCTATGACGACACGGCGGGGGTGGATTACTTTACTTGGAGTTATACTCGTCAGCAGGGGGTCAGTCAGGAAAATGTGGAACTGTATGAGGATACACAGATTGCCGCGGTTCAGGATCCTGTAGACAGAGCGAAATTTACCGCCTCCGTAACGCTGCCCGAGGAGCAGGCCCGGCAGCTTCGGGGAACGATTGCCTTTACCGCCGCGGACAAGTATGGGAATGTGAGCGAAAAGCTGACGGACAGCGGTCATGTGCTGGTGGTGGATACCATATCGCCTGTCATCACGGCGGAGTATACGCCGCCTGACAATACATTTGGAGGCAAGCTGTATTACAACAAGGCGTTGACAGCCACGTTTACGGTTACGGAGGCAAACTTTTTCAGTGAGGATGTAATTGTCATGCTCACAAAGGATAACGAAGCGCCGGTGCAGGTCACGCCGGTCTGGACGGACATTTCGGCGGATGTGCATGTGGGAACCTATGTGATTGACGCACCGGACAATCACGCAGGCGACGGGGATTATGTATTTACAATAAACTATACGGACAGAAGCGATAATACAATGGATGTCTATACTTCCGATGTATTTGTGATAGATACGATTTTGCCGGTTATTGAAGTGGAATATTCCGATGAAAATCCTGTAAATACATTGGCGGACGGCCAGGGAATTGCAAGGAAGTATTTCCCTGCGCAGATCAGCGCCACCCTCACTGTCACGGAACACAATTTTAATCCGGAGGATGTAGCGTTTATCATCAGCGCCACGGATGTAGCCGGCAATGCGCTGGACGCCGAAGCATTATACAGGAGTACCGGCTGGACATCCGATGGGGACAGTAACACTGCCACAATCGTATATCCGGGAGACGCCAACTATTCCTTTGATATTGAGTATACGGATCTGGCCCTGCATGAGATGGCGGATTATCCCACGGATTATTTTACGGTTGACACATCCATGCCCGAGCCCCCGGAGATATCTTACAGCGCCAGTGTGCTGGACACCATATTGGCTAATATAAGCTTTGGTTTCTATAACGCCCGGGTGGCCGTGCAGATTACGGCTGTGGACAGGATTTCCGGTGTCCATGGTTTTGAATACGGATATCTGAGGGCGGACGGGGTGAGCGCAGTCAATGCGGAATTGGCAGGACAGCCCATAGAGGAAGCACAGATCAGTTTTTCCGAGGGGGGAGCCGCGGCCACTGCCAGCTTCCAGATCTCACAGGCGGAACTGGCGGCGGGAAACCAGTTCAACGGCGCTGTCAGGGTCAGCGCAACAGACAGGGCGGGCAATCGAACCGACGATTTGCGGGACGCCAGACGCATCGTGGTGGACAACATAGCGCCCACGGCCACTGTGGAATATAATGTGCCGGTGCAGGAGGTAAACAATATCTCCTACTATGACGGCGACATAAGCGCGACGGTCACCATCAATGAGGCAAACTTCTATTCGGAGGACGTGACGGTTTCTGTGACCAGAGATGGGGCGCCTTACGGGGTAACGCCGGTGTGGAATGACAATAACGCGGATGTTCATACGGGAACCTTTACACTTACCGGAGACGGGGACTATTTTGTGGAGATTACCTATTCTGATAAGTCAGGAAATGCCATGCAGCAATATATGTCGCAGCAGATGACCATTGACACCCAGATAGAGGAAGCGGTCATCACTGTCAACGGCGCGGATGCGGACGGGAAGGCATTTAAGGACCAGGTAGTGCTGGCGGTCAGCTTTGAGGACAAGAACTTTGAGGACTATGAAATCCTGCTGACCCGGACAAACTATGCCAATAAGAACATTGATGTGACGGAGCAGTTTATCGGAGGGCAGGTGACCACCAACGCTTTCGGGGGAGCCGGGAGTTTTGACACGTTTTCAAGGAGCGCGGAGAATGACGGGATCTATACGGTCACTGTGAGTCTGTCTGACAGGGCGGGCCATACCGTGGAAAAAACCGCGACCTTTACGGTGAACAGATACGGTTCGGTATATGAATACAGTGATTATCTTGTGGAACTGATCAGAGACGGAGGCGCATTTGTACAGAGGGTGGAGGAAGATCTGCTGATTACGGAATACAATGCGGACCGCCTGGTGGATCAGTCGCTCAACATAGAGATTTCCAGAGACGGCAAGCCGTTGGAGGACTATGACTACAAAGTTACTCCAAAGAGCGGCAACGCGGCAGTGACAGGGAACAAGGACTGGTATCAGTATCAGTATAACATCCCGAAGGAAAATTTTTCGGAGGACGGGGTTTATAAGATATCCGTATCCTCCAGAGATCAGACAGGAAATACGCCGGAGAATACCAACTATGAGGACAAGGCAATCCTGTTCCGAGTGGACAGTACGGCTCCGGAGATCAACAGTGTCACCGGACTGGAGAGCGCCATTGTCAATGCCACCAGCCTGGAGATCAAATACACTGTTTATGACACCATGGGCCTTGCGTCGGTGGCCGTGTATGTGGACGGGAAAGAGAAAGAGGACATTACTGATTTTGCAGGAGATGAGCAGAATTATTTCGGCAGCATCTTCCTGACGGAGAATCCACAGGCCCAGAAAGTGAGGCTGGTGGTGACGGATTTGGCCGGCAATGTGACGGACACGGATGCGGAGAATTTCATAAGCGCATATGCGTTCAGTCCCTCCGTCACCATATCCACCAATGCCATTGTCCGCTGGTACGCAGACAAAGCGCTTTTCTGGGGAAGCATTGGAGGAGCGATGGCGGCGGCCGGGACAGGAACGGGAGCAGCAATACTGTTTTTACGGAGAAGAAGGCTGCTAGCGAAAGCATAGCAGACAAAAAGAGGTGGGAATATGTACATGCTTAAAGACCGGGGCATTATCAGCGAGGTCAAGTGCGGCAGCAATTTTGAATATGTATTGGAGAACAGCGTCCATTTTGTCAACACGGATTATAAGGTGCTGCAGAGCCAGACCAACGGCATCTTCGTACAATGTATGAAGATGCTGCGCAATGGCAAACTGGCCCTGTACTATCTGACAGATGACTATAGGCCCATAAATTCCATGTTCGCCAGTATTACACCGGACATGCTGATCCTGGTGGTCATCAATCTGTTCGCGGATGTGATAGAGGTCAGAAACAACGGCTTCCTGAACTGTCAGAACATAGATTTGTCCTGGGATAAGGTGTTTGTGGAGCAGAACACATTGAAGGTAAAACTGGTGTATATCCCTGTCAGCGAGAGGGCCATTGACAGCTACGCCGAGTATGAAAGCGAATTGCGATCCAGCATCGTGAAACTCATCGACCTGGCGGTTTCCGTCCCCAGCCAACGCCTGAATCATTTTGTGCATGATCTGCGCAACGGCTCTTTGTCCCTGGAGGACGTGTATAATAAATCGAGAAGCGCGGGAATGCCGCCGCTTATAGAGCCGCCTGCGGCCGATGTAATGCCGGGAACGGAGGAGAGCAGCATCCGGGTTGTGGCAATGAATGCCCCTGGGCATTTTGAGATTCTGATCGACAAGGGCGATATGCTTTTGGGAAAAAAACGGGAACTGGTGGATGCGGTAATCCCCTTCAACAAAATGATCAGCAGGAAACATTGCAGGATCAGCAAAAGCAACGGCAAGTTTTATATTTCTGACGAGGGGAGCGCCAACGGCACATATGTAAACCGCGTCAGGCTGTCCCCGGGGCAGCGGCAGCAGATAAAAAAGGGGGATATCATCCGTCTTGCGGACAGTGATTTCCAGATAGTATGATAGGCGATTGCGAAACGTTCTCCGCAAGTGTCCATCCGCAGTTCCCGGAAAAGGAGTTTCACAATCGCCTAAGATAGTATAAGAAGAGGTGCATAATGCCAAGACCCAGAGTGATCATAGCAGATGAGGACAGTGATTATATCATACCCCTGCAGCTTAAATTTGTGAAAGAGTTCTTCAATCAGATAGACCTGGAGATTGTCACGGACAGACAATACTTCCTGGAGTTGTTTTCAAAACCGCAGAAGGCTGAAATACTCATACTGTCGGAGGGACTGTACGACTCGTCGCTGCAGAAGCACAATATCGGCTGTATATTTGTGATGACAGAGCAGAATGAGCAGAGCGGGACGGAAGAACTGAATATCGATAAGCTGTATAAGTACACCAGCGTGAAGGAAATTTTTAATGAGATCGTGGGCAAGAGCAAGGGAGTCTTCCGTTTGGAAAGTGACGAAAAGCAGGAGACGCAGATCATCCTTGTCACTTCCGCCAGCGGAGGCACAGGGAAGACCACCATTGCCATGGGGGTGAGCGCGTTTCTCACAAAGTATTACGAGAGGCGGGTACTTTATTTGAACGCAAGCAGGCTCCAGAACTTCCAGTATATGCTGGATAATGATACTCCCGTCACATCTCATGAGATATATACAAAGCTGTTGAATCCCTCGGGCCAGATCTATGAGGAGATCAAGCATGTCCTGCGGAAAGAGTCATTTAGTTATCTGCCCGCATTCAAAGCCGCGTTGATGTCCGTGGGACTTCAATACGAAGTATACGGTAAAATAGCCCTGTCCGCAAAAAAAAGCAGGGATTTTGACTTTATTGTGATTGATGCCGAGTGTACCTTTGACGAGGACAAGGCCAAGCTGCTGGATGCCGCGGACAAGGTTATCATTGTCACGGAGCAGAGCGTCAACGCGGTACATGCGGTAAATGCGCTGATTTCCAACATCAACGGCACAAATTCCGACAAATATATCTTCGTATGCAATAAATTTGATAAAGGAGTATACAACGCGCTGATATCGCCAAATGTGACTCTCAAGTTCACAGTCAATGAGTATGTGGACAAATTCGCGGCAAACGGCATGCCGGGATGTGAGGCGCTTTCTGAGAAAGAAGGAATAAAAAAGACGGCTTTCCTGCTGTTGTAGTGTGAGAAGAGTGGGATTTGCGCTGCCGCGGACGGCATGGGGAGCGTGGAGGATTCAATGGAAAAAGCTACGATTATCATAAGATTTATCATCTTAAAAAAGGGTATTGAAGCCGATGTGGATGTGCCGCTGGATATTACCGCCAATGAACTGGTGCTTGCGTTAAGCAGCGCCTATCAGCTGGACATAGACCAGACAGACATAAAAAAGTGCTATCTGCAGGCAGAGAATCCGATTGCCCTGCTGAAGGGAAACAAGACTTTGAGGGAATACGGGCTGAGAAACGGAAGCGCCGTATATTATACGGACGAAGGTTAAGATTTTCTGATTGGGAAAATCCAATGGTGGATGGGTGACAGGCAGATGAATGAGAGATATAAAGTTGTTCTTTCCGGTAAAAATTTGTATAAGGAGATAGAGATCACCCCGGATATGGAGTTTCTTACAGTGGGAACCGCCATGGATGCCGGGGTGAGGCTTAGAAAAGAATTATTTTTTGGGGATATACAGCTTAAGTTTCAGATCATGGACGGTGAGTGGGGAGTCCTATGTTCGGATAATCTGTACTTTGACGTGGGGGACGTCAGAAAAATGATGCGCCTGCGGCTGGAACACGGATCGGCGGCAAAGGTCTGCTATCAAAATTCGGATCATGAAGTATTCACCCTGGAATACGGTATTGACTTTGACTACGAAGAGAAAAATTATGACAGAAGGATATTCATTGACGGCTTGCGGCAGGTGGTGGTGGGAGGGACGAAAGAGGCGCAGATCCACCTGGAAAATACCCATGTGGGAGAAGATTCTTTCCTGTTAAAAAAGGAAGGGCAGAATTGGGTGCTATATGACAACGGGTGCCGGTACGGCGTATATGTCAACAGGGAAAAGATAAAAGTGAAAAAGCAAATAGAGGATTTTGACTTTATCTCCATTATGGGGATCAGCCTTTTTTATAAGGAGGAATCACTCTATACGTCAAAAGATTCGTTCATTACCGTGAATGGACTGCGGCAGGAGATGGCCCGGTCCGGGGCGACGGTGCTTAAGTATCCTAAGTTTAACAGGAATACACGGATCCAATATGAGATTCCCACTGATAAGATACAGATACAGCAGCCGGTAGTCAAACCCAATCAGCAAAAAAAGAGCATTATCCTGTCGCTGATTCCTACGATCATTATGCTTGTATCGCTGATTATCCTGAGAGTGATCATTGATGACGGCGGTACTCTGGTTATTTACAGCGCCGTATCCATGATGGTGGGCGCAATCATGTCCGTTGTTACCTATGTTCAGGATCAGAAGAAGTACAGGGAGGAGATCCGGGAGCGGGAAAAGGCGTACAGAGGTTATATTGCGGAAAAAGAGGCGCTGATCCAAAGCAGCAGGGAAAACGAACTGCGCGTATTGAGGTTTATCTATGAATCTCTGGATGACAGCATACGCGAGGCCTTGGATTTTGGGAAAAGACTGTTTGAAAAGGAGCCGGAGGATGAGGACTTCCTGAAGGTGTATCTCGGTACCGGCGCCGTCGAGTCAGCCAACCAGATCCAGTTCTCCAAGCAGGAATTTGTGGATGCCACGGATCCCATATCCCTGCTGCCGTCGGAGATCGCCGAGAAGTACAGACGTATAGAGAATGCCCCTATAGTGGTGGATTTTAATCATTCCGGCGGAGTGGGCATCGTGGGGGCGTCGGCCTGGCTTGGTCAGCTGCTGCGCAATATGACGCTGGATCTGGCCATCCGACATTTTTACCGGGATGTAAAACTGGTCTATCTGCTGGATCGGGAATATGTACAGGAATTTCAGTGGGTGCGCTGGCTGAGAAACGTCAATAACGACAAGCTGGATGTAAGAAACATAGTCTGTGATGAAGAGAGCAAGAATCTTCTGCTGGAGAACCTCTATGTGATATTGTCAGAGAGGGAGGCGCTGCTGGCCGGGCAAAAGAACTGCCAATTTGAGGAACGCTATATTGTGTTTGTGACGGATGCCTCCATGATCGGAACCTATCCTGTCTCAAAATATGTAAAGAACTGTGCGGCCTATGGATTTACTTTCGTGTTTTTGGAAGAGCATGAGGAGAAAATCCCCCGGGGCTGTACGGAGATCATAAGGCTTGGCAGCGAGGAGAGGGGGGAAATCCTGAGATCCCGTAACGGGGACAACCCGGTTTCCTTCGCATATCCGGCCATCACAAACAAAACGGCGGAGGAAGTGGCTCTGAGGCTGGGAGCCATCCATGTGGACGAAGTCACGCTGGAAAGGCAACTGACAAAGAAGATCACCCTGTTCGAACTGTTGGGGATCATTTCCGTGGAGGATCTGGATCTGGGACGGCGCTGGGAAGAGGCCCGGGTACACAGGACTCTGGCGGCGCCCATCGGGGTGAAAAGCAATAATGAGACCGTTGTTCTGGACATCAGCGACAGAGCGGACGGGCATGGCCCCCACGGCCTGGTGGCGGGGACCACCGGCTCCGGCAAAAGCGAAATTCTGCAGACCTATATCCTGTCCATGGCCACGCTGTATCATCCCCATGAGGTGGGATTTGTGATCATAGACTTTAAGGGCGGCGGTATGGCGAACCAGTTTGCCGCTCTCCCCCACTTGATCGGATCCGTCACCAATATAGACCGGCGTGAGATAAACAGGTCCCTGTTATCCATAAAAGCGGAGATTATCAAGCGGCAGGAAATGCTTCTGGAGGCGGAAGCAGGCCATATAAATGACTATATCCGGCTGTATCAGGCCGGCAAAGTAAAGCGGCCCATGCCTCATCTGATCGTGGTCGTGGACGAGTTCGCCGGACTGAAGGCGGAATACCCGGATTTTATAAAGGAACTGATAGCGGCGGCCCATATAGGCCGTACCCTGGGGGTTCATCTGATTCTTGCCACCCAGAAGCCGGCATTGGTGGATGCCCAGATCTGGTCAAATTCCAAGTTTAAGCTCTGCCTGAAGGTGCAGACAAGGGAGGACAGCATCGAGGTGATTAAAACGCCTCTGGCGGCGGAGATTGTGGAACCCGGACGGGCTTATTTCCAGGTTGGAAATAACGAGATATTTGAACTGATACAGTCGGCCTACAGCGGGGCGGGCGTTCCGGCGGGCAATGAAGCCAAGGAAAATGTGTATGCGGTTTATGAGAGGAACCAGTGGGGCAAGAAGAAGCTGATCTATACCAACAAAAGGGACCACAGTGACAGCGAAAACAGCTCCCAGCTGGATGCCATAGTCGATTATGTAAGGACATACTGCGCCGCGGGCGGCATCTGTGGGCTGCCGGGAATATGCCTGCCATCCCTTAAGACAAACATAAAGACCGACGAATTGAATTACCAGGATACAGGCTATCCGGGATATTCCATTCCCGTGGGGCGGTACGATGATCCGGGACAGCAGCGGCAGGGAACGGTGGAATTGGAACTTTCCAGGGACAATATTTACATCGTGGGATCGGAGCAGACAGGGAAAACGACTTTGCTGCAGACCATAGCATATGGCATTATAAGGAAGTATTCTCCCGGACAGGTCCATATGTATATGATCGACTGTGGAAGCATGACCCTCAAAAATTTCGAGTATTCCCGGCATGTGGGCGGCATAGTCTTACCCGGGGAGGAAGAGAAATGCAAAAACCTGTTCCGACTGCTGAATACCCTCATTGTCCAGCGGAAAAAGACGCTGTCGGACAAAGGGGCGGGCAGCTTTGCCTCCTATATGGAAGCCGGGTATACGGATATGCCCCTGGTGGCGCTGATGATCCACAATATGGCCGCTTTCAGGGAATATTTTCCGGAACAGGCAAAGCAGACAGACAGCCTGTACCGAGAGGCGCAGGGAGTGGGGATATCCGTCATCGTCACAGCCCCCACAGCCAATGCGCTCAGCAGCAGAGAGCGGGCATATTTCAGGCAAAAAATGGCGCTTCACTGCAGTGATTCCCAGGAATACAGCAGTCTTTTCGGGCACTGCGGGGAAACAGCAAGGGGGAATGCCGGAAGCGGACTGTTTATGGCCGACAGGAGGATATTGGAGTTCCAGGGGGCCATATTCGGAAAAAGCGCGAAAGAGACGGATAGAAGCAGGGAACTGAGAGAGTACATAGAGGAGAGAAACGGGGCCTTTGATGACAGAGCGGCGGGTATTCCCGCGGTTTAGGAGCAGTCGGTGTCTGCCAGGACAAAGAAATTGTTGAAAGGAATAGCAATGGAAAAAGTGGTGAGGTTATTTGTCTCAAAAATGATCGAACAAAATGTAATAGAAGAACAACGGCGCGCAGTCATATCCTATGGTTTGGAGTTGTTTTTCTCATCGGTTATAAACATATTATCTATTTTGCTCATAAGTGTGTTGATTAACAGAGAGGGCGGTATTATTTTACTGCTGCTGGTTTCTGTCCCATTGCAAAGTTTCGGGGGAGGATATCATTGTAATACCCACCTTAGGTGCTGGATATTGACTACAGGGGGATATTTGGCAGCGGTATTGGGGGCAGTATATATACCAGTTGGGGTTTTGCTATGCTTTGCCATCATTAGTGCGTATCCATTTTTCCGACTTTCACCAGTCGAAAATCCGATGGCGCCGTTCGGGGATAAATTTAAAGAAAAAATGAAAAAAGTTGTACGAATAGCATATCTTTTGGGTATTCTGATTTCCCTGATACTTTTGGTATTTGAAAGTGAAGGAGCAAGGTTTATTTTAGCGGGTATTTCAATGGAAGGAGTTTCTGTTTTAGGTGCGGAATGTAAACGGAAAAGATTAGAATAGGAATCAAAAAGCAGGGAGAAACAAAAGTATATATTTGTTTCCCCCTGCTTTGATTATCTGTGCAGCTCTTCAGGAAGCTTCGGTTGATAGCCGCCCCAGGAACTTGTGGTACCCGCGCCAATCTGGGCAGACAGGTTAGCCAGAAGCGCAAGCATACACAGAAGTCTGAGAGAAATGTGTTTAGTAAAAAAACAGTGTAAAATTTTTCTCGTTTTCATTTGAGTCCTCCTTTCCTTGATGATATAATATCACTATAGCACGCAAATTGTGAAACGGAGTTAAATGATCGTAAAAAAGCAATATGGAGACGTAAAAAAACAAAGGATTGATTTTACATTCAAACAGCGACATCTGATGAGGGGGATATATGGACCGGGTGATATTTGAAAGCATTTTTAGTTTTTTTGAGATGCTGATATCTTTATTTTTTGCTACGGGGATTTTCCGTAAAAAATTAGACGGAAAAAGGGCTATGCTTGCGCTTATATTGTTTTCCGTTTTTGGAGCCGTGCTCTTAACGCTTCGGGAATATGTATTCCGGTGGCTCCCTGACATTGTACCGGCGGTGCTTATTTTCACACTATATGCCATTGGTATCTGCCGGGCGAAGTGGTGGGCCGCGGTGTCCTGGTCGTTGGTTAATTACTTATTCATAGGCATTATCGTGATTGGCGTTGACTATATATCGAGAATATATATGGGATCATTCGTTGAAATGGAAGGGACAGTTGGAGCCATATGGTTTTTTCCGCATATCCTTATGAGGATAGGGCAGTTACTGCTGGCGGAGATTATTTTGTGCGTATGGGAAAGGTTTCCGGAATCTACAATTGTTCATCGCGGAAACTGGAAAATAATGATTGTCTCTTCTATCAGTATTATTTTGCTTTGGATTCTCTTGGGAAAAGACGCTGACTTGAATGAAGAAGTTCTGTATTCCAACAGTCTTATCTGTCTGTTGGTATTTGCGATTAATCTATCATTTCTTCTTTTTGATGAAGTCCTTGCGAGGGAGAAACAGGTGGAGGAGGAATTAAAGACACAAAACCAAATAATAGCGCTTCAAATGCGGAGTCAGGATGAAGTAAGCAGTATGTATCGAAGTATATTATCCTTAAAGCATGACATGAATAACCATCTGCACACAATATCCGGATATATGCAGGTTGGAGAATATGTTAAGGCACAGGAATATGTAGAAGAGATTGCCGGGAGGGTAAGCGGGATAAAGTCATTCCATTCAGGAAATTCAGTGGTTGACGCGCTGATTGGGAGTAAGACAGCATTGGCCGAGATGAATGATATTATGGTGGATGTGGATATGGCGGTGCCCTCCGAATTGAAGATAACAGATGGGGATCTGACGGTGATGATAGGCAATTTATATGACAATGCCATTGACGCGAATTTGAAATTTGCGGATGCAAATAAGCGTTTTATACATATCAAAATATTGTTTGACAGTGGGAACCTGCTGCTCATGTTTGAAAACGCCGCAGTGGAGGAAGAACGATCCGGTAATAAGGGTATCTGGGCCACAACAAAAGCAGACAGCTTCATGCATGGATTTGGAATTAAAAATATTGACAGAATTGTGCAGACATATGGCGGCTACTGTGAAAGGGAATTGAAGGATCATGTTTTCCGCTGTCGAATCAGGGTTCCCGGTAAATAGGCCGCTGTATTTTACGTCTAAAACGCGGCAATCTGCGTCCTAAATATATTTCTTTTTTTTATTGCAGTATAATGAATATGCGTTGAGGCACATGAAATCAAGGTTTGCTATATGTCATCAGGAAGGGGTGTTGGTAATTAATGAGAATAGCAATTTGCGAGGACAACAAGGAGCATATGGAGATATTGGAAGAGATGGTAAACCGTTGGGCAAAAAGGGAGAATGAGCAGGTTGCTATTGGGCGTTACCAGTCCGCGGAGCAGTTTCTTTTTTGTATGAAGGACGAACCGCATTATGACTTTGCGTTTTTGGATATCCAGATGTCAAAAATTAACGGATTGCAGCTGGCAAAGATGATTCGGGAGGAAGATCGGCTGATTTTTCTTGTGTTTACAACGGCTCTGAAGAAATACGCGCCAAAAGGGTACGAGGTGTCGGCTTTCCGGTATCTGATAAAGCCTTTGCAGGAGAACGAAGTTTTTCAGGCATTGACGAAAGCAAGTCAGATGATCGAGGACAGGAAAAGGGAAGCCGTCATTGTAACCCGGGGTGATGAGTCGCGTCGGATATATAAAGATGATATTTGCTATATCGAAGTAGACAATCATCATATCATCTTGCATTTGAGGGACGAGACTATCCGGTTTAAGGCAAAACTGAAAGAGTTCGAGACCCAGTTCAGAGAACCACAGTTTTGTAAGTGCCATCGATCATATATTGTTAATTTGAGGTATACAGGCAAAATTTCAAAAGAGGGAGTGGAGATTGACGGCAAGGTGACACTGCCCATAAGCAAATCGCGGTGGGAGGTTCTAAACCATTGCTACATGGAGTATTATATGACATAGTAAATTGATATATTGCAAAAAGGCATCCTGAGGTATTCTAAGGATGCCTTTTTGGCAGTGAGAGAGTAATATCAGACAATATGTATTTGAATAAGACACAATATGAACGGGATCGTGAATAACGCAGGAATGAGCGTAAAATGACGAAAATCATAATATGCGTCCTGATTTTTATAATTGGTGTTAATTTTCGTTTTGGATGCAGATTTGTTGTTATAGTTATCTTGCTCCCAACAAAGGACAATAGGATGCGCATCCTGGACTACAAGGGGCATATTAATTACATAAAATGGAGGAAAAAAATATGAGAAGATTAAAAAAAGGCGTAGCAGGATTTTTGACAGGTGTGTGTTGTATGGCAATGATGTCCATGACAGCATTTGCAGGTACCGATACTACTCCGGCCGGAGAGTATGGCTTGTTGAAGGGTGAATTATCCGGCAACAGGTCAGAAGTTGTAAGTATAGCTTCCGTAACCCAGAATCCTGACAATGCATATCTGATTGTCAAGCTGGATGCCAAGAATAAGCTGGGAAAAACTCTGTTCGCAACTTCGAAGCAGAGTTCCAGAGGGATAGTGAAATATATCTTCCATTGGCAGAATCTCACCAGCGATTGCTGTTCTGTCTTTGGTACGCAGGGAGTGCAGGGTGGAAGAACTAACCCGGCTAAGGCAGTATATACCTATACTGCTCTGGATTGATCAGTGAATGAAGCACACGGGCCCCAAGGGCTCGTGTGCCATTATATATTAAAAACAGATGTCGTTACAGATGTGATTTTTTGGCAGGGAGTATTAAGAAATGAAAAAAATATATTTATTAATAGTAAGTATGATCACTTGCCTGTGTGTGTTGGTAGGGTGTGGATCGCAAAGTGAGGATTTTTCTTTTGTCGAAGAAGAACAATCGGAAAATCCGTTTGAGCAGGAAGACGGAAACTTGAATACTACGGTCATGGGTACTATTTCCCATGGCGTTTTGTGGGGGGACAACAATACATATTGTCTGACTTATGGGGGTGGGGAGATGGAGATTCCCTATTTTGTGCAAGGCTCCGGGATTGCAAGGAATTGCGGCTTTCTTATTTTCGTTGACGGCGTCCCACAGCCATATAAGGTGAAGGAGTTGGATACAGCTTATCAGTATATGCATTTGTTCGAACTGGAGGAGGACAGGGAAGAAGCCTATACGCTCCAGTTTACGCCTGTTACCGGAGAAACGGGGAATAAGCTGAGCGTATGCATTACAAGCATTACAAACCCGGAGTTTATGCCGGATATGAAGGACAGTGTTTCTTACGGGCATTCCCATCAGGCCCTGGAAGCGGTTTATCCGGTTTTGTTTCAGGCGGATGCCGGGCAGGACGAGGCGCTTTCGGAGGCAGTAAATACGAACAGCAGAGAATACCTGAGAGATTTAGAAATGAAGGAAATGGAAACAGACCAGGATTATATCAGGGAGTTGGAAGAGGAAGGTCATGCAGGAGCCATGGATTTGGAAAAAGATGTGCAGACGAGGCTTTACATCTCCGAAGAATCCATGCTGCTGCCGGAGGCTGCGGACATTACAGGGAAAGAAACCATCCATGTAAGATATATCATTCTGGGGCATCCGGGAGCAGAATATAAAACAGCATTTTATCTGAACCATGAGCCGCTGGCATATGACGGAGAGAAATCATTTTTATCTGTGCTGAAAAGCGGTCAGATGGGGGTAATTGAGTTTGACTTGGATACGGCGGATTTGGAAAACACCACATTTTACGCAATATCCGTTCCCTGCAACAGCGCCGACTATCCGAATGATGTGCTGATGATGTACAAGTCAAATTCCGTGGTATTTTACAGGGAGGAAAAATAATGATTAAAAAAGGCATGATAATTTTAGCCGGTTGTCTGTTGTTATGTACAGGCTGCTCCGCGGAGGGGGATGCGGACAGTATTTCAGGAATTGAAGAACTGGGGAGAGATATAGTGCAGGAAAGCAGTAGTGAACCGGAGAATACAGGGAGTGACAGCCCGGACGTAAATATACCGGCGGATGTTTACGCAGGGGGAAGCGGAGAGGCCGGGCAGACTCAGGACGACGGGAATGTTCAGCCGGATTTTCCTATAGAGGGAGACAGCGTGTTGAATCAGGTCCATGAGGACGGCAGTAAACCCATGGACATTGCTTCGGTGCAAAATGGAATGGACCAGTTCCAGGGGATGGAAGAGATACAATACGCCGGAGGGGATAGGATACTGTTGTTTGCGGACAAAATCTATTTGTATGAATTGACCGGACAGAGAGTGATTGCGGAAGCGGAGTATCCCGACAACAATGGCAAGTACGGAAACCTCAAAACCTGGATAACGGACAGCGGCTATTGTATGGCCTATGAAACTATCTCCGGGAATCAGGAAACACAGACAGGAGTATCCGAAACGGTTGTATTAGGGGGAGGCGGGCAGGAGAATGTGGGCAGCAACCATATCATGTACGCCTATTATGATGCGGACCTTGGCTTGCAGAAAACTATAGATGTGACGGCATTAGGGGCAGATGTCACATTTATACATGAAACGGCTCCCTCCCGGGACGGCGGCAGGATTGCAGTGTGCGAGTGGGGACAGGGAATCTCCCTTTATGATGTGAATACCATGGCAAAAATGGAAATATTGCGTGTGGACGGAAAAAATTATGCAGAGATGGGCGGGCTGTGCAGCGTCAACCAGGTCGCCTTTGCGGAGAATGACAGCAGGATCGTCTTTTTGGGAGACTGCATTGAAAACGGGGAAGGGTATATATGCTACGGAAGTGTAAAAACGGATGGGAGCGGCCTGGCCGTATATAGGGAGAATACATTCGATGTTATGAGTGTCTTTGCGGAGCATACCATTCTCAGCGAGGAACTGCCGGACGACAGAACAAGCGGGCAGATTTGGGTCTACTATCCTTCCCAGGAGATGTCACGGGTGATACAACTGTCTGAAAAAATAGAAAGCAGCCATGCATGGGGTTCCGACAAAGGCAACTACTGCATTACGGCGGTAAGAAATGATAATGTGGGTTGGACGCTGCGGCTGTATGATATCAGAACGACAACGCTGGTCTCCACAAAAGTATATGAGGTTGCAAATACCGATGATTACCGTGAGCCGCATATCTGTTATCTGGAGGATCAGCACACGGCAGTACTGCTGCAGCGTCCATATGGGGACAATAAACAGTATAAGGCGGGGATTGTGTCATTTCAGTAAACCATGACCATAGTCTCGGCAGAAAGAGGCCGCATGGCGAAGCATTTGGAGAGGATTTATGAAGATAGAATTGAAGGACATTCATAAAACATATGGGAAGCAGGAAGTATTGAAGGGCGTGTCCGTCACCATGGAAAACGGCGTGTACGGACTTCTCGGGAAAAACGGGGCAGGAAAGACTACCCTGATCAATATTTTTCTGGGGCTTTTGAAGGCGGATGCCGGGCAGGTCATTGTGGACGGGGAAAATGCAGCGGGCATGGGCAGCCGGTTCTATGGGAACATAGGATATCTGCCTCAGTATCCCCGGTTTTATAAGGAATTTTCCGTGCAGGAATTCATGGAATATATGTGTGCGTTAAAAGGTGTTCCTTCGAAGGAAGCAAAGCAGCGTGTCAGAGAACTGCTTGAAAAAGTGAACCTTGACCACAGCAGGAAGAAAAAGGTCGGCGCACTGTCCGGAGGAATGCGCCAGAGATTGGGCATAGCGCAGGCTATGGTAAACCGTCCCAAAGTGCTTATACTGGATGAACCTACTGCGGGCCTGGACCCACAGGAGCGCATCCGCTTTCGGAACCTGATTTCGGAGTTCGCAGAAGGGCGAATTGTGCTTCTTGTCACCCATATTGTCTCGGATGTGGAATACATCGCCAGTCAGGTCATCATCATGGATCAGGGCGAGATTATACACAAAGGCCGGGTGGAGGAACTGGAGCGGACGCTTGCGGGAAAGGTGTGGCAGGTAACCACCCGGGAGGAAAAGAAGTTCCTGGAGGCGGAAGGGGTTTTGATCAGCAATATCAAGCGGGAAGGGGAGGAAGTGAATATCCGGCTGATCGCTGAAAAAAAGCCGGATCCAAGCGCGGTTCCCACAGGGGCAAATCTGGATGAAGTGTTCCTATACGGTTGTAAAGGGGAAGGTTTATGCGAAGATTAGTTTATTACGAATTGAGAAAGCATTTTCTGACGCCGGTGATGGCCTGGATGTTCCTGTTCCTGCTTATAATGGATACTCTGAAGATATACAGTGTGTACCGGGAGTCATCCCTGTTTTCCGACAGCAGCCTTGAGGAATTTAAGGAGGCATACGGGGAACTTTACCCGGTGTACAGCGGGGAAATCACGGTGGAAAAGATAAACAGCCTGCTGGAGATATACAGCCCTATTTACGAGACGGTGCAAAGCCAGACGGCAAGCACAAAAGAGGATGAGAACAGTTATACCTATAATGTATACA
Source organism: uncultured Acetatifactor sp. (assembly GCA_910585015.1). Lineage (GTDB taxonomy): Bacteria > Bacillota > Clostridia > Lachnospirales > Lachnospiraceae > Acetatifactor. Next base: position 30,532 of record CAJUCT010000009.1, read on the forward strand.
GCGACGAGCTTTTCTTTCGGAAATGCTTTTTGGAGGAAATGGAGTATGACTATACTTACAGGTTGTATGCGGCAGAGATCGTTTCGGAAGCAAGGGAAAATATGGATTTTTATGAGGAATGGGGAAATGTGTATGAGTATAGAAGGAACTTATACCTTGCAAGAGCTTTCTATGGCAGGGAGATAAAAGACTTCTATAATACGGAAATGTATCAGAGTCTGCTTTACTATGATTTTTCCGCTATACTCCTGCTGATGCTGATGGTCTATGGCTGCGCATCCGTGTTTGTAAAGGAAGAAGAAACGGAAATGAAATATATTGTCAGAACTTCCCAAGGCGGACAGGGAAGGACTTATCTGGCAAAGGTTTTTTCAGCCTTGTTGTTCCTTGTGGTGGCGGGCGTCCTGCTTAACGTCTGGGATTACTGCCTGTTTGCATTATGGTTCGGGGGAACGGAGAGCGCGGCAAGCCCCCTTTATGCAATCAGGGGATTCCAGGATACGATACTGACCCTAACCATGGGGCAGGGATACATGCTGCTTTCGGCGCTCAAGATAACAGGGATATGCGTGTTTTGCATGATGTTCCTGCTGTTTTCACTGGCTGCAAGGAAAGGCATGGCAGCATTTCTGCTGAATTTCGTCTCCATAATGATGTGTGTGTCGGCCTATGATTACATTTATAACAGCGGTCATTTATGGAACCCGGTTTCCCTAATCAGCGGTAGGAACCTGATTCTGCGCTCTGATTTCATCAATTTGGCAGGATACCCTGTCCCGCAGTATATGATTGCAGTGGGGGTGGCGGTGTTTCTTATTCTGGGGATCGTGTATACAGGCTGGATGTTATGGAGAAGGAGGTAGACGGATGGGTGTCAGACGGTACGAATGGAAAAAACTGATGTACCATTCCGGAGGGGGCCTGATTATTGCGGTATTTATTTTACTGGAAGTTTTGGGGCTTATCATTTCCCATGGCTCCAGGTTATCTGAGACAGAGCGATACAGGTCTTTTTATGAGCAGTATTTATCTCACGTGGCGGGAAAGGTAGACGGGCGGACGGAACGGTACTTTTCCGAGAGGGATGAGGCATTCAGCCGGGCGGAAAGCCAGCTGCAGACAATCTACCAGAGGTATTCTTCAGGAGAATTGACAGAGAAAGAATACCGTTCCCAGCTTGGGGAGCTGGAGCAGCTGCAGGTATCCAAGATAGGGTATGATGTCCTGTATGGACAATATCTTTATGCTAGAGAAAATCCGGAAAACAGATATCTGCTTGACACAGATGCCTGGAATGCATTGATTTCCACGGATTCTATAAATATATGGATGCTTCTGGAAATTATGATTTTTGCTTTGCTTTGTTTCGGCAGAGAAAGTATGAGTGAGATGGATGCCGTCATCAGGATATCGGCAAATGGGGAAAGGAAGACGGCAGGGGAAAAGATACTGCTTATCACTTTGTTGAGCGTAAGTGTGTGTATGCTGGATTTCTGTATTCGGTGGGTGTTCTTTCAGTGGGGGTATGGTTTCAGCCACGGGGATTACCCTGTCCAGAGTCTGGAATTTTATTCCGAATATGTGGGAAGTATAAGTCTGACGGAAGCGGCGATCCGTATTTATCTGTTCCGTATGGCCGGCTGTGCGCTGTGGGGGCTGACCGTCAGCGCGGTAATCGTGGGGGTTAGGAAATACGCGGCTTCCATGCTGATAACGCTTGCCCTGATACTGCTCCCCTATTATGGCTTACCGGAAGCGTACATGAAATATTTTCTACCGGGTCCTTTGGGATTTTTGATCGGAACGGGATATTATCGGGGAACGATATTTGAGTACAACGAGATTACCCAGCGGGAAATCTATCAGTTTATTCAGGTGCCGGGGCATATAAAAGCGTTTCTTGCTGCGGCCAATCTTCTTCTGGGGGTGCTGCTTACAGGTTTTATCTTAAAAGCATATACAAATCACTGGAGGAAAAAGGTGAAAGGACACAAAGGCGGAGCGCTTCTCTATGGGGTATTCTGCATGACCTGTCTTGCCGGATGTTCCGGCAGGACGGTTTCACCGGAAACACCGGAGATTCTTTATAATATGGATAACAGGTATTATTATGAGAGCGGGGCCTGTCTTGTCTATATGGATTATGATGCAGAGGGAGGCTCCTATATAGCTGTCAGGGAGAAGGAGAGCGGCAATATCTTTCCCCTGGTCCGGGATGTCTTTCGGGAAAATAAAGAGATTTCGTCCTGCTTTTACGGGGAGGGGAACTGTATCTATTACATGGAGCGCAGCTTTGACAATAAAAACAGGTATTTTTCAAAGCTGTATGATACCTTTTCCATTGTGCGTGTCGATCTGGATACTTTTGAAAGCCGTACCGTTTTTCGCAACAATGCCAACCAGGACCGGACTTCCGTTCTGGGTCTGGGACGGATTGGACAGGATGCTTCTTTTTACAGCAATATTGTGGCGTTTGTGGTAAAAGAGGAAAGAATTTATTTCATATCCTCAGCTGAGGTCAGTGTGGTTGATATTTTAAGCGGCAGCAGAAAAACGCTTTTTTCCTATAATGGCGGGAATGTGGCCTATGATGGGGACAGCTTTTTCTTTCTGGATAATATGTCACGGCTGCGAAAGTTTTCTTTGGAGGAAAATCGGGAGGAGGACGTCTGCGGTATTGTGGCGGGGAAATTCCTGGTGGAAGAGGATAGGATTTTGTATACAGACAGGGAACAGAACGCAGCGCTGACGGCATTTTGTCTCAGCACACAGGAAAAGGAAGTTTTGGTTTGGGAGGAACCGTCGGTTTTCTATTCAGATGGAGATAATATCTTTTTTGTGCCCAAAAGGAAATCCGTGATTTATGAACTGGAGGCCGGAGCGGGCAGTCCGAAAGAGATCGGGATGAATAAATCGGCACTCATTTATCCGTTTTCATCTTATGAATCCATATTTGTGCCGGATATGGAGGCAGGCGGAGTGGTGGAATATCCGAAATGACGGACTTGGGCAGTAAATAAATACAAAGCCTCCTAAGTAATCCTGCCGCGGTTGGAATTCCCATGTTTTAGAAGGATTGCTATGCCATTTTGCTCTTGATTTTGTTGCCCGTTTGTTTTAAAATGAAATTAATTGAGACCTTTAAAGTCCTAAGAAGTAAACGGGAGGTTGCTGTATGCAAAAGCGGATATTGGTAGTGGACGATGATGCCATGAATCTGAATCGGACGAATAGAATCCTGGAGAAGACCTACGAGGTGCTGTTGGCGGATTCGGGGCAGAAGGCACTGGAGATTCTTATGTATGAAAAGGTGGATCTAATCCTGCTGGATATTGCCATGCCAGGCATGAATGGCCTTGAGACATTTGAGCACATGAATGAACTTGACAACGAGGCCCCGGTGATATTTTTGACGGCATCTGGGGACGAGGATGACGTGATGAGCGCAATCAGGCTGGGAGCGGTCAATTATTTGAAAAAACCATTCTATCCGCAGGATTTGCTGCAGCGGATTGCGAAGGAGTTGGATAAGACATGAAGGCTGAGGCACAGATAAGTACGCATTTGCTCATGGCGGGCGTTGTCAGTGTGTTCAGCGCGGTGCTGATACTGGTTACTTTTGCCATGTCGTGGGAGATGTGGATGATTCCCCTGATCGCCCTGGGCAGCCTTGCAGTGTGGTGGCTTCATATCGGGAGGGTTGGCTCAGCCATACTTTATGAGAATATGTGTGCCGGGCTTATGTTGGGGGGCTTTTTTTTCTTTGGAGTACATAAGGTTAGTCTTTTTGAGATACCTGCAGTGGCCTGTGTGCTGTTGCTGGTATTTTCCTTCCTTAATAGAAATAGGCTGTTATATATAACGGTCGTATTCTACATGTCGGTGCTGCTTTACCACTTCCTGTTTTTCCATGATATCACGGATCATATGGAGATGCAGTATGCGGTGCGCCTGGGGATTGGCGTGGCGGCGGTGGCGGGCGCATGGCTGATAGCGAGATACCGGGTCAACAGGAGCAATGAGGAGATGACGCGGTATGAAAGCATGCTGGTGCAGCTTGAGGCGGCAAGGAGGCAGAATGCTGATTTCCTGTCAAATGTATCCCATGAACTCCGTACCCCCATCAACATGGTAATCGGGATCAGCGAAGTCGCCCTGGCAAAGGAAAAGGTGTCCGAGATCCACGGGGATTTACATTCCATAAAGATGGCTGGCAAGCGTCTGTCCAGCCAGATCAATAACATCCTTGACTATACGGAGATTGTGGAGGGCACACTGACGGCCGCGGAGGAAGGATACAGCATCACTTCGGTGGTCAACGATGTGGTTACCATGACGGCGCTGCAAAGCAGCAGGCACCATCTTGAAATGGTGTTTGACATTGATCCTAAGATTCCTTCGGTGCTGCTTGGGGACGCCGAGAAGATTTCCCATGTACTTAATATTCTTCTGGAGAATTCCATCAAGTTTACTGAAGAGGGGGGAATCAGTGTCTGTATCGGTTTCAGGCGGGAGAGTTACGGGGTCAACCTGACAATAGATATCTGCGATACCGGCAACGGTATGACTGCTTCTCAGCTGACGCAGATGTTTGATGATTTCTATCAGGCGGATTCCGGGAGCCGCCGTTATACGGGCGGTCTGGGCCTGGGACTTCCGGTTGCCCGCGGCCTGCTGCATTCCATGGGAGGCTTCATCCACTTTGAAAGCAAGGAGCAGCAGGGGATACATGCCCACATTATCATTCCCCAGGGGGTGGAGGATGACACGCCGGGGATTTCGGTCGCAAATGCCGGGAAGCTGTGCATTGCGTGTTATTTCAGACCGGAAAGATTCGGCCACGACGAGGTCAGACGCTATTATGACAATATGATCCTGCATCTGGGGGAAGGACTGGGCATTGAGGGATACCAGGCCCATAACTTTGAGGGCCTGGAGAAAATTCAGAGGGAGCATCAACTGACCCATATGTTTATCGCTCAGCCGGAATATATGGAAAACAGCGCCTATTATGAAGAGATGGCCCGGAAAATGAGGGTGACGGTGATTGCGGACAGGAGATTTAGCCTTGGCAGGGAAAGCAGGCTGGCGATAATACGCAAACCGCTGTCCGTGCTCTCCATTGTCAATCTGCTGAACGGACAGACAGATAGGAACGGATATGAGAAAATGCCGGCTCCAGGCAACAGACTCTTCTCCTGCGTGGGGATCCGGGCGTTGGCCGTGGACGACGAGGAGATGAACCTGGTGGTGGCAAAAGGCGTTTTGGGGAGTTACGGCATGAAGGTGGATACTTGTCTCAGCGGAAGGGCGGCAGTAGAACTGTGCAGCCGGACGCCCTATGACATTATCTTCCTGGATCATATGATGCCCGGTTTTGACGGTGTGGAAACGCTGCTGCGCATCCGGGAGATAAACAATGGCATGTATAGGGATTTGCCCGTAATCGCCCTGACCGCCAATACAATCAGCGGTGCAAGGGAAATGTTCAAAAGTGAGGGATTTACGGAATTTATCCCCAAGCCCATTGAGAGATCCGTGTTGGAGCGGGTGCTGCGGCGGGTGCTTCCGAAGCATAGCATCCAGTATGACAGGGAAACGGCGGAGCAGGCCGAAATGGTGTATGAAGAGGACTACATCCCCCCCGCGGGCGACGACACACCGGAGACAGCGGGAACTTTTAAACATGATGCGCTGATCCGGGCCGGCATCAATGTGGAGATGGGGCTTGACTATTGCGCGGGCGAGGAAGACTTTTATCTGGAAATGCTGCAGATGTTCGTTTCCCAGGCTGAGGACAAGAAGCAGGAGTTAGAAACTCTGTATAAGACGGCTAACTGGGAGGATTATGCAGTAAAGGCTCACGCACTAAAGAGCACATCCCTCACCATAGGAGCGGAACGGCTGTCGGCCCATGCCAAAACCCTGGAGCAGGCGGGTAAAAATGGGGATACGGAATATATCCGGGCGAACCATTCTGTGATGTTGGAGATGTATGATGAGGTTTGCGGGAGTATTGCGGTACAGTTGGGAGGTTTGAAAGTGTGATAAGAAGATGGTTTGAAATAATCTTTGACCACAAGATCGGTCTGCGGGAGCGTATGTTCCGTCTGGTCACATGCATCAGCATGATCGCGCTGATATTTATATTGCTGCTGAGCAGATATCTTTTTAATCTGTTTATTTTGGCAGTGAGCCTCATTTTTATGGCTGTGGTAGTAAAGACCAGCATCAGGAAGGGACGTATCAATACAGGCGCCACGGCCATTGCGGTGCTGCTTCTCCTGCTCTTTCCGGTTAGTTTTTTCACGGCGGGCGGTATGTACGGCGGAGCGCCTGAGTGGTTCGTACTCTGTTTTATTTATATCAGCATCGCCTTGCAGGGAAAGCGGAAAGGGGTGTTCTTCCTCCTCTGCGTGGCGGAGACGCTGCTATGTTATTATATCGCTTACTATCATCCCACATTCGTGGTGCGCAATACCACGGCGCAGGCTTATTTTGATTCCGTGCGCGCCGTCATTCTGGCGGGAGGTCTGACCAGTGTGCTGTTGCTGTTCCAGAATCATCTTTATGAGGAAGAGAATAAGCTCACCATGCAGCAGAAAAAGGAAATTGAGGAGTTGAACCGGGCAGAAAATCATTTTTTCTCCAGCATGAGTCATGAGATCCGTACACCTATCAACACCATAATCGGATTGAACGAGATGATTCTGCGGGGGGATATCTCCGAGGATATCGCGGAAAACGCAAGGAACATCCAGGGGGCCAGCAGGATGTTGCTCACTCTCATCAACGACATTATGGATCTGTCCAAGATCAAGTCGGGCAAAATGGAAATCGTAAACGTGACATATGAGACGGGAGCGCTTTTTTCTGAGATCGTCAACATGATATGGATCAAGGCCAAAGAAAAGGGACTGGAGTTTCGCCTGCATGTGGACGCTTCCATTCCAAGTATGCTCTGCGGGGACGAGGTGCGTGTAAAGCAGGTTTTAATTAATCTGCTGAACAACGCCGTGAAATATACAAGCGAGGGTTCTGTCACCCTTTCCGTCAGGTGCGAACGCCTGTCATTGAACAGGGTGCGCGTCTGGTACTCTGTTGAGGATACCGGCCAGGGGGTAAAAAAGGAAAATATCCCGTATATTTTTAATGCGTTCAAACGGGTGGAGGAGACAAAAAACCGCCATATCGAGGGCACTGGACTGGGACTTAACATCGTCAAGCAGCTGGTGGAACTGATGGGCGGTGAGATCAGCGTCAACAGCGTGTATACCAAGGGTTCAACATTCATTGTGTCGCTGGAGCAGGACATTGTTGACAGCAAGGAACTGGGGACGTTCACGCTGGCCTCCCGCGCGAAGATCCATGACGGGGAACAGTATAAGCAGAGTTTTGAGGCGCCAGGGGCTCATCTGCTGGTGGTGGATGACAATGATATGAATCTGTTGGTGGTGCGTAAGCTGCTTTCGGAGACCAAGCTTCAAATTCATACAGCCTCCAGCGGCGCGGAGTGTCTGAGGCTTACACAGTACCAGCATTATGACGCTATTTTGATGGATCACATGATGCCGGAGATGGATGGGATAGAATGCCTGCATGCGCTGCGGACGCAGCCCGGGGGGCTGTGTCAGGATACTCCCGTGGTCGCGCTGACAGCCAATGCGGGGAGCGATAATCAGAGCATTTATCGGAAAGAGGGGTTCAGCGGCTACCTGGCGAAGCCGGTTAGCGGAGCGCTGCTTGAGGCTGCAGTGATGAGCATTCTGCCGAAGGAACTGGTGAAGCTGAGCGAGGAGACCAGCCAGGCTGAAATAGGGAAGGATATCTTGATCTTTGAGCAGGCCCAGCGACTGTCCATCATGGTTACGACGGACAGCGTGTGTGACCTTCCGGAACCACTCAAGAAAGAGTTTGGCATTTCCGTTTGTCCCTACTATGTATGTACGGATCAGGGACGTTTTATGGATGAACTGGAACTGAAAGCGGATGAACTGCTGGTACATATAGCGGGGGGAAAGCACGGTGTGTCTGAACCTCCCAATGTGGAAGATTATGAAAGATTTTTTGCGGAAAGGCTCACCGAGGCCCAAAACGTGATACATATTACAATGGCAAAGCATGTCAGTCAGGGGTATCAAAACGCCGTGGAGGCGGCGAAATCTTTCGAAAATGTCACCGTGGTAGACTCCGGGCATGTCTCCAGCAGCATGGGACTCGCCGTGCTGTATGCCGCTTACATGGCGGAGAACCATGCCACAAAAGGGGAGATTATAGACAATGTGAAAAGGCTGCGGCGGTATATTTCTTCCGCTTTCATCATTGACAGCACTCATATGATGTGCCGTACCGGGAGGATACCCAAGAGGGTGCAGATTCTCTGCGACGCGCTGCTGCTGCATCCCGTCATGAGGCTGCGCAATAGCAGAATGGTTGTCGGGGGCTTGGAGATGGGCAGTTTCCGACATGTCACTAAGGGGTACATCCGAAAAACGCTCAGTGACACCAGGTCTATCGATCGGCGCATCCTGTTTATCACTTATGCCGGAATGGATGAGCGGAGCCTGCAGTATATCCAGGAACTGGTGCAGCAGCACTGTCCGTTTGAAAGGGTCTATCTGCAGAAAGCGTCCTCGGCCATATCCAGCAATTGCGGACCGGGATCGTTCGGGCTGCTGTTTATGAGGAAAAACGAAGTGGAGATAGAGTTCTCCAAGGCATCGGACTGGGAGACAACCAATTGAGCCGTATGCTCCGCTTTTTGGTGTTAATATTTTGGAGATTGTGCCGATATTCTTATCAAAGAACCAAAGGCCACTGTTTAAATAATATGCAATTGCGAAAGGTTCTCTGTAAGTGACGTGGCCATCCACTGTTACCGGAAAGGGAGTTTCGCAATCGCCGATTGAAATAAGAAGCAAAGGAGGGATTATCGCAGAAAGCAGAGTTTTCAGCCTTAAGGTGTATCCGGTTCAGGTAGTTTCCAGGGCTCCCAAAACAAGACGTGAGAATGGCAGTTCCAGGCAGCCACAGCCTGGCGAACCCAAGACGGCTGCTTTTCATGCTGTTTTGAAGGAGGCAATAGCAGAGAATCAGCCAATAGACTGCTATACCGTTACTTACAATGCAGGCAGGACGTTGCAGACTTACTTCTATCAGCCTTCCAGGGAATATACCTTCTAACCGGCGAAAGACACAGTTCCATTTATTCCTACGGTTAATGAGCCAAGTGGACATCCTCGTATGTACATTTGGCTCATGCTGTATAGTATTTATCTGACGAAGAAGTGTCCCCGTCAGGAATAATCTTTCCTACATATAAAATATTGCATTTTCGTCCGCGTTTTAGGCATAGCGCATCTGCAATATGAAGGTTAGTATAAAATTTGAAGAAAAATTGCAGAAATCAAAAAATACTCTTGCCAAATGAGTTGGAGTATGTTATTATATAACTCGTTGAAGCAATATGTATAACATATAAAGCTGTGATTCGGCTCCATGGTCAAGCGGTTAAGACATCGCCCTTTCACGGCGGTAACACGGGTTCGATTCCCGTTGGAGTCATCGCATTAAGCGATTCCCGAAAGGGTTTGCGGACCTTTAGCTCAGTTGGTTAGAGCAACCGGCTCATAACCGGTCGGTCCTGGGTTCGAGTCCCCGAAGGTCCATTTTATTAACTCGATTTGTTTTATGGCCTAGTGGCTCAGTTGGTTAGAGCGCCGCCCTGTCACGGCGGAGGTCGTCGGTTCGAGTCCGATCTGGGTCGTATAGCTGCTTAGGAGAGATCTTAGGCAGCTATTTTGTTTTGGCAGAAGCCCCTGTACTGCTTCCTTAACTCTTCCAGGGTATTCACATATATGTGGATGTATAGTATGCTTCGATATTTTGTAAACGTGGCTTCGCATCATTTTCGAGCGTTAATTCGATAGTTTTTAGGCGTTGTTCAATGGGTTTTAGCTTTTTATTTTGCCGTTTATCCTGTCCAGATCTGGCTGATTGTGGGCTTGTGGCGACATGGCTTATATAAGATTGATACAGATAAATTAAAAAGGTGCAAAGCCTTAATAATTCAATAGACTTTACACCTTAATTTCGTGGTTGCTATTCAGTTGTTGTGAATATGCTACTCTTGCTCTTTGGGATCATGGGTTTCGACATACTCAATAATTGCAAGTATCTCGTCACTGCTCATACCCTTTTCTTTCAATTTGCGGATAAGATTAACAACTTCTTTACCGGTCATATAATCACCTGCTTTCTGTGAATGATTGGTTGATAGTTGCTATCTTTATTATAGCAATTAATGCCCAAAGTGTAAAGTCTTTATTCAATTGAGTTAGCTATAGGCGATTGAGAAACTCCCTTTCTGGTAACAGTGGATGGGCAATATATACAAAATAAGGGCAACTTGCCACTGCGTCGGATAATGAAAAAGCCCGTATTACTGCAAAAAAATGGAAGCAAAGGGGCTCGAACCCTTGGCCTCCCGCTAGTCAGGCGAGCGCTCATCCCAGCTGAGCTATGCTTCCATGCATTTAGAATAACATAAAAAGCGGGAAAAGGGAAGAGGAAAAATAAAAAATGATCATATGCTCAGTGCTCAGAGCGCCATAAGATGGAACCGGCCGTCATTGGGATTGAACATGTGCGCAGAATTTAAAGAGTATTTTAGGTAATTGCGAAACGTTCTCCGCAAGTGACGTGGCTGGTCAATATATACAAAAACGGGCTCCGATGCAGTGGCCAGTCGCCCTTATTTTGTATATATTGCCCATCCACTGTTCCCGGAAAGGGAGTTTCGCAATTGCCTATTTAAAGAGTATTTATCAGAGAGGATGACATGGTTGAAAAATCTGGAAAAAGCCAAGAAACGTATTTTTGAAATCATACAGATCGGGAACCAGGCGGATGTGCCCAGCCTGGTGTTTGACATATTTATTGTTTTTGTAATTCTGCTGAATATTGTGATTACGTTCTGCCAGACCTTTGCGCGGTTGGCAAGGTATGAGCCCCTGCTGCAGACAGTGGAACTGGTCACAATTGTTATTTTTACGGCGGAATATATTCTGCGGTTGTGGACGGCCCGGTATTTGTATCCGGAAATGGGACAAGGGCGGGCAAAACTGAGATTTGCGATATCCTTTTACGGCATCGTGGATCTGCTGACCATACTGCCTTATTTCCTTCCCTTTGTGTTCCCCAGCGGCGCGGTGGCTTTCCGCATGTTCCGGGTGGTGCGCATCCTGCGGCTGTTCCGGATCAATGCCAAGTACGACGCTTTCCATGTGATCACCACGGTTCTGAAAGAGAAACGCAGCCAGCTTATGTATTCTATTTTTCTGGTGCTGGTTCTGGTGCTGGCCTCATCCCTGTGTATGTACGGCCTGGAGCATGAGGCTCAGCCGGAGCATTTTTCTAATGCGTTTTCCGGCATCTGGTGGTCCGTCTCCACACTGCTCACAGTGGGGTACGGGGATATATATCCCGTTACCGTGGGCGGTCAGGCTATGGCTATTATCATTGCCTTCCTGGGGGTGGGAATGGTGGCTATCCCCACGGGTATTATTTCGGCGGGGTTTGTAGAGTATTATACCAGTATTAAAGAAGGCACGGTTACCAGCCGGGACGCGGATTTTGTGACGCTGGAGATTCCGGTGGGGCATCCTTTTATCGGACTGCCCCTGGAGCATATCACGCTGCCCCAGGGCTTATATGTGGCCACAGTCCTGCGGGACATTGACGTGCTGATTCCCCAGGGGGATTTGAAGGTCCAGGCCGGGGATGTGCTGGTGCTGGGCAGTATGTGCCATATGCATATCGAGGCCAGTCTGGAGGAGGTGGCGGCGGAGAAGGAACATCCATGGGTCGGTATGAGGATCCGTGACCTGGATATCTCCCGGCGCAGCCATGTGATTATGCTGAAGCGGGGCAATAAGAATATTCAGCCCAGAGGGGACAGTCGGATCAGGGAGAATGACGTGGTGCTGATTTATCATCGGTAGGGTGCGTTTGTGCGGGAGTAATGTTAGGAATTTTTTGATAGAAATTCTACTAATTGGGAAGAGTAAGGCGTAGATAAATGCTTATGGAGGTTACCTTCAGAGAGGAGGCCAGTGAGGTTTGGAGCGATCTGTGGGAGTAAGAAAATTAATCTTTGTACTCGTGCCGCTTTTCTTATGCGCCTGCGGTTATTCCTGGGAAGAAAAAAGGCATATAAAAGATATAGCGGAGCAGGGGAGGGAAAACGCCGTAATCTATATTCAGGAAAAGTATGGCTTCGTGCCGGAGGTGGAGAATATCACTGTCTGCAAGGTGCAGGACGATGGCTCTTTCTTTCCCGAGGCAGATGGAACTGTGTTGGCTGTGATGCGTTACGGGGAGGATGAATTTCGGGTGCATATCAGCGGGGAAGAGCCTGTTTTGGAGGGAGCCGACGATTATCAGCGAGGGCTTATCGCAGAGGACGGAAAAGCTTTTTTTGAGACATTGCTGGGATATGGGGCCTATGATTTTTACCTGCAGTATGGGGAGGATACCCCGACGGACTGCCTGATCGGAGAATGGTATGAGGCCGGAAATTTTGAGGATTTTATGCAAAAGAACAGGGTCACCATCCGGATGGATGACTGTGCGGGCCAGGACCTTACAACACTGCCCCGGGACAATCCGGAAGCGGCTGCGTTTCTGGAGGAGTACGCCAGAGATTTTGGCATGAGAATAGTACTCATTTCCTACAGAAGCGGACAAGAGTACCAGAACGGGTATTCATACAATTATGGCCTGGGCAGCCTGGGCTATGGAATTTGGCAGGATGGCCTATATATCCGTTCCTATGCCACCTGTGAAGGGGATGCGGGGATCTGCGCAAACTGTTTTGAATTACAGGAGTTTGACGGGATGATTTTCAGTTGTGTTGACCAGGCGCAGGGCAGTGAACTGCGGTCTTGAGACTTCCCGCTTTATACGGAGTGGGATTTTATCCAGCGGACGGATTCCCGGAGGCCGGAGACGGTCTTGGTCTCTAAGACAATTCGGGAAGCCGTCTGCTTCGCCATTTGCAGATATTTCCTCAAATCAATCTCCCCGGCCCCCAGGGGAAGATGGTCTTTTTTGTCAAGGGCATCGTGGAAATGGAAGTGGCAGAGTCTGTCTCTGTGCTGAAGAATGACAGGTTCATCCGCTCCGCCGATGCAGTGATTGTGGCCGATGTCGAAGGTCAGCGCAAACACCGGGCTCTCCAGCAAAAGGGCTATGGCCCGCTGCTGAAAAGAGGTATATCCGCCGCTGTTTTCCACACAGATTTTTATATTGCCCATTGCAATCATTTTCTCACTGATGTCCCGGAAAAGACGTATGCTCTCCAGATATTGGTCCGGATATTCTTCAAACAGGAACACTCTGCGGTCGGGGAGCGTAAAGTAGACGCCCTGGGACAGATGCATGTTCAATACAGGGGCCTGCAGCCGACGGGCAATGGAGATGGTTTCCTGAACGGTATTTATATACGCGTCGGCCACATGGCGGTTGAAATCGCTGACATTCAGATTCTCATCCAGGTGAATAGTGTAGTAAATCCCATATTTTTCGGAGAGCTTTGTCAGGCGGTTTACATCCAGACGGTCAGCCTGATACTCCGGCATATTCATGTTCAGTTCCACAAACTGAAGTCCCAGTTCCGCGCAAAGTGCCGCGCAATCCTCCATTTCCGGCAGCTCGATCAGTGTAGGCATTCCCAGATCTGTCATATGGTTCTTCTCCTATCTGTTTACTATGTATTTGGATGCGCAGCCTTCCGCTTTCCCTCATCTGCCAATTCCAGCTTCCCTAAGATCAATTTCGCCCCTTCCTGGTCGGGGCATAACTTTTTTATATATGCCCCGCATTCTCATAACAAAAGCAGCAAGTGTAATTCCGTCAGCACTGCTTTACCTGAAACTTTTGATCCAGTTGATCAAAGAGTCATGGTATACATTGTCGGCAACATCCCTGCGCATCTGATCGGTGATGGGGCCGTTTTTGCTCATAATAGCCAGAATGGCCTCCTGAAGCCCGGCGATTTTTCCCTTTTCAAAAGCCTCATCCAGAGCTTCCCGGGCGGGAGCGGCGGCAGGCTGCAAAGGTGCGGAGGGACTGTCTGGGGTGGTTTCCGCAGCAATCGATCTGTCCTGGGTTTCTGCGGATGCAATCTGTCCGGCAGCGGAAGAGGTTTCCACGGCCATGTTGTTGACGGCAGGAATTGTTTCGGCATCGGCGGTTATCGTGGCATCAGCAGGCACCGTTCTGCCATCGGCAGCAGCCGTGGCATCCACAGGAATTGTCCCGGCATCGGCGGCTGTCGCGGCACCAGCAGCCATCGTCCCGGCATCGGCGGTTATCGCGGCACCAGCAGCCATCGTCCCGGCATCGGCGGTTACCATGGCATCCACAGACATGACTCCCTTATTGGGTGCGGAATCACCAGCAGACGTTACCCCGGCTTGGGCCGTTGCTGTCCCATCAACTGCCGGCATCACGCCATCCCACACAGGCAGCCAGATTTCCCCAGAGCAGCCGGGAAGGTTCACGGTAATATTATCACCGTCTGCCGTCGCCTGTACCCCGGACAATGCTCCCACATAAGCGGAATTGCCACATGCGGGCAAGGTCAGGGAGGCATTGTTGTCGTCATTGTTGACCGTGACCAGCACCGTCTCATCCCCAGTGCCGCGGGAGAAAGCGTACTGCCTGTTGGTCAATACCAGTTCTTTGTAATCCCCATAGGACAGGGCCCTGGCCTGTTGCCGCACCCTGCCCAGAGCGGCGATCAGCCTAGTACAGGGATTATCCTTCACCGCATTCGCATAATCCTCATAGCGCAGAGCGGGCCGCAGGGAGGCGTCAGAGAATTTTTCTTTTTTACCCTCAATGCCGAACTCTGAGCCGTAGTAGATGGAGGGCACACCGGGCAGGGTGTACAGCAGCACATGCACCGGGGCAAAATGGGCCTTGTTGTTTAACTTTGTATAGATGCGCTCTACATCGTGGTTGTCCACGAAGTTGTACAGTTTCAGTCCGTCGGGGCGGTTGCCGCCCATGCCGTAGAGACGTTTCACCGTATGGGCGATCTCGAAATAGTTGTGGTCGTTGTGGCCGGAGTACAGGGCTTTGTGCAGATGATAGTTGGTCACGGAATGCAATGTGCCCTCGTTGACCCAACGGGTGTAATCCCCATGGATGACCTCGCCCATGAGCCAGAACTGGGGCTTGACCTCGTTTGCCACATGACGCAGCGCTTTCATGAAATCAAAATCCAGCACATCGGCGGCATCCAGACGTATGCCGTCAATGTCAAACTCGCTGACCCAGAAGCGGATCACATCGCAGATATAGTCCCGCACCGCCGGATTGCGCTGGTTCAGCTTCACCAGCAGGTTATAGCCACCCCAGTTTTCATAGGAAAATCCGTCGTTGTACTCGTTGTTGCCCCAGAAATTCACATTGCAGTACCAGTCTTTGTAAGGGGAATTTTCCCGATTTTTCTTGATATCCTGGAAAGCAAAAAAGTCTCTGCCTGTGTGGTTAAACACGCCGTCCAGAATCACCCGGATGCCCGCCTCATGGCATTTTGCCACAAAGGTTTTCAGATCTCCGTTATCCCCCAGGCGGCTGTCCAGTTTTTTGTAATCCGTGGTCTCATAGCCGTGTCCTACAGACTCAAACAGGGGCCCTATGTACAGGGCGTTCACGCCGATCTGCCGCAAATGCCCGATCCAAGGGATCAGGCCGGGCAGCCGGTGTACCGGATCCCCGTAGCTGTTCTCCTTGGGCGCGTCCAGCATCCCCAGGGGATATATGTGATAGAATACCGCTTCGTCATACCATGCCATTTTCTTTTTCCTCTCTTTGTCTCATATTTTTTATAAGTGAACATGTTCTAACTAGATGATGGTTTTTACCCATTCTACCAATGGACCTTCTTTTGGATATCTATATATCTTTTAAATAATTCTTTGCTTTCAGTCTCTAAAATTCCTGACGTAATAGCCGGGAGATAAAATAATTCCCTTTCTGGGTTAGGAAAGCTGCCGCTCTGACTTTATTATTGCCAGTCCCAGGGGACAGCGTATATGAGAGCGAAAACGCTTTCCAAAAAGTATAGCATAAAAACCATAGGAGGACAAGAAAAAATAAATATTCCTCCAAAAGCCCGGGGATGCCCGCCGCTCCATGGCAGGCTAAAACATTCGAAAAATCTTCCGCGGAAGCGTTCTGGTACAGATACCAGTTACAGTAACCGTAGAAATCCCACCAATGTTGGGCGGCATCCGCATCCCCGGCAGACGCCCGGCACAGATTGGCCGAGAAAGAAATAAGTTCCTTAGATGTATCCGTTAATGCAATTTAAAAAGTTCTTGCAGTGGATGCAGAGAAGTGCTATATTAAGTGTACTAAGAGAATTAATACACTTGAAAGGAGCGCGCTTATGATTCTGCTGGACTACAGGGACAAACGCCCCATCTATGAGCAGATGGTGGAAAAGCTGGAGCGGCTGATTGTCAGCGGCGGGCTGGAGCAGGGCAGCAAGATGCCCAGTGTCCGTAGCTTGGCCGTGGAGCTGGCGGTGAATCCCAACACGGTACAGCGGGCCTACACCCTGTTGGAACAGGAGGGATACCTATACACCGTGTCCGGGCGGGGCAGTTTCGTGGCGCCGGAGCGGGAGTGGCGCGACGGGCAGCTTCGCCGGGTGCTGACAGAATGGGCGGCTATGACCTGCAAAGCCCGGGACGCGGGCCTTGCCCAGGAAACCCTGCGGGAGCAGCTTGCGGCGGTGTACAGCCGGGCGGACACGGAGGATAACGGTGCGGACGGGGATATGGGGTAGAGTCTGGCCGGCAAGAATGAATGCCGCTGTTATATGCTCTGTAGGGTTCCGCCTATGCCCGGTGTCAGGCAGTCCCAGGGGCAGAGAGATTATGTGAATTTCAGGTTAGGAGGCAATCATGATAGAAGTAACCAATCTGCAAAAGAGCTTTGAGAACATCAAAGCCATAGATCAGATTACGGCCCGGATTGAGGAGGGGCATGTGTTTGGTCTGATCGGCACCAACGGGGCGGGCAAGTCCACTTTCCTGCGGCTGATCTGTGGTGTGCTGAAGGCGGACAGCGGCCAGGTGTTGGTGGACGGGGATGCGGTATATAACAATCCGGCCGTGAAGGCGAAGTTTTTCTACATCTCCGACGAGATGTTCTTTTTCAAAAACGGTACTCCCCGGGACATGGCGAAGCTGTACAAGACCTATTACCCTGGCTTTGACGAGGGGCGTTATGAGGAATTGCTGGGGAAGTTCGGGCTGGACGCAGGGCGCAAGGTCGATACCTTTTCCAAGGGCATGAAGAAGCAGCTGGCGGTGCTCTGCGGGATCTGCGCAGGCACTAAATACCTGCTCTGCGACGAGACCTTTGACGGTCTTGACCCGGTGATGCGGCAGGCCGTGAAATCCCTGTTTGCCAGGGAGATGGAGGACCGGGGGCTGACTCCCATCATTGCCTCCCACAATCTCCGGGAACTGGAGGATATCTGTGAGTACGTGGGGCTGCTGCACAAGGGAGGCATCCTCTTTGCCAGGGATCTGGACGACATGAAACTCAATCTGCACAAGGTGCAGTGTGTGGTCAAGACCCAGGCCACTCTGGAGCATATCAGGAAAAACCTGGAGGTGGTGACTATGGAGCAGAGGGGTACGTTATACACCTTTACCATAAGGGGCACCCGGGAGCAGCTGGTGGAGTACATGGAATTGTTGAATCCGGTGTTCTATGAGTTACTTCCCCTTTCTCTGGAGGAGATCTTTATAAGCGAGACGGAGGTGAACGGATATGATATCAAAGCGCTTGTTTCTTAAAGGCATGAGAGAGGATCTGCGGCACAAGGTCTGGATGGTGGCCCTGTCCCTGCTGGGCAGTTTCCTGACCTTGCCTGTGGTGTGGCTGCTGCGCTACAGCGACGTGGACATGTCAGTTGTCAATGGACAGATAACGGTTATGACATCTCAGGAATACGAGAAAGCGCTCACTGAAACCATCAATAACATGGCGGCCTTTTTCGGTCAGGAGTTGATGTTGTCCGCCAGTGTCATAGCCATCTTGGGCGCTGTGGTCACAGGGCTGGAAGCTTTTCACTATCTTCAGCAGAAATCCATGGTGGATACCTATCACAGTCTGCCCGTGAGCAGGACGCAGTTGTTTGGCATCAAGTATATTAACGGTCTGCTGATTTGGCTGGTTCCCTATCTGCTCTGTTCGGTTTTGGCACTGGCGCTCTCCGGCGTCCTGCTGGCGCGGGTGGGCGGAGGAGGGGGGATCCCCCGATTGATTCTGGAGACGGGAAAAAATACCCTGGTGCTTGTGATAGCGTTCCTTCTGGTCTATCATATGATGCTCCTGGCCACCATGCTCACGGGCAACATGCTGAACACCCTGACAGTGGCCGTCATATTGGGAGGCGGTGTTATTGCCGTCTACGGACTGACATTGGGTTTTATGACCACTTTTTTCCACACTTACTATGCCCAGACGAGAGGGTTGGCCCTGGTCACATATACTTCGCCCCTGACGGCTCCCATAGTTCTGGTGGGATCCCGCATAGACGGGGATTTCCTGGGAGCGGGCGGTCTTTTGTCGACAATGCTGATCTGTCTGGGCATAGCGTTGGCCTTGGGAGTGCTGGCATGGATTTCCTATCTGAAAAGGCCCTCCGAGCGCGCGGGCCGGGGGCTGGATCTGCCCTGGCTTGCCTGGCCGCTGCGTTTGGCGGTCAGCATTCTGGGCGGCCTGGGGGGCTGGCTGTTCATGCACTTTCTGGTCAGTGGCCCCAACTCCACGGCCTGGTGCGTCTTTGGGGCAGTGTTGGCGGGCATAATGATCTACGGTGTGCTGGATGTGATTTTCACCATGGATTTCAAGGCGTTCTTTCGACACAAGTGGAGCATGGGGGCTGCCATGGTGGTCATGCTGCTGATCTGCGCCGGATTTCAGGAGGACTGGATGGGGTATGACCGGTATCTGCCGGAGCAGGGGGAGATTCGGGAGGCATCTATTGTCTGCAGTTCCTACGCCAGTAAAAATATTATTTCTGATACCTCCCAGATACTGAACGGAATGAGACTGACGGATTCGGCACGGGTCCACGCTTTTCTGGAGAGGGGCATAGAGAATGAAAATGGGGGAGCCTACAGATCGAGGGTCACTCAGGCGGAGGAAGCCTATCGAGGGGACTCTTTTGCCGCAGACACTTTTTATGTGCGGGTAGTGTTGGAAAATGGGCGAAGTTATTACCGGATATATTCCTATTATGAGTGGGATGAGGACGTGGTGCTGCCCCTGCTATGCAGTGAGGAATACGCAGCCAGTGTTTATCGTCTTGCGGAGGACCAGATAGAATCCTGTATCGGCATAAGGCTAACCAGTGGGGTGAACAGTGACAGCGGAGCTGCGGAGGTGTCGGAGAGCAGGGTCATCCGGGAATTGGCGGAGGCTTACAACCGGGATCTGTCCGAGCAGTATCAGACTATCATTCTGGGACAGGACAGACTGCTTGGTCAGATGATCGTGAGAATACAACGGGAGATTATAAACATCTATAATCTGGATATCTTTGAAAATATGACGCATACCCTGGAAGCCATGGAAAAAAACGGTATCCGGATCTTCAATCAGCCCACGGAGGCGGAGGATGTGGAAAGCATTACGTTCCAGGTAGACGGCAGCAGATACTGGTATAGAGGAGACCTGTCCATCAGTCCGGCGGAGCGGAGCATCCGGGGATATTTTGGGGTGTATCCGAAGAGTCTGTCTGAGTCTTACGGGGAGGGAACAGGTCCCGGCTCGGATATATTGACGACGGAGGAACCTTTGACCTACAGCTTCACGGTGACGGATCCTGCGGAGATTGCCCGGCTGATGCCCCTGATACAGTACAGTGACATGCGTCATGACAGGGGCGTGTTCACGGAAGGTTTTGTGGAAAATGTGCGGATTCTGGACAGCCAGGGCGCAGAGTGGGGTGTCTGCCTCCGCCAGGGCGCCCTGCCGGAGGAATTTATCCGGAAATTCCTGGAGGAGGCCGGAGGGCAGTAGGGAGAGAGGCAGACACACGCCGACTTTATTCCTGCGAGCAATGAGCCAAGTGCCGTGCCTGCACGAGCATAAAGCCAACATAGTTGACTTGCGAATGCCGCAGGGGTCCATGCCCCGCCCCTTGCGGCGGGGTTATTGACTTACAATCCGCTCCACCCGTCATCACCGGCAAGGACATTTTCCCTGGAATAGTATTCCTCCAGGTCGGGATGGGTGAGCGGTTTGCTGAAAGAAGCCCTTCCGTCCGTTCCCGCGCCGGGGCCGTCATTTGCGTATTCTATGTAACTGCACAGAGCTTCAGCCCTTGCCTTTCCCCAGTTCTGCCAGCCCTCCGGGCAGATGTGTTCGCCCATGTGGCAGTGGACAAAGGCTGTCTTGGCATAGTCGCGCCAGGGCCTTCCCAGATAGACGGACGCAGGTTCTTCATCGCCGGTAAGCCTGCAATGGGAGAACACAAGGCCGAACTCCTGGTCTGCGGGAGTGCTGGCGGCGGTGATAAAGGCATGGCTCTCACTGTGATGCTTTCTTGAAAATATCTCACAATGATCGAAAAAAACCACATTCGGGCCAAATATGAAATCCACATCCCCGCTGATATAGCAATCCCTGAAATAATTGCGGAGGACGGGGTATTCAATGGGAACGGAGGAACTGTTGAAAAACTTGGGAAGCATCAGGTTCTTCATGTTACAGGTAAGGGCTTCCCCGGCAAAGACGGTATCCTGCCATCCCAGAAATCTACAGTTGCGGAAACTGCATCTGTCGGCTGCCACATAGACAGCCAGAGCCTGCCCGGCAGTGTGGCCGGGTCCCGCGGTATTCTCCACAGTGATATTTTCCATATGAATATTCCTGCCAGCCAGCAGGATAACGGCAGTATTAAAGGTTCCGTATTCGCCGGAAGCGTCCGGGCGGGGCTTTTTTGCGCCGTCTCCGTAACGGAAGACGGTAGTTTCGGGATTCTGGCCCACTATCTCCAGATTTTCTTTGCGGATGAATACTTTTTCCTCATATATTCCGGGCGATACGCAAATCCGGACTGTCTCATGGCGGTTATCCGGCACCGACAGAACGGCCTCCTGAAGGGAATGGAACGCGTCAGGACTATTTGGGGATACATAAATTGTCTGCATATTAGTAATCCTTTCTGAAAATGATAGATTTTGACCGGCAGATATGCCTGTCAGCTACATCTATTGTAAGACATAGGCTTTAGCGCCGCAATTACAAAATTTTGCACTTCTATTGTATTTTTGCGTATAGCCCGCCAAAAAGCGGGTTCCATTTCAGCAGACCTGGATTTTTTCCCTTCTTTCTGTTATACTGTCTCTGGTACCCTGTTTCTGAAGCGGGGTATTTGATTATAAGAAAACAGGTGAGGCTTATGAGTAGAGGGTTATTAAGTAAGTACAAGGGAAAGAAAATATTTTTGGATATGTTCAAGGCGGTATTTGTCCTGCCGGTTTTGTGCATAGTCTTGGCATGTATCTGGGGATTTCTCTGGTTCAGGGCGAGCCGGATTGAGACGGAGAGATTAAATGAGGGGAACACCCTCTACGCCTCATCCCTGATGGTAAACAATTATTTTGATCTGATGGGAAATACCATGGAAGTGCTCAGGAATGACGCTTATGTAAAAAAGACGCAGGCGAAGTCTGATTTTTACTGGGATGCAGATATGCGCGTGGCAGCCCAGAAAGTGCTGAACATGGTTATGATTGAGCCCATGTTCCAGTCGGTCTATGTACTTAAGGGCAACGAATACCGGATTAAGTGCAGCAATCCGGCGTATCCCCTGGACGAGCAGGGGGACAGGATGATGATAGAGACTTTTTATCAGAGCCAGTTCGGCAAGTATGGGGTAAAGTACTATATTGACGTCTATGGAAGCAGCAGGACCCTTTTGTATCTGACGGCCGGAGAGCAAAATTCCGCCACGGGAGAAAAGGAGAACGGCATCATCATAGGGCTGGACATAGGGAGAATCATGGAGAACATTTTCCGGGAAAACCGGGAAGGAGAGCAGTATCTGCTGGTGGACGCGGCGGGGAACGTGGTTCATGCCTGCGGAGAAGGCTACACAAAGGGAGAGCAGCTGCAGGAAGAGGCGCTTTTGGGACTTCTGGGAAGCGGTGACGTAAGGCAGTCGGAGGTATCAAAGCTGCAGGAGGGCGTTTTTCTGGTTTCCTGTGTCAACATGGAAAACGGTTTTTATCTGATGCACTTTCTTCCATATAAATATGTGGCGGATTCCATTGTACACATGAGGAATACCTTTATACTGATTGTGCTTTTGCTGATTCTCCTGGTACTGTTGTTCTCCTTCGGCATGTCCAATTGGGTGTATTCCCCTATTGACGAGGCCATCCAGACAACCAATCCGGGGGATGGCATGGGGCAGAAGCGGGAGGATATCTCTGAGCGGGTGGGAAAAACAGAACTGGCGGGCATTGTCCAGACTTATCAGACCATGGTGCGGACTATGAACGATCTGAATCTCCAGAAGGAACAGGACGAGTTGACACATTACCTGGGAGGCAGATCCTTACAGGGAAAACTGCCCGAATGGGTGGAGGAAACATATGGGAAAGAGGGGATACACAGCGCAGTGATCTGTCTGCGCATCAGTGATATGGAGGACCTGCATAAGAATCATACACAGGAGGCCAGGCTGTTTGTACATCACACGATTGTCAATGTCACACAGCAGGCGCTGAAGCCTCTGGGGGATATTCTGGTCAATTCCGTGGATGAGGAATATACGGCGGCAATTCTTTTTACGGAACAGGAAGTTTCGGAGGAGGAACTGATCGGGAAAACCAGGGAGATATTTTCCGTGATCAGAGATTTGGTCCACGTTGGCATGGACGCTGGCATCAGCAACGGCAGGGAAGGCTTTGGGGAACTGGCGGCCATGTACCAGATGGCCCGGGCGGCCACGGCGTACCGCTTTGTGTATGGCATCGATGCGATTGTCACGGAAGAGCAGATGGCAAAAAAGGCGCTGGGCGGTAAAAGAAACATTGATACAAAGAACCTGATCCATAGACTGAAGGAGGGGGACAGGGAAAAATTCTCGGAGGAATACTTCCGGATTACGGAGGAACTGAAGGGATATTCCATCCAGAATGCCCGGGACGCGCTTCTGGACATGGCTGCGGAGATGGTGAAATATTACAACTCTCTGTGCTTCCACTTTGAGACATTCTCCAGGAGCGACTATGAAAAGCTGGCGGCGGAACTGGGGAAGTTCGGCTATCTTGACGATGCCTGGGAATGGTTTTCTGAAATGCTGGACAAGGTATGCAATATACTGGCCAAAGCCAAGCAGGGAGACAGGGAGGATGTGGTGGAGAGAGCCATAGCGTATCTGCGGGAAAATTACGCGGATCCCAATATCAGCGCCCAGTTTATCGCAGAGATGTATCATATCACCCCATCCTACTTCAGCAGGCTGTTTAACGAGAGAAGCGGATACGCTTTTCCGGACTATCTGGCCACACTGCGTATCGAGGAGGCGGGAAAGATATTGCTCCGGGAGACCAACAGGAGTATTCAGGAGATCTGTGAGATGGTGGGATATACGAATGCCTCTTATTTTACGGCTACATTCAAGAAAAAGTATGGTATCACGCCGGGGCAGTTCCGCAAAAATCACGCAAACAGTGAAGAAAATTTACAGTAGTAAAAATTTTGATAGTCCTATTTTGACGAAATTTTATAGATTTACAAATTTTTTGGATTGAGACACAGGCAGAAAAATGATATTCCTATCTTAACACAGCGATGACCACCCCCAGACGGGAGGTCACACAATGACAGGAGGAATGTTATCATGCTTGTGTCTCGACAGAAACAAGATTCGGGCGGTACTCGCCGCCTCGGGAACCGGCTTGCCGGTCACTTCAAAAAGTACCATCAGCTTTGGCTTCTGGCCTTACCGGGTATTATATTCACTTTGATGTTCGCGTACATACCCATGAGCGGCCTGGTTATTATTTTCAAAAACTACAACTACCAAGACGGAATCTTCGGAAGTCCCTGGGTGGGCCTTAAGAATTTTGAGTTCTTTTTTGCCAACTTTTCCAGGGCCTGGAGAGCAACCAAGAACACGATCATATTGAATCTCTGTTACACAGTGTTCGGCACAGCCATGGCGGTTATGCTGGCAGTGATGTTTAATGAAGTGCGCCATAAAAAGTACTTGAAAGCAACCCAGTCCCTGTCCATCATGCCTTACTTCATTTCCTGGGTGGTGGCGGGCGGCATCCTGCGGGCACTGCTGAATTATGATGGGGGAGCTATCAATAATCTACTGGTTTCCCTGGGGTTTGACAGGGTGGACTTCTATAATGATCCAAAATATTGGCGGATCATCCTGACACTCTGCAATATCTGGAAGGGGGCCGGGTACAACGGTATCATCTATTTCTCTACCATTGCCGGATTTGACACGTCACTGTACGAGTCTGCGGAGGTGGACGGGGCGAACCTGTGGCAGAGGATCAGATACATTACGGTTCCCCTGCTCAAGCCCACCATTATCATTATGTTCCTGCTGTCCATCGGCAAGATTATGAGCGGTGATCTGACAATGATGATGTCCATCACCAACCTGTCCTCCATGCTGCTGGAAACCACGGATATCATTGATACGTATGTGTACCGCTCGGTCATCGGTATGGGAGATTTTGTCATGGGCTCGGCGGTGGGACTCTACCAGTCTATTTTCGGTTTTGCCCTGGTGTTGTTCTCCAACTGGCTGGTGGGGAAATTTGATAAAGAATATCGGCTGTTTTAAGGAGGTGCGGGATGTCTGAAAAAAATACAAAAATAAAGCAATCTACATCGGACAAGGCTCTGCGGATTTTCTTCTACATTTTTATCGGGTTCTTTGCGGTCATATGTCTGTATCCGCTTTTGCTGGCGGTGGGCACGTCCTTCTCGGATGAGGTGTCCGTCACGGTAAACGGTTACAGTGTGATACCAAAAAAATTCAGTCTGGAAGCCTACAAAATGATATTGGGGTCTCTGGGGAAGAATATTATGAACGCCTATTGTGTCACCATTGCGGTCACCGTCATAGGTACACTGTTCTCGGTGCTGGTGTCCTCGGCTTTCGCCTATGTGCTTACTGTGCGTGAATTTAAACCGAAGGGCGCGCTGAACATGTTTCTCTATATTCCGATGATTTTTTCGGCGGGCCTGCTGCCTTGGTACATTATGTGCACTAAATACTATCATCTTACCGACAAATTTTGGGCACTGATTCTGCCCTGTTGTATAAATGCTTTCAACGTGTTTCTGCTTCGGAACTTTTTCAAGTCCATTCCGGAGGAGTTGGCGGAGGCGGCAAAGATTGACGGGGCAAGCTACCTGCGGATTTTCAGTGTGATCTATTTCCCCCTGGCAAAGGTGGGGCTGGTGACGGTGGGGTTGTTCTACGCGCTGAGTTACTGGAACGACTATTACCTGGTGCTGATGTTCATCAACAAACAGAAGCTCTATCCGTTGCAGTATTACCTGTACAATATGCTCGCCAATGTGCAGTTTATCGCCAACCAGGCCAATGCCTCGCTGGGGTATAACATCAATATTCCCCTGGAGACCACCAAGATGGCGACGATCTGCGTCACCATAGGCCCCATTATCCTGTTGTATCCATTCGCCCAGAAGTACATCACCAAGGGCGTGATCGTGGGGGCGGTCAAAGGTTGATCAGAGATAAAACAAAATGATAAACAACTCCTTCGGGGGTTATTTATAAACTGTCAACAGCGTATTTTTAGGACTACATGCCGGTCGGGAGATGGTGCAGAGCCGCCGGTTCCTGAACACGGGAATGTGTGGACAGAGAAATACGCGGAACAAACAAGAATGGAGGAAGAAAATGAAAAAGAGAATTTTATCAACAATCCTTACAGGCGCCATGCTGCTGTCTGCATTGACAGGCTGCGGATCTGGCGGAGAGCAGGGTACGGAGCAGAGCACGGAGCAAAGCACGGAGCAGAGTTCTCAGCAAGGGTCTCAGCAGGAGGCATCGTCCACTGGCGCATCTGCAGACGGGTCATCCTTAAGACCCGAGACACTGGATAAGATCACGGTGGTTCTGTTCGGTGAGGAATCCCCGAGAATGCAGGAACTGATGGAGAACGAGTTCCAGCAGATGTTTATTGACGAGATCAACACAGAAGTGGAACTGATGTATCTGCCCTGGACGGAGAACGGAGCGGGCGGTAAGGTGGATCTGATGATTGCTTCCGGTCAGGAATTTGACGCCTGCATCGTGGACCCCAGATGGGCCGCAAGCAGTTACAGTAAGGGCTATCTGCAGGATTTATCGGATGTGATCGATACTTATCTGCCCGACTGGCATGAAAACGTGGATCCCACCGCGTTTGACGCATATCGCTATGACGGCGGCGTTTACGCCATTCCCATCGGCAACAAGCCTACCGGTGGTGTGTACAGTACAGTCTGTGTGCGCCAGGATATCATGGACGCCATCGGCATGGAGAATATCAGTACGCTGGATGACCTGACGGAATATGCCCAGAAGGCTAAGGAACAGTATGGGCTGTATGCTACTTATGAACTGGCCAACGCCGAGTACATCATCCGCGGAACCAGCGACCGAAACCTGATTCCCCTGTGTACCGGTATTCTGATTGATCAGGATACGAAAGAACTGGTAAACTTTGTGGAAAGCCCGGAGTTCGAGGCGGCCGTGAGGCTCTACAATGACTGGTATGCGCAGGGCCTGATCCCGAAGGATATCCTGACCAACACCGTTACCCTGCCTTTCCAGGCCAATATGACTTCCTTCATGAGAGGAACCTGCGGCACCACTTTGATAGAGAATGAGCCCGGGCTGCAGAGCGTGGTTCCCGAGGCGAAGACCGCCGAGTATTATATTGCGCCGGAGAAGCCGATCTATAAAAAGAGTTATGAAAACACAGCGTTCCAGGTGCCTGTAACCTCCACCAAAGCTGACCGTGTGGCTCTGTTTGTAAATCTGCTCCAGAAGAATACCGAGATGGCAAATCTGTTCGCCTACGGTGTGGAGGGGACGGACTACGAACTGATAGACGGCAAAGTGTCCAAGATTAATACGGAAGAGCTGTTCTATGAGTGGATGATTTACAATGTAAAGATTTCCAGTCCGACCACGGCCTATACCGATGAGTTTATGGAGGTTTATAAGAACTGGGATGACAATGCGCTTCCTGCGCTGAGCTTTGGATTCAACATTGATTATTCCAATGTCCAGACCCAAAAGGCTCAGATTGACAGCGTGTGGGAAGAATTTGCCTCTCCCATGCTGGCGGGCCTGAAGGACTATGACTCCAGTATTGAGGAACTGAAGGCCGAACTGAAGAATGCGGGATGGGATGCTTACATGGAGGAAATCCAGAGACAGTTTGACGCGCATCTGGCAAATAAGTAAAATGAGAATATAGGAAAATTATGACGCCGCAGGGGCTGCAACGCAGACTCTGCGGCGTTTTTAATGAGTGGACGGATATTATTCTTGACGTGTCACCCTCTATATGCTATTCTTATGTCAAAGCAAAAGATTTCCGGGGAGTGAGCCCGTAAAGCGGTTTTCCGCGTCTGATGAACATCTAGTTCTCTTTAATCAGAAATCCTGCTTTTATTTCCCAAGAAACAATTATCAATACGGCAGGAGAAGAGAAGCCGGTACTATCAGGCACAGCTGGATGTGTCACTGCTGGAGCCGGGATGTGGCGACTTCAATGAGTTGAATGACAGTTGTATGATTTTAGTGGCGCCCTTTGATTTATTCGGCTATGGATTGTACCGATACACCTTTGAGGGACAGTGCAGGGAGGTGCCTGGACTTGCGTTGCAGGACGGGGCCGCCAGAATATTTATCAATACTTTCGGAACCAACAGACAGGATTTTCCGCAGGAGTTTCTGGACTTTATGGAGTATATTAACGATACCAGGGATGTGGTGGCCGCCCGGAGCAAGAGCGCCCGGGTGCAGTTGATTCACAGTAAGGTGGAGAGAATCCGCCTCTCTGAGAAATGTGGGGTGAAATATATGCAGAGATGGGAAGAAATGGTGTATGCAAGGCAGGATGGATATGAGGAAGGGCGCAGTGAAGGGCGTAGTGAAGGAGCGCTGAAGGAGGTCATTGCCGCTGTCTGCAAGAAACTGGTAAAGGGAAAAAGCGCAGGACAGATTGCGGATGAGTTGGAGCAGGAACCCCACCGCATTTCTCTTATTTGCGGTATTGCGGAAAAATACGCGCCGGTTTATAATCAGGATGCAATCTACCAGGAATTAAATGAAGCAATTTAATTTTCATTACCAGACGATCAGGTGAAAAGACTTTAATGCCCCTTGATATCCTGCGTATTCTGTTGGTGTAAGGGGAGATAGGGGGGAAAGAGGAAGACATGAAAGAGATGAACGAGCAAAAGTATTCCCGGAACATGGCGTTGAGCCTGCTGGCTGGCATTGTGCTGGGGGCGGCCATCATGTGGGCGCTGCTATGGGCCTTGGGATATATACCAAACAAAGGACAGGGCGGAGCGGTGGAGGCTGATTCAGATTCCAATGCTTCTGTGGAAATGGTATTGGAAAACGGAGAGGAGCCGCCGTCGGAGAGCCGGGAGAATGTGCCGGAGCCCACACCCACGGCGAAGCCTGTCGTTGAGACAGCGCGGCAGCCTGTGAGCAGCGAGGAGTCCAGTCTGCCCGGGACTAGGGAGCCGGCGAGGGTGCCGGAACAGGAAAAGGATGGCACTGAGCCGCATACAGAGTCTGATCAGGGAAACAATTCTTCCGAGTCGGCCTCTTCGGCGGCAGTCAGCGGGGGCTTTCAGTTAAACGGCAGCTGGGGCGGTGAGGGCGGCTATTACTACCAATATGTGGCTGCAATAGAGAACGCATCAGGCCAGAAGATCACGGACTGGAAGATTACGGTATCTGATTTTGACGGCTGCAAGGTGGATTCCTTCTGGTGCTGCGAAGTGGAGGAGGATGATGGCTGCCTTGAGATCACGCCGGCGGATTTCAATGAGGAGATCTGGGAGAACAGCAGAGCGGAAGGCATCGGTATCATTATTCTGACGCCGGAAGAATGGGAACTGAAAGAGGCGTTTCTGGAAGCGGAGACGGAGGGCGGCAGGCTCACAGCGTTTTTGGGGGATTCACTTACCGCACAGGGCCAGGAGGCGCAAAGCCCGGATACACTTAGCCAGGAGACGCAAAGCCCGGATACACTTAGTCAGGGAACCAAGGGCCCGGATATCCAGGCAGGCGGCAGTCTGGGCGGCTATGCCTTGACGGAGGATACGCCGGTGGGTGACCACGGCAGACTGCGGGTGGAGAATGGCAGTCTGGTGGATCAGGAAGGGGAACCTTATCAGATGCATGGTGTCAGCACCCATGGCCTGGCCTGGTTCCCGGAATATGTTTCTGAGGAGTCTTTCCGCACTTTCCGGAACGAATGGGATGCGGATGTGATACGCCTGGCAATGTATAGTGATGAATATGGTGGATATAGTAATGGAGGAGATCAGGAAAAGCTGAAGGAGTTGATCGACAAGGGAGTGGAATACGCCTCCAAGCTGGGTATGTACGTGATTATCGACTGGCATGTGCTGGGAGAGGGAGATCCCAATATCCACAAGGAGGACGCCATTGCTTTTTTCAGTGAGATGTCCGAAAAATATGCGGATTACGGCAATGTGATCTATGAGATCTGTAATGAGCCCAACGGCGGTGTGTCCTGGAAGGACGTGAAGAAGTATGCGGAGGAAGTGATTCCGGTGATCCGGGACAATGATCCCTATGGCCTCATTCTGGTAGGGACGCCCCAGTGGAGCCAGTTGATCGGGGATGCCGCCGCCGATCCGATCCAGGGCTATGACAATATTATGTACACCCTGCATTTCTATGCGGCCACCCACAAGGAAGATCTTCGGGGGAATCTGGAAAAAGCGCTGAAGGACGGTGTACCGGTGTTTGTCAGCGAGTGCAGCATCTGTGACGCCTCCGGCAACGGCGGGATTGATGATAAATCCGCCCGGGCGTGGGTGGAACTGATGGACCGGTATGATGTGAGCTATGTGGCCTGGGCCGTCAGCAACAAAAATGAGACGGCGGCGCTGATAAGCAGTAACTGCAGCAAGATCAGCGATTGGAGTGACAGGGAACTGTCCGATACAGGCCGATGGTTTAAAGAACAATTCACAAAATAGTTTTAAAAACTACATGAAAAAATATTGACACCACAAAATGTTACATACCTATTGCAAAAAATAAGTATTCATGTTAGACTACTTATGAACAATGGCTATATGGCAAAAAATGGGCATGGTTTTGGCCTGTGTTATGCATGGGCAAGGTAAGTTTGTAGAGTTTTGAGGAAGGATATTTTTTCTATGAGCAAATTATTTCATATTATAACAGACGGTTCCTGCGATTTACCCCCGGAGTGGGCGGAGCAGAAAGGATATTCGGTGGTGCCGTTTTATGTATCCTTTGACGATACTCATTATTTCAAGGAGATTGAGGAGATGGGTATCCGGGATTTCTATCAGCAGATGGTAGACCGCAAGGGGGTATACCCCAAGTCCTCTATGCCCTCCACTCAGGATTATGTGGATGCGTTTATGCCCTGGGTAGAACAGAATATTCCGGTAATTTGTATCTGCATCACCACCAAGTTCAGCGGTTCCATGCAGTCGGCCATAAATGCCATGCAGATGATACGGGAGGAAAGGCCGGACGCAAAGATAGAGGTCATTGACTCTACTGTGGACACGGTGCTGCAGGGGATTTTGGTGCTGGAGGTAGTGAAGTGCCAGGAAAGCGGCATGACCTACGAAGAAACTATCCGGAAGATCGAGGAGATCAAGGGTACGGGCAGGATCTTTTTCACCGTAGGAGATATGGAGTATCTGGCGCACGGTGGGCGTATCGGCAAGGTGAGCAGCGTGGCAGGGAGTCTTTTGGGCATCAAGCCGGTGATCACCCTGAAGCAGGGGGAGATTTTCCCCAGCGGCATCGGGCGCAGCAGGCGTAAGAACCTGGATAAGACCATTTCCCTGCTGCTGGAGTATCTGAAAGAGTCAGGCGGAGATGTGAGCCGTTATAGCATAGCGGTGGGGTATGGCTATGACTATGAGGAGGCGGTGGAGTACCGCCGCCAGGTGGCAGAAGCCCTGGAGGGCAGGCTGAAGGAGGAAGACATTCTGATTTTGCAGATCGGAGCCACCATATCGGTGCATACAGGTCCTTATCCTTTAGGGCTTGGCATAATCCGCAAAGCGTTGTAAAATAAATAAGAGACATGACGACCTGACCGGCACATTGCCTGTCAGGTCGTTTTAGGCTGACTGGACGCCGGGGCGGTCAGATGTTGATCACCCTGGTGGTGTGTTTGTAGGGAACATGCGGAATATGCGGAACTCTAATATAGAAGGGAACAGACAGATGAAAGTATTGCGGTATCCAAAAGAAGATGTGAAGAAAGCGGTGAGTATGGCCTGGCCAGCGGTACTGGAGTCCTTTTTTACAGCCTTCGCGGGACTGGTGGACTCCTTGATGGTAAGTTCGCTGGGCTCTTCAGCAGTGGCAGCAGTGGGATTGACCACTCAGCCCAAGATGGTGGGTCTGGCCTTGTTTTTTGCCGCTAATGTGTCCATCTCCGCTCTGGTGGCTCGGCGCAAGGGAGAGGGCAATAAGGAGGGGGCCAACCGAATTTTGAGCACATTTCTGCTCTTTATCCTGACGGCGGCAGTGCTGATCAGTATCCTGGCCGTGACTTTGGCGGACCCGATCATAAGTCTGTGCGGCTCTAAGGCGGACACTCATATGGCGGCGGTGCAGTATTTCCGGATCATTATGGGAGGTATGATTTTCAATTGCGTACAGATGGGCATCAATGCGGCCCAAAGGGGAGCGGGCAATACAAAAATCACCATGCGTACCAACCTGGTCTCCAACACCATCAACATTGTTCTGAATTATCTGCTGATCCAGGGACATATGGGTTTTCCGGCCCTGGGCATCCGAGGGGCCGCGCTGGCCACGGTGGCCGGTACGGTGGTGGCCAGCTTCATGAGTCTCTGGTCTGTGCGCAGAGAGGACAATTTTGTAAGTCTCTCCTATATTCTGAGGCGGAAATTGCGTCCGGGTCTGGAGGCCATGAAGCAGATTATACATGTGGGCTACAGCGTGTTCGCTGAGCAGCTGCTGATGCGGATCGGCTTTATGATGACTTCTCTGATGGCAGCCAGCCAGGGCACTTCGGCTATGGCGGCCCATCAGGTGGGGATGAATGTAATGAGTCTGTCTTTTTCCTTCGGAGACGGCCTGCAGGCCACGGCGGTGGCGCTGATCGGCTTTAGCCTGGGAGCCCAGGACCCACAGAAGGCAAGGGAGTATGGGGCTATCTGCCGGATGTTGGGGGGATGTATCTCTGTGGTGCTGGCGGTGACTTACTTTTTCGGCGGGGGATGGCTCTACGGCCTGTTCTTTGAGGAGACGGAGATTATCGCCATTGGCATACAGATCATGCGGATCATCATCTTCGTTGTGCTATTGCAGATTGCCCAGGTGATTTACATGGGGTGCCTGCGGGGAGCGGGAGACACGCTGTATACTGCCATTGCTTCTACGATAAGCGTCACCGTGATTCGGACTGCTGGATCCTATTTTTTTGGATATGTGCTGCACTGGGGCATCGCCGGAATCTGGATGGGAGTGGTGGCGGATCAGCTGTCCAGATTTCTGTTTGCCTCTATCCGGTTCAAGCAGGGAAAATGGACTCAGATTAAAATATAAAATAAGAAAATAACTTGTGCCTGCCTTGAAAATGTAGTACAATGATAACACTATCCATAATTATATAAAAATTTAGAGAGGGTATCGCAGACTATGAAAGAACAGAAGAACAGAGTTTCCTTTTTCCATTCCATCAAAATAAAGATCCTGCTGCTGGTGTTTGGTACAGTGTTGGCCAGCGTAGTGATCTGCATAGCCACCGCTGTGCCGCTGGCCCGAAGCAGTATTACGAACCTTACAGAAAGTTATATGGAGGACATGGTGTATATCGCAGGCGAAAGTCTTCAGAGAAGTGTGTCCACGCAGGGAACTGACGCAGTGATGACGGCGCAGATACTGGAAGGGTTTCTGGGTGGTGTAAAAGTCAAAGGTATGGACAGCAGCTATGCGTATCTGGTATCCAGTGAGGGTATAATGCTGTACCATCCTACTGCGGATAAGATCGGACAGCTGGTGGAGAATGATGCGGTCAAGGGGCTGCTGGGTGAGATCGGCAGGGGAAACAGGCCGCAGACGGATGTGATTGTATATGACTACAAGGGCGTGACCAAGTACGCATCTTTCTATATTGATCCGGATATGAGTTTTATCCTGGTGGTAACTGCGGATGAGAAAGAAATCTTGCATGGGGTGACGAGTTTGACCGTGAACAGCAGTATCGGCGGTCTAATCGTACTGCTTCTGTGCAATATAGTCGGATTTATTGTGGCGCTGAAGCTGGTGAAGCCCATCGAGAGAACCACCAGAGAGGCTTCCCGGCTGGCGGAACTGGATTTCACCGAGATGGAATCCAAGAAAAGCCTGCTTAACAGGAATCGTAAGGACGAGACCGGCGTGATGAACCGGGCAATTTCGGCGCTGCAGCAGGAATTGGCCCTGGTGGCGGCCAATATCAATGAACAATGCGAGAAACTTAACGCGGAGTCAGGCAGTATGGCCCGAAGCGTGGACGAGACCTTGAATACGGTGGAGCAGGTGGAGAAGGCGGTAAATGAGATCGCCCAGGGCGCTACCAGCCAGGCCCAGGAGACCCAGACTGCCACGGAGCAGATCATTGTCATGGGCAGTATGATCGAGGAGACGGGTGTGGATGTGGAGGAACTGCGTGAGAACGCCCGGAAGATGCGCAACGCCAGCGAGCAGGCTATGGAGATATTGGATGCTTTAGGTGAGGTGAACCAACAGACCAAGGATGCCATCGCCGTGATTGCCAAACAGACGGATGTTACCAATGAGTCCGCCATGAAGATCAAGATGGCGGTGGATATTATCACCGACATTGCGGAGGAGACCAATCTGTTGTCTCTGAATGCATCCATCGAGGCCGCCAGGGCCGGGGAGCAGGGCCGCGGCTTTGCCGTTGTGGCTGGTCAGATCCAGAGGCTGGCTGAGCAGTCCAACGAGTCTGCCCAGCAGATCACCGGTATTATTGAACTGTTGATCCAGGAGACCCAGCGCGCTGTTCAGACTATGGCGGATGTGAAGGTCGTCATTGAAAAGCAGGATGAGAACGTGAACCTGACGGAGAGAGCATTCGGAGATGTGAAGGAAGGTATCACTCAGTCCATAGAGGGCATCCGTACCATTGCCAAAAGAACGGAGGAATTGGATCAGGCCAGGGTTAAGGTGGTGGATGTGGTACAGAACCTGACAGCCATCGCCGAAGAGAATGCAGCCAGCACAGAGGAAACCTCCGCATCGGCCACAGAGATGAGCGCTATCATGGAGAGCATCGACAACAATGCCAAGAACCTGAACGAGGTGGCGGAACAGCTGCATGCGACAATATCTAAATTTAAAATATAAGCAGGGCTACATAGGCAGGGCACTTGCGGAGAATCTCCGCAGGTGTTCTGTTTTTATGGACAAAAGGTGATACCATGCCGTATTTCGTATTAAACCGCGCTAAATTAGGAAAAAAGTCATAGACAGAATATACAAGGA
This sequence comes from uncultured Acetatifactor sp., assembly GCA_910585015.1. GTDB lineage: Bacteria > Bacillota > Clostridia > Lachnospirales > Lachnospiraceae > Acetatifactor. Next base: position 65,420 of record CAJUCT010000009.1, read on the forward strand.
GTATCCCGTTGTTTGCCGACATATTTCACAAACTTCAAAAAAAGTCTGAATTTTTGCTGACAATTTATGTTTAAAAGTGTTAAAATATAGAAAGAATATGAATAGTAGCTAAAAAGACAAGGCCGTATATGGAATGGCGCGGATAGGCCGAGAAAGGCAGGTAAATATGTTCAGGGTAGGGCAGTATGTGGTATGTGGCAATAAAGGTGTATGTACAATAGAGGATATTACAACGCTGGACATCTCCGGCGTGGACAAGGCAAAGCTGTATTATATATTAAAGCCGCAGTATATCACGGCCAGCACTGTCTATGTGCCGGTGGAGAATGCATCCTCTCTGCGGGAAGTGCTGACCCGGGAACAGGCGGAGCAGCTTGTCGAAGAGATTCCGAAGATCCCGCCGCTGAAGATATCCAATGAAAAGCTGATAGAGCAGGAATACCGCAGCTGCATGAGAAGCAATGACAGCACGGAGTGGGTGAGAGTCATTAAAACCATCTATGGGCGCAAGCAGAAGCGTATGCAGGCAGGTCGAAAGGAGACGGCGGTAGATGGTCGGTATTTTAAGCAGGCGGAGGACAGTCTCTATGGCGAACTGGCAGTGGCGCTGGGTATGGAGCGCAGTCAGGTGTGCGCATATATCACTGACAAGCTGCAGGGGGCAGCTTCTGTTTAGAATAACCCGGATATACAGAGGAACCTCTTTGGCGGAAATGATCGCCGGGGGTTCTTTTTTTATGGACATTTTGACAAAAAAAGAGTATGATAAATACAAGATCGGTGAGGATTTCTTTTAATATATATAGGAGAATTTGGGATGTTTTACATCCAAATACGTAATCAAGGATATGGCAGGCACAGGCGGCGATATCCACGAAGAGGCAAGTGTGTAAATGTATATTCAACTATAGAGTTGCGTATACACGAAAGCGCGCAGATGGGGATAGGATGAAAAAAATTGCGTTGTTTGTGGGGGAAGTGGCGGCTGAATACCAGTCGGAGGTTACCGGAGGAATAATTGAGGAAGTTCAGAAGCAGGGCAGCAGTCTGCACATTTTTAACAATTTTGGCTCATACAGCCATAATATTTTTCACAGTTATGGGGAGAAGAGTATCATATACATTCCGGATCTGGCCAGTTATGACGGGGTGATACTGGCAGGGGACACTTTCAATGTGGAGGGGATATATGAGGAACTGGCGGAGATGCTGCAGCAAAGTGCCAGCTGCCCGGTGATCTGCCTGCGCCAGGAGGATTCCCGTTTTCATAGTATACTGACAGAGAATTATGAGCCCATCTGCAATATGGTAGAGCATTTTATTCAGGTCCATGGCTTTAGACATATCTGTTTTATGTCCGGGAAAAAGGAGATGAAGGATGCCCAGTTGCGGCTGAAGGCGTATCGGGACACTATGGAAAAGCATGGTTTGCCAGTGACGGAGCGCATGATATTTTATGGGAATTACTGGAAGACCATGGGAGAAGAGGCTGTGGACTGGTTTCTGGAAGAAGGTGAGTCCCTGCCTGGAGGCAGTATTCTGCCTCAGGCGATAGTCTGCGCCAACGACTATATGGCTATATCTATCTGTGACGCATTGCACAAAAGGGGTATTTTGGTGCCTGATCAGGTTTGTGTGTCAGGCTTTGACGATGTGGAGGCGTCCAGGGTATCCATCCCTTCGCTGACAACGATCAAGGTGAATTACCGGGATATGGGGCGTCGGGCCATGCAGACGCTGGAGAACCTGTGGCAGGGCAGGGACGCCCGGGAGGGCATCGGCGATGTGGAGATTGTCAGCAAGTACCGAGGGTCCTGCGGCTGTGCCCAGAGCATTGACGAGGAGGCGGTCAGGAAACTGTTCCATCACAAGGAGCAGCTGCAAAATGCTCTCTATCACGGGAACTCCATGTATGTGGATCTGGAAAACACAGACACCTTCCGGGCTTTGATGAATGTGGGAAGAGCGTATATCAGCGCAATCAAGTTCAACCGAATTTATATCTGCATGTGCGACGAGCAGGAGCGCCAGGAGGAAAAAGCGGCTATGATGAAACAGTACACGGAGCACATGGTGCTGCGCAACGTCATGAGCATGAAGGAGGACATTCCGCACCAGGAGCGTTTCCTACGAAAGGATTTGCTGCCTGCCGCTTACCGCCGAGAGGGTGAGATCCTCTATATCAGCACTCTGCACGAGAGAAACGATTGCTTTGGCTATGTGGTGCTGACTACGGACTGTCCGGATGAGCTGCGTTATCAGTTCCAGACTTGGTTATCCAGCATGTCCATGTCCCTGGCTAAATTGCAGATGTACAAAGAAAATCAGGCGCTGAATGAGATGCGCCGGCAATACGGCAGGGACGAACTGACGGGAATTCCCAACCGCCGGGAGATGGAGCGTGTACTGCAGAAAAGCTATGACTGTCTGCGCCAGAAGGGGGAGAGTTTCTTCGTGGTCAGCGTAGATATGGACGGCCTGAAATATATCAATGATCACTATGGGCATCTGGAGGGGGATGTGGCTCTCAAGGCCCTGGCGGAGATTCTGGCAGCGGAACAGGGGGAGAAGGGTGTGGCGGCCCGCACGGGCGGCGACGAGTTCCAGATCTGTATGGCGACCCAGTCCCAGGGGATTGTGGAGGCCCGGATTGCCGCAATCCGCAGTCAGATCAGCCGTTATAACGAGAGAGGGGACAAGCCCTATGAGCTTTCGGCCAGCATTGGCTATGCCCGTTGCGACCAGAGTGTGCCGCTGCTTAGCTGTCTGCAGCAGGCGGATAAGGCCATGTATCAGGAAAAGAAAGGCAAAAAGTATGCCAGAAAGCCGGAGTGACCGGGGCAGAGAAGAGGTAAGTATGACAAGGTACGGAAGGGAAAAGAGCAAATTGCTTACAATACATCGAACGGGCTGGGCAGTGGTATTGGCGGGATGTCTGCTGTTCCTGGGAGGCTGTGGCAAAGGCGGAGAGAATACGGCGCTGGGCATGGAGGCATTGAAGGGACTGGACTATCAAAAGGCCCTGGAATATTTTGATCTGGCCAGGGCTGCAGGGGAGAGCAATAAGGAACTGGCGAGGGCGGAAGGTATCGCCTATATGGGCATGACACAATACAGCCAGGCAGCATTGTCCTTTTTGGAAGCCCTGGGATATTCTGACGGCTGGGTAGAAGATGTGGATTACGATATAAATTTTTATCTGGCAGCAGCTTACACCAAGGAGGGGAGGCTTTCAGAGGCAGAGGAGATATACAGCGCTATTCTGGATTTGCAGCCAAGCAATGAGGATGCCCTGTTTCTGCGGGGCAATGCCCGCATGGGACTGGACAATTACACAGGGGCCAAGGAGGATTTTGACAAAGTGATCGCTATGGACGGCAAGAATTTTGATCGGCTGATCCAGATCTACGAGGTACTGCACAGTTATGGTTACAAAGAGATGGGGCAGGTCTACCTGCGCGCCGCCATGGATACCAGCGGGGAGCAGATGAGTGCCTACGACAAGGGGAGGATGTATTATTATCTGGAGGAATACCAGTCGGCCTATCTGGCGCTGGAGACTGCCAAGGACCAGGGCGGGGCGGAGGCATTTTTGTATCTGGGCAAATCCTATGAGGCCACAGGCGACTATAATTATGCCGCCAGCGTGTACAACAATTACCTGGCCAAGGATACCTCGGACGCTCGGATTTATAACCAGCTGGGCTTGTGCGAGATGGCCAGGGGAGACTATCATGCGGCGTTATCCGCCTTTCAGTCCGGAATGCAGATTGAAAATAACGACGTGATGCAGTCTCTGCTTTTTAATGAGGCCGTGACCTATGAATATCTGCATGACTATCGGCAGGCATTGGTGCTTATGGAAAGTTACCTGAAGACCTACCCGGACGACCAGGTGGCAAAGAGGGAATATGATTTTTTATCCACCCGCTAAAAAGGCTTATTTAGAGGGATTGCACGGATAAATACCAGATTTGCCATATACAAACAAACGAAATACAAGATATGGTGGCGGAACGATTGACTTATTTTCTATGGAATGGTAGAATAAGAAATGCAGTTCACTATGATAAAAGGGGAAAAGTTGAATGATTCAGGTGTTAAAAAGGGACGGTTCCAGAGTGGGCTTTACGCTCAGCAAGATTAACGATGTTATTATGAAGGCTTTTACGGCTACCCATATGAAGTACAACGACGACATTGTGGATTTGCTGGCGCTGCGGGTGACGGCGGATTTCCAGTCCAAGGTCAGAGACGGCGCCATCTATGTAGAGGACATTCAGGACAGCGTGGAGAAGGTGTTGGGACAGGCGGGGTATGAGGAAGTGGCCAAAGCCTATATCCTGTACCGCAAGCAGCGGGAAAAGATGCGCGCTATGAAATCCACGATTCTGGATTACAAGGATGTGGTGAACAGTTATGTGAAGGTGGAGGACTGGCGCGTGAAGGAGAACTCCACAGTGACTTATTCCGTGGGAGGACTGATCCTGAGTAATTCCGGCGCAGTGACAGCCAATTACTGGCTGTCCGAGATCTATGACGGGGAGATTGCCCAGGCGCACAGGAACGCGGACATTCATATCCATGATCTGTCCATGCTCACAGGCTATTGCGCAGGCTGGTCCCTGAAGCAGTTGATCAAGGAAGGGCTGGGGGGGATCACCGGAAAGATCACATCCGCACCCGCCAGACATCTGTCGGTGCTGTGCAACCAGATGGTAAATTTTCTGGGCATCATGCAGAATGAGTGGGCGGGCGCACAGGCGTTTTCTTCCTTTGACACTTATCTGGCTCCCTTTGTGAAGGTGGACAACCTTTCCTACGAGGAAGTAAAAAAGTGCATTGAGGCGTTTATATACGGTGTGAACACTCCCAGCCGCTGGGGCACCCAGGCGCCTTTTTCCAATATTACTCTGGACTGGACCGTGCCTAACGATCTGGCGGAACTGCCTGCCATTGTGGGCGGCCGGGAGATGGATTTCAGGTATAAGGATTGTAAGCGGGAGATGGACATGGTCAACAAGGCGTTTATTGAGATCATGATCGAGGGAGACGCAAACGGCAGAGGATTCCAGTACCCGATCCCCACCTATTCCATCACCCGTGATTTTGACTGGTCCGATACGGAGAACAACCGACTGCTGTTTGAGATGACTGCGAAGTACGGCACTCCGTATTTTTCCAACTATATCAATTCCGATATGGAACCCAGCGATGTGCGGAGCATGTGCTGCCGCCTGAGGCTGGATCTGCGGGAATTGCGGAAAAAGACAGGAGGATTCTTCGGGTCGGGGGAGAGCACCGGCAGCGTGGGGGTGGTGACCATCAACATGCCCCGGATTGCCTATCTGTCCGCCAACAAGGAGGAGTTTTACAAGAGGCTGAACCATATGATGGATATCGCGGCCCGCTCCCTGAAGATCAAGAGGGGCGTGATCACCAAACTTTTGGAGGAGGGATTGTATCCCTATACCAAGAGGTATCTGGGCACTTTTGACAATCATTTTTCTACCATAGGACTCATCGGCATGAATGAGGTGGGACTTAACGCCAACTGGCTGCGGGCGGATATGTCCCATCGGCGCACCCAGGAATTTACCAAGGAAGTGCTGAATCATATGCGCAGCCGCCTCTCCGATTATCAGGAGCAGTACGGCGACCTGTACAACCTGGAGGCCACTCCTGCGGAGAGTACCTCCTACCGCCTGGCCAAGCACGATCGGAAGAAATGGCCCGCCATCAAGACTGCGGGCAGACAGGGCGATACGCCCTACTACACCAATTCCTCCCATCTGCCGGTGGACTACACTATGGATATCTTTGACGCGCTGGATATTCAGGATGAGCTTCAGACCCTCTACACCTCAGGTACGGTATTTCATGCGTTCCTGGGGGAGAAGCTGCCGGATTGGAAGGCGGCGGCATCCCTGGTGCGGAAGATTGCGGAGAATTACAGACTGCCCTATTATACCATGTCCCCCACTTACTCCATCTGCAAGGAGCATGGATATCTGGCAGGGGAACAGTTCACCTGTCCTCACTGTGGCTGCAAGACGGAGGTTTACAGCCGGATCACCGGTTACTATCGCCCGGTGCAGAACTGGAACGACGGCAAGCTGCAGGAATATGCGAACCGCACGGAGTATGATGTGGAGAAGTCTGTATTGAAACGCCCTATGCGCAGCATGGTGACGCTTTCCAGTTTTGCGGACGAGATCAAGGTGGATGTACAGGCTCCCCAGGACATAAAGTACCTTTTTACCACCAGGACCTGTCCCAACTGCAAGATGGCCAGAGAGTATCTGAAAGGGGAGAAGTACCTGCCCATCGACGCGGAGGAAAACATGGAACTGGCAAGGCGCTACGGCGTCATGCAGGCGCCCACGCTGGTGGTGGTTGAGGGCGATGATTTCAAGAAGTATGTTAATGCGTCGAACATCAAGAAGTACGCCGAACAGAGGCGGGCAGTGTTGGTGTGACGCTTAAGTGGGGCTGTTGTTTTAGAACGGCCCCATTTATATACCAGAGGTATATTTTTGAGGATGGACAAGGAGGAAAAAGCATATGATTAACAAACTGATCGCCAAGATCCGACAGACAGGAGCCCCCATTGTGGTGGGCCTGGACCCCATGATGAAATTCATTCCGCGGCAGATTCAGCAGGCGGCTTACGCTCAGTGCGGGGAGACTCTGGAGGGAGCGGCGGAAGCCATCTGGCAATACAACAAGGGGATAGTGGACGCCATCTATGATCTGATCCCTGCGGTGAAGCCCCAGATTGCCATGTACGAGCAGTTTGGCATCCCCGGCATTATTGCTTTCAAAAAGACGGTGGACTACTGCAAGGAAAAGGGCCTGGTGGTTATCGGAGACGTGAAGCGGGGAGATATCGGTTCCACCTCCGAAGCCTATGCGGTGGGTCATCTGGGCAAAGTACAGGTGGGAGAAAAGTCCTACTATGGCTTCGATGAGGATTTTGCCACGGTGAATCCCTATCTGGGTTCCGACGGCGTGAAGCCCTTTATCAAGGTGTGTCAGGAGGAGAAGAAGGGTATTTTTGTGCTGGTCAAGACTTCCAACCCCAGCAGCGGCGAGCTGCAGGACAAGCTGGTGGACGGCAAGCCCATCTATGAACTGGTGGGAGAACAGGTAGCGGCCTGGGGCCAGGAGTGCATGGGCGATGAGTACAGCTATGTGGGGGCCGTGGTGGGCGCCACCTATCCGGAGCAGGGTAAGATTCTGCGGAAAGTGATGCCTAAGGCTTTCATTCTGGTGCCCGGCTATGGGGCCCAGGGCGGCAAGGGCGCAGATCTGGTGCATTTCTTCAATGAAGACGGTTTGGGGGCCATTGTCAATTCCTCCAGAGGTATTATCGCGGCCTACCAGCAGGAGAAATATGCCAAGTTCGGCGCGGCAAATTACGCGGATGCCTCCCGGGCGGCGGTGCTGGACATGCGGGAGGATATTGCGGGAGCCTTGGCTGCTCGGTAACAGGGCACACAACTATAAAACTGTAAAAGGGCAATTTTTATGTAAACAAGATATCAGGAAGTATGCTATCCTATATATAAGAAAATCAGGAGGAATTATATATGGGCAAAGCATCCGTGACGGAGGAGATTATTTCCTATATTGAGGATCATCTGGAAGAGGAGCTGTCCCTGGAGAAGATAGCCGGGGCGCTTCATTATTCCAGGTATTATGTGGCCAGGGCCTTTAAGGAAAGCACAGGCACAACGCTCCACAAATACATTCAGGGAAGGCGGCTTGACGAGGCGGCGAGAAAACTGGCGCAGACCAGACAACCCATCATCGAGGTTGCCTTTGGCGCAGGCTACGGATCCCAGCAGGCATTTACCCAGGCTTTTCGCCTGGAATACCAGTGTACACCCCAGGAATACAGGAGGATGGGCGTATTTTTTCCCAGACAGAGCAGGCTGACAGACAGATTTCCCACATCTTATTTGGGCAGTGCTGCGGGCAAATCCGGGGTATGCGTGATGTATAAGGTGAGATGGGACATGAGTCGTCCTCTGGAAAGGGGGATTGCAGTATGAGTCTGGTGCCTTATGTGGTAGAACAGACCGGCAGGGGGGAGAGGAGTTATGATATCTACTCCAGGCTTCTGTCGGACCGAATTATCTTTTTGGGGGAGGAAGTCAGTGACAACTCCGCAAGCCTGGTCATCGCCCAGATGCTTTTTCTGGAGGCCCAGGATCCGGATAAGGATATCCGGCTGTACATCAACAGCCCTGGCGGTTCCATATCGGCGGGATTGGCAATCTATGATACCATGCAGTATATCAAATGTGACGTGTCAACTATCTGTCTGGGGCTGGCCGCCAGCTTCGGGGCATTCCTGTTGGCCGGAGGCACCAGGGGAAAGCGCATGGCCCTCCCCAATGCGGAGATCATGATCCATCAGCCCGCCATCTCAGGGGGAATCAAGGGGCAGGCCACGGATATTCGGATTGTCTCTGACCATATCCAGCGCAGCAAGCGGAGGCTGAACCGGATTATGGCCGAAAACACGGGAAAGACGGAGGAGGAGATCGCGGCGGCCACGGAGCGGGACAATTACATGTCCGCCGCAGAGGCGTTGGAGTTTGGGATCATTGACCGGATTATTGAGAAGAGACAATAGAAGGCTGCAATGTCGTTTAATACGATATTGCATGTATGGCCCACAATATGAGGGCAGAGATAAGTAAGACAGCGAAAGCCAGGGATATGATATATGTATTCCTGGTTTTATGCTGCCCAAAAGGATGCTTACAGGTATGCGCAAAGCATATAGTATTCGTTGACATGATGATTGGTGCAAGGTATAATGCGTTTCTGGAGCAGTGAGTGCCCTCTCCTCGGAAGTATGCCGCCTTGGAAAAAAATATTATGGAAGAGGTAAGCGCATATTATGCCGGTTACAGGACGGCGGAAGCTGTGGCGGCTCAAATCAACAATCGCGTACAAGCTTATTTGGATGAAGGAGATTAGCATTTCAGAACAAGGCTAAAGGTGCTTCCTCCGCCCTCCGTATCCTCCACCGTCAGGACGGCGCCGTGGGACGAGGCGATCTCCCGGGCGATGCACAGGCCCAGACCGAAGTGGGAACGGTCCGTGCGGGAGCGCTGGGCCTGGTAGAAACGCTCAAAGATATGAGATTTGTCGGCATCGGAGATGCCGGGGCCATTGTCGATGACCCGGATATGAACAGTTGAGGCGCCGCCGGAATTTGTCTGGCGGCGTTTTGCGTTTCTGTTCTGGAAACTTTGAGTCAATTCTGCCGCCAGAGTAACTTTGCCCCCGGCGGGGGTGTAGCTTAAGGCATTTTGCAGTAAAATGCCAAGAAGCTGTTCCAGTTTGTGGCGATCCCCCTGGATATGGGGCAGGGATTCCTGGGGCAGACGGAGACTTAACCTAATATTTTTCTGGGCCGCCAGCAGTTCCATCTGCTCATAGACAGTCAGCAGCAGGGTATCCAGATCCACATCCTGCCGCTCCGGCAAAAGGCCGTCTCCGCCGCAGGCCGTCTCCAGTCGACTCAAGGTCAACAGATCCTCGATCAGCCTTCCCATGCGGGCGCATTCCTGGTCTACTGTCTGTTCGTAGGCAGGAGGTTTTGCATGCATACAGGCCCGGATCACGGCAAGAGGGGTGCGCAGTTCGTGGGAGGCGTCCGCCACAAAGCGAATCTGCCGGTCATGGCTTTCCCGCAAGGGACGCAGCATTCTTTTTGTAAAAAAGGATGCAAAGAGGGTCAACAGCAGGATGCCCACCAGGTCGATCAGCAGAAAACGCAGACGCTGCAGCCAGATTTTTTCCTGTAAATCCTGGGGAGAGGAAACCACCAGCAGAGTAACACCAGCTATCTGATCCCCTGTCAGAAGCTGGGCGGCGGAGGGCTGGCCGATGGACAGACGTGACAGATACACCTGGTATTCCTGATTCTGCCCGGTTTTAAGCTTAAGCAGCGACCAGCTTTCTCCAGAGGAAAGCAAATGGCATTCCTCACCGGAGGGCAGACGGGAAGTTTCCTTTTGAGAGGCGGACGGGGAGTTGGGCTCCTTGACTGGATGGACTCCGTCCGTGTCAGAAGCTGAATTTGTAGTTGGTATATTCTCCGGGGGCAGCTGGGACAACAGCATGTTGAGCACTTCCGCGGAGAGGGTGTGTTGGGGCATTTCGTTGAAGCGAAAGGGAAGTCCGTGATCCCACAGATAGATCTGATAGCTGCTGTTTTGCTCCAGGCTGCTCAGATAGGCATGGGTAATCACAGCCTGTTGTTCCAGGCTGCGGGATAAATTGCTTACATCCTGCCGGAAGGCGCTCTGCTGGTTGTCCTGCAGCGTCCTTTCCGCCAGATAGAGATAGAGGCAGGAAAACAGACACAGGATGGAGGCAGTGATAGCGGCGCACAGAAAAGTCAGGCGGCGGTGTACCGCCCGGAACAGGGTCTGCTCATTCATAAGATTCTCCTTTTGGGCCAGAGGATCGCTATTCCTCCAACCGGTATCCCACCCCCCGGACGGTCTGAATCGTCACGTGGGAATTTAAGCTGCGCAGTCTGCGGCGCAGGAAGAAGATATAGTTGTCCAGATTGCCATCCTCCACCTCGGTGTCCGGTCCCCAGACGCTGAGTAAAAGCTGGCTGCGGCCCAGGGTCTGCTTGGGATGGCGCAGAAGGGCACAGAGAAGTCCGCATTCCCGGCGGGACAGGGTACATTCTCCGTCGGGCCCCTGGAGTTGGCAGGAGGACTCGGACAGCTTTAAGTCCCCCCAGGCCAGTTCGTCATTTACCACATGGAAGCCGCCTCCCCGGCGGGAGAGGCTTCGGATTCTTGCCATCAGTTCCTCCATAGCAAAGGGTTTGACCAGATAATCGTCGGCCCCCTGATCCAGTCCCGTGATCCGATCAGACAGGGTGCCCATGGCTGTCAGCATCAGTACCGGCGTGGTGTCCCCGGCCTTTCGCCGCTGCTGCAGCAGTTCCGTGCCGGACAAACCGGGCAGCATCCGGTCCAGCAGCACCAGATCCGCCGTACCCGTCTCCATATAATACAATCCCTCCTGCCCGTCCAGACAGGCATCCACCTCATATCCTTCCTGCCGCAGGGCGCAGCATAGAGCCTCGCTTAGCTTTTCATCATCCTCGATCAGCAAAATGCGCATTCCAAGACAATTCCTTTCCGCAAATTAGTTCAGGCAATCTTTTTCTATCCTATATTAACATAGTTTTCTCTAAAATTTCTTTAATATTTTCTAAAATTGTTTTTTCGCCAGCGGCAGACTAATAGAGCAAAATTTAAGAATGCTTAGAGGTACTTTAGAGAATCGCCTGCTATACTGTAACCATCAAGAGCAGCAGATTCCGGGACGGCGAGTTGATAAATGTAGGGACGCCAATGGGGCCATACATTCATCACTGATGAATGTAGGGACACCAAAGGGGCCATACATTCATCACTAGGTTAGTGAGCTGTGGGGGAATATGCGGAACTTATAATAGGAGGAATGACAGGAATATGTGGAAAAGAACGAAGAAAATACTGGCGTTGGGTCTGGCTGCGGCCCTGCTGCTTACAGGCTGCGGCTCCAGCGAGGGTCTAGGCGGGGACAGCCTGACAGGGCAGACCGGCGCGGCGGGGAATACAGAAGGACAGGACAGCGGCGGCAGCGCCGAAAATGACCAAAAGACTATGGGGCGCTATATGGAGTCGGACATTGCTCTGCCCGAAGAAATAAATTTTGGACGGGATATGTGGCTTACCGATGACGGCCTGGAACTCGTTGCCTGGGACGGCTCCCTGTACCGCTCTCAGGATCAGGGACAGAACTGGCAGATGGTCAGCCAGGTTCCGGAGAAATTACAGGAGAGACTGACGGCGGGCGCAGAGAGCTATTTTTTGCGGAACCAGGCGGGGGATACTATAGCAGGTTATATAGAGTTTTCCAAGGATGAGGCGGGGAATACCAATTATGATTCATACAGCCATTTCCATAATCTGTACCTGGCGGACGGCAGCAGCATCCCCCTGGAACTGTCCGGTGATGATTTTATTCACACGGTGGTCTGCGATAGGGAGGGTGTCTTTTATCTGGGCTCCAGCAGCCGTGTCTACCGTGTGAACGGTCAGGACGGAAGTCTGGAGGTGCTGGCGGAAGTAAGGTGCGATTATCTGTCTGTCTGCGGAAAATATTTGTTGATCCAAGGGTCGGAACTGCAGATCTATGATCTGGAGGAGAACAAGATGGCGGAGCAGGATACTGCGCTGAGTGAATTTTTGGAGCCCTGGCTGGGATCGTATGGGGATGTGAACAGCCGTCCCTATCTGCTCTATATGCCCCAGACGGAGCACGAGGGGGTGTATGTGCTGAGTGACAAGGGACTTTACCACCACACCCTTTATGGCAGCACCATGGAGCAGCTGATAGACGGTTCTCTGTGCAGCATGAGCGATCCCCTTAAGGAGTTCGTGAGTATGGTACAGTTGGAGGATGCATTCTTGGTGCTCTACAGCGGCGGTCAATTGAAGAAGTATGTCTATGATCCCACAATATCGGCGGTGCCGGAGAATTTTTTACGCGTATGGGGACTTTATGAGAATGATGATATCGGGAGAGTGGTCAGTGCCTTTGGGCAGGCCCATCCGGATTTCTATATCACCTACGAGCATCCCCTGGGTGAGGACACAGGCATGACGAGAGAGGACGCCATGAAAGTTCTGAGTACGGAACTGGCTACGGGAAACGGCCCGGATGTGCTGCTGTTGGATGACCTTCCCTATGACACCTATGTGGAGAAAGGGGTGCTGGCGGACCTGACGGCGACCCTTGACGGCACAGGGGAGCGCTATATGGACACGGTGCGGGCATCTTATGAAAGAAACGGGGGGCAGTACGCCATGCCTATGTCTATGGCCGTGCCTGTGCTGATGGGAGACAAGGACAAAATACGGGGTCTTGCCAGCCTGGAGCAGCTGGCGGAACTGGCGGAGGCAGCCAGGGCCTCCCAACCGGAGGGGTCACTGTTTGGCTTCGGCAGGGCGGAAGATGCGCTCAGACTTCTGGCCATAGGTTCCATGGGCAGTTGGATGGACCAAAACGGCGGCGTGAACCGGGAGGCCATACAGGAATTTTTGACCCTGTCCAAGCGGATTTATGAGGCCCAGATATCCGGGCTGACGGCCAAGGAACAGGAATCCATGGAAACGCTGCAGATGTATATGGATGGCAAGCCGGTAACCCGGACGGAGGCCAGCCATCAGTTGAGCAATGCCCTGTACTTCCACCAGCCCTACGCCATAGGTATGATAGATAACAATCTCTCCACTATGGGAGGCTACAGTTCTGTGGTGGAAATGTTAAAAATGCTGGAGATGGACTTTGTGCCCATGCCGGGACAATCCCAGTTCCAGGGCCAGGCGTCCAATATATTGGCGGTGAACGAAGCGTCCAAAGTAAAGGAGCAGGCATTGGAACTGGTGGCATACGCGCTGTCCACTCGGTTCGTGGAGGACAGTTATATGTACGGCGGTTCCACCAACTGGGATGCCCTGGATGCCCAGGCTGCCAAGGAGCAGGAAGAAGGCTATAGCGCCTGCATGAGTTTTATGGATATCGAGGGAAATGAACAGATAATCGCTGTTGGGACGCCTGCTCCGGAGGCCATAGAAGCGCTCAGGCAGCTGATGGAGACCTGTCAGGGCATCAGCCAGTGCGACAGCCGGGTATTTGAGGCCGTGATAGAGGAGGGGCAGAAAGCGCTGAACGGGGAACTGACCGTGGAGGAGGCCGTGAAGGCCATTGAGAAGAAAGTGGATCTCTATCTGGCGGAGTGATGCGAGGAAGTCTGTGCAATAACACGGGCATGGCAGGGGTTTGGCCCAGGTCAAACTCCAGTCATGCGGGGAAGAGGTAAGGTTGAAAGAAAAGCACTTTCAACGATTGATTTTGAGTCCGCCAAAGCGGACATGGGGTGTAAAAATGGAAAAGGGGATGAGAAAATCCCGAAAAAAGCGGAGAAGGAGCAGGGGCCTGTGGTTTCTGGCCCCTTCCCTGCTGGGGGTGGGATATCTGGTGCTGCTTCCCACCGGGGATGTGCTGCGGCGCTCTTTTGCCACAGCCCTGTCCGGGCAATGGGTGGGCTTTAACAATTATCGGAACGTGCTTACCAATGAAGCTTTTCGGCTGGCAGCGGGCAACACCCTGCGCTTTCTTGCGCTGTGTCTGCCGCTGCTTTTGATTCTCAGCCTGTTGCTGGCGCTGGTCATTTGCCGGATACCCAGGCTGGAGCGGTTTAAGGCTTTGTACCTGCTGCCCATGGCTATACCTGCTGCCACAGTGGTGCTGGTGTGGCGGCTGCTTTTTTCCCAGCAGGGGTTTCTGAACGCTTGGCTGGGAACTCATGTGGATTACATGGGGGAGCGGACAGCGCTGATTATACTGGTGGGCAGCTATGTGTGGAAAAATCTGGGATATACCATGGTGCTGTGGCTGGCGGGACTGAAAGCCATCCCGGGGGAGTACACCGAGGCGGCCCGGGTGGACGGTGCGGGGCGGATGCGCTGCTTTTTCCGAATCATCCTGCCGAACCTGAAGGGCAGCGCCTACACCATCACGGTGCTTTCTCTGCTCAATGCCTTTAAATCCTTCCGGGAGGCGTATCTGGTCAGCGGGGCCTACCCTCAACAGGATATCTACTTATTGCAGCATCTGTTTCAGAACTGGTATACCCGGCTGGACATGGATAAACTGGCGGCAGGAGCCATACTGCTGGCGCTGGTGCTGGGGGCTCTGTCTCTGCTGCTGCAGCGGCTGTGGGACAGAGCCGGGGATTAGGCGGGTATCAAGGGATATCGCAGGCATGGCCTGCTATATGCAGGGAAGAGGTAAGTTTGGATGTTATACATCCAGATACTGAGTAACGCAGTAGCGCAGGTAAAGCAGGAGTTTGGTTTAGGCCAAACTCCGGATATCCAGGGAGAGGAAAACTATGATACGTAAAAAGATACCCAGGTGGCTGGCAGGAGGACTTTTCATCCTATTTGGAGTTGCAATCTGCCTGCCGGTGCTTATGCTGGTCAGCGGTTCTCTGGCAGACGGCTATGAGTGGAGACAACGGACCATCGGTTATCTGCGGGAGACCCAGGAGTACATCAGCTGGCGCTGGATACCGGATTATCCCACATTGGAGCATTATAAGCGGCTTCTGTTTTTCTCGCCGGCCTTTTTCAAGTTATTCTGGAATTCTATTGGGATGACGGCGGGAATTCTCTTGGGGCAGCTGGTGATTGCCGTACCCGCGGCCTGGGCTTTTGCCATGTACCGGTTTCGGGGAAAGCGTGTGTTATTTTCTCTGTACGTGATTCTGATGCTGCTGCCCTTTCAGGTAACCATGCTGTCCAAATATCTGGTATTGCAGGACGCAGGGCTGATAAACACCCGGTGGGCAGTGATATTGCCCGCCATATTCTCCACTTTTCCCGTGTTTCTGATCTACAGAAGCTTTGCCGCAATTCCGGCGGAACTGTTGGAGGCGGCCCGGGTGGACGGGGCCGGTGAGTGGCAGAGCTTTGTGCGGGTGGGGATGCCGGTGGCCCAGGGCGGCATCCTGGCGGCAATGATCCTGAGTTTTTTGGAGAGTTGGAACATGATGGAGGAGCCGCTGACCTTTTTGCAGGATAAGTCTCTGTGGCCCCTGTCCCTGTACCTGCCGGAGATCGCCATGGATCAGGCGGGCTACGCCTGCGCGGCCAGCGTGATCACTTTGACGGTATCTCTGTTTGTATTCGCCATATTCCACGACGCGCTGGAGCAGGGGATTGTCACATCGGGCCTGAAGGCGTAAGAGCCCCTTTGTAAGGGAACATGCGGCCTATAATATAGTAGAATGAGGACGGAAAATGGATAAAAAGAGGAAAGCGGTAATTACCGGATTTATCATATTTTTATTACTGATGGGCATATGCAGCCTGGTGACCAAGGGCATCTATACGGCGGGACTTCCCCAGGTGACAGCCACCGTTCCCAGAGAGATGTCCCTGTATCATCCTGTGTCTGTGGTGGGCGCTGTGGAGACAGGACAGGAGTATGGCATCTATGCCCCGTCGGGGCTGCGGGTGGCCTCCATAGCCGTGCAGAAGGGAGACAGTTTTCAGGCGGGGGACGCGCTGCTGCAGCTGGATGTGGAGGATTTGGAGCGCATCCTCGCCGAAAAGGAACTGGAGCGGCAGAGACAGCTGCTTCAGCAGCGGGAGACGGAGAGCCTAAATGCGCACAGCATGCAGGAAAATGCCCAGTCCCTGGCCCGGGCGCTGGAGGATTATGAGAGGGCAAGGCGTGCGGGGGAATTGCAGACAACACGGGCCGGAGGAGAACTTCTCAGGGCTCAGACGAGTCTGGATAATCTGCGCAAGGAACTGGAGCGGGCCAAAAAAGATCTGGGGCAGGCCCAAAGAAACCTGGAGCAGGCACAGGAAGAACAAACCAGGAGGCAGCAGAACGCCGGGAACCTTGGGCAGAATGATCAGACGGGGAACGGGACACCCACGGTCAGCGGCGGGGACAATGCAGCTTCGGGACCGGATATATCCGCCCTCAGCCAGCAGTGCGGGGAATTGGAAGCACTGGTCCGTCAGCTGCAGTCCCAGATAGACCAGCAGGAACAAGCAGTAACCTCGGCGCTTCAGGCGGCGGAGGATGCCCATCTGGCCTATGCGGACGGCTTGCAGGATGCCCGGCGTACCGTGGACGATGCCCAGGCGGCGCAGGAAGGAAATTATCAGGCGGCGGCTGACTTGGCCAAATTGGAGCAGACATATCTGGAGGGTGAGATCCGGAAGCTGCAGGAGTTGATAGACGGGGAGGGGTGGATCTGTGCCCGGGAGGGCGGCAGGATAACCCGGCTGTGTGTGGAAGTCGGACAGCGTACCCCGGACACGGCCCAGTTACTCTACACCCCGGACGACGGGCTGCGGCTGCTCCAGGCCAGGCTTTCCAAGGAGCAGGCAAGGTATGTGTCCGAGGGCACCCGGATGCAGATGAAATATGAGACGGTCAGCGCGGGCAAGCAGAGCAAGGAGGGAGTTGTCAGCTATATGGAGCCCCAGGAGGACGGCAGTATTCTGATCCAATTGGATGTGACGGACCAGGGGATGGAACTGGGGCAGCAGGTCACGCTGGAAAGTACCTGGCAGTCGGAAAATTATAGTCTGGTGATACCTCTGTCCGCGCTGCACCAGGACAGCAACGGCAGCGATTATGTTTACATTCTGCGCCAGCAGAACGGCATTCTGGGGGTGGAGTGGCATGCCGGCATCCTATACGTGGATGTGGTAGACCAAAACAGCCGATATGCGGCCGTCGAATCCGCTTCTTTGTCGGAGGAGGCACAGATTATACTGACAGCCTCCCAGGATCTGAAAGATAATGCGGCGGTGAGGATTTTGGAATAGGGCGGAAACGCCCTTTTTCCGGTTATTGTCGGTGCGCCGGACAAAACAGAGGATACCCCGAAAGGAATATGGATGAAGTGTGTGGAAAATATACAAAAATTATGCTATAATGTCCAAAGTCAGCAATGAATGTAAGACACAGAGTGTCGGATAAATTATTTTTCGGAGGATGGGCTATGCGACAAGGGGTAAAAGAGGCGTTCGGCAGGAAAATGCTGATATTGGCGGTTATGGCGGTATTGCTGTTGGGGGCGCTCGCAGGTTGCGGGCAGCGGGAGGAACCTGCCGCCGTGCGCGTCGGCGGTCTGAAGGGTCCTACCTCCATGGGGCTGGTTTTTTTGCGGGAACAGGCTCAGAGCGGACAGGCGGCGCAGGAGTACGAGTTTACCATGGCTGTGGCGGCGGATGAACTGCTGCCGCTTATGATCAAGGGAGAACTGGATATCGCGCTGATTCCCGCCAACGTGGCCAGTGTGCTGTACAACAAGACGGAGGGAGGCGTCTCCGTCATTGACATCAACACCCTGGGGGTATTGTACCTGGTGTCCGGGGACAATACCATCGACAGCATGGAGAGCCTGCGGGGCAGAACCGTCTACCTCACAGGCAAGGGAACCACCCCGGACTATGTGCTGCAATACCTGTTGAGGGCTAACGGCATCGACCCGTCCGAGTGTACCCTGGAATACCGATCTGAGGCCACGGAAGTGGCGGCGCTGCTGGCGGAGCAGCCCCAGGCCGCAGGGCTGCTGCCCCAGCCCTTTGTCACCGTGGCCTGCGCCCAGAATGAGGAATTGGATGTAGTGCTGGACATGAACCAGCAGTGGAACCTGGCGCAGGGGGAGGGCAACAGCATGGTCACCGGTGTGACCGTGGTGAGGAATGCCTTTTTGCAGGAGCACCCGGGGGCGGTGCAAAGCTTTTTGGAGGAACATGCCGCCAGCGTCCGGGCCATACAGGAAGATCCGGACAAGGGGGCCCAGCTGGTGGTGGCAGCGGAAATCATAACTAAGGAACCCATTGCCCGGAAAGCGATTCCCCAGTGCAATATCACTTATATAGACGGCGAAGAGATGCGGCAGGCCCTGTCGGGCTATCTACAGGTGCTGTTTGAGCAGGATCCCGCGTCGGTGGGAGGAAAGGTGCCGGGGGAGGACTTTTACTATGCCCCCTGACCTGAATAAATCGGAACCCATTGCCAAATGCTTATAGAGCGGAAGAACAGACCGGGAAAGAGATTGATGAAAAGAATTATGGGAGAGTATAGCAAAAGAGTGATCATCGCAGCCGCCTGGATACTGGTATGGCAGCTGGCAGCCTGGCTGGTGGACAACCGCATTCTGCTGGTGGGACCGCTGGAGACTGTGCGGGTTCTGGGGGAGCGGGCCCTTAGGGGGAGTTTCTGGCTGACGGTGGGAACTTCCCTGCTTCGTATCGGGGCGGGATTTGCCGCAGGACTGGCGCTGGGCCTGCTGCTGGCAACGGCCAGCGGCCGTTTTCCCCTGATGGAGGAAGTGCTGGCGCCCGTTATGTCTCTGCTGAAGGCCATTCCTGTGGCTTCCTTTGTGGTACTCTTTTTAATCTGGTGGCGCAGCGGTGTGCTGGCCACGGCCGTCAGTTTCTGTGTTGTGCTCCCCAACATTTATGTAAATACTCTGGAGGGTATCCGCCATGTGGACCGGCGTCTGCTGGAGATGGCAAAGGTACTCAGGATTCCGGCCTGGAATCGTTTTTTTTATATTTACCGGCCCGCTCTGAAGCCCTATCTGGACAGTGCCATCCGCGTCTCGGTGGGTATGAGTTGGAAGTCCGGCGTGGCGGCGGAGGTCATCGGCGTTCCCGCCCTGTCTGTGGGGGAGCAGCTGTACCTGTCCAAAATCTATTTGGACACGGCGGGGGTATTGGCCTGGACGGCGGTGACTATCCTGGCCAGTGTAGTCTGTGAAAAGGCGGTGTTGGCCCTGTGGAGACAGTTTCAGCGCTGGGAGCCCCAGTGCCGGGCTGCCAGGGAAGGCGCTTTTCAGGCACAGGGGAGAAGGTGTCCTGTAGGGAACGGGAGGAGACGCAAAACACTTCAGGCTCGAGAACGATCTGGTGCAGGAATAGAGTCCTCTGCGGAGAACGGGCGAAGGCGGGAAGCGATTCAGGGCAGGATTGACGGGGGACCGCAAAGCATTGCGCAGGGAATTTCCTCTCAGGATATAGCGTCCCCGGATGCCCGGGTGGCGCTGGAACTTACCCATGTAAGCAAAAGCTATCACGGCAGGACGGTGCTGCAGGATGTGACAGCCAGCTATGAGAGGGGACAAACCTACTATTTCCACAGCCCCTCCGGCAGCGGTAAAACCACACTGTTTCGGCTGATTGCCGGTCTGGAGGAGCCGGACGGACGGGAATGCGGCAGCATAAAAGCGGCGAAGAGCGGTATAGATCGCCATGGCAGCCGGATATCCATGGTTTTTCAGGAGGATCGGCTCTGCGAGGAATACAGCGCCCTGGTCAATGTGGACATGGTTACCGGGGACAGGGAAAAATCCCGGGAGCATCTGAATCAGCTGCTTGCGGAGGAGGATTTGCACAAGCCCTGTCGGGAACTCAGCGGCGGTATGAAACGGCGGGTGGCTATCGCCCGTGCCATGGCGGCAGGGGGGGATGTGATTCTGCTGGATGAGCCTTTTGGAGGGCTGGATACGGAGAGCCGTCTGCGGACGGAGCGGTATATCCGCCGCCAGGGTGCAGGCAGCGCACTGTTGGTGGCCACCCATACGGGGCATGAGGGTACGGACTGAAACGACTTCGCCGGGGGGAGTTGTCCAGGCGGCTGACGATAAGCTGCCGATAATGATAAAAAACATTTGCATCACGTCCCGTTTTATGGTATAATCCTCAAATGACTGTGATTATGTCTGCCTGAGGGCCGGCATTTGAAGATACAGGGGCGATGAAGGAGGAAATGATACGATGAGTTTACAGGTTGAAAAGTTGGAAAAAAATATGGCCAAGCTGACCATTGAAGTTCCCGCCGAGGAGTTGGAGAAGGCCATTGAGAAGGCTTATCAGAAAGAAAAGAGCCGGATCAGCATTCCCGGATTCCGCAAGGGCAAAGCTCCCCGCAAACTGATAGAGCAGATGTACGGCAAGGAAGTGTTCTATGAGGATGCGGCCAACGCTCTGATTCCTGAGGCATATGAGAAAGAGTTGGAGAACTGCCAGGAGGCCGTGGTGTCCCAGCCCAGAATCAACGTGGTGCAGATCGAGGCAGGCAAGCCCTTTATCTTTACCGCGGAGGTGGCGCTGAAGCCTGAAGTAACCCTGGGCAAGTACAAGGGTGTGGAGGTGGATGCCGCTGATCTGGAAGTGACAGAGGAAGAAATCGATGCGGATATTAACAGAGAGCGTGAGAACAGCGCAAGAACTATCCCTGTGGAGGACAGGCCCGTTAAGGACGGCGATATGACGGTTATTGACTTTGAGGGCTTTGTGGACGGCGAGGCATTTGAGGGCGGCAAGAGTACGGATTATCCGCTGACCATCGGATCCGGCGCATTCATCCCCGGATTTGAGGAGGCGCTGATCGGCGCCGAGATCGGCAAGGAGACAGATGTCAATGTGACTTTCCCCGAGGATTATCAGGCTGCCGAACTGGCAGGCAAGGCAGCAGTGTTCAAATGTACTGTCAAGGAGATCAAGGAGAAGGAACTGCCTGAGTTGGATGACGAGTTTGCGGCGGAAGTATCCGAGTTTGAGACGCTGGCCGAGTACAGAGAGGATACCAAAAAGAAGATCGCCGAGCGCAAGGCCGAGGCTGCCAAGAACGCCAAGGAGGAGGCTGTCATTGACGCCATCATAGAGGATGCCCAGATGGAGATTCCCGATGCCATGCTGGAGACCCAGCAGAGACAGATGGTGGAGGATTTCGCACAGAGATTGCAGATGCAGGGACTGTCCATGGAGCAGTACATGCAGTTCACTGGCGCTACCCCCCAGATGATGCTGGAGCAGATCAGGCCCCAGGCACTGAAGCGTATCCAGTCCCGTCTGGTGCTGGAGGCTGTGGCCGCCGCCGAGAAGATGGAGGCCACCGAGGAGGAGTTCGAGGCTGAAGTGACCAAGATGGCCGAGGGCTACAAGATGGAAGCGGACAAGGTGAAAGAGATCCTGGGCGAGAGCGGCAAGAAGCAGGTGATGGAGGATATCTGCGTGAACAAGGCCGTGGAGTTTGTGGTGGAGAACGCCAAGGAGACCGAGGCCAAAAAGTCCAAAGAGACGGAAGAGGCTGGGGACGCGGAATAGTCTCTATAACTAAAGGATGTGTAGATAAACAGAGGATTGATTAATTTTTTATGAAATCCTCTGTTTTCCGATTGTAAAAAATGAGTAAGTAATGTATAATGTGTTTGCGATTGTTGCGGTATAACTGTTTTTACGCAAAAGCGTTAAAAATGTAAATATTCGGAAGTTATACTGACGAGCGCTGAGATTTTCCAAATTTTGCCCGGCGCATATTGCGTAATCAGGCAACATGCGTCGGATAGAAAGGAAAATCTAAACGCTCGTGAGTATAGATTAGGAGGCAATTATGAGTTTAGTACCTTATGTCATTGAACAGACCAGCAAGGGTGAGCGGTCTTATGATATTTATTCCAGGCTGTTGAAGGATCGGATTATTTTTCTGGGAGAAGAGGTCAACGAAGTGACTGCCAGCCTGGTGGTGGCGCAGCTGCTCTTTCTGGAATCCGAAGATCCGGAGAAGGATATCCATCTGTACATCAATAGCCCTGGCGGCAGTGTGACAGCGGGCATGGCTATCTATGACACCATGCGGTACATCAAATGCGATGTGGCCACGACTTGTATCGGCATGGCGGCCAGTATGGGAGCATTTTTGCTGGCAGGCGGCGAGAAGGGCAAGAGATACGCTTTGCCCAACGCGGAGATCATGATCCACCAGCCTCTGGGAGGAACGCAGGGACAGGCAACGGAGATCGAGATTGCCGCAAAGCATATTTTGAAGACTAAAGAGAAGCTGAACCGTATGCTGGCGGAGAACACAGGCAAGGATTATGAGACCGTGTGTGCCGACACGGAGCGGGACAACTGGAAGAGTGCCGAGGAGGCGCTGGAATATGGTTTGATTGACAAGATACTCAGTTCCCACAGCATGATCGGGGCGGAGGAGTAGAACGCCTGCGCCTAATTGTATCATAGAGCGGGATGCTATGCATAGCCAGAGAAGCCCAGGTTTAGTCTGTCCTATGCAGATAAAGGAAATGTAGCGCCTCAGGGTATCCCTGTGGTATGCGGGAAGAGGTAAATGTTAGAATGGTAGGTAAAAATTTTGACAACGAAATCAGATGCTCGTTCTGCAACAAGTCCCAGAACCAGGTCAAGAAGCTGATCGCGGGGCCGGCAGGGGTATATATCTGCGACGAGTGTGTTGAAATCTGTGAGGATATTCTGGAGGAAGAACTGGAGGAGGAAGAAGAAGCCGTCTTGCAGGAGCAGGATATCAAACTCTTGAAGCCAAAGGAAATCAAGACGTTTCTGGACGATTATGTAGTCGGACAGGAGAAGGCGAAAAAGGTATTGTCGGTGGCAGTGTACAACCATTATAAGCGGGTTATGGCACAGAAGGATTTAAATGACGTGGAGCTGCAGAAGAGCAATATCATCATGATTGGCCCCACCGGTTCGGGCAAGACCTATCTGGCCCAGACTCTGGCTAAGATTATCAATGTGCCTTTTGCCATTGCGGATGCCACCACACTCACCGAGGCCGGCTATGTGGGTGAGGATGTGGAGAACATCCTGCTTAAACTGATACAGGCGGCGGACTATGATGTGGACAGGGCGCAGTATGGCATTATCTATATCGATGAGATCGACAAGATCACCAAGAAGGGAGAAAATGTGTCCATCACCCGGGATGTGTCCGGGGAGGGGGTACAGCAGGCCCTTTTGAAGATTGTGGAAGGAACGGTTGCCAGTGTGCCGCCGCAGGGTGGCAGAAAGCATCCCCACCAGGATCTGATCCAGATCGACACTTCCAACATTCTGTTCATCTGCGGCGGCGCGTTTGACGGATTGGAGAAGATCGTGGAGTCCAGACTGGATCGCAAATCCATTGGATTCAATACGGTGGTTGCCCAGAAATCTACCAAGGAGATCGGGGAACTTTTACAGGAGGTAACGCCCCAGGATCTGGTGAAGTTCGGCCTGATTCCGGAGTTTGTGGGTCGTGTGCCCATTAATGTGTCCCTGCAGGGCCTGGACAGAGAAGCATTGGTGAGGATTTTGAAGGAGCCCAAGAGCGCTCTGATCAAGCAGTACCAGAAGCTGTTTGAGTTTGACGAGGTGGATTTGGAGTTTGAGGAGGATGCCATCGAGGCCATCGCAGACAAGGCTTTTGAGAGAAAGACCGGGGCCAGAGGTCTGCGCTCTATCATGGAGAGTGTGATGATGGATCTGATGTACCAGATCCCTTCGGACGACACCATTGGCAAGTGTGTGGTCACTAGGGATTCTGTGGAGGGTGCCAGCGAGCCGCTGACTTTTCCCAGGAATATCCCGGTAAAGAAAGCCCAGTAGAAGAGAACGTTTGACGCCGCCTGTGAAAAGCGCGGCGTCATTTTGTTTTATTCCCTCGAGCAATGAGCCAAGTGCCGTGCCGGCACGGGCATAAAGCCAACATAGTTGACTTGCGAATGCAGTGAAGGTCAAATACCCGCTGCTCTGCAGCGCTGCAGGCTTGATGCTCCGTTGTTTGCAGCGGAGTATTTGATTGCAGCGTGGGGTACTGTAAAAATTCTTACTCTTATAGCGTGAATGGCCATCCGGCTGCTTTCTGCCGAGGGTATGGCTGTGATTTACTATGAAAGCTTTGGCTTTCATAGTATGGATGGCCATCCGGCCGCTTTTTGCCGGGATTATGGTCGAGTTTACTATAAACGCCTGTCATAGGGGGCGATGGGAGCGGATATGATTATTAAGAATGTAGCGTTGGAGACGGTGTGCGGCATTACCAGTAAGCTGCCGGAAAACAGCAGGCCGGAGGTGGCTTTTGCCGGAAAGAGCAATGTGGGCAAATCCTCTCTGATCAATGCTCTTATGAACAGGAAGAGTCTGGCGCGCACCAGTTCCCAGCCCGGCAAGACTCAGACCATCAATTTTTACAATATCAATGACAGTGTCTATTTTGTGGATCTGCCGGGCTATGGCTATGCCAGGGTGAGTGAAGAAGTGAAAGCCAAGTGGGGCAGAATGGTTGAGAATTATCTGCACAAATCCCGGCAGCTGAAGGCGGTGTTCCTACTCATTGATATCCGCCATAAACCGTCGGAAAACGACTGCGTTATGTACGACTGGATTAAGGAACATGGCTATCAGCCCATTATTATTGCCACCAAACTGGATAAGATCAACCGCAGCCAGACTCAAAAACAGGTGAAGCTGCTGAGAGAGACGCTGAAGGCGGGAAAGGACGCGCGTATCGTTCCTTTTTCTGCCGCTACAAAGCAGGGCAGGGAGGAAATCTATGAAATCATCGACGAAATACTTCAAGGCGTTGGTTAATCTGGGTGTGGCAGTGGTTATTTTGCTGCTGGCGGTATTGTTGCTGCCCCGGCTGATCATATGGTTCATGCCCTTTGTGGTGGCGGGAATTATCTCCATGATTGCCAGCCCGCTGGTGCGCTTTTTTGAGGAGAAAATAAAATTGAAGCGGAAATGGGCCAGCGCGTTTGTCATCATTGTGGTTATTGCGCTGGTAGTGTTGGTGCTGTATCTGGTGGGCGCCAAGTTGATCGAGGAAGGTCTGGGACTTCTGGAAGCGCTGCCGGGGATGTGGGATTCCATGAAGGAAGATCTGGCCGGCGTGGGAGAGAGCCTGAACGGGATCCTGGAAAAACTTCCCCAGGATACCCAGCAGACTATCGCCGCTCTGAGCAAGCAGGTGGGGGATTTCATGGCCGGACTGTTTGAGCGCATCGGTACGCCAACCATCACGGCGGCGGGAAATTTTGCCAAGCAGCTGCCTTCTGTGTTGATCGGCATTATCATGTGTCTGCTGGCCTCCTATTTCTTCGTGGCGGACCGGTACCAGATCGGCAGTTGGATCAGGAAACATACTCCCGCCTCCATCATGGCCCGGTATGACATGATCCGCAGGAGCATCTTAAAGTCCGTGGGCGGTTATTTTAAGGCCCAGCTGAAAATCGAGGTCTGGATGTACCTGCTGCTGGTGATTGGGCTGAGTTTGCTGCGGGTGGATTATGTTCTGCTGATCGCTCTGGGCATTGCCTTTCTGGATCTGCTGCCCTTCTTCGGCACGGGCACAGTGATGGTTCCCTGGGCAATTATCAAGATATTCAGCAGAGATTACAGGATGGCCATCGGCCTTCTGATCATATGGGGCGGCGGTCAGCTGGCCAGGCAGATTATCCAGCCCAAGATTGTGGGGGATTCCATCGGAGTAGCGCCGATTCCCACTCTGCTTTTGCTGTTTATCGGCTATAAGTTGGGCGGCGTTATCGGCATGATTATAGCCGTACCTCTGGGCATGTTGTTGTCGAACATGTACCAGGAGGGTGTGTTTGACACTACAAAAAACAGCATTACTATATTGGTATCGGGGCTGAATCGCTTTCGGGAACTCCAGCCGGAGGATCTGGAGGCAGTGAGAGAGAAAAAAGATAAAAAAACCTGAAAAAAACCGCAATGATAGCGAAACATTTTGGCCCGCAAAGCTGTCTTATAGTTAGCGGGTCAATTTTTTATAATTTTCAAAAAAATTTGCAGTAAATTGATCTCTGGAGGATATTACTAAGTAGAAGCAGGTTGCTTGAGATGGATACAATCATGATACAGGATACAACTAGAATACAGGGGAAGCTACAGGAAAAGATTGACAGCTACAGCGGTATGCTTTTCAAGATCGCATATGCCAGGATGGGTAACAGGGCGGATGCGGAGGACATCGTACAGGAGACTTTCTACCAGTATTTCAAAGCTTCACGGGAATTTGAAGACGAGGAATATGAAAAAGCATGGCTGATCAGAGTCGCCTTAAACGGCTGCAACAAAATGTGGCGCAGCAGTTTTCACCGCCGCCGCAGTGAAGTTCCGGATCCGGAACAGATTTTCGCGGGGGAGGATCAGGAGACAAAGGATTGTGGCCCGGAGGAGGCGTTTCTGGACAAGGAGGAGGCCAGGGCAGTGCTGGAAGCAGTGCGGAAGCTGCCCGTCACATACCGGGATGTGATCCATTTGTTTTACTATGAGGAGTTGTCGGTGAAGGAGATTGCCGTGATACTGGAGCGGAAGGTATCCACGGTGACTTCCCAGTTGACCAGAGGCAGGGAGATCTTGAAAAAGAACCTGAAGGAGGAATATGACTTTGCGTAGCTTCAGAGAAGAGTATCGGAGGGAAATGGATCGTGTGGGGACATTTCACCTGGATATAGAGAGGATGTCTGATGAAATCCATCACCACAAACTGCGGAAAGCCCGAAGAAGGCGCGTGATCATGTCTGCTGCTTCGGCTGCGGCAGTATTTTTGATGGTGGGCGGTGTGGTTACCGCCATGAATTACGGCAGCAGTTTCATTCAGGTGAGGGACAACGGCTTTTCCATCACCGGCGGGAAGTGGCGATATACGGAGAGTGAAACGGGTACGGAAGGAGTGGGTGACGCAGGACAGCCTTTGGCGCTGGCCAAGGAAGGGGCAGGGCAGGTACCGGAGGAGGCTGAAACAGAATGCATAGTATATGAGATGGAGATCAAGGAGTATGATTCCCTGGATGCTTTTCGGGAGGAAAGCGCGGTGGTAGTGCCGATTCCGGATATGCAGCTGGTAGGTGGAGACCTGGCGGAGCAGAATATCCATGTGGTGGGAAATCAACTGTATATCAGTTTGCAGGATACACAGGAGAGGTTCTTTTCCATCATGCAGATGGATCACCGGGAAAGTCAGGCATATGCTTCAGCCAGCGCCTATGCGGGGGAGGCGGCCAATGAGCGTAATTTTACCACTTCCCAGGGATATACTTACAAGGTGATCGATATTATAGATGGCAGTGATGTCAGCAACATAGAATGCGCAATCTCCCTGTTTGGATGGGATTTGCTGGTAGGTTTTCGGGGATACACCCAGGAGGAAGCCTATGCCGTGCTACAATCCATGGATCTGGGAGTATATGTAGCAGGTGAATGACGGAGAGCATGCTGTGCGGAACTCTATTTAGAAAGGATTGATAGACTTATGGACAAAAATGTTGTGATCTACAATAACAATACGAAGATTACAGCGTCCCTGCGGCCGCTTCTGAGGGGCGAGAACATTCGGCTGCTGGTGGCGGAGAACAGAAAGCAGCTGCGCCAGATTATGGCGGCGGAGCAGATTCATCTTTTAATAACCGATGTGGTATGGTCGGACAAGGATCAGGATATTACGGAAGGTCTGGAGACGCTGCAGCAGATCCGCCAGATGAGCAGTCTGCCCATCATAGTGGTTTCCGCCCGTGATGATGAGACCAGCAAGATTCTGGCGCTGAACGCGGGAGCGGACGATTATGTGGTGAGCGGCTGTAATCCACTGGAACTGCTGGCCCGGATCAAGTCCCAGCTGCGCCGCTATACCCAGCTTGTAAATATGTGCGCCAATATAGATAAAATCTACCAGGTGGATGATCTGGTGATCGATGACAATACCAGGCAGGTTTTCGTGGATCATAAAGAGGTAAGGCTGACCCCCATTGAGTACAAGATATTGAAACTGCTGGTGCAGGAGAGGGGAAAGGTGTTGTCCATCGCCCAGATCTATGAAGCCATATGGCACATGCAGGCCATCGGCGCCGACAATACCATCGCCGTGCATATACGCCATATCCGGGAGAAGATCGAGAGAAACCCCAAGGAGCCCAGGTATTTGAAAGTGGTGTGGGGGACAGGATATAAGGTGGGGTAAGGTCAGCGCAATCCAGTGTCGCAGAATGAATAAAAGGAGTGTAAAAGGGTATGGGTGTTTTAGCGGGAATAGAGCCGATGAAGGTATTTGAATATTTTGAGAGTATTGCGGGGATTCCCCACGGTTCTGGCAATGTGGAGGCAATCAGCAATTATCTGGCAGAGTTTGCAGGCAGGAGGGGACTTGAGTGTATCCAGGATGAGGTTAAGAATATCATTATCATCAAGGAGGCCACGCCGGGCTATGAGCAGGAGCCCGCTCTGATCCTGCAGGGACATATGGACATGGTGGCCGTGCATAAGCCGGGGCTTGCCATAGATATGACCAGAGATTCGCTGAAGCTTGCCGTGGACGGGGACAGAATCTATGCGGAGGGAACCAGCCTGGGCGGTGACGACGGTATTGCGGTGGCCTATGCCTTGGCCCTGCTGGATGATGACACATTGCGGCATCCCCGTCTGGAGGTGGTTATCACCGTGGACGAGGAAGTGGGAATGGACGGCGCAAGGGCCATAGACCTGTCCATGCTGCAGGGGCACAGGCTGCTGAACCTGGACTCCGAGGAGGAAGGCATCTTTTTGACCAGCTGTGCCGGGGGCGCGAGAATCAACTGTCTGGTGGACCTGTCGGACAAGTGCCGGGAGTTGTCGGGAACGGCTTATGAGCTGACGGTGGAGGGTTTACAGGGAGGCCATTCCGGCGCGGAGATCCACAAGGAGCGGGGCAACTCCAACCTGCTGATGGCCAGGCTCCTGCAAAAGCTGGCAGGCAGCGTGAAGATAGGGCTTTGCGGCTGTGAGGGAGGACTGGCGGACAATGCCATTCCCAGGGTGACCACTGCCCGGATAGTAGTGGCAAGGGAAGAGGAGGAACGGCTGACGCAGCTGGCGGCCGCGTTTGAGGCGGCGCTGAAAGGGGAACTGGCCACTAAAGACCCGGAGGTTTCCGTCACGGCGGTATCCCGGGGGGCAGTGACCGCAAATTGTCTGACAGGCAGCGATTTACAGCGGGCGGTGAATTATCTCTACAGTCTGCCCTGCGGCGTCCAGGCCATGAGCGCCGATGTGCAGGGACTGGTGGAGACTTCCCTGAATCTGGGAATCCTGAAAGTGGACGGCGGCAGAGTGTCGGCGGAGTTCTCCGTGCGCAGTTGTGTGGAGAGCAGCAAGCAGGCGCTGCTTGATAAGGTGCGGGCGTTGACAGCCCTGGCCGGCGGGCGCTGCGAGATCACAGGGGACTATCCGGGCTGGGCCTACCGGGTGGATTCTCCCCTGCGGGATAAAATGATTGCCCTGTATGAGGACATGTACGGGGAGAAGCCCAGAGTGGAGGCCATTCATGCGGGATTGGAGTGTGGGATTCTGGCATCCAAGATCACGGATTTGGACGGCATCTCTTTTGGGCCGAATATGTATGACATTCATACCACGGAGGAAACCCTGAGTATTTCTTCCACCCAGCGGGTATGGGATTATCTGGTGCGTCTGCTGGCCCTTAAGGACTGAGGTTATGCATTGGGCAGCAGTGCTTTACCCTTTACTGGCATATGTGCAAAACAGACAATAAATTCACCTGTTTTAGGGGAGCATAGCAAAGATTTACACAAAAATGTATAATCCACTTGATTTTGCAAAAAAGTACTTGCTTTTTTCGGGGTGACGAGGTATAATAATCTACGTCACGGGGTGTGGCTCAGCTTGGTTAGAGCGCCGTCTTAGGGAGGCGGAGGTCGCGAGTTCGAATCCCGCCACTCCGATACATTAGGAAGTGTCAAAGCCTTGAAATTACTAGGGTTTCGGCACTTCTTTTTTTGGCGGGTAATAAAGTGGTAATCAGATATATGATCGATTAAAATTTTTGAAGGAGAAAGCTGATGAAATTTACCTTACCTGTTTTAATTCAGAAATCAAGTCAGGGGGCACTAAACTAAATGACATTGGTCAATAGATTAGGCGTTACGCCTAGCGCATTCGGCCAACGTCTAAAAAAGCCTATTTTTATTTGTAATAGCAAATATATGCATATTTTTCCAGTCTTGTCCATATACTGAATTAAGGATGGGAGATATTTCCAGCGTTTTGTGTCCGGAAAAGCCGGAAGAACTCTCCCAGGCAATGAAAAATGCAGGCGCTATGGCGCAGAAGAGAGGTAAATATGGCAAGAGGACCGAGAAAGACACTGGAGGAAAAGATTGCGGCCAAGGAGGAGTTGATAGAGGCTCTGACAGCCCGGATCGAATCGGAGAAGCAGGAACTGGCGGAGATGTATAAGGAGAAGCGGAATATTCAGCTGGAGAACATCGACAATATGCTGGAGGAATGGGCGCTGAGCCCCCAGGAGGCCGAGGAAGCCCTGCGCAGGTATGTGGACCAGCGGGAAGAGGCGGTGTAAGGAGTGGGGATTTGCGGTCCCAACACAGCAAATATCAGATGCGTACATTAAATGGCCACCACACCAAAACGGGAGATGTTTTCACCTCTCGTTTTTTAGTTGTCAAAAAAGCAGCCTATGACAGCAAAAAGACTGTACGTTTTTCCCTTTATTTTGTATAATGGGGTCATGAAACCTACAGGAGGATATATTTATGTCAATTTTTAACATCATATATTTGGAAAATGTAAGGGCCCACGGAAAATATGGGAGGAAAGTGAGGAATATTGACAATCTGCAGCTGATGAACACAGAGGTCAGCGAGGATGAAGTTCACGAGGGGTAATTCGATAGAGAGTGACAAAATAAGACAGCTACCATAGAACAAGAACAGAAACTATAAATATCACAATGGATTAAGGATGACGAGTATGAGTGGCGGAATAAGTGGCGGATTCCCCGGATATAGGCGAGATAACAGTGGCAGCGGGGCGAAACAGCATGTGGCGGATAGGATGAAAACGGATAAGGGAAAAAGGGGCGGCGCGATATCTGCCTCCAACCGAGATAACGGATATAGGGTGAAAGCTTCGGTTGGGGATAAGACACAAAACGATCTTTGCCCTGTGGCGAAGCGCTGCGGCGGTTGTCAGTGGATGGGCAGAGATTATCAGGAGCAGCTGAAGGAGAAAGAAAAGCAGGTGAGAAAACTCCTGGCGCCCTATTGCAGGCTGGAGGGCATCCTGGGGATGGAACAGCCCCTGTATTATCGAAATAAGGTACATGCCGTGTTTGGAGAGGATAAGAAGCACCGGCCCGTCTCCGGCATCTATGAGGAGTACACCCACCGTATTGTGCCGGTGGACAGCTGCCGGATCGAGAACCAGAAGGCGGATGCCATCATTGTGTCCATACGGGAGTTGCTTCCCTCTTTTAAAATCCGACCATATAATGAGGACACAGGCTACGGGCTGCTGCGTCATGTGCTGGTCCGTACAGGACAGGTTTCGGGGCAGATCATGGTGGTTTTGGTGCTGGCCTCCCCCATACTGCCCTCCAAGAACAATTTTGTCAAGGCATTGCTCAAGCGCCATCCGGAGATCAACACCATCGTTGTCAACGTAAATAATCGAAGCACCAGTATGGTGCTGGGCGATAAGGAACAGGTGATCTATGGCAAGGGATATATCGAGGATACCCTATGTGGCAAGACTTTCCGAATCTCCCCCAAGTCCTTCTATCAGGTAAACCCGGCGCAGACGGAAGTGTTGTACGCCAAGGCCATGGAATATGCGGCTTTGACCGGGCAGGAGACGGTGGTGGATGCCTATTGCGGCACCGGCACCATCGGCATCATTGCCAGCGACCGGGCAAAGCAGGTGATTGGCGTGGAACTGAATGCCGACGCGGTGAGGGATGCCCGCAGCAACGCCAAGATCAACCAGGCGCGGAACATCCAATTCTACCAAAATGACGCGGGACGTTTCCTGCTGGAGATGGAGGCCCAGGGCGCCCGGGTGGACGTGGTCCTGATGGACCCGCCCCGCAGCGGCAGCAGCGAAGAATTTCTGTCGGCCGTGGCGCGCATGGCGCCTGGGAAGGTGGTGTATGTATCCTGTAACCCCGAGACACTGGTTAGGGATTTGAAGTATATGGTGGGGAATGGATACAGGGTGGAGCGGGCCGTGGCGGTGGATATGTTTCCGTTTACGGGGCATGTGGAAACTGTTTGCTTGCTATCGAAGAAACCTTGATTTTATGCGGGTTTCAGGGCTTTTTAGAGAAATATGTACCTGTGTTTTTAGCAGGAATTTATGTACTTGAAATAATAAAAATATTATAAGTGGGTAAAAAATATATACCTTGTAGCGACGTTTTATGAATGTATGCTGCAAGGTATTTTTTGTATATGTATGCGTAGAGGTGTAGAGGGAAATTAGGCCAGATTTTGGTTGATTTTCGGCGGTTGAACGCTTATAATATAAAGAGGAGTATTTTGTCGTTTTTAGTACAAAAAATGGAGATAAAACGTATGGAATTTATGACTGTAAAAGAAGCTGCATCTAAGTGGGGATTGTCAGAGAGAAGACTTCAAACTATATGTAACGAGGGAATGATTCCTGGGGTTATAAAATTTGGCAGATCATGGGCGATTCCAATGGATGCGCAAAAGCCAGTTGATAAAAGAATAAAGTCAGGAAAGTATATCAAGTCCTGATTTTGGGACACCAGTTGTGAGAAAATTCTATTAGGATAGGAGAACTCTACCCTTACTACATTAGATTACAGGAGGATGGTTATGTTACCAGCAGCAGTGAAAAACAAAATTGAACAGATATGGCTTGATGTTATAGCCGGAGGAGTGTCACAGCCAACTGAAGTTATTGAGCAGTTAACATATCTTATGTTTGCTAAACAGATTGATGAGAGAGAGGCTGATATCGAAACAGCAGAATTGCTCTCAGGGCAGAAGCAAACACATATATTTGGAGAGTCAAAAGAGGAGCAGGCACTTCGTTGGAGAAATTTCAAAGGTATGGAGGCTCGTGAACTTCATAAGCATTTTGTGGAGCGTGTTTTTGTATTCCTTATAAATTTGAATTCAGATGAGAATTCTGCATTTTCTAGATATTTGAAACATGCAACTTTCAAGATTAATGAGCCATTGGCACTTCAGAAGGTAATAACTGGATTAGAGGATTTGTTTGAAAATGACATAAAAGATTTGGATATGCAGGGTGACTTATATGAGCATATGCTTGGTAAATTGAACTCTGCAGGTAGACTTGGTGCCTTTAGAACACCAAAGCATATCAGAGATATGATGGTCGAACTGATGGCTCCTACACCGGATACAAAGATATGTGATCCGGCTTGTGGTACAGCAGGATTTCTTATCTCAAGTGCAGAATATATTAGAAGCCA
This sequence comes from uncultured Acetatifactor sp., assembly GCA_910585015.1. Lineage (GTDB taxonomy): Bacteria > Bacillota > Clostridia > Lachnospirales > Lachnospiraceae > Acetatifactor. The sequence continues at coordinate 99,131 of CAJUCT010000009.1, forward strand.
TTATGGAAGTAAGATGTCTGATGAACAATGGAAAAAGTATGCGACGGAAACATTTACAGGATTTGATACAGATGAAACTATGTGTAGATTATCATGTATGAATCTTATGCTTCATTCGGTAACTAATCCTCAGCTTAATAAGCAGGATAGCGTATCAAAGGACTATCAGGTAAAAGATACATATGACCTTATTCTGGCTAATCCACCTTTTAAGGGGACATTGAATAAGGAAAATATAAGTGAGTCATTATCTGCAATTACAAGCACAACAAAAACGGAATTGTTGTTTGTAGCTTTATTTACACGTTTACTTCGTGTTGGAGGAAGATGTGCTTGTATCGTTCCAGATGGTGTTTTGTTTGGCTCGTCAAATGCTCATAAGAACCTTCGTAAAGAGCTTATTGAAAATCAATACTTAGAGGGTGTAATTTCTATGCCTTCAGGTGTTTTTAAGCCATATGCCGGAGTATCAACAGCGATTCTTATTTTCACAAAGACAAATGCAGGTGGTACGGATAAAGTTTGGTTCTATGATATGAAGTCTGATGGTCATACACTTGACGATAAGCGTCAACCAATTGAAGAGAATGATATTCCTGATATTATTGAGAGATTTCATAATAAAGAAAATGAAGCATCTCGTGATAGGACAGAACAGAGCTTTTTGGTTGATAAGCAGGAAATTGTTGATAATGATTACGATCTTTCAATCAATAAGTATAAGAAAACAGAATATGTAGCAGTCGAATATCCACCTACAGAAGAAATTCTTGATGAAATTGACAAATTGAATGCTCAGATAGCAGAGGAAACAGCAACCCTTAGAGCATTACTTAGAAAATAAAGAAGAAAGGGCCTCATAAATTGAGGTTTGTAGGGATGATAGATGAAGGTTAAGTTAGAATCTTTCTTGCAAGAAGTAAGTGAAAAAACTACAGAAAACAATCAATACCCTGTACTCACTTCTTCGAAAGCAGGACTTTACTTACAGAGTGATTATTTTAATAAACAAGTAGCGAGCAAAGATAATACGGGTTACAAAATTATTAAAAGAGGTCAGTTTACATATAGAGCAATGAGCGATACAGGAGAGTTTTTTCCCAATATGCTTGATTGTACAGATATTGGAATTGTTAGTCCGGCATATCCAGTTTTTGAAATTGCGAAACCAATAGTTATTCCAGAATTTCTGAAATATTACTTTAAGTCGAATGGGTTTCAACAATCAATTGCATCTTTTGCACAAGGAAGTACTCGTACAAGTATTAAGTATGGAAAACTAAAAACAGTTCTTATGGAATTACCAGACCTGAAAGAGCAGCAAAGACATGTTGAAATACTTGATACTGCTCAAAGGATCATTAATGATCGAAAAAAGGAAATTGAAAAGTTAGATGATCTTATCAAAGCCCGATTTGTCGAGCTGTTTGGAACATTGGATAACCCAAGTCAAGAGTTTGCAAAAGCATCATTGAAAGAGTTGTGTAATAAAATTACAGACGGTAAACATGGTGGATGTAAAGCAGAAGAGGGGACGGAAAGATATTTTGTTGGCGCTAGAGAAATATTTGATGATAAAGTCCATTATGATACAGCACCAGAAATAAATATTGAAGAATTTGAAAAGGATTATAAACGTTGCAATATTGAAATAGGAGATTTCCTTATTGTTAATACTGGGGCAACGATTGGTAAGTCTGCAATTGCAACTGATGAAAGAACGGAGCATACGCTTTTACAAAAAAGTGTAGCTTTATTGAAGGTTAAGAAGGATGTGTTAAATCCTGTGTTCTTGAAGTGGTGTTACAGGGTTAATACACAAATGTATATTGTTGAGAGTGCATCTGCGCAGCCTAATCTTTTGCTTTCAAAGATTAATACAACGGTTATTTATGTTCCAGATATAGAACTTCAAAACCAGTTTGCAGCATTCGTAGAACAAGTCGACAAATCAAAAGTTGTAGCTCAGCAGATGTTGGATGAGGCGCAGAAATTATTTGATAGCTTAATGCAGGAATACTTTGGATAAATAAAGGACAAGGCCGGAGAAGGATGTTGGTATATCAATTTAGAAAAGAGGTATATCAACATGGAAGAGAAAATTGTAAAAGTATTAAACGAAATGGCAGAGTATCTTACTATTGCTCAGATGAAAAAACTTCAGGAGGTAATAGTAGATACTTTTGCAGAAAATTCAGCAGAGAAAAACGATATCTCTAACAGTGATTTTTTGAAAATGTTTCTCGATGCAAAGAAAATAGAAGGATGCTCTGACAGAACAATTAAATATTACCGGACAACCATAGAGCATTTTATTAGCGAAGTAGACACGTTGGTTAGGAAAGTAACAACGGAAGAAATAAGAGAATATCTAGCTGCATATCAAAAGCGGAATAACTGCTCTAATGTGACTATTGATAATGTTAGACGTAATATTTCGAGCTTCTTTTCTTGGCTTGAGGAAGAAGATTATATTCTGAAAAGCCCAACGAAGCGAATACATAAGATAAAGACCAAAACAACTGTTAAAAATGTAATCTCTGATGAAGGAATCGAGAAACTTAGAGATAACTGCAAGGATATTCGGGATTTAGCGATTATAGATCTTCTGTATTCAACAGGGATTAGAGTTGGTGAATTGGTAAATCTGAATATCGATGATATAGATTTAGAAGGTCGAGAATGCGTTGTATATGGTAAGGGTGATAAAGAACGCCGGGTATATTTTGATACAAAGGCAAAAGTCCACTTGAAAGATTATATTGATAGCAGGAATGATGAAAATGAAGCCTTATTTGTGACGTTGGATTCACCTCATAATAGATTAAAAATTAGTGGAGTAGAGATTAGGCTTCGTCAGTTGGGAAGACGATTAAGCCTTGAAAGAGTTCATCCTCATAAATTTAGGAGAACAATGGCCACGCGAGCTATTGATAAAGGAATGCCAATAGAGCAGGTTCAGAAGATACTTGGACATTCACAAATTGATACCACAATGCAGTATGCGATGGTGAACCAGACCAATGTTAAGACATCTCATCAGAAATACATGACCTAATTGCAAATTGAGGTTTGTAGGGATGATGTAGATGGAAATGATGTATGTAGAAGATTGCTGTGAAATTTTGGATTCACAAAGAATTCCAATAACAGCATCTGAGCGAGAAGAGGGGGAATACCCTTATTACGGTGCAAATGGTATTCAAGACCATGTAGCAAATTACATTTTCGATGACGAGCTAGTTTTACTTGCTGAAGATGGTGGAAACTTTGGTTCAAAAGAGAAACCAATTGCATATAGAGTTTCTGGAAAATGCTGGGTTAATAACCATGCACACGTACTGAAACCGAAAGCAGGGTTGGATGTGGATTATCTTTGTTATTCGCTAATGTTTTATAAAGTGGATGGTATGGTTAACGGTGCTACAAGGCAAAAATTAACGCAAGCAGCTATGCGTAAAATGCAGATTCCAGCAAGAAGTATGGATGAGCAGAAATATATTGTGAATGCGTTAAATCGAATAATAATGATAAAAGAACATAGACAACGAGAAATACAGCTATTAGACGATCTCATCAAAGCCCGATTTGTCGAGCTCTTTGGTAATCCAGTTTTGAATGACAAAGGATGGGAACAGAAGACATTAGGCGAGATTACAACAAAGATTGGATCTGGGGCGACCCCTAAGGGTGGAAAGGAAGCCTATCACGAAGAAGGTATTACACTTATTCGCAGTATGAATGTTCATAATGGACAGTTTGAATATAAGGATTTGGCTCATATTTCAGATGAACAGGCTGCCAAATTGGACAATGTTACTATTGAAGAAAGTGATGTATTACTCAATATTACAGGTGCTTCTGTTGCGCGCTCTTGTGTGGTGCCAAGTGAGATACTTCCAGCAAGAGTTAATCAGCATGTTTGCATTATCAGATGTAATGAATGCATTATTCCAGAGTTCTTAAACAAACTTTTGATAGATGATAATTATCAGGATTTGTTATGGAATATAGCTGGAAGTGGGGCGACTCGTGAAGCGATAACAAAGCAGCAAGTTGAAAATTTGCAGATTATTTTACCGCCAATTGAGCTTCAAAAGGGCTTTATGGATTTTTGTAAACAAGTCGACAAATCAAAATTTATAAATATAAATATCATTCCGGAAGGAGGATTTTACAATGGAGATAAATTTTACATTTCTTGAAGAAAAAAGAGAATATGATTTATTTGCAGGCGCTTGTATTGATGCAGAACGAATATTGGAATCGTCGCCTGTAATGAGTGCAGTAGCTTCAAGAAAGGCATTAGAACTATGCGTGAAGTGGGTTTATTCTATTGATTCAGCATTGAATCCAATTGAATACAGAGAGGGACTACAGTCATTACTGCATAATAATGGATTCCCTTCTCTGATGGATTATACATTGTGGAAGAGACTGCAGTATATAGTTAAAAATGGTAATGAGTCTGTCCACACATCAAAAAGCCTCGATAAGGATGATGCAATTCTTTCATTGAACATTCTTTTTGATTTTGTTCAATGGATTGATTATTGCTATGGTAGAGATTATATAGAACGCAGCTTTGATGAAACTAAGATTCCTGATGCGACCAAAGATGCTGAGGCTATTCAGGAACAATACAAGCAGGTAATTCAGGATGTTCAGAAAAATGCGGATAAAATTGTCGATGAAAAAGACAAGGAAATCGAGCGTTTATTAAGGATGAATGAAGAACTTCGTCAGCAGATGAAGGGACAGAAATCTAAGAATCAAAAGGAACGTGAGTATACTTATGATCCTAATATGCCTGAATGGTTAACAAGAAAGCGTTACATAGATGCAGATCTTAAAGCAAATGGATATGTATTTGACCAGGATGCTAAGCGTAATTGTATTGAGGTTGAGTATCCTGTAGTTGGTATGCCTAATGAAACAGGAACCGGATATGTCGATTATGTTATTTGGGGAGATACTGGAAAGATAATTGCTGTATTAGAAGCTAAGCGTGCCAGCGAAAGTGCAGATAAGGGACGTAATCAGGGAAAACTATATGCTGACTGTATTCAGAATATGCAAGGCTTTAGGCCGGTTATTTTCTATACTAATGGCTTTGAAACCTATTTGTGGGATGATGAAAATAGTGCGCCTAGAGTAGTCAGTGGAATGTTCCCTCAAAAAGATATAAACGCCATGATTGAGCGTAGATATATCAAAAAATCTGTAAACAGTATTCAGATTGATGAGGAGATTACAAATCGCTGGTATCAGTTACGTGCGGTGACCAAGTGTTGTGAAAATTACGAAAAGGGAATAAGAAAATGTTTGCTGGTAATGGCCACTGGTACTGGTAAGACAAGAACTGCTGCTTCTGTTGTAGATGTAATGACTCGTAGCCAGCAGATGGGACGAGTTCTGTTTCTTGCAGATAGAAAAGAGTTGGTTAAGCAGGCAAAGAATGCATTTTCATCATATATTCCTAATACGACTATGTGTAATTTGCTTTTAAATAAGGACGAGCGAAATGCCAATATAGTGTTCTCTACATATCCTACTATTTTAAATGCAATAGACACCATGAAGAATTCTGATGGATCAAGATTCTTTTCGCCAGGACATTTCGACTTGATTGTTATTGATGAGGCACATAGAAGTATCTTCAATAAATATAGAGCTATCTTTGAGTATTTTGATGCATGTTTATTAGGTCTCACAGCTACACCAAAGAAAACTGTTCATCAGTCAACATATGAGTTCTTTGAAATGAAAAACAATATGCCTACAGATGTATACGAGTATGATGAGGCAGTAAATAAAGATCATGTGTTGGTTCCATTTTACTTGATTGAAACAGCTACGCAGATTCCAGATGACGGTATCACATATGAGGACCTGGATGAAGATGAGCGTGAAGCATATGAAGATGAGTTCTATGAGGATGAGGGGTTACCAGAGCATATTCCACCAGAACGAATCAATAAATATATTTTCAATAAAGATACTGTAGATAAAATGATTTCGGATTTGATGAATAATGGTATTAAACATAAGAATGGAAATCATGTTGGAAAGACCATTATCTTTGCACAGAACAAACGCCATGCAAAGTTTATTGTAGAGCGTTTTGATAAATTATATCCACAGTATAAAGGGGCCTTTTGCAAGTTGGTTATTTGTGATGAGCCATATGCGGAAAAGAACCTCGAGGATTTCAAGAAACCTGATGAGTATCCTTTCATTACGGTAACAGTGGATATGCTTGAAACGGGTGTTGATGTTTCGGAAATTACTAATTTAATATTTGCCAAGAAAGTATACAGTCGTATCAAGTTCGATCAGATGATAGGTCGAGGTACGCGTCTATGTAGTAGTCTTTTGGGTGAAGGCGAAGATAAAAAGGAATTCTATGTATTTGATTATATGCGGAATTTCCAGTTCTTTGATGAACATCCAAAGGGTAAGGAACTTGGACTTACAATTGCACCAGTAACAGCTCGTTTTATACGTATGGTGCAGATAATAAGGTTGCTACAAGATGCAAATTATGCAGAAATGGATTATCAGATAATCAGAGATGATATGGTAGACCACGTGGTTGGTGATGTGCAGGCCATGAATCCAGAACGTATTGAGGTTCGCTTGGAGCTTAGATATGTAGAGCAGTATAAAGTTCGCAAAGAATATGAATGCTTGGATGATGTGAATAAAGAAGAGATTATTGCACATTTAGCTGGGCTTGTTGTATCAGGTGAGAAGGACGAGGCTGCCATAAATTTTGATGTTGCTATGTATGGATTAATGCTTTCTGCAATGGTTGGAAAGAACTTCGGTAAAATAAAGCGACATGTAGTAAGTAATGCAAACATTCTTCTATCAGAGTGTGCAACTATCCCGGATGTAAAGGCAAAGATACCAGAATTAAAAGAATTAACAAGTGATAATTATTGGAATGCTCAAGATATCTTGAAATTTGAGGAAACAAGAAAATCCTTGCGAGATATTATGAAGTTTATTCCACCTAAGAAGGTAAAAATTCATTATACCGATTTCGAAGATGAGGTTGTCTTTAGAGAAGAAGGAAGAAAAGTGGATATGGCATCTTCTGACTTTGATGATTATCGTGCAAAGGTAAATGAATATGTTGAAGCTCATAAGAGCCAGCCAGCAATAAATAAACTTTTACATAATGAACCGATTTCAGTGGATGACTACAAAGAACTAGAAAGAATTTTCACTGAGGAATTGGGTACAGCAGAAGATTACCAGATGAATTATCAGGACACTCCATTTGGCTTGCTTATTAGAAAAATAGCAAAGATGGATAGAGATGCAGCTTATGCAGCATTTTCTACATTTATTGCAGAGGAAAGACCAAATGCTGAGCAGATTCATTTCATAGAGCAGGTAGTTGATTATGTGGTTGAGAATGGTTATATCAACAATGTTTTGGATCTTATGAAGGCGCCATTTGATAGACCATATAAGTTTAGCGTGATTTTCACACGTGAAGAACAGATTAAGTTTGTGCAGGTAATTAATAGTATAAAGAGTAATGCACTTGTGGCGTAAAGGGTTAGGATATGAACAAAAATTCAGAGAATCCAGGCGTGGGAGCAGCTTTTCAAAAAGCAGTAGCGCGCTGGTTAGAGCAACAATTTGACAAAGAGTTTATTCTTGAAAAGAAAATAGCGATGGGTCATCCGGCAAAGAATCATAAATTTGACATAGTGAGCAGCGATGACACAATGGCAATTGAATGTAAGTGCTATACCTGGACTGAAACAGGAAATGTGCCTAGTGCGAAAATGGGATTTACAAATGAGGCCGCATTTTACTTGTCATTTATCCCAGATACATACGAGAAGTTTATAGTAATGAAATTATCAAGGCATCCTAAGAGAGAGGAGACTTTGGCTGAGTATTATTTTCGTATGAATCGACATCTGATTGGAAAGACAAAAGTAGCAGAGTTTGATGCTGAAACAGGTGAGTTTCGTGTTGTAGGATCAAATAATTAAAGGTGGTGTAGAAGTGGCAAGAGGAAAGACCATAAGTTTGTTTATGATGGATGCTATGCCAGAAGGCAGAGTAAAGTGTACATACTCTATGTGGAAAGGAATTGTTTATAAGATTCCTCGTACTGATATTGGAAAATGCAAAGATATTGCACAGGTAAATTATAGCGGAGTTTATTTTTTGTTTGGTACGGATATTAATGGGAAAGAGCAGGTGTATGTAGGCCAGGCTAATAGTAGAAAAAATGGAAAAGGTATTCTGGGTAGAATACTGGAGCCTCACAAGTCAATAAATGATTGGACTGAGGTTGTTATGCTTACAACGTCAGATGATTCTTTTGGAGCCACAGAAATTAGTTACCTTGAAAATCGTTTTTGTAATCTTGCAAAAGAGGTTGGAAGATATGATGTTGTCAATGGAAATGAGCCCCCATTAGGAAACCAGTCTGAAGAATTGGAATCCGAAATGGAAGACGCTATTGATATAACAAAGATGATGATAGGCGCGTTGGGCTACAAAGTATTTTCTCCGAAGCGTATGCCGGTAGATGCGAAGGGCTCAAATGAGCCGGTGTTGTATATGGAAAGATCTGGCACTAAGGCGAGTGGACAGAGAATACCTGATGGATTTGTTGTATTTAAGGGTAGTATTATTAGCAAAACTACAGTTAAGAGCTGCCCTGAAATAGCTATTAAATATCGTCAGAAATATATAAATAGCATAGATAAGAATTTTGTATTAAAAGAAGATCTGGTATTCTCTAGTCCTTCATCGGCAGCAGCTTTTGTAGGAGGTTCAAGTCTTAGTGGAAATGAATTGTGGAAGACAAAAGAGGGAGTGCCACTGAAAGAACTACAATAGTGAAAGGATGTGTTTGAATGGAAAAGAAATATCAGGTATTTGTTAGTTCAACATATGAAGATTTAAAAAGTGAAAGACAGGCAGCGATAAGTTGTTTACTTGATATGGGGTGCATTCCGGTGGGGATGGAACAGTTCCCAGCTAGTTCATTAAGCCAGTGGGAATATATCAAAAAGATGATTGATATGAGCGATTACTATTTGCTTATAGTCGCAGGAAAATATGGTTCAATTGATCCGGAAGAAAATATAAGTTATACAGAAAAAGAATATCGATATGCTGTCAAAAGCGGGATTCCGGTATTGTCTTTTTTGGTAAAAGATATTGGAGAATTGCCATCATCAAAGGTTGGAAAAACTGATGAGGAACGTGAAAATGTTGAGCGTTTCAGAAATGATATCAAGAATGCGGGAAGGCTGGTTAAATTTTATACAAGCAAACAAGAACTTGAAAGCGTAATAGCAAAGTCTATTTCTAAAATAATAAATGATAATCCAAGACCAGGTTGGGTGCGAGCAGATCAAGCGGAGTTAGCCATAAATGAAGCGTCTGATAAATCAGGGATAAACGAGATTATAAATCAACTTAATTCAGTACAAGAGGCTATATTACAAAAAGTAGAACAAACAAGGGTACAGTGGGAACCAATTTCTACAGAAGAAATAGAGTCATTGTTTAGGGATAATAATACTAAGACGGATATTCCTGAATTATCTGATAAGGAAAAAAGTTTATTATTAGAAGCTGTTGAAGATCCGACTGGACAAGTGCTTGTAATAAAAACATTAGAGGGAACATCAATAGAAACTAATGGTAAGACTATGAATTCGGAATTAATTGGTAGAGATGCGATTGAATGGGAAGGGATCGTTGCTAAATTAGTTAGCAAGTCAATTCTTCAAGCAGTTGGAAAGGGTGACCAAATATATCAGCTTACATCATTAGGATATGAAATATCTGATGCGCTACAAAAGGATAATTAGGTACTCAAACTTCCCATAATCTTTTGCGGTGCAAAGGCTTGTAATTACTGACAATA
>CAJUCT010000010.1:0-91500 GCA_910585015.1 uncultured Acetatifactor sp.
TTCAATTAGGGGCTGTGGAGGCCCGTTTTGCGGACATCATCTGGGAGAGAGAACCAGTGACATCCGCCGAACTTATAAAACTGGCTGCGGCAAAACTCACTTGGAAACGGACAACAACACATACGGTACTGCGCCGGCTCTGCGACAAGGGCCTGTTTCAAAACAATAACGGTGTGGTGACTTCTCTCCTGTCCCGGCAAGAGTTCTATGCCCGTCATAGCAAAAAGTATGTGGATGAGACCTTTGCGGGGTCTCTTCCCGCCTTCCTTGCCGCGTTTACCAGCGAAAAGAAGCTGACAGCCGAGGAAATTACCGAGATTTGTGAACTAATCGACAAGGCAGGTGAATGATATGGGCGATATATTCCTGAAAACTCTGAACATGAGTATTGCCGCAAGCTGGCTGATTTTGGCGGTGGTACTGCTTCGGTTCGTGTTGAAAAAGACGCCTAAGTGGATGACCGTTCTTCTATGGGGTATTGTCGCTCTGCGGTTGGTGGTTCCCTTCTCCTTCGAGAGCGCATTGAGCCTAATTCCCAGTGCCGAGACCTTCAATCCCCATAATATCCGGTATGAAACGCCTGCCATCAGCAGCGGCCTCCCCGCCGTAAACAATGCAGCCAATCCCGCCCTGGGCGAAGCCTTTGCCCCCAATCCGGGTGTTAGTGTCAACCCGCTCTATGTCTGGACATTTATTGTGTCGGTAATCTGGCTCATGGGTATCGCCGCAATGCTGCTGTATGCTGTAATCAGTTATGTGCGGGTACACCGAAGCGTTTCGGAAAGAGTACCCTATGAGGGAAACATCTTTCTGTGCGACCATGTAAAATCTCCGTTTATCCTGGGACTGGTTCGCCCCAAAATCTATCTGCCCTCCAACATGGACACCATGGCTATGGCATCGGTCATTGACCACGAAAAGGCGCATCTGGCAAGGCGTGACCACTGGTGGAAACCGCTGGGCTTTGTGATTCTGTCGGCTCACTGGTTCAATCCTTTGTGCTGGGTGGCTTATGTGCTGCTGTGCCGGGACATTGAACTGGCCTGTGATGAAAAGGTCATTCGGCAGATGGATTTGGAGGGAAAGAAGCAATACTCCTCTGTCCTGCTGGAGTGCAGTATTGGGCGGCGGCTGGTAACGATTTGCCCACTGGCCTTTGGAGAAATTGGCGTAAAAGAAAGGGTGAAAAACGTGTTGAATTACAAAAAACCGGCGTTTTGGGTCATTGTCGTGGCTGTTATAGCCTGCGCGGTGGTGACGGTGTGCTTCGCGACGAATCCGAAGCAGGACTTTCTTCAAGAGCAACACACAGTTCAGGCGCGAATTACTGAGGTTGAAGATCGCTCATTCCTGGTCACACCAGTCGAGGGAGCCTCAGAGTTGTCCTCCAGTGATTTGTTCCGTGTTCCCATCACGAATATGCCCCCATCCCCCGAACCCCAAGTGGGGGACATTTTGGAGATTACCTATGATGGTTCTATTCTGGAGAGCTACCCGGCCCAGTTCGGTACGGTTTATAGCATGAGAGTGGTTTCACAAGAGAATCCGCCGGAAATAGAAGAACTGCGGGTTAAATACCCGGAATACTTTGAACTTGGAACTTTCAAGGGGCTGGAAGTCTATGTCTGGCAAATGGCCGAGAGTGACTACCGTTTTGGACTGATGCAGGGAACCAACCGCGAGAAAACTCTGGAAGAGAAAATGGCATTGAAAGGCGCTACCGCGGAGGAAATGGCGCTGATTTTGTCCTCCTTCGATATTGAGGACAAAGATATTTTTGTGATTCCGTGGCCGAATCCCATTTCCAGTTATATGGTCACTGAGGACATGATAAGAGACCCGGAATACATCAACAACATTTACACTATGCTGGGGTTGGATGGTGCTTCGATGAGTTCCACCGGAGGCGCGGATATGCCAATCACTGTCGAGCCAGATATAGCCGCTGCAACGCCCTCCGAAGAACAGGCCGCTATTCGTCAGGTGATTCTGGAGCATAATCGTTCCATCAGCGCGATAAACTCTTCCGCGGACCCGGACAGCCCTGTACCCTGCGTCAGCTTTACAGAACTTGCCTGTGTCGTTGTGGATGGAAGTGACTTTTCAGAGTATACTCACTACGGTTGGGCGCTCTATGAGGAATATAGGGTCACGGACAACGGACTGGAAACGGTCATCGGCAGTCATGTTCCCGTTGCCATCACATTTCGGGAAGACCCGTCCGGCACTCTTGCACTGGAGGAATATTGGAAACCCAGAGACGGCAGCTACTATGCTCAGGATATCCGTGAAAAATTCCCTGCTCACATTGTCGAGGACGGCATGGACAGCCAGAAGTTCATCCTTCAGCAGACGCAGAATTGCTACGCCCAAGCGGCAGCGTCTACCGGACTGGATACCGATAAGGTGATCGGACCGCTCATTGAGACGATTTGCGGCAGTCCTGCTCTGTCCTCAAATCCGGGGGACTATATTGATGAACACTCTATTGAGTACCAGGAACTGACATACTATGGCCGGTATACCCTGAAATACTGCTTCGCCCGGTTTGAGGAGGGCGGTGAATCCGGGCTGGCTGGCCAAATCATGGCGCTGGCGTGTGAGGATATTGCGGCCGGCTGGGGCGAAGAACCGCTTGTGTTCTCTCAGCCTTTTAATGGAGTGCTTACCGGGCAGACGTGGTATAGCGCTTTCAAAAACAATGCGCTGAGCTTGATGGAGCAGTATAATGAAATGGAGCTTGCGGAACGCTACCCGGCGTCCTATCTGCTGCTCGGTATGCTTGGGGAGGTATAGACACCTCAAAACACAAGTAGTGACTTTGTACCGAAAATCAGCGAACCTGTTATGACTGAAACTACTTATGGACGCAGAAAGACGGCGTGACACAGGGTCACGCCGCCCTTTGCGGCAAATAGTTATTTGTCACTATTAGGCATTGGTTTTACGGCACTTTTGATTAACCGAAGTACCTCTTAAGAAGTCCTTCAAATGCTTTTCCGTGTCTGGCCTCATCCCTTGCCATCTCATGAACGGTATCGTGGATGGCATCCAGGCCCAACTCCTTGGCTCTCTTGGCCAGGTCGGTCTTGCCTGCGGTGGCGCCGTTCTCGGCTGCAACTCTCATCTCCAGATTCTTCTTGGTGGAGTCGGTTACTACCTCGCCCAGCAACTCCGCAAACTTGGCAGCGTGCTCAGCCTCTTCATAGGCAGCCTTCTCCCAGTACATGCCGATCTCGGGATAACCCTCGCGGAATGCCACTCTGGCCATGGCCAGATACATACCAACCTCAGAGCACTCGCCGTTAAAGTTGGCCCGCAGATCCTCGATGATATCCTCTCTTACACCCTGCGCCACGCCTACCACATGCTCGGCAGCCCAGGATCTCTCCTCACTCTGCGCGGTGAACTTGGAAGAATCCACGCCGCACTGAGGGCACTTCTCAGGGGGATTGTCCCCCTCGTGAACATAACCGCATACCTGACATACATACTTCATACTTTTCTCTCTCCTTTATATTATAGTTTAAGCTGTCCGAACGAAGTTCTTTCAGCTGTTGATACCCTGAGAACACTGACCGCAGGTCCCGTAAAAATAGGTTATATGGCCTGCGATCTGTCCGTCAAAAAGCTGCCTGGCCGCATCCAGAATGCCGTCAATAGCGTCCATCCGCAGATCCTGCACACAGCCGCATTCCCTACAGATGAAATGATAGTGGGGGGAGATGTCCGCGTCAAAGTGATCCGTTCCGTCCCCCAGCCGCAGCCGCTGGATTTCCCCCCTATCCGCCAGCAGGGTCAGATTGCGGTACACCGTACCCAGGCTGATATTGGGGTTCTGCTGCCGAACATTCCTATATACGATCTCTGCCGTGGGATGATCGCGCCGTCCCGTGAGGAAATTCTTGATCAACTCCCGCTGCCTGCTATATTTCAGCGCCATGGCAGTTCCTTTCCGAGAAAAATTAGTAATGATTACTATTTTAGTATAAAAGAGTTTGGTGAAAAGTCAAGATGTTTTTTTAAATATATTCAGACTTTAGATTTTTTTTATGAACATATTCGATTGTTTTTACACTTTGGGTGAAAATTTGTGATATACTAAATTATTATTAGAATTTCGGTTTCAAATAAGCGGGGGAATTACCATGAAGTTTAAGACAAGGCTCCGAGTGACCTTTATAACCATTATTTTCCTGCCACTTTTACTGACGACGCTGGCCTTCTGCGTCATCGGTGTCTATCTGATGAATGCCCAGCCGGGTGTCAGTATCCAGAATCTGGATTTTGCCATGATATCCGAATCTGTGGGGAATTTCACGGGACATGCGGACAATGTTTATCACCAGCTGACCGAACAGGCAGAAAAGGATGTGGCTCTGCTTGAGAACAAGGAGTACCTGGAGAGAATGGGAAGTCTCCTTCACTCCCGTTCCGCCTATCTGCTGGTGCGCAAGAACAATGAGATTTTCTATACCGGCAACCAGGAGGCGGCGCAGCAGATATTCCCGCTATTGCCGGGATTTGGGGAGGGCGACCTGGAGGAGGGCACAGGCTATTATTTCAGCAAGATGGACAAATATGTGAAGCAGATAGATTTCCGGTTTCGGGACGGAGCGGAGGGAAGCCTGTTTGTGGTCATGAAGATCAACTCTCTGATTTCCCGAAGGCTGCTGATCGATATGCTGGTCGCCATTGTGCTGATTCTGATTTTTACGAGTCTGATGTTGACCCAATGGATTCAAAAAGAGGTGTTTCGCCCTATCAATGAGTTGAATGTGGCCATGACCAGGATCAAGGAGGGTAATTTCGACTATATCCTGCAGACCAGATCCGGCGGCGAGATTGGCGATCTGTACCGCAACTATGAGGATATGCGGCTGCGCCTGAAAGAGAACACCGAGGAGAACGCGGAGCAGGAGAAGAAGAATAAGGAACTGGTCAGCAACATTTCCCACGATCTGAAAACTCCCATTACGGCCATTAAAGGCTATGTGGAAGGCATTATGGACGGCGTGGCTGACACGCCGGAAAAGATGGACAAATATATTAAGACCATATATAATAAGGCTAATGATATGGACAGGCTGATCAATGAATTGACCATCTACTCCGGCATAGACAATCACAGGATCCCGTACAATTTTCATCGGATCAACGTGGCGGACTATTTCGGGGACTGTGTAGAGGAGGTGGGGCTGGATCTGGAATCCAAGAATATCCAACTCAACTACACCAATCTGGTGGATCAGGATACTTTGGTCATAGCGGACCCGGAGCAGATGAAGAAGGTTATCAACAATATCATCAGCAACAGCGTCAAATATATGGATAAGCAGCAGGGGGTCATTGACATCCGTATTCTGGATGAACTGGATTCCATACAGATAGAGATCGAGGACAACGGGAAAGGAATTGCACAGAAGGATCTGGGCAGGATATTTGAGAGATTTTTCCGAACGGATGCTTCCCGCAATTCTCTGCAGGGCGGCAGCGGCATCGGCCTGTCCATAGTGAAAAAAATCATTGAGGATCACGGCGGTTATATTTGGGCTACCAGCCGGGAGGGTGAGGGAACCTGTATGCACTTCGTGATCCGCAAGTATAAAGAACTGCAAAGCGAGTGATGTTCAGGGTACAACGTGTTGAGAGTATGATGTCCGGAATGTATCTGGCGGGTTATCGGGTTGTATGCAGAAAGCGGCAAATTTAGATATGGAAAGGCAGGACATAAAAATGAGCAGGATATTGATTATCGAAGATGAGGAGGTCATTGCGGACCTGGAGAAGGATTATCTGGAACTCAGCGATTTTCAGGTGGATATATGCAATAAGGGAGACCAGGGGCTGCAGGCGGCGCTGACAGGGGAGTATGACCTGATTATTCTGGATTTGATGCTGCCGGAGATGGACGGCTTTGAAGTGTGCAAGCGGATCAGGGAGAAGAAAAACGTTCCGATTCTGATGGTTTCGGCAAAGAAAGACGACATCGACAAAATCAGGGGGCTGGGTCTGGGGGCGGACGACTATATGACCAAGCCTTTCAGTCCAAGCGAACTGGTGGCTCGTGTCAAGGCTCATATGGCCCGGTATGAACGGCTGGTGGGGACCAGCCAAAGGGCTCAGAATGATATTGTGGAGATCAGGGGCATCCGCATCGACAAGACGGCCCGTCGGGTATATGTGGACGGCGTGGAAAAGACCTTTACCACCAAGGAGTTTGAGTTGCTGACATTCCTGGCGGAGAACCCGAACCATGTCTTTACCAAGGAAGAGTTGTTCCGGGAGATATGGGATATGGATTCCATCGGGGATATCGCCACTGTCACGGTGCATATCAAGAAAATCCGGGAGAAGATAGAGGTTGACACTGCCAAGCCACAGTATATAGAGACTATATGGGGCGTAGGATATCGCTTCAAGGTATAATGAGCAAAACGCTCTGCGTTTAGCTCTTCTGAACAGAGTGTGTACTGAAGTACACGGAATTAAGGTATAATGAGCAAATGGCAAAGAATTAGGAGGGGCTTGAGATGTGCGATTATATTTTGAGTTGCAGTTCCACGGTGGATCTGCGAGAGGAACAGCTTAAGGAAAGGGATATCCATTACATCTGCTTTCACTTTGAACTGGCAGGAAAGCAGTATATGGACGATTTGGGCAAGTCCATTCCGCTGTCGGATTTCTATGAGGCAATGGCACAGGGGGCGGATACCAAGACCTCCCAGATCAATGTGGAGGAGTATGAGTATTACTTTGAGGGCTTTTTAAAACAGGGAAAAGATATCCTGCACCTGACACTGTCCAGCGGCATCTCCGGTACCATAAATTCTGCGTTGATTGCAAGAGACACACTGCTGGAAAAATATCCCGACCGCAAGATCTATGTGGTGGATTCCCTGGCGGCCTCCTCCGGCTATGGCCTGCTGATGGACAAGCTGGCGGATTTGCGGGACGGCGGCATGGGTGTGGAGGAACTGTATCACTGGACAGAGGACAATAAACTAAAGCTGCAGCACTGGTTCTTCACCACCGACCTGACTTATCTAATCCGAGGAGGCCGCGTGTCCAAGGCCGCCGGAATCGTGGGAAGCGTGTTGAACATCTGCCCGCTGCTGAACGTGGATTACATGGGGCGGCTGATCAACAGGGCCAAAGTGCGTACTAAGCGCAAGGTTATTCATGTTACGGTGGACAAGATGAAAGAACATGCCCAGGACGGGGCGGATTACAGCGGCAAGTGCTATATCTCCCAGTCGGCCTGCATGGAGGACGCCAAAGCCGTGGCGGAACTGGTGGAGGAGGCATTTCCCAAGCTGCAGGGCAAGGTGGAGATCAACGATATCGGCACAACCATCGGCAGTCATACCGGTCCCGGCACAGTGGCGCTGTTCTTCTGGGGGGATGAGAGAAAAGATTGAAGAATCTCGCAATGAAAACAAAAATCATCTATGAGGATCAGGATATTTTGATCTGCCACAAGCCGGCGGGTCTGGCCACTCAGTCAGCCAGCGTCAGCCAGCCCGATGTGGTCAGTGAATTGAAAAAGTATCTGGGCGGCGGCTATCTGGGAATTATACACCGGCTGGATCAGCCCGTGGAGGGATTGCTGGTGTTTGCCCGCAGCCAAAAGGCGGCGGCAGCGTTGAGCCGCCAGCTGGCCGAGGGCATTTTGGTTAAGCGGTACTGCGCGCTGGTCCATGGACGGCCTCCCCAGGAGAGCGGCCGGCTGGTGGATTACCTGCGGAAAGAGGGCAGCCTGTCTCGAGTAGTTTCGGAGGGAAACCAGGGGGCTCAGAAAGCGGTGCTTCGGTATCAGGTTAGAACGGCAGATGTAAGGAAAGGCGCCGGGGGGCAGGATAGCAGCGGTGAAGTACCGGGGGCTGCGGCACACACCGCCGCAGCGTTGAATTACACATGCATGGACATTTATATAGAAACGGGACGTTTCCACCAGATCCGCTGCCAGCTGTCCCATGCGGGAATGCCTATTCTGGGAGACAGGAAATACGGCACAGAGGAGAGTCTGGCGGAGAGCAGGCGTCTGGGGATAATGCAGACTGCGCTGTGCGCCTGTGAGATACGGCTGCGGCATCCGGTGACGGGCCGGGAGATTTGCCGGGAGATTGCTCCTGCCTGGATGAGCCGAGAATAAAATATATTTTTTTCCACATACTATCCGTAGTATTTTGGGGGCCATGTGGGGCAGCCCATGCAAAGCGGAGGTTGGGTATGCTGGAGAAGGTCAAACAGAGCAAAATCATTACACTATTGTTGATCACCGCAGTAGTGTATTTTTTTCTGCAATATCTGACGCCATTGTTTTCGCCGATTTTGGTCGCCATGTTGTTTGTGACTATTTTTGGCCCGTTTCTGAAAAATCTACAGGTCAGGCTCCATATTCACCGGCAGGTGGGGGCAATTCTGCTTCTGATACTGGGCTGCGGGCTGCTGGCGGTTCTGGTGTGGGTACTCTTTTCCTGGATTGTGGGCAGCCTGCCGGAGTGGGTGGGTCAGCTGGAGGCAGTGGAGCAGGAATTGCAGGAACTGATTCAAAAGGGCAGCGCTTCTATCGGGGAAATGCTGGGGATTGACGGAGAATATCTGGAGTCCACATTGTTGGCAAGGCTCAATGAGTGGATGGACTATTTTCAGGCGGAGGGGGCGGCGGGTATGTTGTCCGGTTCCCTGCAATACCTGAAAAAGATAGGATTGCTGGGAGGCTTCCTGGTGACCTTTGTCATTGCGGCTGTGCTGCTGGCCAAGGATTATGACCGGATCATGAACAATCTGCTGGATCGGGAGGAGTTCCATGTGCTGTTGGAGGTGATCTGCGGGATTATCCGCTATATTGCCACTTTTATCAAGGCGCAGGTGGTCATCATGTCCCTGATCTCCCTGACGGCGGGGGTGGTTTTGGGCATATGCGGCATCCGCCATGGAGCGCTGTGGGGGATGTTGGCAGGACTGCTGGATGCGCTGCCTTTTATCGGCACGGGAATTGTACTGCTGCCTTTGGCATTGGTGCAGTTGTTCCAGGGATACTATGGCCGGGCGCTCATCTGTCTGATATTATATGCAGCCTGTGTATTCCTGCGGGAGATACTGGAACCCCGCCTCATCGGCAAGCGCATGGGAATATCTCCCGTTGCCGTGCTGACGGCAGTTTATGCGGGTATTCAACTCTTTGGCGTATGGGGTATTATCAAGGGACCTTTGGGATTTATGATCATCTACCAGAGTTGGCAGAGTTTACAGAGACGCATTTGGGATATGGGGGCGTAATTTTCCGGCAGCCTGCGAAAAGCACTTTTCGGGCTGTCGGATGTGGAAAAGCGGCTTTGGGGATTGGCATTTGACCGCGGATATAGTAAACTAAAGAGAAAAGCCAACGAGAAGAGGAGAGTTATGAGTCCTGCGAAGAGAAAGAGGGATAAGGGGGCAAAACCCGCTCCCATAGAGCGTCTGTGTGAAATCATCCGGGATTTGCTGGATATTCTGGTGAGCCTGTATATG
The DNA here is from genome assembly GCA_910585015.1 of uncultured Acetatifactor sp. Lineage (GTDB taxonomy): Bacteria > Bacillota > Clostridia > Lachnospirales > Lachnospiraceae > Acetatifactor. The sequence continues at coordinate 9,517 of CAJUCT010000010.1, forward strand.
ATGGTTCTGACGATAGTTTTACCGCTGTATACAACAGACACGGGCTATCGCCATATGGGGACGGAGAAATGTATGTTTTTCCGCTCTGCCAGCCTGACAGCCTGCAAAGTGATCCTGCCACTGGCGGCAATCTATCTGCTCTGCCGGTTGATATGCAGATTCCTGCCCGGGATAAAAGGCAAAGGAAAACGACCGATCCTGTCTGTCACAGATGTGTTTGCGATTGTGTACCTGGCGGCGGTGGTCTGCTCCTATCTCCATACATCCTTCCGGGAGGAGACGGAGTGGGGAGATACCTTTTACGGGGTATCAGGCTGGTATCTGGGACTGCTGACACAGCTGCTGTTTCTGGGGATTTATTTCATGTTTTCCCGTTTGTGGCAGCGGAGGGACTGGATGATGGGCCTGTGGGCTTTGGCAGCGGCAGTGGTCATGCTGCTGGGATATTTAAATCGTTTTGGCGTCTATCCGCTGGAAATGCAGGCCGCAGGTCCTCAATATATTTCTACCATCGGCAATATCAATTGGTACTGTGGTTATATAGTGACATTGGTGTCAGCAATTGCATACTATTTATGGAAGGGATGCGGGGGCTCTGGAAAGAAATGGATACATATGGCCGGTGTTTTTATCTTGGGGATAGGGCTGGCCTCACTGGTAACCCAGGGCAGCAGCAGCGGTATTGTGGCGCTTCTGATCCTGACGGGCGTGTTCTACCTGTTGTCCATGAGGGATGCCGGGAAAATGCAGCGTTTTTGGGAGGGCTGCATCCTGCTGTCCGGAGTATGCCTGCTTACCTGGGTAATCCGGCGGATCTGGCCTCAGGCCATCACTTATTCCGAAAGTACCACGGATCTGCTGACTCTGTCGCCGCTGCCCTTTATTATGATGGGGTGTTCGCTGCTTGGCTGGTTTCTGGTATGTCGGAGCCGCTGGGCGGGACGCTTCCGGCCCAGGAGTTGGTGTCTGCTGGGTATTGCGGCCTGGTCGGCAGCAGGCGCCGCCGTGGTGGTTTTTGCCGTTCTGCTGGCTGTCAATACCGTACATCCGGGCAGTATCGGGGCTTTGTCCCAACTCGGTGCCTTCACCTTTGACGCCTCCTGGGGAAGTAACCGGGGTATTACGTGGACGGCGGGGCTGACCTGTTTTATGGATCAGAATATGCTGGGAAAACTGGTGGGTGTGGGGCCGGATGCCATGGCCCTGTACATTCACAGCGGCGTCAATCCGGCGCTGAAGCAGATGGTGGAGGAATATTTCGGCAGGCTGATGCTGACCAATGCCCATAACGAGTGGCTGACCGTGCTGATTGACGAGGGGCTGCTGGGGGCCGCGGGCTACATAGGGTTAATGGTGACTGCCATAGGCCGGTACTTGAAGGCCGGCAGGGAAGATTCGCTGGCAGGCGCCGCCGGTATGGGAATCCTGGCCTATACGGTGAACAATATTTTCAGCTTCCAGCAGGTTATGAGCACCTCGGCGGTGTTTTTGATTCTGGGCATCGGGGAAGCCTGTCTGCGCAGCAATTTAAGAAATGCCCGCGGCAGCTCCGGTGACGGAAATCTCAGTTAAGTTTGACTTTATGCCTTATATCTGTTAGAATAAATCTCAGAAAGGTATGGCATGGCGTATGAAGATCGAGAGAGTAGATGAAAAAACAGTGAAATGTTTTCTCTCCAACGAAGAGTTGGAGGAGTATGACATTTCTTATAAGGATTTCGTGACGCGCAGTGACAGGGCCAGGGAGATTGTGGAGGAGATCATGGCCCAGGCTGTGGAGGAGGTGGATTACAAGCCCCCTCAGTTTGCCTTTGACCTGCAGATTATGATTTTGCCGGAACAGGGCATGATACTGACTTTTACAGAGCGGACTCCGGATGATCTGAAAAACAGTACAAACCTTATGAATTATCTGAGGGAGATGCGTCGTATTTTGAAGGAAAAGCTGGGACTGGACGGCTCCACCATTGCAGGGCTGCTGGCCCAGGCAATGATGACGGCGGCTGCGGGACAAGGTGCTGCCGAGCCAAACGCTGCAGGAAGTGCTGCCGGTCAGGAGCCGCAAGATAATACGGAAACTGTTGCCAAGAAGGAGGCGATTCAGAAGCCCCGTTTTGCTATTTTCCGTTTTGCCAATATGCGCAGTCTCTGTTCCTACGCGAGCGTACTGCCCAAGAACCTGCGGGTGATCAGCAGGCTTTACCAGGAAGGCGGTACATATTATCTGCATCTGGAGCGCGGCGGTGCTTCTTATGAACGCTACAGCAGGGCCAGCATCCAGGCGCTGGAGTTTGGCGAGTTGTATGCGGCCACTGAGGATAAGCTGGTGTATCTGGAGGAACATGGGGAGTGCCTTATCGGTGAGAAGGCATTATCCAAGCTGCGGCTATAAAAGAGATAAACAAAAAACTCCTGGAAACAGGAGTTTTTTAGCAGGCGTGACAGGACATAATAAAGGCCTGTCAAACAAAACTGATCCGACCAGTGACAACAGGGAAAATGACTAATCGCAAATATATTCAATACAAACTTCTTGACATGTGTCGCAAATTAGTGTACAATTTTAATGTTCGACATAGAACGGCGTGTGGCTCAGCTTGGTAGAGCGCTACGTTCGGGACGTAGAGGCCGCAGGTTCAAATCCTGTCACGCCGATTTTTTCTTGAAGACATGGATTTTTTCGAAAATCCATGTCTTTTATCGTCATATTTTTGTTGGAGATTATGACGTAAATTTAATTATTCGAGACATATATTCGTTCTGCCCAGAGATTGGGCGGAACCTGGATATATCAAAGAGTATGGTGAGAGAGAAATTGAAGTTTTGTATTTGGGAGAAAAACAAGTATGAATAAACGAGGACGGGAGGCCCATTATGGAACGTGCAGTAGTGACATTGAAAAAAGGCGGGGGACGCGCCATGAAAGCCGGGGGAATGTGGATATATGACAATGAGATCGAGTTTGTCAGCGGGGACTTTGAGAACGGGGACGTGGTGGAAGTCTGCGATTTTGACGGCTATGGCATGGGCTGTGGATTTATCAACACCAGGTCAAAGATCACTGTGCGAATGCTGTCCCGGAAAAAGGACGCGGTCATCGACGAGGCGTTTATCCGCCGACGAGTGCGGGACGCATGGAATTATCGCAGGGACACAGTTGATACTTCCAGCTGCCGTGTGATCTTCGGTGAGGCGGATTTTCTGCCCGGTATCGTGGTGGACAAGTTCTCCGACGTGCTGGTGGTGGAGTCCCTGGCGCTGGGCATCGACAGGTGGAAACTGACCATTGTGAAGGCTTTGAAGGAAATTCTGGCGGAGGATGGCATTTTGATCCGGGGGGTGTATGAGCGCAGCGACGCCAAAGTGCGTCTGCAGGAGGGAATGGAGCGCAGCAAGGGTTTTATCGGAGAAACCTTTGATACCAAGGTGGAGATAGTGGAGAACGGGGTGCGGTATCTGGTGGATGTGGAGGATGGACAGAAGACAGGATTTTTCCTGGATCAGAAAAATAATCGGGCCGCCGTCCACCGTCTCTGCAAGGGAAAGAAAGTGTTGGACTGCTTTACACATACGGGTTCCTTTGCTCTGAATGCAGGTATCGCCGGGGCTTCCAGTGTGTTGGGGGTGGATGCCTCCCAACTGGCGGTGGATCAGGCCGCGGAGAACGCGGCGCTGAACGGACTCCAGGACCGGGTGCGGTTTCAGTGCGCGGATGTGTTTGAACTACTGCCCCGGCTGGAGGCCCAGGGGGAAAAATACGATGTGGTGATTCTGGATCCCCCGGCATTTACCAAGTCCCGCAATTCCGTCAAAAATGCGGTCAAGGGCTACCGGGAGATCAATCTGCGGGGACTGAAGCTGGTGAGGGACGGGGGCTATCTGGCCACCTGCTCCTGCTCCCACTTTATGGAGCCGGAACTTTTTGCCAAGACTATCCGGGAAGCCGCCGCCGGCGCCCACAAGCGTCTGCGCCAGGTGGAATTTCGCACCCAGGGCCCGGACCATCCCATCCTGTGGGCGGCGGATCAGAGTTATTATTTGAAGTTCTATATTTTTCAGGCAGTGGAGGAGAGATAAGGCGGATTTCCTTGAAAACATACATTGTTTATGATAGTATGGCTATATGGAAAACAGTAGATGATGTAAGGGTTTTAGAGAGGAAAAAATGCGGATCGCAATCTGTGATGACGAAAAGCCCCAGCGGCTGCTGCTGAAAAAATATCTGGAGAACTGGGCGCTTCAAAACAAGGTCATATTGGAGACACAGCAGTTTGTCAGCGGGGAGAACTTCCTGTTTGCCTGGGAAGACGACAGGGACTATGACTTGCTGGTTTTTGATATCGAGATGGGGCGGCTCAGCGGGATAGAACTGGCTGCGGCCATCCGGGAGAAGGATGACGAGATCCCCATACTCTTTGTGACAGGGTATGACAAGTATATGCTCCAGGGCTTTGAGGTGGCAGCGCTGCACTATCTGTTAAAGCCTGTCAATCCGGAGAAACTTTTCGAGGTACTGGACAGACTGAAAATAAGGAGAAAGCAGGAGGGCAAACTTTTCTTTCAGACGGAAAAAGGCCCGGTGTCCCTGCCCGCCTCAAGGATCTGGTATATAGAGGCCAGGGCGCATCAGTGTGTTCTGTACACGGAGGACGAGGAATATACCCTGCGCGCCTCCATCAGCGAGATGGCAGGACAGCTTGGCGGGCGGAGGGAGTTCGTGCGCTGCCACCGCTCCTACATTGTCAATCTGCATCACGTATCCGCCATCGTCAAGCCGGGGCTTTTTCTTGACGACAGGCGCAGACTTCCGGTGAGCCGGAGCGCGGAGAAAGAGGTAAACCGGCTTTTTATAGAATTATTTAGGGGATGACGGAAAATGATCTGGCAGACAATAGGGATACTTCTGGTGCTTTTGGCTGTGAATCTGCTGTTGTGGATATTTGCCATGCCCAGGTATGTGAACCGCAGAATCCTGCGTTTTCAGAATGAACTGGTGAACAGACACTATGACGAGGTTGAGACCATGTACCGCAAAATGCGGGGCTGGCGGCACGATTATCACAATCATATACAGACACTGAAGGCTTATATGAGCCTGACGCAGTATGAGGAGGCAGCCAAGTACCTGGAGCTTTTGGAGAAGGATCTGACAGCAGTGGATACGGTGCTGCGCACAGGCAATGTGATGGTGGATGCCATATTGAACAGTAAGTTATCGTTGATTCAGGAAAAAGATATCAAAGTGGATGCCACCGCCGCAGTGCCCAAAGAAATCCCCATCTCCGATATCGACCTGTCGGTGCTGATCGGAAACCTCATGGATAACGCCATGGAGGCTTGCGAGAAAGTTCCCGCAGAAGATCGGTTTATCCGAGTATACATTGATGTAATTAAGAAGCAGCTGTACATCTCCGTCACCAATTCCATGCAGGGCAGGGCCAGACGCAGAGGCGAACGCTTCCTCTCGGACAAACAGGGCAGCCATGGATTCGGGCTGTTTCGAATGGACGACATTGTGGCAAAGCACGGGGGCTACATCAACCGCCAGACAGAGGACGGAATATTCGCCACGGAAGTGATGCTTCCGCTGATAAAAGAATGATTAGTGATCGATTTGGACTCTTCTATAAGGAAGGGTCTTTTTTACCCCCCAAAATGCAATTTGTGCAAATGGAAATGTCATTCGTGCCAAAAAAATGTATGGGGAAAAATATATGGTAGACTGACACTGAGATGAAAACGGCATATGCCCTGACAGGGCACTGATCAATATATGGACGCCAAAGCGGCCATATGTTGATCACCGGATATGTGGGCTGCCAGGGGATATGCGGAACTGTAAACAGCATATGCCCTGACAGGGCACTGATCAATATATGGACGCCAAAGCGGCCATATGTTGATCACCGGATATGTGGGCTGCCAGGGGATATGCGGAACTGTAAATAGGAGGAACGAAATATGCTATATATGTCCCAAGTCTTTGACGACAAGTCAAGGCAGAAATATGGTTTAATCAGCAACTTTATTTACAATATGAAATCGGCAAAGGAGTGGGACAACAAGTTATTCTGGTTCCAGATCCTGATGGTGGTTCCCACAGTGGCGGCCTCCCTGCTGGGGACTTACCTGCCTTCCAGGCTGGTGGCGGACTTGTCTGGCCAGATGGGGATTCCCCGTCTGCTTCTTGAACTGACTTTGATTTCTCTGGCGCTGTGGGCCTGCAATGCCGCTTCCAATGTGGCGCTGGAGTATTGCGAACTGCAGGGGGGCTCCATCAGTACTTATTACGCCAAAAAATTTGTCCGCAAGATCATGGATGTGGACTACGATTATCTGGAGGATGAGGACTATCAGAAGGTGTCGGGAAATGCATGGCGGGTGGCCCGTTTCGGGCAGGGCGTGTCTACCGCGGTGATAGCTCTGCCCATGTTCCTCTCGTCCTTGACGGGTGTACTGGCCTATGGATTTTTGCTGGCTGCAAGGAGCATAATCCTGCTTCTGACTATAATCGCTTCTGTTGGCATCAGCCTGTGGCTGCTTGCGCTTGCCAGAAAAAAACATGCTGAGTATTACGAGCAACTGCAGTTTTCCGCCAGGAAGGAGAGTTATATCACGGCCCAGGCCACGGACAGCGCTGCCGGGAAGGACATCCGCATCTATCGTCTGCTGGACTGGTTTTTGGAGAAATATGATACATCCCTGAAAGAGATGGGCAGGATATACGGTGTCATACACGATTGGTATCTGCTGCGCAATCTGTCCAATGCCTTTCTGCAGTTGGTCATGAATGCCATGGCTTTTGGAATTTTGGCGTACATGCTGGCTGCCGGGAAGATCACTGCGGCGGAGTTTGTGTTTTACATCGGCCTGGTGAACGGTTTTTCCCGATATTTTGAAGAGATGCTGCGCCAAATCATGATGTTTAACAACACCAGTGCCTCCATCAGTTACATGAGGGAATTTTTGGAGACCCAGGATCGGTGGAACCGCGGGGAAGGCATCGGAGCGGAAAAGCTCCGGCGCATCAGCAGTTCTCCCGTGAAAATAGAATTTCGAAATGTGTCCTTTACCTATCCGGGCAGCGAGAAACCTACGCTGAAAAATATTAATGTGGTGATCCGGCCCGGCGAGAAGATCGCGCTCATCGGCTTAAACGGAGCGGGAAAGACTACACTGGTAAAGCTGATGTGCGGATTTTATCACCCCACGGAGGGAGAGATTTTGTTGAACGATATTCCCATACAAAATTTTAACCGGGAAGAATACTACAGCCTGATTTCGGTGCTGTTCCAGGATTCCACCATGCTGGCGATGACGCTGGATGAAAACCTGACCGGGCAGGATCCGAAGGACATAGACAGGCAAAGACTGAAAGAGGCCCTGAAATTATCAGGTTTTGACACTGTGTACGAAAAAATGGCGGACGGTGGAAAATCGCTGCTGGTTCGGGAAATCAACAAAAATTCCATAGATTTTTCCGGCGGAGAAAAGCAGAAGATGCTCTTTGCCAGAACGCTATACCAGAATACGCCGCTGGTGATATTGGACGAACCCACGGCGGCGCTGGACCCCATAGCTGAAAACGAACTTTACATCAATTATGGGAAAGCAATGGAGAACAGGACCAGTGTCTATATTTCCCACCGGCTTTCCAGCACCAGGTTCTGCGATCGGATCCTGCTTCTGGAGCGCGGGGAGATCATAGAGGAGGGCACCCATGAGAGCCTGCTGGCCGGAAATACACGCTATGCCCGGCTTTTTGAGGTGCAGAGCCAATATTATAAGGAAGAAGATGAGCGGAAACGCAGAAGCCGCCTGATGGATGACGCCTATGAGACCAAGACGCGGGAAAGGGGTGTGTTTGATGAGTAGAAAGGATTGGAAAAATATATTTATTCTGTTGGGCAGTCTCTCTGAAAAGCACAAAGATGTGCTGATCAGTCTGGTGGGGCTGTCCGTATTTACGGCAGTGCGGCCCTTTATTACAGTGGTTCTCACGGGTATGCTGGTGGATGCGGTTTATGCGGGAGTGGATTCCGGACTGCTGCTGCGCTATGTGGCCGTCGGTGTGACGGGCACCTTCCTGATGCAGGCCGCAGAAGGCGTCCTGGTCATGTTCTTTAATAGAAAGCTGGAATATATGCAGGAGATACAGGGCCAGCCTCTGAACAGAAAGAGCATGGCGATGGATTATGAGTATCTGGAGAATGTGGACGTGCATGAGACTCGCCAGAGACTGGAACGGCTGGGAGGCTGGAGCCTGATGGCCCGAGTCCTGAGTGTCGTAAACAAGATTCTTCGGGAGGGAGTCACGGTGATTGCCGCTGTTTTCGTGGTGGTTCCCATGTTCATCCGCGGCAGCCATTCCCTGTCCCATGGCTTTGTGGGTTCTTGGCTGATGTCGGTGCTGCTGCTGGCGGCGGTGCTTCTGCTGATCATGGTGGAATTTCGGTTCGGCAACTATTTTAATAAAAAAATGGCGGATGCCAGAAAGGAGATGTCCGGTCAGGAGGCCAGATACAAGTATTATCTGGAGATTCTCTCAGGGTGTGAGAGGCAGAAGGATCTGCGCACTTGCAAGCAGCAAAAGCTCTATGAGAGGGAGTTTGAGGACATTGCCCGGGGGATCAAAAAGACTATAGACCGAATTGCGGGCTTTACCGTCCGGGATGCTTTTACCCAGCAGTCGGTGTCTGCTTTTTCAGGTTTTCTGGTATATGTATTCGCAGGGCTTCTGGCCTGTGCGGGACTGATCAGCATCGGAGGGGTGGTTACCTATGCGGCCAGTATATTGCTGTTCACGGAGTCCGTGGGAAAGCTGGTGTATCAGTTGAGCTGGCTTGGAGGAAATGCAGGTCTGGCCAAGGATTATATCGACTATATGGGACTGCCCCAGCGCAAGCATGAGGGGACAATACCGGTGGAAAAGCGCCGGGACGACCGGTTTTCGGTGGAGTTCAGCCATGTATCCTTTAAATATCCGGGAAGTGAGAAGTATGTGATCCGGGATTTGAACCTTCAATTTGAGATTGGGGAAAAGATGGCCATTGTGGGAAGGAACGGTTCCGGCAAGACCACATTCATCAAGCTCCTCTGCCGCCTGTATGATGTGACGGAGGGCAGCATCAAGGTAAACGGCATCGACATCCGCAAGTATGACTATGCCCAGTACTGTGACCTGTTTGCGGTGGTATTCCAAGATTTCCAGGTGTTTGACTTCCCTCTGGGGGAGAATGTGGCGGCAGGCGGGGAAGTAGACGAGGAGCGGGCGGTGGACGCCCTGGAGCGGGCAGGCGTTGGAGAGCGCTACCACACCCTGCCTGGCGGACTAAGCACCTGCATCGGGAAAGAGTTTGAGGAGAGCGGCGTGACTTTCTCAGGAGGAGAGAAGCAGAAGATAGCCATCGCACGGGCCATCTACAAGAACACGCCCTTTGTCATCATGGATGAGCCCACCGCGGCCCTGGACCCGGAGTCCGAGTGCGAAGTGTACGCGGGATTTGACAAGATGGTGGGCAAGAAGACGGCGATCTATATTTCTCACCGTCTGGCCTCCTGCCGCTTTTGTCAGGATATCCTGGTATTTGACGAGGGAAAGGTGGTGCAGCGGGGACGGCATGAGGAACTGGAGAGGCAGGAGGGTTTATATAAGGAACTGTGGAATGCCCAGGCCCAGTATTATGCCTGATTGTTTGACAGTTTATTTCTCCGGGTACATCCACCCGGTATAATCCATAATGGACATCTTCTCCTGCTTTTCCTTGGTGAAAAGGGTTTCATTGCGATAGCTTCTGGGCGTTGTATGCATGGTTTCCATGAAATGCCGGTTGAAGCTTGATACGGAGCGGAATCCCACCATCTCGGAGATGTCCAGAATGGAGTGCTCCGTGCTGCGCAGCAGGTTGCAGGCGTTGATAATGCGGGTGTTGTTCAAAAAGTCCAGGGGACTTTTGCCAATAATACTGCGGAACAGGCGCCGGAAATGGGTGGGGCTGAGGCAGCAGATGTCGGCCAGGTAGTTCACATCAAACTGTTCAGCGTAATGATCTTCAATGTAGTCCAGGACCGGGGACAGCACCATGGCGTTCTCGGGGGGCTGGCTGGTGAGCGTGGTCCTGTGGCCCCCCTGGTTCTGGATGCGGTGCAGATCGATGCACAGTGACAGCAAAAGTCCCATGGAACTGGTCTGGTACATGGGTTTTTGTTCCTGGATTTCCTTTATGATCATTGTGGTGAGATCGTATATGTAGGGATACTCCTCCCGGCTCAGTATGTGCTGGTACTCCTTATATGCGCTGAGAGACAGATCAAAGCCCCGTATATCCGGCGCAATGTTTTTAAAAAGCTCTTGGGTGTTCAGGAACAGATAGGACCAGCGGCTCTCGGTGTTTGGGGAACTGTAAGTGGTATGGGGGATGTTTCTGGGTATGCAGGTAATATCCCCCTCCTTGAAAAAGAGCCGTTCCCTGCCGTTAAATTCCATATAGCCGCTCTCCGAGTGACACAGGCCGATCTCCAGGCAGTTGTGGAAGTGCAGATGCTTGCTGGGCACGTTTGAGATTTTCCAATGCTCGCCGGTCAGTAGGAGCACGGGAAAATCCGAGGGCAGAAAGTAGTTGCGGTATTCCGCGATATCATTTTTCGGTTTAGGCATAGCAACCTCCAAAAAAAACCAAATTCAAAAAGCAATTTCGAAATCTAAAGCAAGGATTGTCTGGGGAAATTTCATCAATTTGTATATCTAAAACAGGGAAAAAAATAAAAACTATGTAATTCGCCATTTGTTAATCAATAAGAGTATAGCATAAATGGTCGAATTTGCATAGTTTTTATTTTCTTTTTGTTAGAAATGAAAGTCAATATGCACGAAAATAGAATTATAAATCAATTATTCCTATACAAAGTAGACGAAGAAAAGAGGGTGTTTATGGGAAAGGCAAAGAGTGGCAATAAGGAAGTTGTTGCCAAGGCGAGTTGGAAAAAGGCTATAAAGAGAGACTGGCAGCTCTATTTGCTGCTGTTGTTCCCGCTGGTCATGGTCTTTGTGTTCAGCTATGCGGCTTACCCCGGTATGCGGATGGCATTCATGGACTATAAGCCGGTCAGGGGCTATGCCGGAAGTGAATGGGTAGGCTTTAAAATCTTCAAGGATATTTTCACGGATAAAGAGTTTACCAAAGCGCTGCGCAATTCCATAGTGTTCAATCTTTTGGATATGCTTATCGGGTTCCCGATGCCCATTATATTGGCCCTGATCCTGAACGAACTGCGCTATGCCAAGTTTAAGAAGGTATCCCAGACTATCCTGTATCTGCCCCACTTCCTGTCCTGGGCTATTATCGGAAGCGTGGCTTACAACATGTTCCGTCCCAGCACGGGTCTGGTGAATATGGTGCTGATGAAGCTGGGGATAATTTCGCAGGGCATTCCCTTTATGACGGAGAAATGGCACTGGGCCGTGACTTATCTGCTGATCGGTGTATGGCAGAGCATGGGATGGGGCACCATCCTCTATCTGGCAGCAATAACGGGTATCAGCGGCGAACTTTACGAGGCGGCCATGATTGACGGCGCCAACCGGTGGAAGAGGATGTGGTATATCACGCTCCCCGGCATCAAGGGCACGGTGGTAACGCTGCTCATTATGAACCTGGGCAAGGTCATGGGCAGCAATCTGGAAAGGCTGACGGCTTTGGGTAACACCCAAGTAGCGGATTTCCAGTACCAGCTGGCGATTTACATATACAACCGAGGTATCGGCAACGGTAAGTTCAGTCCGGCCACCGCGGCCAATCTGTTCCAGTCCCTGGTGGGTCTGGCGCTGGTGCTGCTGTCTGACAGGATTGCCAAGAAACTTGGCGAAGACGGTTTGTTATAGGAGGCTGGAAATGGGTAAAAAAGAGAAGACGAACGAGACAACTGTATCTACAGGCGGCGAACATGCCGTGAATAAATTCCGTTTCAGCGACTTTGTGATGATGGCGGTGATTGTGCTGCTCTGCGCCACCTGTGTGCTGCCCTTTATACATGTGGCGGTGAAATCCATCTCCGGCAACGCGGCGGTTATGGCAAAGTCGGTATATTTCTGGCCCAAGGGCATTACACTTGACGCTTACAAGAGGGTGTTCGGCGATGCCAGCATGACTTATTCCATGGGTTTTTCCGCAGTGGTCACTTTGGTCTTTACTGCTCTGGGCATGCTGGTATGTACCTGTGCGGCGTACCCTCTGTCCAAGAAAAGGCTGAAGGGGAAGCATGGCATCACGTTCTTGCTGATGGTGCCAATGTACTTTGGCGCGGGCATCATCCCCAGCTATCTGCTGTACCAGGATTTGAAGGTGCTGAATACCGTTTGGGTGCTGATATTGCCCCTGATTTATTCGCCCTACAACATGCTGATCATGAAGAACTATTTCCAGAGTACCATTCCGGACAGCCTGGAAGAATCCGCTTTTCTGGATGGGGCCAGCAATTTACAGATATTGTGGAAGATTGTGTTGCCGCTGTCCAAACCGATTCTGGCTACATTGTCTCTGTTTTACGCAGTGGGCCGTTGGAATGCCTACTCCGACAATATGTACTACACTAGGGACAACAACCTGAAGCTGATCCAGTATAAGCTGTACCAGATGGTGGCGTCCGCAACGGAGAGCCAGACCTCTTCCCTGGCGGATATCGGCGGCGTGAGCCAGTCCGTGCCGGAGGTGTTGCAGGCGGCCAGCATTATGTTTGTCACGATTCCCATTATCATTATCTATCCCTTCCTTCAGAAGTATTTTGTTAAGGGCGCGATGATCGGGGCTGTGAAGGGCTAATATGCAGACTACATAAGGGTAGTTTATCCCTGACCACAGGGAGTTAATATAAACTATATTTTCTATATTAAAAGGAGGATTAATTTTATGAAGAAGAAAACTCTTCAGAGAGCGGCAGCCCTGGTTATGACCAGCGCGATGGTAATGGGCGTTATGACGGGCTGCGGCAGCGAACCGGCAACAGGTGGCGGTACACCGAGCAGCGAGAGCACACCAAGCAGCGAGAGTACTCCCGCGGGCGATGATACCACTCCGACAAGCAGTGAACCTGCTTCCGGCAGCAGCGAGGGAGAGGATCCCGCAAACACTGCGGCAGGCATGGAGGGCTGGACTGCTTTTGAGAGCCCTGTTACCTTACAGATTCCGGTTTATGACCGCGGTGACAACGGCAACGGCTGTTCGGACGTGGTGAACAATTACTGGACCAACTGGGTACAGGAGAATTTCGGCGCTAAGTACAACATCAATGTGGAGTATATCGCCATCAACCGCAACGATGTAATGACGGATTACACCCTTCTTGCCACCGGCCAGGATCTGCCCACTGTTTTGATGGAGTACGACTATGACAAGCTTGCTACATGGCAGTCGGAGGGATATCTTCAGCCCTATGACATGGAGCAGCTAAGGACCGTGGCTCCTACTTTCTATCAGAACATGGTAGACAACGGTATTGACATCTATACCCAGTTCAACGGCGAGGATTATCTGGCTCTTGGGCAGAGACCTTATGGTAATACCAACTACACCTGGATCACCTGGTATCGTCAGGACTGGCTGGACGAGGTCGAGGTAGATCATTATCCTGCAACCAGCGTGGAGAGACTGGAGTTGTTCCAGAAGCTGGTAGACGCGGGACATGAATATCCCGCAGGCGGTACTAAGATAGCAGGTGCGGGCGCTGACCAGAACTATGGCTGGAGAACATATCCTCAGGATGAGGTGACATGGGCTACCACCGGCGACTATCAGATTCCCGCTCTGTCCACCGAGGCACAGAAGAGACTGTTAAAATTTGAGAATGAACTGTACAACAGAGGCTTCAAGAATCCCGAGTACTATACCAGGGACGGCGGTGAGGCGATTGCTGACTTTATCAATGGCAAGACCTTTGAATGGTCAGGCTACACCTCCTCCACGCTGGACACACTGGCTTCCTTCTATGAACTGAATCCGGAGGGAAAGCTTAGCGTGGTAGTGACCAGCAGTGACTTTGTACAGGATGACGTGTGGGGTTCCAGCAACGCTTTCCGTCCCACCAATGTATTTGGCGCTATGACTGCGTTTGCGTATGACGCGACTCCCGAGGAGGTGCAGGCTGCCATGATGTACATGGAGTGGATGTCTCAGGAGGACGTACTGTTTACCATGCAGTGGGGGCTTGAGGGCGTGAACTTCAATTACGACGGTGACACGCCGGTGAGCGTAGCTGACCAGAGCGGTATGCCTGAACAGCAGGGCCACAACAACAATGTGGACTACTGGATGATCGTTACCGCGTCCAAGACCCTGGGCAGCATTGAGAAGGACATTGCGGCTATCTCTCCTCAGGGACTGCCTCAGGACTTCTATGAGGATATTCTGGCTAACTACTATGGACAGAATGAGCTGTACAACAAGAACTACGCGAATTCTGACTGTAACTTCGCAACTTCTTTCCAGGCTGTCACAGAGTACGGCAACATCCTGAAGGAAGAGTTGTATCCCAGATATCGGGACCAGCTGACCATGTGTACTCCCGAGGAGTTTGACGAGTTGTATGACAAGCTGAGCCAGGAGTATCTGGACGCAGGTTACCAGGAAGTAATCAACCAGAGGCTGGAGGCATATAATGCGGGCCTGAGCACCAAGCTTCCTAAATAAAATAGTGCCTTTCAGTAAAGCAAAAAGTTAAAAACCGTATAGCCCCCGACATATGTTGGGGGCTATATTCTCATAAAGATACGATAGAGGAACCAATGCAGTTCGTGCGGATAAGAATACTTTTCATGCGAAAACCCATCTCATGAGAAAAAATATGATATGATAATATATGGATCAATCTCAGGGTGGCGGTGCGGCAAGAGACTGATTTACGGCACTGCCAGGAAGTCTGCGGAACTTATACTACATAAGGCCAGAGTTTACCGTACTGCATTGGTTAAACGTATATGGCTGGCGTTATGTAGTCAGGTTACTCGGAAATCTTAATTGTTAAGCAGTATAAATAGGAGGTTTATTGATGAAGCTGGAATATGACAAGCAGGAGATTCTGGATGTAATTGACAGAATTGTTAAAAGAACCATGAAAATGGATCTCACATGGGACTGGCCCTGCGGCGTGGCTTACTTTGGAATTGCCGACGCCTATGAGAAGACCGGGAGGGAAGAATATCTGAAGCTTTTGAAAGACAGGGTGGATGAACTTATCGATCTGGGTCTGCCCAGAGTGTGGACGGTGAACGCCTGCGCCATGGGACATTGCCTGATCACCCTTTATAAGGCCACGGGAGAGCAGAAATACTGGGATATCGTGATGAGCAAGATCCGCTACATCCGGGAGGACGCGCTCCGCTTTGGCGACAGTGTGCTGCAGCATACTGTGTCGGCGGACAATGATTTTCCGGAACAGTGCTGGGCGGATACCCTGTTCATGGCTGCCTTTTTCCTGCTGCGGGTGGGCGTGGAACTGGCGGACGAGGAGATCATTGAGGACGCGCTGAACCAGTATTACTGGCACATCAAGTATTTGCAGGATCCGGACACGGGCCTGTACTACCACGGCTACAATAATATCACCAAAGATCATATGTCCGGCTTTTGCTGGGGACGTGCCAATGCCTGGGCGGCGTTTACCATGTCTCAGGTGGGGGATATTCTGCCTAAGTGCTATCTGTATCCCAAGTACATGGACGTAGCGGGGTCTCTGAATGAACAGCTTTCGGCCATCAAGCTGCTTCAGACCCAGGACGGCCTGTGGAGAACCATACTGGATGATGAGAGTTCCTATGAGGAGATTTCGGCGTCCGCGGGCATTGCCGCCGCCATGGTGTCCAGGGCTAATCCCCTTCACACCAAATACATCAACAAATCCATCCGCGGTCTGCTGGCCAATGTGAGCCCGGACGGCAGGGTGTTGAACGTCTCCGGCGGAACGGCGGTCATGAACGACGCGGACGGCTACCGCAATATATCCAGAGACTGGATACAGGGATGGGGACAGGGCCTGGCGCTGGCATTTTTTGACAAGGTTCTGATGTCGGACGATCTGCAAAAGGACGGTGCTTTGTAAAGTGTGCAGGGTGATGTTTGACTTCAGAAAACCGGGCGTTATGCTCTATGGGGAAGGGCTTCCGGTCTCCGGCCAGGGACAATCCCATGGGCGGGAGCTAAAAGAGCGCCGGAGCATACATGGCGCAGGGTTTGTCACGGAAAATATCAGGAGGGAAAAGGAACCGCTTCAAATCCCGGAACTCAACACGGGTTTTGACGTTCCCTATTGGTATGGAGGGCAGGATCTGACGCGGATTTCGCAGGATGTATACGGCTGCTATGTGGATTCTCGGGAAATAACCCGGAGGGTGGACGCGGAGCCGGAGAGATTGGTTCCGCTGTGCTTTAAGGCGGATGTGGAGGAGCCGGGGAACTACCAGGTGGAGCTTAAGATGTATGGCCAAGGGGAGATCTGTGTCTTCGCAGGGCCCAGAAGGCTTGTCTACAGGGGTTTTCTTCCAAAGGATCAGGAGTTGGAATGCCGTTTCGTGCTGAATGTCTGCGATATTGTGCCCCGCGGACAGGAGCGCAGGTGTCAGAGGCGCAGCGTTGACATTGCCCTGGTGGGAAGGGACGTGCGGCTGACGGCGGCGGCCTTTTGGCCGGTGGACTGTCCCACGCTCTACATAGCGGGGGACTCCACCGTGACGGATCAGCCTGCGGAATATCCCTATGCCCCCGGGACCAGCTACGCCGGGTGGGGGCAGATGATAGGCTGCTACATGCCTGTCGGGATTGGGGTTTCCAATCATGCCCATTCCGGCCTTACGGTGGAGAGCTTTCGGACGGAGGGGCACTATGCCATCATTCAGGACAGCATAAAGCCCGGCGACTATCTGATGCTCCAGTTTGGACACAACGACCAGAAGCTGATGCATTTACAGGCCTGCGGGGGATATCGGGACGGGCTTGCCGCCTATGTGGAGGAGACCAGGCAAAAGGGGGCGTATCCGATTATTGTTACGCCCTTGGCCCGAAATTCCTGGAAGGCGGATGACGGCTCTTATAACGACTTACTGGAGCAGTATGCGGATGTCTGCATGGAACTGGGACGGCAGTACGGTGTTCCGGTGGTGGATCTCCATGGGCGGAGCATGGCGTTTGTGAAAGAGATGGGACTGGAGGGTGCAAAAGCCTTTTTCTTTCCCAGGGATTTCACCCATACCAACGATTACGGGGCCTACAGGATGGCTGGCTTTGTGGTGAGGGATTATCTGGAGAAGGCAGGGACGGCGGCTTACGGATCAGGACCTGGACAGGAGGAAATGTCCGGAGAATCGGGGAGCAGGGAAGCTTACAGAAGGCTGGCCGGATGGATGACGGAGCGGGCGGATGTCTGGGAGGGGGAGGGCGCGGTAAAAGAGGGAGAGGACCTGAAGGCGGTCATAACCAGGGGGCATGGGGCTGCAATCTGCAGGGCGCTTGACATCTAAGTTTGGAAGTAAAACTTCCAAATACTGATTGGTGCAATATCGCAGGCCAGCCTGCGATATGCAGGGAAGAGGTAAGCTTGAATGTATAACATTCAAATACGTATTAAGGGATATTGCAGGCGCGGCCAGCAATATCCGTGAAGAGGTAAGTTTGTTAAACGGATGCAATATTTTAGGCAAGGAGTTTAATAAGGATAAACTTCGGGTTTGCGGGAAAGAGGTAAGAATGAAGAGGGTAGAGAGAGGGAGTTTTACACTTCCCGGTGAGGCAGGTTATGAGGAATTGACATTGAAGCTTGCGGATAGGTGGGGGGCGGACGTGATTCGGGACAGCGATGGGACTGTGCTCTCCGATGAGATCACAAAGGCAGGCTATGGCATTTATTCCACAATCTGCATCATCAGAGATCACAATGAATGGGCGAAAAAGAATCAGGATAAACTGCAGCAGTGTTTTCTGATGACGCATCCGGTCACCGCGGAGGGCAGGAGTCTGACCATTGCGCTGATGGCCGATTTTTTCCCGGAGCAGTTCCGGGTGAATGACAGCGAAGATTCCATGAGGTACTGGCAGGTCTATGACAGAACCACGGACACTCTGGTTGATGTGGCCGGATGGAGTTACGACAGGGACAAGCAGGAGGTTACGCTGGAGGGCATTACGCCCTGGCACAATTATTCGGTGAGCTTTCTGGCATATCGGATCTGGGAAGAAATTTCCATGTACAACCACACCACCAACAATTGGGACAAGGAACACCTGATGCAGATTGACCCGGTGTATCCGGAGACACAGGCATATATGCTGGAGTGGATGACAAAGTGGTGCGAGACGCATCCGGATACCACGGTGGTGCGCTTTACGTCCATGTTCTACAATTTTGTCTGGATCTGGGGGAGCGACGCGCGCAACAGGCAGCTCTACAGTGACTGGGCATCCTATGATTTCACTGTAAGCCCCCGGATGTTGGAGGGCTTTGCCAGGGAAAAGGGATATAGCCTGACGGCGGAGGATTTTGTCAACCAGGGGAAACTCCATGTCACCCATATGCCCTGTGACAGGAAGAAGCTGGACTGGATTGATTATGTCAATGGCTTTGTGATTGGATTTGGCAGGAAATTGATCGACATTGTACATAGTTTTGGCAAAAAGGCATATGTGTTTTACGATGACAGCTGGGTGGGCATAGAACCCTACAGGCCCACGTTCAAAGAATTTGGTTTTGACGGTCTGATTAAATGCGTCTTTTCCGGCTATGAAGTGAGGCTTTGTTCCGGCGTGGACGTGGAGACCCACGAACTGCGGCTTCATCCCTATCTGTTTCCCGTGGGACTTGGAGGACTGCCCACCTTCACGGAGGGCGGCGATCCCACTCTGGACGCAAAAAAATATTGGAACAGCGTAAGACGCGCCCTGCTCCGGTGCTCTATAGATCGTATCGGATTGGGCGGATATCTCCATCTGGTGGAAGATTTTCCGGATTTTGTGGAGTATGTTGCCAAGATATCCGATGAGTTCAGGGAGTTAAAGCAGCTGCATGACGCGGGAAAGCCATATGCCTGTAAGACCAGGGTCGCAGTGCTGCACTTTTGGGGGAGTATGCGCTCCTGGTCATTGTCCGGTCATTTTCATGAGACGTACATGCATGACCTGATCCATATAAATGAGGCTCTCAGCGGCCTGCCGCTGGAGGTCAGTTTCATCGGCTTCGAGGATGTGAAGGCCGGGGCGCTGAAGAAGGTGGATGTGGTCATCAATGCCGGCGCGGCGGGCAGCGCGTGGAGCGGCGGAGACGCATGGAGGGATGAGGAAGTGGTGGCGCTTCTGACGCAGTGGGTATACGGAGGCGGCACATTTATCGGCGTGGACGAGCCTTCTGCGGCGGCGGGATATGACAGCTATTTCAGGATGGCGCATGTACTGGGAGTGGATGAGAATATCATTGACAGAGTGTGCCATGGGAAGTGGACATTTGTTGTGGATCAGGAGGCTGCCGGAAGAATAATGCCTCCGGGGGCCTATATTCCGAACAGGCGCAGCTGCTGCCTGACGGACGGCAGGGCGGCCGTTCTGGCGGAGGCGGAGGGGAATCCGCTCCTTGTCAGAAATTCTTTTGGCAAGGGACAGGGTATTTACCTTTCTTCCTTTGAACTGACCAATGCCAACACCAGAATGCTTCTTAATCTGATTCTGGATGCCGGCGGTGAGGCTGTGGACGGATATTATCTGACGGACAATCCGGATATGGAGTGTGCCTTTTACCCGGAGAGCAGGACACTGGTGGTGATCAACAATACAGGGAGTACCCAGGAGTGCAGTGTACCCACAAAGTACGGCACGGAGAAGGTCAGGCTGGATGCCTATGACACGCTGATCAAGGAGATATAGGCTGGATGAATATTGAACTATTCAAATTGTATTGAATAGACAACAGAAAGGCAAGGTGATGGGGATGGTTAAGGGGTTTAAGATGAAGCTGTATGCGGGGCAGGAGGAAGAGTACGAGAGGCGCCATAATCTGCTGTGGCCTGAGATGAAGGATATGATTCATGAGCATGGGGGGAAAAATTATACGATTTTCCTGGATCGGGAGACACTGACTCTCTTTGGGTATATTGAGATTGAGGACGAGGAGAAGTGGGCCCGGGGCGCAGACACGGTCATCAACCGCAAATGGTGGGATTACATGGCTGACATCATGGAGACCAATTCGGATAACAGCCCGGTTTCTGTGGATCTGAAAACGGTATTCCATTTGGACTGACAAAAACTCCTATATCAGACAGCGCCGCAAACTGTGAAAGCATGGTTTGCGGCGCTGTTTTTCAGGTCCGCTTCTTTCCGGCCTGCCTCATGCCGGCCAACTCGATGGGACTGGAGATCAGCAGCGCCCTGATATTGCCATCCTTTCAAGGAGCGGGCATCCGAATGCGTGGAATCCGGTCGGATATTTGTTTTTCTTTTATTCTTAGAAGCCTTGACAATTGCATAATTTGTGATATGATTCTAAATGCGATTGAATTGCAAACGCTATATATTTGCATTTGCGGTTCGGTGGCACTTGGAACAAAGCATTATCAAATGAAAGCAGGGAAAAGGGAACATGTTGGATATTGTTTTAGACAGTTTGCTGGATACGGCAAAATTACTGCCTTTTTTGCTATTGACCTATATTGTTATGGAATTTCTGGAACACCGGGCCGGGGAGGCCACCATCAGAATGGTACGGCGGGCCGGAAAGTGGGGGCCCGCTATCGGCGCGGCAGTGGGTGTGGTGCCCCAATGTGGTTTTTCAGCGGCGGCAGCCAGTCTATATGCGGGGCGGGTTATTAGCTTAGGAACTTTATTTGCCATCTTTTTGTCCACATCGGACGAGATGCTTCCCATTCTGATTTCTGCCCATGCAAATCCTATGTTGATAGCGCGGGTTCTGGGTTTTAAGGTGGCGGCGGGACTGGTGGCCGGTTTTTGCATAGATATGTTTTTTTCCGGAAAGCAGGAGGAGCATGAGCATATTCATGAATTATGTGAGCATGACCACTGTGGCTGTGAAAAGGGGATTGTCAAGTCTGCGCTGCTGCACACGCTGCAGATTGCGGTGTTTATACTGATTATTAACTTTGTCCTGAACTTGGTGCTGGACCAGGTGGGCGCGGACACATTGAGCCAGTGGATTTGGAATAAACCAGTGGCGGGTCAGCTGCTCTCCGGGGCGGTGGGCTTGATTCCCAATTGTGCGTCTTCCGTGGCTATCACCCAGTTATATCTGGAGGGAGCCATGAACTTCGGCGCCATGATCAGCGGATTGCTGGCCAACACGGGTGTGGGACTGCTGATCCTGTGTAGGGTGAACCTGCACAGGCGGGAGAATCTGGAAATCATCGGACTGCTCTATGGGATCAGTGTGGCAGGCGGGATTGTGGCGGGGCTGCTGCCCATAGGGTAGTCAGCGCTATGGTGCTTTTATCCGCCGGGGGCAGGAAGGAAAATCCAGTTGTCTGGGTGTATAGTAATACGGTTTAGAATAGATCAGGGAATTTTTAGAGGTATGTATGGAGAGAGTGGAATATCCTGCCGGGATCAAATGGACCCGGCAGCGTAAGGATGTTTATCAGGTGCTTCTGGAGGCCGCGGAACCGTTGAGCGCCGTACAGATCTACCAGAGGCTTGAGGAGACCGCCGGACAGTGCGGCTATGCGGTATCTACCATCTACCGGATTCTGGCGGCTTTTGAGGCCCGGGGGCTGCTTCTGAAAAGCAGTTGGATGGGGGATGATACCCTCTTATATGAGTTGAACCGGGGCGGTCATACCCATTATGCCCTGTGTCTGGGGTGCCGCAAGCGTGTGCCGCTGGAAAATTGTCCTCTTGAGCACGTGCATCTACACATGCCCCGGGCACAGGGAGATTTTGAGATCACGGGGCACAAACTGGAACTCTATGGGTATTGCAGGGATTGCCGGGAGAAGCGTCCGGAGTAGAGCATGGAACAGGCATCAGCAAAAGCTTGACACGCTGCGCTTTTTAGTTGTAGAATATCTGTACCGTGCGGTTCGTGATATTTTGAGGACAAATTACATAGAATATGTGAAATAGAAAAAGGGGGCAATATGTCATACGAACAATATAACACTGCTTTAAATGCTGGTCGAAAAGAATACCGAGCCTGTCTGCTGAAAGGCGGTTATCCCTATCTGCCAGCTTTGGATGAGATCTTATCTTACGCCAAGGTGGAATATGAAGTCAGCCTTGGCGTGTGCGAAGTGCCCATGGAACTGATTGTGGGCACTAAGACCAGAGGGCGGACCAACTCTTTTGCCGCCAACTTTATGCCCCTTTTGCCTATCAACACGGAATTTGCCAGCAAATGGATACAGTTATACAGCTGTCTGGAGGAGGAGGGACTGCGTGATCCCGTAAAGGTCTATGAGTTCATGAACCGGTATTACGTACAGGAGGGCAACAAGCGGATCAGTATTTTGAAATTTCTGAATGCATACAGCATACCCTGCTCCGTCATACGGATTGTTCCCAAGCGCACGGACACAAAAGAGAATGAAATATATTATGAGTTTTTGGATTTTTATGACATTACCGGCGTTATTACCATCAATTTCAGTGAGAAAGGCCGGTTTGCCGAACTTTTGGAACAGATTGGCACCCCGAAGGGAGAGAAGTGGACCTACGAGGACAGGAGGGAATTTGACTCTGTATTCTTCCATTTTCGGAAGGCTTTTGAGGCGAAGGACGGCGACAAGCTTCCTATTACATTAGGGGATGCCTTTTTGGCGTACATTACCGTTTTTGGCTATCGTGAAACGACACAAAAAACGGAGCAGGAGATCAAAAAAGATCTCTCCAAAATATGGGATGAATTTCTGGTACTGACCAATGACCAGTCCATAGAACTGTTTATGGAGCCTCCCAAGAAAGAGGTTTCCCATAATCTATATAGGAATCTGCTGAACCTGGTTCTTCCGGACAATGTAAACAGGGCTAAGATTGCCTTTTTGTATGAGAAGGATCACAGAACCTCCAGCTGGACTTACAGCCATGAACTGGGAAGGCTGTATCTGGACAATGTATTTCCCGGTCAAATAGAGACGAAGGCTTTTGACAACATTATTGCGGGCGAAAATGACCTGGAGCGAATGGAGCAGGCCGTCAAAGATGGCTATAATGTACTTTTTGCCACCAGTCCGGTGATGATTCCCGCCAGCTTAAAGATAGCTGCCAACTGTCCGGATGTGAAGATATTGAATTGCTCATTGAATATTTCCCATCCCACTCTGCGGACTTATTATGCCAGGATGTACGAGGCAAAGTTCCTGGCTGGCGCCATAGCGGGATCCATGACCGCTACAAACAAGATCGGGTACATTGCCGACTATCCGATTTATGGTATGGCCGCCAATATCAATGCCTTTGCCCTGGGAGTCAAGTTGGTGAATCCACATGCGAAGGTCTATTTGGACTGGAGTACTTTGAAGGAGCGGAAGGCAGGTATTTTGGAGGATTCGGAGATCGACTATATTATGGATCAGGATATGACAACGCCTGACAATGCCTCCCGGCGTTTCGGTCTCTATCATATCAGTGGGGGAAACCTTGATAATCTGGCCATGACCACCTGGCATTGGGGAAAACTCTATGAAAAGATTGTCCGTATCATATTGAACGGCGCCTGGAAGGAAGACGATGCCGCCTCGGGAAACCGCGCCATCAATTATTGGTGGGGGCTGTCCGCCGGAGTGGTTGACCTGATCTGCTCTCAGGATCTCCCCCATGGCACTAAGCGGCTGGTAGATTTGCTGCGCAATGATATTTGTTCGGAAACCCTTGTTCCTTTCGCCGGCGAACTGTGGGCCCAGGACGGAATTGTTATGAATAAGCCCGACGAGGTTATTCCGCCTAAGGATATTATCACGATGGACTGGCTGGTTGAAAATGTGGTGGGAAGCATTCCGTCGATCACCGATCTGACCGAGAAGGCCCAGGCCGTCACAAAAATGCAGGGGTTAAGCAAAACACAGGTGTCTGACATCTGAGGTTTTACATAGGATCAAACCTAAAAATGAGGTGGGAATATCTGATGAAAATTATGGCAATTGCTGACCATGAATCTGAACTGTTGTGGGACTATTTTGATAAAAGCTATCTGGAGGGGATTGACCTGATCCTCTCCTGTGGAGATTTAAAGCCTCAATATTTATCATTTCTGGCGACTTTTACACAGGCTCCGGTCTTATATGTTCATGGCAACCATGATGACCGCTATGAAGAGACACCGCCGGATGGCTGCATCTGTATCGAGGATACGATCTATGTGCATGAGGGCGTCCGGATATTGGGGCTTGGCGGATCCATGCGCTATAAGCCCGGCGCTCATCAGTATACCCAGTCTCAAATGCGCAGGCGGGTGTGGAAGCTCTGGTGGAAATTGAAATACAGGAAGGGGTTTGACATATTGCTGGCTCACTCGCCCGCCTACCAGTTTAATGACGGTGAAGATCTGCCCCACAGAGGATTTGAGGCATTCCGCGCCTTGCTGGACAAATACAAACCTGCCTATTTTGTTCACGGGCATGTGCATTTGAATTACGGCAGGAAATTTCCCCGTCTGTGTACCTATAATGAAACACAGGTGGTAAATGCATATGAAAAATATATTTTTGAATTGGATGTGTAACGGACAGTATGCAAAAAGATGAAAAATTTGTGAAAATTTTTTGAAAAAATACTTGCATTTCTGTAAACCATATGATATTATATCACTTGTGTTAAGGAAGCACAGAAAAATCTTAAAGACGCACCGCTAGCTCAGTTGGTAGAGCACCTGACTCTTAATCAGGGTGTCCAGGGTTCGAGCCCCTGGCGGTGCATTGAAGTCCTGGGATTCGCATAATTAGCGGGTTGTGGGGCTTTTTTTTGCGTGTAAAAAATCTGTGCCGGCTGGACACCCTGATTCGCGAAAAAGGTGTCTAGGGCAGTACTCGGAAGAAGATAGGGTCCAGTTTGTACACCGGTATGCCCAGCATTCGATACTGGGCGGCCAGGGAAGAGTAGTTCTTGGTGACAGTGTAGTCGTAGTGTCCCAGGAGCACCCGAAGGAACTCCAGGTTGCCGCCGCCCATCAGGTAGCTGGTTGCAAAGGTGTGCCGGAGCAGATGGGCATGGAGGCGGGTGATGCCGCTTTCTGCTTTCAGGTCCGAAAAAATCTGTTTCAGGGCGTTTTCGCTCAATGGAGCATTGTCTCTCAGTCCGTGGAAGATCACTCCGCTGCGACGCTGCTCCAGGAACTGATAGGAGCTGATAGCATCCAGGAGAAAGCCGGGGATCATGGTTATGCGGCTTTTGCATTCCTTGCTTACGTAGATATGGAGCAGGTTATGGGCCGGATCCAGGTGTTCAAAGCACAGGGAGCGGACTTCCTGACTGCGCAGTCCGCAGTCCAGCATCAGGTGAACAATGCAGTAGTTGCGGATGCCTTTTATGGTCTTTTTGTCAAAGCAGGAATCCAGGAGCAGCACTTCCTCTTCCAGAAGGGGCTGCTTGGGCAGGGAGTCGTCCTTTGGGAGTTTTACTTTCTTCAGGTAGTCCTGGCATAGATCCTCTTCATAACAGTAGGCCAGAAATGCCTTGATGCTCCGGGCGTAGCTGCGTATGGTGACGTTTTTGCAGGAGCTTTTAGAGCGCAGGTACAGGATATAGTTGGTAAAAATATTATCAGAAGAAGGAAACTGCTCAAATCCGATCTGCTCTATAGGACCATAGGTATTCGAGAGCCAGCGCAGGAAAAGGTCCAGGTGCATGGTGTAGGTGCGGATGGTCTTGTCTGCGCAGTAAACCATGCGGTCAGCGATAAACCGGTCAAAACACTGTCTAATCGTCATCTGAGGCACCTCCCTCTTGACTATGGCGCATAAATAGACTATCATAGTCATACAGGGTACCGCTGTCCTCATCCACAAACGAGAAGCGATGTATCCGGTTAGTTTCAAAGACTTCGGCAAGCTCATCCGCATTGAGTTGCCGGAGTTTTTTCGTCTTATAGCGCTGGGCATTGTGAATGTCGTTGTCGTTCATGCGTAGCAGGGCCTCAAAGCAATCCTGGATGGGACTGTCCGCATTGGAGCCACGGATATATAATCCCAGGGTGACGGCAGCGTTCACAAAGCGTTTTTGCATGGCGGTACTGGAAAGTTTGCGGTTATAAATCCGCACGAGTTTGACCGTATCGGGAGTCATCTTCATATCCATACAGCGGGTACGGCGCAGGGCGGCCCAGAAGGGGCACATCTCCCGGCGGCTCTTTTCTATGTCGGGATCGTATTTAGTCAAACGGAATACTTTATCTGTCAGGTAATCTGTGATGATCTTCCTGTTATCCAGGTAGTCATAAATTCTCTTAGTTTCTCCTTTGTTGCGGTGATCCTTGAAGGGCACCAGATCATAGCTCTTGCTATGCCGGCGCATGGTCTGAAATTCGATATTGATCACGTAGTTTAAGGGAGGCGTCAACTTATTCGCCAGCTTGATCAGGTCGTTTTCCTCAATGGTCAGATCTCCAGAGAGTATCCGGGAAACGTAGTCCACCATAGCCTGATCCGTTCCATGCTCCCGGTAGAACTCCAGGCGGGCCATAAAACGGTAATGCCAGGATCTCTTTTCATATGCTTTCTCATATACATATTGGTCGTAACGGTTGATGAGGCCATTCATATGCCAGATAAGGAGGAACCAGGGCTTATAATTCTGCTCAATCACTTCCCTGGTCTTCTGGTAAATGCGGATGAATACTTTGTCGGAGCGCTTGCCCAGGGCCACGTAGTCAATCTCATAGTCTTCGGCACCTACCTTGTTCGTGACATAGGTAGCGTTCTTAAAACGGTCAACCCGCATCTTGTAGAAGTTATCCGGGGCAAAAAAGGATTCCGGATCCCGTAGATAGTTAGTATGCCAGCAGTAGTCTACCCGGTTCTCCTGGACGAAGTCGATCTCCAGGTGGAAGTATTCGGCGATCCGTTTCACATAGTCATAGGAGTTTTCAAAGCAGTCCTTAACACCAAACTGCCATAGCATGTAGGAGCGGATCTGCACGATGCACTCACAGGTCACGGACTCCCCGCCGTCCGCGGCTTTGGGGACCACGGGCGCCAGGAAAATGTCAAAGTACTCCGGGCAGGACAGGCAAATGGTATAGTACCGGGAAAAAGTCACAGGTTTTAAGACTAGGGAGCGGCCCAACTGCGGAATATAAAAATCATCCATGTCAAAATGGTCTCGGATATAGTTGTATTTGTGTTCAAAAAACTTGCGCAGCCGCAGTACAGGCTCGTCCTTCGTTATGTAGCGGAAGTCGTTCTTGAACTTCACGGAGTAGTAAAACGTATCTATGTTGTGTAAAAATTTCTTCTGTTTGACTTCAAACCAAAATTGCTTGTCTTTCTGTGGCATATTATCAAACAGGGAACATTTGTAAATATTTTCCTCGATCATAAGAACCTCCAAGAATTTCGAGAAACCCCCCTTTTCTCGAAATTTCAAAATTGCCACTTTTGCCAGTATTTTCGGGCACTTGACCCCATTGTGACTTGATTTTTGAGACCACGTATTACAGGCCCGTGGTGGGGGTGAAAAAAGGGCCGGGCAGGCCCCGCAGCCGCCCGCGGCTGCCCATGCCTGCCCGGCCTTTTACCCTGTTATTTCCCCTCGTTTTGTGTCATTTGCGAGACTAGCACAGGGTTCTGGTAGAAACCGGACTTTGCCAGGTTCTCTATGACGGAGTAGGTGTCATAGGAATCCCGCAGGCGCCGGTCATGGGCAAAACAGTACATGCCTCTGTATTTGAGCTGTTTCACTTCTCCGTCATTGTCCACTACCGGTTCCCGGCGGATCACGATGGTGAGTACGCCGGCCAGAGTCACACACTCCCGGATCTCCGTACACTGGGAGCGGATGGGCTTGGCCAGCAGGTAGAAGTTCTGGGCGGTTCCCAGGATCACCCGGCGGTTCTTGCGGTTCTGGGTAATCACCGAGAGCATGTCCGGCGGGAAGTTGCGTGAGGAATTGCTGGAGAACCAGTTCTGCAGTTCATCAATAATGGCGATCACTCCCATATGGGCGTTTTTGTAATTGATCAACTGGGTCCAGTGTTTTAACTGTTCGTCCTGGAGAGCAAACTTTGTGTTGCTGATACACTTGGCCCTGGGGTAGGTATCCGGCAGTTCCATGGCGTACTGCATCAGGGAGATGGTCTTGCCGTTCCCCTGGCGGCCGGTGAAAATCACCAGCCCCTGGGGGAGAAAGAAGTCCGGTTTGCGGTTGTAGAGATCATCCACGTACTGGTGGGGAGCGTCTATAAAGACCTTTAGAAGAAGGTTTCGTTTGGGCGGTTTTCTGGCGCTGCCCCGGTTTACCCGGTCGCCTTTTATGTAGCGGATCACGTACCAGATCACACAGTCAATGAAAAAGATGCCCATGACGGCCAGGAAGAAGAGAACCGGGTATTTCAGCCAGGCCAGCATGATAGAGAACATGTTTGTGATAGAATTAAGCATTTTTATACCTCACTTGTGTTACGGTTAAGCGCGGCGCCATGTTGCTGCAGCAAGTTTGTGCTACAACTTTTCTAAAAGAGGCGCCCATCAGAGGGCCATGCGGGAGTAAGTTGTGCCACAAGTCCGTGCTGCAGCGAAGATGCTCTGTGCGCTTGTAGCACAACTTCCTCGTAAAGGGTTCTTTATAATAAGGGCAGAAGGGACCAGATAGTCTTGATGATGCTGACCAGGATGCGCCACATCTGCAGCAGAAGGATGATAGCCAGAATCGGGGCCACCTTCTGCCAGGGAAAGAAATACAGGGCAGTCCCCACAACGGTTAAAAAGCCCCTGACTGCAGAGAAGTCAATGGATATATTCATCACGGGGAGTTTATCCAGGATGCTTTCCAGGAAGTTAAAAAAAATGTCCAGCAGCTTGTCAGTTACCATAAATCAGTCGTCCTTTCTTGTAGCCCGCAGCACGGAGGCTGTTGTCATGGAATTGCCGGCGATGATATCCGGAATCCGCTTATACATGTGCCAGAGCCAGACGGCCCAGATGATCCCGGCTATGATGTTATCCACCATGGGTTTATAGGGTTCATACCAGGCGAAGTCTATCACAATATCGCCGCTGCCATAGTTAAAGGACCCTTTATAGCTGCCCAGGCTGATGGTTATCACCGGCGCTTTTTTTCCGGAGGCGTTCTGCAGGAAATCTATGACGGATTCCCCGTTGCCGGCCAGAGAATCAATAAATGCAAACTTCTGGCGGATATGATCCAGGCGCTGGTTAGTAAGTTCCTCGTCCGGAACGAAGAAGTATTCAAATAGCTCCTTAATCTTCTCCTGGATCCGCAGCGGCAGGGTGTTGACTTCCGCCCACAGCTCCGCCATCTTCTCAAGCAGGTTTACAAAGCTTTCCTTTACGTTTTCAAAGCCCTGCTTGATGTTGGAAAGCTGCTCTCCCAGGGCGCTGCTGAGGGTGTCTTTCAGGTTGGAAAACCAGTTCCCCACGTTAGTGCTGAAATTCCCTATGTGCTCCCTGAAGGAATTGCCCAGGTTAGTAAACCAGGAGCCGACGTTAGTTCTGAAGGTGTCAATGATCGTGCTCCAGGAGGAGAAGAAGGTAGAGAGTTTGTCGGTTATTAAGGTTATCGCCGATGTAAGAGGCTCGAAATAAACCTTAAGCCTTTCCGCAATCCGAGCAGGAATATTAAGGATACTATCAATAAGGGAAGAATCATCACGATCTCCGTCATCACCGTCGTCCAATCCTGGCCCCGGACTGCTTGTTGGAAGGGCGACGGTCCCTGAAAAAAAATTTCATCAGTTCCGCTGTAGTAAATATCGTAGTTACTAAAGGCGGTAGAATCGATCTTGTAAGTGAAAGTAGCGCTAGTACTCTGATAGCGATAGTTTGACTTCATGATCTTACAGTCCGATCCTGTAGATATATCAAACGTATATATCGTGATATATTGTGTAGTAAATGAAAAAGAAGAATCCGTATTAGAATCGCAGGAAAATTTATTGCTGGTAACATAGACCCGCACAAAACCAGAAGACTCGTCATAGTAGCCATAATAGTAGAAATCATCCAGAGAATAGTTACGGCCGTCTAGAACCTTTTGAACCTCATCCCGGCAGGCCAGGAAATAGGATTCATAACCCAGACCATCGGTGCCCTTTTCCTGGGCGTTTACATCCAGGCTGAAAAATAAGCTGCCCAGGGACATGCATAGCGCGAGCACCAGGAGCAGCATATACCGCGTAAAGCATTTCATTTTTTTCTGTACCTCCTTCTAAACAATAGTATTAATGCCAGCACTGCCAGGGCGATCCGGAGCAAGTCTCTGGTTTCCAGGGCCTGGACAATCCGCAGCAGCTTATAGATTAATTCCATTATCATTTCACATTCTCCTAAAATGCCCCAGGGAACATGATCCCCAGGGCAGGATAGAGCCTAGCCGGCGTAAGGGCCGGCCGTTAGGCGGAGCGCAGGATGGAACCCACAAAAGAGATTCCCTTGCGCAGGGCGATGAAAGACACCATTACCGGGAAACAAACCGGCAGGACACCCACGACCTCACTGAGTACGCCATTAAGCATGGCGGAAGTGACCACACCGGCGAGAACGCTGCCGTTGGTTGTAGTAGCGCCAGATAACAAAATACCACTCATAGTTTACTCTCCTTTCCGCGCCGGACGGGGTATGATCGGTACCACGGCCCGGCACATTTAAAAAAACATGCGCAAAAACTTGTATATATAATGCAGCAGCCCTACGACCATGAAGATCAAAAGGATGCTGATACCGGTCTCCATCTGTAACTCCAGGCGCTGGCTGGATACCAGCAGTTCCCGGTTACTGACGGCCACTTCCGTGAGAGCTGCCAGCAGAGCAGCGTTATCGCTGTTTTCTGCCAGGAGGCGCAGGTAATCCATCTGCCCGCTGTCACCGTCCTGGCCCTGTATGTATTCAAGCAGCGCCTGGGAGTTGCCGGCAGTCTGTGCCAGCAGTTCCAGCGCCTGGGGATCCAACCCGGCCACGGTGTAGGGACCGGGGCCGGCATCCCCGCCGGAGACAGTGAGCAGTTCCTGCTGCTCCTCCTGCGGCCGTACGAGTGTATCGAAAATTTCAGTTTGCTCCATTACCTGTACCTGTCACCGGCTATTTACCGGATTTCCTATCTGTCCTGCCTGCCTCGGCCGCCGCGGCCAGGGCATGTTCCGCCGGGGTCTCCGGCTCCTTATGCACGATCATGCCGGGCACGACCAGGCCGGGAACGAATCGCTCCTTAAACTCCACGTTGGAATAATAGGCAATGTCCACCAGGCGCAGCACCGGCTTGCCGTCACCGCCTACACGGGTCTCAAAGGTGCCCTCATAGATAGCCGGGGCAATGGGGACACGTACACGCATGGCGCTGTCCATGGACACCTTTGCCCGCTGAACGCCCACGGACTTGCTGACATCATACTCACTCTGTTCCAGGAGCGCCTCTCCCTGTTCTCCCCAGAAAAGATAATGCACGGAACATCCGGCCACCTGACGGCCATCCGCCACCATGTCGTAACAGTTGGCAAAAAGAACCAGAATCTTTGCTTTATTTGTAAAAGACTGCATCATATCCATTGTTGGATCCTCCTTTGATCAGCTATAAGTTGTAAACGGGTTGGCGGCCAGCAGCCGCTCCCGCAGTTCGTTGTACTGCTGGTACCTGCGGCGGTACCAGGCCATGACCTTGTCATAGTCCCCGTAGCTGCCTGTTGCCAGGCACAGGTCATAGAGTTTCTGGGGCGTATAGTCATACTTCCACAAAAGCCATTCCTGAAAAGTCTTATACTCCCCGGATACATCACGGGGAGCCGCCTTAGGCGCCAAAGCCCAGCAAGGCCAGGTACTTGTCGAAATGGCCCAGGAAGAACATGCCCAGGCAGGCGGCCAGCAGGATGATGAACCCCGCGATCTCATAGACCAGGGCAGACTGCGCTGCCTCCTCAGGCAGTGCGGGGACAGGCGCCTCCGGATGCAGGTACGCTTCCTCACGCTGTTTCCTGCGCAGTCTGGAGAACTTGCGGACGCCGTATGAATAGATGCCGACGCCGGCGCCGCCCAGAACGCACAGCAGCGGCAGCTGGTACCTACTCAAAAAACCTATGGTACCTTGCAGGCCCTGCAGGCATAAATTGAATAAAGTCTGTAACATGTCATTCTCCTCCTTGTTGTGTTGTTATCGTCTGCTGTCAGGCCGTAGTCTGGCAGGCGTTCCTTCAGATATCCGCCCGCCGGAAGGGGCGGCCCGGGCGGCCCACGGAGAAAGCCTCCGCGGTTGTCACTTGCTGCCGCGCGGGGCTGCGCCGCCTTTTCTGTTCCGGTCCTTTTCCCCAGACCCGGGTCGGGCGGGGCGCGGC
This sequence comes from uncultured Acetatifactor sp., assembly GCA_910585015.1. GTDB lineage: Bacteria > Bacillota > Clostridia > Lachnospirales > Lachnospiraceae > Acetatifactor. Next base: position 41,980 of record CAJUCT010000010.1, read on the forward strand.
ACCAGTGCCGCAAAAGCCGCAGTTCCACTCGCCGGCGGGCGGTTTTTGGAACAGGCGGTTGCAGCACAGGGCGTGTAGGGCTGTGCAAACCCTGCATAACCCCCCTGTCTGCCATGGATAAGCCGGTGTACGGCTCATGGATAAGCTGTGCATAACGGTGGGGCTGTTATACACAGCTTACCCACAACCCGCACACCGGCTTACCCACGGCAGCCAGAGATGGGGGGTTATACACCGTTTACACAGCCCCGGCGGCGCCCGGCGGCATCCACCAAAAACCGCCCGTATATAAGAGCAAAGATCAGTTTATGTACCCTCTGGGGGAGGCCCCGCCCTCGTCCGGGTCTGAGGAAAAGCCCCTGCACAGAACCGGCGGCGCCGCCCCGCGCGCGTTTCGTTCCGCCGGGAATCCTTTCTCTTAGAGAACATGGGGCCATGACTGCCCGGTGATAGAATGTTCACGGCCGTCTCCCCGGATGGGGGACTGGCAGATCGGCGCCCTCTTCCCGCAGCAGCCTTTCCAGATTTATGGCCTTTTCCAGGGCATCTCCCAGGGCATGAATGTATGCATTGCAGACCCAGAGGTATTTGAGCAGCCGGTCCAACTCCTCTCTGGTATGGCGCAGGCAGTCCTGTTCTCTGAGAATACGTCTGCCGCGCTCACTTTCCCCGGAGGGCAGAAATTCATTCAGCAGATGGTCCAGGTTAGCGGTGAAATTGTCCTGCCCCTGGGACTCGATCAGGTCGATCTGCTCCTGGGTAAAACGCACCGTCTTATGGATTGTCTCTGTCTTTCCGTAGAGTCTAGGCAAGAGAAACACCCCCTAAACGGTCAGCTGCGCCCAAACCATTTTCAACAGCGTAAGTAAGATTATGACGGCAACTAAAAAATTTCCCACAGTCATGATCAACAGTATCCAAGACTCCAGTTTCTTCAAAAACTCCAGAAACGCTGTCAGGTCTTCTCTGTCCATCGCTGGTTCCCTCCCTGGCATCCAATCCGTTCTCGACTTTCTCCTCCGGCTCCAGATAAGGCGTAAGACACTTAGCGACATAGTCAAAGGCATCCTTCAAAGTACGGGCAGCATAGACATATCCTCCATAACAGGAAATGACATTCCCCTCATACGCATGGTCAACACGCACGTAGTACCAAAGCTGACCATAATCGTCTCCCCGGACATCCAGATGGACGCCGGAGACCACGTTTCCATAACAAGGTGATGTTTTCTCTGTGATAACAAACTTGTCCTCTCGTTTCGGTAACTTCATCTTTTCTCTCCTTCCACTCCCGGGCCTCTGACATGGCAGCTGCATCCGGGGCTATACTTTCGATCGAATTTGTGCTACAATTACCTCTAAGACGTCTTTTATATGGGAACTTGTCCCACAAGTTTAGTATAGTAGCTAATTAGCGAATTGTCAACAACTAATTCGATAATTAACGATTTTTTTTGGGAGAAACATATGTCACTTTACGAGAGAATGAAAAAGACATGTAATGAAAAAGGCACAAATTTTAAGCGTTTAGAACAAGAGCTAGGTTTTGGAAACGGAACATTAAGAAAATGGGAAAACCAAAATCCAAGTTATGATAAAGTCGTAGCAGTAGCTAATAAGCTAAAAGTTTCACTCAATTGGTTGATTCTGGGAAAAGAATCTGAAGACCTCACTCCAGAGGAGCAGCAGCTAATAGATCTATACCGTCAGGCGGACGATCGGGGAAAGCGGAGCATCCTTAGACTGGCCCAGGATGAAGCCCGGGAACTCGAATCATCAACTTCTGGGATTGGATCCACCGGAACCGATAGCTAGTTGTGGGACAAACCATCTGCAGGTGTATGCTGCAGCATGAACTTGTAGCACAAATTTGCTTGACGGGAACTTTAAAGGATGTTATAGTAAGCATGTAGAGATAAGACGTTGTGATAAGAGGTCCAAACGTCAACAGCAAGAAAACCCCGGGAGTCGCATTCCCGGGGTTTTCCTATGTAACTGTGCTGACTGTTGCTTATTCATCTCCATCCAGCCACTTGCATATGTAATGAGATATTACATTTGCTATGATAGAGATAAAAAAACTATATAAGAGGTCCAAAACGCTCACCTCCTTCCTGCTGGAAAGAGTCAACAGCAAAGCTATTATAGCATACCATTCCGGGGAAGTACATTAAAAGTTGACAAGAAATGCCATGAGATGAAGGGGGAATTGTTCTACAAGTAGACGCGCAGCGGGTCGGATCAGGATGCTCCAGATTGAACTTGTGCTACAAAAACAGGTCTAGACACCTTTACTCTTAATCAGGGTGTCCAGGGTTCGAGCCCCTGGCGGTGCATTGAAGTCCTGGGATTCGCATAATTAGCGGGTTGTGGGGCTTTTTTTTGCGTGTAAAAAATCTGTGCCGGCTGGACACCCTGATTCGCGAAAAAGGTGTCTAGGGCAGTACTCGGAAGAAGATAGGGTCCAGTTTGTACACCGGTATGCCCGGCATTCTGAGGATCTCACCCCTGAAGAGCAGCAGCTTGTAGATCTTTACCGCCAGGCGGATGAGCGGGGAAAGCGGAGCATCCTTAGACTGGCCCAAGATGAAGCCCGGGAGCCCATCCACGTCACTTACAGAGAACCTTTCGCAATTGCCTCGGATCTGCTAAGAAGTAAGGGGGAAGCTGTGCCGCAAATAGGTATACAGCGGGCCGGCTCAGAATAGATCAGAATGAACGGGGTTTTTATGCTGCTGGAATTTACAGACAGAGAAACGATAGAAGTATATCAGAATTTCATGAACCGTGCGGATAAAATTTTATAAAGTTATAAAAACGGGTTTCCGGTAAATCTCTATCCATGCTATAATGAATTAAATACTCTATAACTCATTATTTTAAATCCCTCAGAAGTATAATATTGATTTTCATATAATAGGTAATTGCGAAACGTTCTCCGCAAGTGACGTGGCTGGTCAATATATACAAAAACGGGCTCCGATGCAGTGGCCAGTCGCCCTTATTTTGTATATATTGCCCATCCACTGTTCCCGGAAAGGGAGTTTCGCAATTGCCTAATTTTCATATAATGTAGAGAGGAGAGAGATTTTGAACCCAAAATTAAGAGAGAAAACCATGGAATCCCTTTCGGCAGTTCTTCCGATCACGGGAATTGTGCTGCTGATTAGCATTTTCCTGGTGCCGATGGAACTGGGAAGCTTGGTCATGTTTGTGGTTGGCGCTATCATGCTGATTCTGGGAATGGGCTTTTTCCAGCTGGGGGCGGAGATGTCTATGACTCCTATCGGGGAGGGTATCGGCGTTCAGATATCCAAGACGCGCAAAGTGTTGGTTGTGCTGCTTATAGGCTTTGTCATGGGGGCGATCATCACCATTTCCGAACCAGACCTGCAGGTGTTGGCGGAACAGGTGCCCTCCGTGCCCAACCGGGTGCTGATTCTGACCGTTGCCGTGGGAGTGGGATTATTTCTGGCGCTGGCTATTGTGCGAATCAAGTTTCAGATTGACCTGTCCAAGATGCTGATTATTCTGTATGGACTGTTGATTGGCGCCTCCTTTCTGGTGCCCAAGGAGTTCATGGCAGTGGCTTTTGATTCCGGCGGTGTCACTACTGGGCCCATGACAGTGCCTTTCATCATGACCATGGGTATCGGTCTTGCCTCCCGGCGGACAGACAAAAATTCAGCCAGTGACAGTTTTGGTCTAGTGGCTTTATCAAGTATCGGCCCTATTCTGGCGGTGTTGGTGCTGGGATGTTTTTATAAGCCCACCGAGGCGGTATATTCATTGGGGGATGTGGCGACGGTAGTGACCACAAGGGATGTGGTCAGGGTGTTCGGCGGCAGTATTCCCATTTATGCCCGTGAAGTTCTTGTCTCGCTCCTTCCGATTGCCGCCGTATTTGTTATTTTCCAGCTGCTCACCCGCCGTTATCAAAGGAGGCAGTTAAAACGTATCGCCGTGGGACTGGTCTATACCTATGCGGGGCTAGTGCTGTTTCTCTGCGGCGTGAACGTGGGCTTTGCCCCGGTGGGTTCCTTTCTGGGAAAAGAGTTGGCATCGCTGGTGTTCAATTGGATACTTATACCTATCGGCATGTTGATCGGTTATTACATAGTGAAGGCGGAGCCGGCTATTCAAGTGCTCAATCATCAGGTGGAAAATGTGACCGATGGCGCAGTCTCGGTGAAGGCTATGAACCGCTGTATGTCCATAGGCGTGGCAATCAGCGTGGGCCTTGCCATGATGCGGGTCCTGACAGGACTTCCGATAGGGTGGATTATCATTCCGGGCTATCTGATTGCATTGGTGTTATCCCGCTTTGTCCCCAAAATTTTTGTGGGTATTGCCTTTGACTCCGGCGGCGTGGCCAGCGGTCCAATGACTTCTACATTTTTGCTGCCTCTCAGCATCGGCACCTGCCAGGCCATCGGCGGGAACCTGATGACAGATGCCTTCGGAGTGGTGGCGCTGGTAGCGCTCACGCCTCTCATTGCCATACAGATCATGGGCATTGTGTATCAGGTCAAAATCAGCGCGATGCAGAAAAAGGCATTGCAGAATGCGGCGTTCCTGGATGATTGCGATGAGATTATTGATTTAAGTGACCGCTGAAGCGGACGAATGGAGGATTGAATGGATAATCAGGAAAAAAATCTGTCATTTCAGCTGCTTGTGCTGATTACCAATCCCAGGCTGGCGGATAAGGCGACTAAGATCTTCCGCAAGAGTACCCTGCCCGTTCAGTACAGGCTGAATGCCGAGGGGACGGCCTCCAGCGAGATTATGGATATGCTGGGTCTTGGCAGCATTGACAAATGCATTCTGATGAGCGCGGTGCCCAGGCAGTTAGGAGTTGTCATGTTGAACAGATTGCGGTTCGAACTGCATCTGGGAGCGGTGAACAGTGGTATTGCGTTTACTGTATCCCTTAATGGCCTGAATAAGCTGCTCCTGCGTATGCTGGTTAAGAGTGAGGAAGAGAGTACACTTCATAATATAAGAAAGGTTGGAAACATTATGTCAGACACGAAATATGCACTGATTGTAGCCACCGTAAATATAGGCTTCAGCGGGGATGTAATGGATGCCGCCAAAGCCGCCGGGGCCAGCGGTGGAACAGTGATACACAGCCGATGGATCGGGAATGAGGAGGTTGCGGCTTCCTGGGGATTGAGTATGCAGGAGGAGAAGGAGATCGTTCTTATCCTGTCCGAGGCGGAAAAGAAGATGGAGATCATGAGCGGAATCAGCGAGAAATGTGGTATGCGCAGTGAGGCAAAGGGCTTGGTGATGGCGCTTCCCATTGATGCCGTGATGGGGCTGTAATGAGAAGAATAAAAGAGAATATTTAAAATGCTTTTTTCGCCATTGATAATTTGCCTTAACAAAAGATTACACCATGCCTAATTACGAAAAGCAATCTGCACTTTGCTCCGTTCCGCCTATCCGAACCGTCAAGGGGCGAGTAGTATACTAACGGCAAAACCGTCTGCACTACTGCGGCGGCTGTCGGTAGGTTTTGGGGTGGCTCTGCCCCCGCGCCTCCGACCTTTCCCAGAGAACAGAATGGAATGTTTGCGTCAATAACTCAAAAAAGCAATCACTGACAGCCCGAGCGTAACATCAGTTGGGAGGAACTGCCCTCCTATATAGAGGACTGTCCCTGGCATTTGCTCTGGAATTTTACGGTGGGAGGAAATCAGATCACGGAGATTAAAGAGTAATATCTGTCATAGAGTAAAAACGGAAATAGCGCAGGGGTATCACCCCCCTGCGTGGTTGTCTTCCCGGTGTTTTGTGTGGAAAAAAGATAGACAGCCTCCGGGGCAGGCTTCTATGCATCTGCCGCAGCGTATGCATTCCGGGGAACGGGATATATCGCGGACGGATAGGGCCACCGGGCAAGCCTTCTCGCAGGCCCCGCAGGAGGTACACTGCTGCTCTTCCCAATGAATCTGCACCAGGCTGAAGCGGTTGAACAAGCCGTAGATTGCTCCCAACGGGCACAGATATTGACAGAAGGGGCGGTAGACCGTTACGGAGAGAAGCAGGAGAAAGAGCAATATCCCCAGCTTCCAGAAGAACAATCCCCCGGCCTGGCTGCGCAGGAGTTTGTTGGCAGCCAGCAGCGGAATGGCGCCAAACAATGTGCCGGAAGGGCAGATATATTTGCAAAATGCCGGAACCTTTGCGAATCCACCAAATAAAAAAACAGAGCCGATGCATACGAAAAGGAGCAGAACGGCATATTTGCCGAACTTTAAGATATGATGCAGGGGCAATCGCTTTCTCTTGCGGAAAACAGGAATTTTGTGCAGGAGATCCTGTACCAGCCCGAAAGGACACAGCCATCCGCAGACAAAGCGTCCCAGAAGGCTGCCGACCAAAAAGAAAAAACCCAGCATCCCAAAAGGAATCTGAAACCCCTGTCGGTTCAACAAAGCCTGAAGCGCCCCGATGGGGCAGGAGGCAACCGCGCCGGGGCAGGAATAGCAGTTCAGTCCCGGAACGCAGGCGTATTTTAAGGCGCCCTGGTATATTTTCCCATTTAGATAACCATAGGTATACCCGTTTGTAAGTATTGTAAAAATAAGCTGTACAGTCAGCCGGAGTTTTTTCATAATTACCTCCGCGCGCCCTGGCAGGCGCTCAATTCAATAAGAAAGATACTGTTTTATCCGATTCCGATACATTCCATGCAGATCATCACTGCCTTTCTCCATATAACAGCAAACTGCCCCTGGAAAATGCCGATGCCCAGAAAGAAGATTCCCATAAGCACTCCCCACAGCCAGCCGGGGGGGGTTTTATTTTTCCAGAAGCTCATTGATCTTTTCCTCCCATGCGGATTTCTCCATAGAGCCCACCACCGTGTCAAGTATCACCCCGTCTTCATCTATAAAGAAGGTAGTAGGAACGGCGGACACATCCGTAAGAAGTGCGTAGTACAGAGATTCGTTCAAAAGCAGATGTGTATAATCGGCACTGGTCTGCTCCACCAGGTCCGCCGCGTAATCTAAGGTTCTCTGGTCCGAACCCTCCAATACGTCGCTGATAACTCCCACAATCTGAAATTCATCCGAAGCGTATTCACCTGCCAACTCCCCGAGCCCGGGCATCTCTCTCAGGCAGGGATTGCAATAGGTCGCCCACACATTGACCATGGTGAGTTTTGCCTCCGAAAAGATTTCGGAGGAAACCGCGTTTCCCTCCATGTCCTGGGCTTCAAACACAATGGAAGCGGGAGAACTCCCGGTATTTTCTCTGAGGGCCGTATCCTTGCAGCCGCTCAACAAAAGGATGGATACGGTCAGCAGGGACGCGCAGAAGGTATGCATTTTTCGCATGTTATTTTTCCTCCTATTAACTATTATAATCAACTTCATACAGAGCCCTTAACTGTCTGCCCGGACTCTCATTTGCATTATCTCTTTCACTGCTTCTAAAAGGACTGGATTTGCGCTTTGAATTGTCCTCGGTTCTTCCCGTTTCCCGTCCGAAATTGCTGAAAATCATGCTGCTTCGAGAATTCCACTGCTTTTATTCAACTGTTTCATAATGAATTAAAAGCATAGATTTCCCGATTTCTTGAAAAGCGAATTATGTTGCCAAATGTGAAAAGAATATATGCTTTGAAAGTATATTAGCATATAAGAGATAGCATTGCAAGGATATTTTTAATAACATAGGGCGCGCATATTCCTTTTATTGGATCTTGTCTTTTCAGATCTAATGTGCTATGATAACACATAGTTAAAGAAGCATTATTTAGGACAGCATGTGATATGCAGGAAGAGGAACAGGATGCAATATCAGGTATATGAACTGTTGGAGAATAGGGACGACGATAGATAGCGCTTGTAGCTGTGGAGACATAGGTACAAGCGCTGAATGTGTTGTGCCTATGCGGAAGGAGAACAGCCAAGCCTGAGAGAATCGCAGGATACCTGTGATATGACTATTAGAATGGGCAGAGAGACCAGTACCGCATTGGTAAGAGATTACGGATGCAGGGCTGGTCTTTTTATATGCAAAAAGTAAGAGCGCAACTCGTGGGTGGACACGAAAGGGGGTGATCCCATGGGACATTGTGACGATGCCCACATGGACGAAAAGGACAGTGGCGGAGTAACGAGACATATATAAATATAAAATGGCTGGAAGGGCAGGAATAGGAAAATGAATGAAATAATAGAGAAAACAGCAAGGGAGACGGAAAAGGGAGAAATGGTAAAAAGGGAAGCGGCAAAAAGGGTATCCGGCTTCTCCTTAGAGGAGATCGGAGAGCAGGTGGGAAAAGAGATTATCCTTCACGGCAGTGTCTATAAACTGCGGCGTATGAGCGGTTTTGCCTTTGTGCTGCTGCGCACCGGCAGGTATGTGATCCAGTGTGTATACAGTCCGGAATTCTCACGATTTGATATGGAGGAGTTGGCGGAGGAGAGTTGTGTCCGGGTCCGGGCGCTGGTGGCAGCGGAAGAACGTTCCCGGCTGGGCTGGGAACTGCGGCTGCTGGAACTGGAGGTGCTTTCCATTCCGGCGGAGCCCATGCCCATCGTGATCAACCAGAAGAAGGTGGATACTTCCATGGAGAATCTGCTGGATTACCGGATGCTGACCCTGCGCAATGAAAAGCAGAGGGCCATCTTCAAGATCCAAGAGGGAATCTGTCAGGGAGTCCGCGAATTTTTGCAGGGAGAGCACTTCACGGAAATTCATTCCCCTAAGCTGGTGGAAGCAGGGGCAGAGGGAGGGGCCAATATCTTCTCGCTGGACTATTTTGGCCGGCAGGCATATCTGGCCCAGAGTCCCCAGTTTTACAAGCAAATGATGGTGGGAGTCTATGAGAGGGTCTTTGAGGTGGGGCCGGTGTTCCGGGCTGAGAAACATGATACTTCCCGGCATTTGAATGAATATACAGGCGTGGACTTTGAGATGGGCTATATTCAGAGCTTTGAGGAAATCATGGAGATGGAGGAGAGGATGATACAGACGGCGCTGCGTCATTTACAGGTGACCTGCGCGCCGGAACTGGGGCTGCTGGGTGTTTCCATGCCGCGGTTTGCCATGGAGTGCCGTACAGAATGTCCGTCATCGGAAGAAAGTTGCTCATTCGGGAATGGGAAACAGCAGCCGGGGCAGGCTGGCCGAAACTCCGGGGCTGCCCAAGTGCCGCCGCAGTGCAACCAACTGCCCATGGGCCGTATCCCCAGGATTCGCTTTGCGGATGCCAAAGCCCTGGTGTCGGAATATTACCGAAGGCCCATGGGGGAAAAGGAGGACTTTGAGCCGGAGGAGGAGAAGCTGCTGTGCCAGTATATGCGGGAACATTACGGAAGCAGCTTTGTTTTTGTGACTCACTACCCCGAGGCAAAGCGTCCTTTTTATGCCATGGATAACCCGGAAAATCCGGCGGAGACATTGAGCTTTGACCTGCTTTTCAGGGGGCTTGAGATCACCACCGGGGGCCAACGGATCCACGGCTATCAGGAGCAGCTGGAAAAGATTAAACGGAGGAACATGGACCCGGAGGACTTTGCAAGCTACCTACTGATGCACCGCCATGGTATGCCGCCTCACGGGGGACTGGGACTGGGGCTGGAGCGCTTTACCGCCCGGTTTCTGGCTCGCGAGAATGTGCGAGAGGCCAGCCTGTTTCCCCGGGACATTCACCGGCTGACTCCTTAACCCGCAGCCCTATCCCAGCCTTTTGCAGTCAATACGCTGCCCGTTCCCAAGTACTAAGGGATGAAAGTACGGTTTTTAAAACGTCAGGGTATTTGTCCGGTACGAACCGGCAAGGGATATCCAAGCGGGGAAAATTATGATACAATCAGTATACAAATAAGAAGCATAATGATGCGGAATTCAACTTGACTAAATTTATAAGGGGATGAAGCAATGATAAAGATACTGATTGCGGAAGATGAAGAACCCATAGCGAATCTGATCCGCATGAACCTGACCCGGGCGGGATATAACTGTACCTGGGCCGCGGATGGGATGGAAGCGGCGGATCTGATGCAGCAGCGGCCCTTCGATCTGGCTTTGCTGGATATCATGCTGCCGGGCTGCAACGGCTACGAACTGCTGCAATATGCTCAGTCCATGGGACTGCCGGTGATCTTTCTTACCGCGCTGGGCACTACAGAGAACAAAGTGAAGGGCCTTAAGATGGGGGCGGACGACTATCTGGCCAAGCCTTTTGCCATCCCGGAACTGTTGGCCCGGGTGGAGACTGTGCTGCGCCGTTACCACAAGGCGGAGGGGATTCTAAAGGTCTTTGACATTACCATCGACACGGCCTCACGCCTGGTGATGCGGGACGGGCAGCAGATCGCGCTGACCTTAAAAGAGTTTGATCTGCTCCTCCTGCTGGCCCGCAACCGGAACATTGCCCTGTACCGGGAGACCATCTATGAGTCTGTTTGGGGTGGGGAATACGAGGGGCAGAGCCGCACCATAGATCTGCATGTGCAGCGCCTGAAAAAGAAGCTGGGGTGGAATGAGGAGATCACGGCGGTTTACAAGGTGGGTTACCGTCTGGAGGGTGAGGCTTGAGCGTTCGGTTTCGGCCTTCCTTAAGGGAGGCAATCCCCCAGGCCGCTGTACATGGAGAACTATGAATGAAATTTACAGGAAAACTTTTTTTATGGATTATGGCGCTGGTCACGGCGGCCTTCATCGCCTTTGGTATGTGGATGCTGAACTTCAGTTTCAGTCGGATGCTGGAGCAGGAAAGGCAGCGGGCCAGCCAGGAGATCCGTATGTTCCAATATTTTCTGGAGGTGGGCTTTCGGGCCGGTGAGGAATACGGAGAAGTCTATGCCCTGCAGAAGGCCATTGAGAGCATGGCCATCAATGTGGACCGGACAGAGAGTACCTGTATAGTGCTGGACGGCCAGGGCGTTTGCTATAGCGGTCAGCAGGAGTTGGGGCAGTTGTCGGCCATAGTGGATGTGGATGAGATGATTGTCCGCCACAGCGAGGCGGGGGACAATCATTATATCTGGCAGATCTGTATGGGCAGCCGTGGTTATGAACTTGTCAGCATGTGTACCAGCCAGCTGGGAGAGAAAATATACTATCTGCTAATCAGCCACAATATACAGAGCATCTATGACACTCGGGCGGACACGATTCGCCAGTATAGAATAATGCTGTTGGTGTTGCTGGCAGTGGCGGCAGTTTGTGCCTGGATATTGGCCCGCTACCTGACACGCCCTATTCGCAAACTGGGTTGGGTGACCAAGCGGATTGCCGCAGGGGACCTGACCCGGCGCTCGGACTATCACCGACCGGACGAGGTGGGGGAACTGGCGGAGAGTTTTAATCTTATGGCGGATAGGCTGGTGGAACAGATGCGGGAAAAAGAGTTGGAGGCCCGACGTCAGGAGGATTTCACCGCGGCTTTCGCTCACGAGTTAAAGACCCCGTTGACGTCCATCATCGGCTACGCCCAAATGTTGGATACCATGGAACTTGATCCGGAGGATCACCGCATGGCCAGCCATTACATTTTTGCGCAGGGAAAGCGGCTGGAGCAGCTTTCCCGCAAACTGCTGGAGTTGGTGAGTATGGAAAAGCAGGACTTCGCGGTTAAGCCCATCAAGGCTATGGCGCTGGCGGAAAATCTGTGGAACACCATGCGCCCCATCTGGGATAAGCGTCAGGTGCAGGGCAGCATACGTATGGAACAGGCCACGCTGTGGGGAGACAGCGATCTATTGTTGTCCCTGCTGTACAATTTACTGGACAATGCCACCAAGGCGGTGGGGGAGAAGGGGCGGATAAGCCTGGAAGGACGCCGTATCCGGGAGAGGAAACGAGAGGCAGTCCAGGAAGATTTTGACCAAGGGGAGTGGGCGGCTGACAAAGGCGACAGTCCTGGAAGGTGGTACGGTATACGCATTCGGGACAACGGGCGGGGAATTCCTCAGGAGGAGATTGACAGGATCACAGAGCCGTTTTACATGGTAGATAAATCTCGTTCGCGCAAGGAGGGCGGGGCGGGGTTGGGTATGTCCCTGTGCCAGCGGATTCTGCAGCTTCATCGGGGAAGCTGGAGGATGAAAAGCACCCTTGGAGAGGGCACTGAGATACTGATCCGCCTGCCGCTGGATTCCCCTAAATGAACGGGACATAACGGCGAAGTTCTATGGATCTTTTATAGGAGGAACAGATGCGGAATCTAAAGAAGAATATGGGGCGATATCTGGGAATGGGGATGACGGTGCTGCTGGTCATGGCGGCGGTGTATTTGCCCCAGGGGTGGTTTGCGCTGCGAGATGCCGCCTCCCTGGACCGTGTTCAGGAGGAGGTGTTGGCTCCGCTGATGGTAGCACAGTTGGATCGCAGCTATGAGCGCGATATCTATCAGCGGATGAGCACTTATATGGAGGCATATGCTCAGGGAGATATAAACTGTAGTTCCAAGGACATCGATCCGGGTGACGAGTCCCTGTGGGAAAACATAAATCAGGTAGCCAACTGCCCGTTGATGAATATGGTGCAGGAAGGGCAATTTGTGTCGGATGGAAAAATGGCAGGATGGGACTCTACCATAGAAAGATGCACCCAATATGTTTTGATACGCCAGTCCGATGGACAGATCCTGCTGGTGGCCAATGACATTGTGCTTGATAAGGGGGGCGGCTGTCACATGGAACTACTGATTGATGGGGTGGATGGCACGGTCTATTATCTGGAGAGTGAGGAGAACAATTTTATTCCCCTGAAACCGACAGAGTTTGTCGATTACTATACCTGGGAATTGTGTTGGGCGCTGAATGATACCTATTGCACGGAGGGGGGAAATAGAGTGGAAGAATTATATAACAATGAAGGAAATGTGTCCTCTGCCATGGGAGACATGGAAGTCAGTCTGAATGTCAGAGATAACAAGTATACTTATGTGGAAGTGAAAAACCTTTATACAGGGGAGGTATTAGACTTTGCCAGTCCTTGGGTATCTGCAGAGGAGAACACAGACACCTACTGTTGCCTGCTGACATTTGGAGAGGTTCAAAGTAGCTGGACCATGGAAATAGAGGCACAGGACGGAGGGGCTTTCCGCTATCGGATCAGGATGGGACTTCCGGGAGTGGTCAATCCTATTCCGGAGATGGCGGAGCGTATATCTCTGGCAGAGTACGACCAGATCTATGATACGGGGAGCAGAGAATAAGGGATTAACGTGATGCTGCGCTCAAGATACGGCGAAGCCTCGCGGAATGGATTTTGGAGTGAAGTTGACATGTCTCTGTGTATTTGCTATCATGAAACTATATTTTACATGCGGATAACTGCTGTGATAATTTTTCTCTGGACACAATGTGAAAAGCATGGATCAGGGATCAGCCACAACGGATATCGAGGGGATGAACGTCGGCATTTAAAATAGGGTATTGACTTAGCGAAGGAATATCGGGGGGATGAAAAGTACCATGCAGAGGATCGTGGTAGTGGACGACGCGGAGATAAACCGTGAACTTTTGCGCAATATATTGAAGGATAGTTATGTCATTGACATGGCCAGGGACGGGGAGGAAGCGCTGCAAAAGATCCATAGGCATGAGCGTGAGACGGCAGCGCTGCTTCTGGATCTGCAAATGCCTAAGATGGACGGGTTTTCCGTTATAGCGCAGATGAAGAAGGATGGCTTGCAGAGCAAGATCCCGGTGCTGGTGATCAGCGGTGAGAGATCCGTGGAGATTGAGGATAAATGCTTTAAGATGGGGGTTTCGGATTTTATCCGTAAGCCTTTTGATGCGTCTATCGTTAGAAACAGAGTGAAAAACGCGGTGGAGCTCTTCGCCTGTAAGAATCAGCTGGAACAGAAGGTGGAGGAGCAGAACGAGACGCTGAAGAAGCAATACAGAATCATTCAGATGCAGGCAGAGGAACTGAAGCAGGCCAAGCCTTTCAACAAGCTGATGATGCAGTACCGCAGCGCCATCATGGAGGTGGAGACCAAGCTCAAGGTGCTGAACGACGAGTTTACCCTGACCTACAACAGAAATCCCTTTGAATCCGTCAAGAGCAGACTGAAAACCCCAGAGAGCATCTATGATAAGCTGCGGCGGAAGGGTTATCCTATCACAGTAAAAAACATAGAAAAATACCTGAGCGATGTGGCAGGGGTCAGGGTGATCTGTTCCTTCCCGGATGACATTTACCGCCTGGCAGAACTCTTCGCCCGTCAGGATGACATCATCCTGCTGAAGGAGAAGGATTATATCAAAAATCCTAAAGAGAACGGTTATCGGAGTCTGCACCTGATCCTGAATATACCGATTTTCCTGTCCAAGGGAAAAAAATATATGAAGGTGGAGGTACAGTTCCGCACCATCGCCATGGACTTCTGGGCCAGCCTGGAGCATAAGCTGAAATACAAGCAGAATCTGGAGAATGCGGATGAGATTGTGACGCAGCTGAAAGCCTGCGCGGATTCTATTGAGGTGTTGGACTACCAGATGCAGGAGATAAGGGATAAGATTGATAGGGCAAAGGGGTAGTGGACAGGTGCATTCCTCCACCTTCGATAGCCAGTGGCATCGCATAAGTAATAGGATGAATTGGGCGGCGGTTTTTGGATTGATGTGATGACAAAAACGTAACGGGTGTATGTCAGGACATGCTTCTGCTATGGCGGAAAGGGGATAGGGATGATAATCGATACGCATGCGCATTATGATGATAAGGCATTTGAGGAAGACCGGGAGGAAGTGCTGGCCAGCCTGGCAGCTTGTGGCATCTGCCGGGTCGTCAACAGCGGTTCCGATCTGGAAGCCTGTCGCCGGACCATAGAACTGATGGGGCAGTATCCCTTTATGTACGGTTCACTGGGGATTCATCCATGCGACACCACAAGTTTGACAGAAGAGGATATGGACTGGCTGGCCGGACAGAGCCATCTGGATAGATGTGTGGCCATCGGCGAGATTGGCCTGGATTATTACTGGGATGAGCCGGAGCGGCAGCTGCAGAAAAAGTGGTTTGCGCGCCAGCTGCGGCTGGCCCAGGAGGTAGGACTGCCCGTGGTAATCCATTCCCGGGAAGCAGCCCAGGATACAGTGGATCTGATGCGGGCTGAACATGCGGAGCGCAGCGGGGGTGTGATACACTGCTATTCTTATGGCAGGGAATTGGCCCGTGCTTTTCTGGATATGGGTTTTTACTTTGGCATTGGCGGTGTAGTAACCTTTAAAAACGGCAGAAAATTAAAAGAGACAGTGGAATATCTTCCCATGGACCGGATTTTGCTGGAGACGGATTCTCCCTATCTAAGTCCTGTGCCCAACCGGGGCAAGCGCAACGACTCCCGCAATCTTCTCTATGTGGTAGCCCAGATTGCCCGGATCAAAGGAATCACAGAGGAAGAAGTGGAGCGGATCACTACGGAGAACGCCCTGCGGCTGTATCCTAAGATACAGCCGTGAGGGCGGATACTTGTGCTACAGATCACTGGCCTGATGACATGGCTTATCCAATGTTTCCATGCTCTCCCGAAATTCCTCAAAGCTCTTTACACCAGGAGCGGTCATGCACCATTTCCTTAGAATGGCCTCGTCCTGCTCACCGGCAATACCATTGCGGATATTCTCAGGGATCTCCCCCAGTTGTTCCAAAAAGTCATATATGATCTGCCGCATATTAAAAGCGATTCCTTCGGCCCTTCCTTCAGCGATTCCCTCGGCCCTTCCTTCAGCGATTCCTTCGGCCCTTCCTTCAACGATTCCTTCGGCCCTTCCTTCAGCGATCCCCTCGGCCTTTCCTATAGCCATACCGATAGCTTTTCCTGCCTCCCGGCCATCCTCATATGCTTCCTCCCGTTCCACCAAGACCGCTTCATCAAATTTCCACTGTGTGTATAGCATATTTGCCACCTCCGATCCATGATTTTTCATAAACTCCACCAGGATTCCCTCTTCTATACAGTCATTCACCGCCTGGGTGATGGCGGCATCCCGGGTCAAGCCCGCTCTCAGGTAGTCCTTGAACTGCTGGATGAACCAGGAGTACTCGTACATCGGACGGCATTGCTCCAGAAGCTTATGTCCTGAGGGAAGATTGATATTGATCATTTTCACCTCCAATTCTAACATAGGGTGTCCCATTTTTTCAAGATAGGCATCGGAGAGCCTTAAGATTTTTTCCGGCGGCTGCGGATCCTCGCCATTGTAAAAGACGAAAAACTCCGGGGTGGGTATCTTGACCAGCTTGCGCCTGTAAAGCGTTTTCCTGTCCAGCAGTTTCTCCAGAGTGCGTCCCAGATATAAGAGATCCCGCAGGGGCATGTTCTCATTTATTGTGGATTGGTGCTCGCTGATGACCAGCACACGGTTCTTTACCGTGAAGGCCAAGTCATTTTTTCTGGCCACAAACAACACTCCTTCCAGTGTCACATATGTAATGTCCTCCGGCGCAACATCCTCGTCCGTCAATGCGGCATACAGTTTGGAAGCGTTTTCCGGCTCCCCGAAATACGTTGTAAACGCGCTGTCTTTCACCTCTCTGTTGGAAATTGCGTTTTCGCTTTCTTTTGCCATGGTCAGGCTCCTCCTTAAAATATTGTAGTAAAAGAAAACAGCAGAAAGAATAACGCCTCCAGTTGAATGAGGTTGTTATTCTTTCTGCTGTTGTATTTCTTATTATACAAGATATGAGAGACTTGTCAAGATCTGCAACACGAAGAATCCATGCGCAAAGATATATGAAAAAAGATCTTGACATATATATCGCACTGCGATACTATAAGATATATCGTAGTGCGATATATTGAAGTAAGATATATGTGTTGAAGAGATAAAGAAAAAGGAGATAAAGAAAATGGAGTCAAAGAGAATAGACAGAGTGTGGGCAATGAGCCTGATTGCGGTCGGAATTGCGACGGTAATATTGGCAGGAGCAGGTTTATTTAGGGCGAGGCTGCCGGATATTGTGGTAAGGGGCATAGGGCTGGCGGATCTGGCTGCACTTTTTACGCTGGCATTTTCTACAGCTAAAAAAATAATAAAAAGGAATCAGGTATGAACATGGAAGAACATATAAAGAAAGTATATGTGCCGATGACAGAGACAGGTTTTTACATTCTGTACTGCCTGCAGGAACCCATGCATGGCTATAATATCGTGCAGCAGGTACTGAGGCTGACGGGCGGGGAGATCCGGATCAGCCCCGGTACCATGTATGGCAGTCTGTCGAAGATGGAGAGGGACGGAGTGATCCGCTTTGTGCGGGAGGAGGAGAAGCGCAAAATTTACCAGATCACCGATTTGGGCAGGGAAGTGCTGGCTCTGGAAATGCGGCGCATACGGCGGCTGTATCGGACCGTGGAGGGTATTGGCCCGCAGGAGGCTGAGGCTATGGTGGCAGAAATATAGCCTGCAAAAAGAAAGGCAAGAGAAAATTTCCACGGCGGGTTCATGGAGATTCGTCACCGGCTTGCGGATTTGCCGGGAATCTATATTACGCTGATTAGGAGGGGCGACAGGATTATGTGTGATACAATTAAGAGAATACGGATATTTACCATAGCGGATTTCAAGGAGGAAGAGGAGTGGCTTACGGAGATGCACCGGCTGGGCTGGAAATTGTCCGGCATGACGCCTCCCTGCTTTTTTTACTTTGAGAGGTGCGAACCGGAGGAGGTGGTTTACCAGTTGGATTTCCGCAACAGGCGGGAAGGAGACGGGGCAGAGTACCGGCAGATGTTCCGGGATTGCGGCTGGGAGTATGTGGACAGCTGCATGAGCTTTCACTATTTTCGAAAGCCAGTCTCCCAGATGGAGAGGATGGAAGAGATTTTCAGTGATAATGCCTCCCGGATAGACTTTATGGGCAGGATCTGGAAGTGGAGGATGATGCCGATATTTGTGATACTTTTCGGATGTATTCTGCCCCAGATATATCAGGGCATCACGAAAAGGATTCCCATGGATGCTTTTTTCTGGATATTTGTGATGATGCTTCTGCTGTATTTGCGCCTGATTCTCCATGTTGGTATCAAGTTCTTTCGGATGCGGCGCAGTCTAAAATAGAGCCGATGGCAAGAATACAGATAAAATGCGGGTATGACAAAGCATTGATGCATATAAGCGGGCAGAAAATATCGCTTATTTGCCACCTGGAATATATGTTTGACAAGGCGGGGCGGATCTGAAAATGTGCCAAAAGTACGCGCAATACAGAAAGAAAACCTTTGTTGAAAAAAGGATTGCACGAAAAAAAGTTATTTAGTGCGGCATTTATGGTTTACATGAGAGGAACGGGGTTTTATAATGGGTCTGGACACAGGAATGGACAGCTTAAGCGAGGCGGACCATTCTTGCGGGAGAGCCGTTTCCAATAGAACAGGCGGCGAAAAAATACATCCGCGGAACGAAGCAGGTTTGGATGCCGCGCATCCAAATACTGATTGACGCGATATCGCAGGTTCGTCTGCGATATATGAGAAAGGAGTAAACATGTCATTAGAAGTGAAGAACCTAACAAAAAAGTACGGGGAGAAGACGGTGGTGGACGGTTTGTCCTTTACGTTGGAAAAACCCGGCGTCTATGCGTTATTGGGAACCAACGGCGCAGGCAAGACCACATCCATCCGCATGATCCTGGGGATGCTGGCCTGCGACGGCGGCCAGGTGCTGTGGCAGGGAAAGCCCATGGACGCCATGCATATGAATGTGGGCTATCTGGCGGAGGAGAGGGGATTGTATCCCAAATATGAGTTGATGGATCAGCTGCTGTATTTTGCCAAGCTAAAGGGTGTACCCAGAGATACCGCTAAAGAGAGAATTTCCTACTGGGCGGGACGTCTGGAGGTGGAGGAATATCTGTATCCCTCCAAAGCCAAAGGGAAAAAGGCGGAGAAGCCCAAGATGGCGGATCAGCTTTCCAAAGGCAACCAGCAGAAGATCCAGCTGATGGCGGCGCTGCTGTCGGAGCCGGAACTGCTGATCCTGGATGAGCCCCTGAGCGGCCTGGACCCAGTGAACACGGATCTGTTCAAGGGGATCATCCGGGAGGAGATGGAAAAAGGGAAATACCTGATTATGTCCTCTCATCAGATGGCCACCATTGAGGAATTCTGCGAGGACATCACGATCCTGAACAGGGGTAAGACTGTTCTGCAGGGGAATCTGAATGAGATTAAGAGGAGTTATGGACGGGTGAACATGTTTATAAAATGTGATCAGCCATTTGAGGATATCATCGAAAGACATGCCCTGCCCATTATCAATGACACTCCTGACGGAAAGCAGTTGAAAGTGAGCGGCGAGGGGCAGGCTCTGGATTTTTTGCAGGATCTGTTAAAGGAGCGGCGCCAGGTGGTGAAGTTTGAACTGCGGGAGCCTTCCCTGCATGAAATCTTTATAGAGAAAGCGGGAACCGCCCAGGAGGAAGAGGCGTCCGATGCCGCGGACAGCCAGAAGGCGGAGAACGGAGGCAGTCATGAAGAGAAATGAGTATGCGGGCTGGAAGGAAGTATTTATCTTCTCGCTCAGACAGGAGATAAAGCAGAAGTCCTTCAGAGGCTTTCTGATACTGATGTGCCTGGTCATTCTGGCCGTCATGCCGGTGAGCGCATGGCTGCAGCGCAGGGACCAGGAACAGATAAAAGCCACAGAGGTGAGCCGTCTTACCGTTTATGACGAAACGGGACTGGGAATTGATTACAGCCACGCCCTGGAGGGGGAGCGTTACAGCGGCGTACAGGTGACGGAGGCTTCGGGAGATAGTTTTGTGTCCCATGTGGAGGCTCTGGAAGAAAGTCAGGACAGCACGGAGATGGTGGTGCGCGTGACCTATGAGGAGGCGGGGTATTTTAGCCTGACTTTTGTGAAGGCGGCCACAGCGGACTTGAAGGATAAGGACTGTGAACAGCTTTCACAGGATTTTGAGAATTTTTTTCTGGATGCGCGGATACGGGTGGTGGATGTGGATCAGGAACAGCTTGACTTTATCAACCAGCCTGTGACGAGCCGGGTGGAGCACACCACCCAGGAGGGGGAGATTACTCCCGAGGAGGACGGGGAAGGTATCTCCATGTCCGAGTATTATGTGCTGCTGGCGGGGATCGTCATCGTCTTGATGATTGTCAACATGGGCGGCGGGCAGATTGCCCTGTCCATTGTGACGGAGAAGAGCACCAAAGTGGTGGAATATCTGATGATCAATGTGCGGCCCATGGCGCTGATAGTGGGAAAGATCCTGGCGGCGCTGACCACAGTGTTGATACAGTTTGCCGCCTGTGGTGTCAGCTATCTGCTCTCCAGGGAAATCGCTAAACTGATCTTTGGAACTGCCCAGAGCGGCGCCGAGGCAGAGCAGAAGTCCGGGATCATGGAATTGTTTGCCCATGTCAATGGGGGGACTCTGCTGCTGGCGGCAGTAATGATTCTTGTGGGGGTGTTGTTTTTCAGTATTGTGGCAGGATTGGCGGGAGCCTCTGTCAGCAAGATGGAGGAGATGGCGGAGGGCCTCAAGCTCTATCAGATGCTGCTGGTGGTGGGATCCTATGTGGGGATTTTTCTGTGTATCATGCAGATGATGGGCAAGGTCAGCGATGTGGTGGTAAATATCTGCTGCATCCTGCCTCTGTCGGCCCCCTTTGTTCTGCCGGCCAATCTGCTGCTGGGAAAAGTGGGTGTGGTTACGGGCCTGGTGAGCCTGGCGGTGGTGACGGTATGCACGGCGGCGCTGTTTTCCTTTACCGCCAAGGTGTATGAGTCCATGATTTTTTATAACGGCAATGTATTAAAATTGAAAGATATCCTGCAGATTGCAAAAAACCGCCGGGTGGCTGCGGAAAGCGTGGGAAAGGAGGGAGGACATCATGAATAAAGGAATGTTCAGCGGTTGGCGGGATGTGTTCCTGTTTACCCTCAGGCAGGCCACAGGGAAAAAGTTTCGAAGCGTAACAATAGGGCTGGCCCTGGTGATGTTGGCGGCTGGGGTGGCTGTCAGTACCATCATGGCATTTGTCCAGAAAAAAGAGGACGGCAAGCTCTCTCCTATAGGGCAGGTATATGTAGCGGACAACAGCGAGTTGGATGTATTATATCTGGAGGGCTTCGGGGAGAGATATGGGGAGACTTTCCCGGATATCTCCTTTGTGGAGGCCCAGCAGCCGGTGGAAGAACTGGCCGTGACGCTGGGAGAGCAGGAGCCGGAGAGTGTGATCCTGGAGATTGGACGATCCGCGGAGGGGTATCTGCTGACAGTGGTATTGCCCTACGGCAGTGAGATAGACAAGGAGGATGCTGAGGATCTGTGTGAGGCTTTCGCGTCTGTCATGGAGCAGAGCAAGCTGCTTTCCTCGGGCATACCCATGGAAAAACTGGTATTGGCCATGAGCGGTGTGCAGTCCAGCCAGCTGGATGCCGGGGAGGAAGAGCGCAGCATTGGGGAACAGAAGGTGGCTATGCTCGCTCCTATGCTCATCATATTTTTCATGTATTTTATGACGCTGATGTACGGTATGAGCGTGGGCAATGCCGTCAGTGTGGAGAAGTGTTCCAAGCTGATGGAGATGATGCTCACGCTGACCAGGCCCTATGGGCTGATTTTTGGCAAGGTTCTGGCAATCACCGTGACGGCCATCAGTCAGATTCTGCTTTGGATCGGCTGTCTGGTGGGAGGATTTTTCCTGGGGCACGGAATTGCGGGGGCGGTAATCTATCCGGATTATCACAATGTGCTGCTGGAAATATTTATCCTGCTCAAGGGCCAGGTGGGCAGCACGGCCTTTACCCCTGGGGCCATGACGCTGGCGGTATTTACACTATGTCTGGCTTTCCTGTTCTATTGCATGTTGGCGGGGCTTATCGCCTCCTTTGCCAGCAAGGCGGAGGAACTGGGCCAAGTCATGAGCTTTTACCAGCTTGCCATGATTGCCGGGTTCTTTGGCTCCTATATGCTTCCCCTGCAGGAGAAGGATTGGATCAACACAATCCTGCGGATCGTACCGCTCACCAGCGCCTATATGCTGCCGGGAGATATCCTGGTGGGCAATGTGACGATGCCGGAAGGACTGCTTTTTGTGGCGGTACTGATGGTGTTTACCGCTGCTTTAGTGGTACTTACCGGCCGGATCTACCGGAACCAATTGTTCTACCGCGGCAAGAGTCTGAAGGAGCGGCTGCACCGGAAGGCGAAAGAAGCGTAGGATAAGACGGGTCCTGTTGAAGTGGGCATACATGAGCAGCCATATGAGGATATAGGAAAAGCCCCGGGGCATGGATGTGCCCTTGGGGCTTTTCTATATCTTGCGGCGCAGGGGTTATCTTGCGTTATGTAAAGTATGTATGCGTAGGGCGAACAAATGTATTGTGTAGAAAGAAAAGACAGAAAAAAGCTAAATTTATCAAAAAGTATTTGACAAATGCGCCAAAGTGAATATAATTAGGAGAAAGCACCGCAGTGCGGGTGGGAAAGGAGAGCATGGTATGAGACAGTCTTGGGGATATCAGAATAGTGGATTTTTGATGCAGTCCGCCGGTGAGCCGTCTGTCTTTTTTGCGTATTCCTGTTTTGGGGAACCGACCGTGCAGATACCTATTCCTGCCAAATTACTGATATCAGAATCTCCCTGAAGAGGGAAGTGAATCTGGGAAGCATGTATTTTAGGGTATCTGTATAGACGTATACAGGTGCCTTTTTTGTTTCCTAGGGACGGAGGCGCGCAGGCCGTCCCAAAGCTTGAAAGCGTACCTTTGCCCGATGGGTGGAGTATCATCTGTTGACCTGTGAGCGTCAGGATCTGATCGGGGCTACGAATCACAGCCTGGATATTTTGCAGAAAAAATAAGCACATGGAAAAGGCACCCCACTGCGGGGGGCGGAACTTTTAATAAGGAGAGATTGTATGAATACACCTATTTTGGAGACAGAGAGATTGATTTTGCGGCCTATCACGCTGGCGGATGCCGAGGAGATATTCCGCAATTGGACCAGCGACCCGGACGTGGCCAGGTATATGGCCTACAGTACCCATGAAAATGTGGGAGTCACCCAGGAGTGGCTCCGGATGGTGGAGGCCAACAGGGGGTTGCCCACCAACTTTGACTGGGGGTTCGCGAGAAAGAGTGACGGCAGGCTCATCGGCAGCGGCGGCATATATTATAAGGAAGATTCGGGTATGTTCGAGTTGGGTTACAACATCATGAAGGAATGCTGGCATCAGGGCTATACCACCGAGGCCGCCCGGGAGATGGTGCGCTTTGCCGTAGAGGAACTGGGCCAGACCCGGCTTAGCTGTAACCATGTGGTGGAGAATGTAAACTCAGGTAAAGTTATGATGAAGGTGGGCTTTCACCGGATTGGGAAGAGACCATGGGTGAGCCTTGACGGTACGAAGCAAGGGGAGTGTTATGTGTACCTGTATGAGAAAGATGTAAAATAAATTATAATAAGCCCTGCTCCTTGTCTTTCGTATAAGGAGCAGGGGCTGTTCCGTTTTGTTTCCTCTGGCAACAGCGCTTAAG
Organism: uncultured Acetatifactor sp.; assembly: GCA_910585015.1. Taxonomy (GTDB): domain Bacteria; phylum Bacillota; class Clostridia; order Lachnospirales; family Lachnospiraceae; genus Acetatifactor. The sequence continues at coordinate 65,472 of CAJUCT010000010.1, forward strand.
CCAGGGGCTTGCGGATCGGTCATCCTATTTTAACAACGATGCCTATCCCTGTCTGCAGAGAGCATTCTCCGATGACTTCGCGCAGGCAATGACTTCCTATATCCGTCAGGAGGACGGCAGCTATATCAGCGGCATCTATGGTATCAACCTGGCAACCTTCTATGAGGATACCAGAGGTTATATGTACCGTGAGGAACTGCGCAAGAAGTATAATTGCGCTCCCATCACGAATGAGGCCAGCCTGCTGGAGTTCGTGAAGACCGTGCCGGAGAATGAAGAGGGAATGATAGGCGTGAGTCTTTGGAACTTCTTTCGTATGGACTCCCCCTGGTATTCCGCAAAGCATGACCATGTGTTCACACAGGATAATGTAAATGTTCTGGGCGATCAGACCTGGGTATGGCGGCCGCAGAGATGCGGCTGTCCCTATGCAATTATTCCAGTTTGAAATCCATGAGCAGCGCGTCACTTAGCCGTGCGCTGAGCAGTGTGGTCTTTTCGATGCCCGTCCAGGCAATTTCGGAAACGAAGTTTCGGGCGAAATCTTCCAGAGAGGGTACATTGTCAAATTTATTTTTGCCTATTTCCACCGCAATCGCTTCGATCAGTGTAAAGGGGAGGCCGATGACTGCGCAGACACTGCTGGCTGCCAGAAGCTTCGAGGCCACTGTCATGCCGCGGGAGGCCCCTGCCCCTGCGGCAATCCCTTCCACAGCCGTGGCCGCTGCCGCGGCGGCTTCCCCGGATGAGACGGCGGCGTTGGAAATAGTTGCCGTTGCCGAAACGGCAGTGGTGGCGCATTTTGCCAGAAGCTTGGCGGTGCCGGAGCCGATGATCAACACTGCGGAAAGGATGTCCAGCGCCACCCCCACCCACTTGAGGATTTCGGAAGTCGTGCTGGGCTCCACCACCGCACTGAGTTCTCCGTTGAATTCCTCGCCCTCCCGAAGGGCGAATACGGTCTTGTTATCGACTTTTTTAGTGTCAAAAGCGATCTTCTGGTGCAGCGTCAGATACGCATTGTACAGGGGTTTGCTGTAGGAGGCGTTGATGATGCCCAGTTCCAGATGATCGTTTACCAGACGAATGGAGAAATTGTTGGCCTTTATGGAAAGGTCAACCTTGTCTCCCTTGGAGACCTCCACATCCTTAAAGGTTATCTGCCTCTTATTATGGAGCTCCAGGCCGTCGGAGGAATAGGTAAAGTCATCCTCACTGGTTCCGGTCATCATCTTTGTAGCGGCTGTGATCAGCAGATTTCTGCAGAAGTTCTGCGGGCTGATACACAGTACCGCGTTTGCGCCTTTAGTCCTGCTATGAAATATGCTGGCATCCACGCTCTGTTGGATATAGGAGGGAACGGTTTTGCCCTCGGTCATACACAGAATGGAAAACATGCTTTCCGATTCCGTTGGCTGCTTTTCGGGTACAAATACCGCATAACCTGTGTCGGAGGGTTTCAACCATGCAAAGTCTCCGGTGGCCCTGTCGCTTATATTGACGGTGGAAAATACATAACGGAATTGTTTTAAAACTTTTTCTGTGTTGAAATACTTCTTAAAGGTTCCCTCCACAAGCAGTTCCAGTGTGCCGTCCGGATCAAGCCCCGGAAAAAAGTGATCTGTTATGCAGACCTGGGACTGTTCTGCGGCGGTCAGCGTCAGCAGCCTTTTTTGCGGACTTGTTTCGTCTGTCCGATCCTCATACTGTAAGGTGACTTCTGCGATAATATATCCCCCGTCCAGTGACCCTTCCATATCCCCCAGGGTAATCTTCCCGCTGGTCACCGGCAGTTTCATATAGATGGAGTTGCCGTTTCCACGCAGATCAAGCTGCCATTGTCCCCAGCTTCCTGTGAGTTTTACGCTGCTGCCCTTCTGTATAGTGGGTTTGAGCAGCTGATAATAACTTTCGATGTTGGTGCCGCTCAGATAGTCCAGCAGTGCATGCGCATCTGTCTCGTTACTAAAAGTGGCGGGATAGGTGGACTTCTCTCTGATTTCCCGGTTGACGACCTCATAGGTGGTAGTAAATGAGGTGTCCCAGCCAAAGGTACTCGCACCTTCCAATGCCGATCTTTCCCGGCAGCCTTGTTCGATTAACGTTCTCTGTTGTTCCACGTTTCCTCCTTCCTGCATAGCACGGGTTTTATCCGTGCTATTTGTACCGATTCGTATTTATCCTCTCATATAGATATTGGAGGAATATCCGCCGTCCGTAAATCGCAGGCTCGTATTTGCCCAAGTAAGAAAATAGCCTCCGTCTTCTCCGTTATAGTGAATGTCGTTCATCATATTTTTCACCCGTGACTGGATCTCGTTGCCTATGAGTTCCGAAATCATGGTAAACAGCCCGAAGGTAAAAACTCCTGCGGTGATCTCGATCCACAGGGGGATATGTTTGTCCGAGTGGAATTCGTCGTCACTTCCGGCGACGGGAGTAAAATATACTCTGCCGCCGTTTTCCTGTGTAAAGCAGGGGCTGCGGACGGAATGGAAGGTATAAGAGATATAGGAATCCGCCAGTCCGGTAAAATCCACGGTTCCCTCCACAAGCAGATGCAGATAATCTCCCACAAACTGAAGCTTTATCAAACTTGCCTGAATCGTATAGTTCGTTGCCGCAACCTTTATTTTGGACACAAAGATGCTGCCCTCATTGACAATGGAATTATCGTCGAGCATTTTAAAATTCCCGCCTCTTATGTTGAGAAGCCGCGGAACGCAGGGAAGAATAAATTTTTCAAGAATAATTCGACGGCTCATTATGTACCCGAAGTCAAATCCCTGCAGCAGCTGCGGAGAAAATTGCCGGCTGGGTTCTTTTTCCGTCTGTCTGACCATACACATAACTGCCATCACAGGCGTTCCTCCCAGATTCTGAAAGGCGGGAACGCTTTTGCGTACAGAGATGCCCAGGGGCTGAAAATAGTCCGCGTTCAGCTTTGCCAGTACAATGGAAATCCGGCTTTCCTGTTCGATGAGAGCCCGGGCCAGAACCGTGCCAAAGCTGTCCTGTAAAATCTCGTTTTTGATTTCTCCCGTAATATCCGCGTTTTCGATCCAGACGGCGCCAAATTGTACATCGCCGCTTTGCTCAGCGAGGGTTTTGCAGACAAATCCCACGTTGTGCTCATCTTTAAAGCAGAATTGGAGATGTGCCATGCTGTTGATTCTGTCGTGTTCTTCCGTTATTCCACCCACATTTATCCGCACATTGCGAAGTGTAAGTTCCACGGCCATGTATTGTTCGTTTCCCGACCATCCGATCTGAAACGCAGGGATCTCGGCGCAAAGCATCCCGTTTTTGTAGTTGAAAGCGCCGAGAAAGGCAGTTTTCTGTTCACGAATTTTCCTGTTGATAAACTCTGTTTTACATGCAAAAACGATGTCCCATGTGCTTTCCATAGAATCCTCCTATATGGAGAGCGTTTATCTCCGGCTCCGTCTCCGCACAGCAGATCTGTTTGAGAAGCCTTCCGTGCTGAGACAGTTTAATTGTTTTTTTGATATTTCCTGACTGAAATTTATGAATCTTATTATTTTGTTGACACATAATAACATATTTAACAAGAATTGTCAATAAATTTCGTCGAAAATCACGTATAGTATATACAAATAAAATGCATATTGGGAAAAATCAGAGGATACATGTTCGCGGTATCTTTTGCAAAACGCCGGAATTTTTCGGGATTCTGCCCGAGGAACAGCTTACACAAGGCGAGACGGGTGAGGGTCCGGCTTCAAAAATGCTTGACACCCCGTTTGTACTATGGTATGCTCCGAATATGAGTTATCTGTGAATCTTGTATTCTTTACAGTCCAGGCAGTTTCTGCCAGTGGATCAGATTTTACCATGTGAATTGGCGGGGCTTGGAGGGGAAAGCGCCGACAGGATATAGGGTAGAAGAGAGAGGTGGGGCATGGACGCGCTTAACAATATATGCCTGTGGATTATTATAGGAATCGTGGCAGCGGCGGCAATACATTGGACGGCTGTCCGATATCCGGCACTGGGCCGGATATTCTGTGATTGGCTGCCTCCTGTCCTGAAAAAAAAGCATATAAAAGCGATGCCGGACAGACAGGGGAAAAGAACGGCAAGCCAGGCGGGAGAGCAGAGGAACGGCATGACTTCTCTAAAAGGATATCGCCTTACGGTCCTGCTTATTTTGTACGGACTGATCGCCATCCGAAGCATAGGTTTTGGCAGCATACCAGGAGGCTTTAACCAGGACGGGGCCATGGGTGCGGTGGACGCGCTGGCTTTGGCTACCTATGGCACGGACCGCTTTGGCAACTGGCTTCCGGCCCATTTCCAGGCTTGGGGCTACGGGCAGATGAGTGTGCTGCTGTCCTATCTGACGGTGCCCTTTATCAAACTGTGGGGGCTTAACAGTGTCACGGCCCGGCTGCCCATGCTGCTGGCCAGCATTGCCGGCGCCTGGGCGCTGTACGGTCTTGTCCGGGACATTTTCGGCCGTCACGCCGGACTATTGACGCTGCTTTGTGTGGCTATAGCCCCCTGGCATTTTATGCAGAGCCGCTGGGCGCTGGATTGCAATATGTTTCCCCATATGTTCATACTGGGGCTGTTTTTTCTCAACAAAGGATTGCAAAAGAGCCGCTGCCTCTATTTGTCCATGGTTTTCTTTGCGCTGTGTATGTATGCCTATGGCGTATCGTTCTACATGGTGCCGGTGTTTCTGCTGATATCCTGTGTTGCGTTGCTGCTGGGGCGGAGAGTAAGCTGGCAGCAGGCGGCGCTGGCAGCGGCGGTCTATTTTGGACTGGCCTGGCCCATCTACGGCACGATGCTGATCAACTTTATGGGATGGGAGACGGTAACTCTGCCTTTCACCACCATGGCCTATTTCCCGGACAGTATGCGGTCCGGTGATATTATTTTTTTCTCGGAGCAGCCCCTTACGCAGCTGTTGTATAATGCCCGGACATTGTGGCGGCAGGTGTTCCTGCAAAAGCCCGATCTGCTCTGGAATGCCATAGATGATTTCGGAACGCTGTATCTGTGTTCCATGCCGCTGGTGCTGGCAGGGGCGGGGATCACTGTCTGCCGGGCCATAAAGGGGGAGAAGGGTAAGCGCATATCCTGTGTGCTATTGTTGATCTATTGGGGTACGGCCTTGCTGACGGGGCTGTTTATAAATTATGTGAATATTAACCGTATCAATATCATTTTTTACTGCCACATAGCTTTTGCCGGTATTGCGGTACATGCCATTGTAAAGGAGTGGAAGCCTCTGGCAGCAGGGCTGGCGGCAGTTTACGGCCTGCTGCTGGTGCTGTTTCTCAATCAGTATTTTACGAGTTGGGCAGATCAGATAGAAAAGAACTTTTTTGCCGACTTTATCGACGCGGTGGAGTATGCCGGGGATCTGGAGGCGGATTATTACTACATAACGCCGGATTCCCAGTCTGACGGTTCCTGGTGGGTAAGCCAGATTTTAACTATGTATGCAATGAAGATGGATGCGGAATATTTTCAGGGCAAGACGGACGCGTTCCGGGGAGCGGAAATCTCCTATGAGGACCGTTATCATTTCCGCAATGCCAGCGGAGATTTAATTCAGGACAACGCGAATATTGTCTATGTGGTCCGGGCGGACCGCATAGAAGATTATGCTCCTGGACGCTTCTCGAGGAAGCAGTTTGGCAATTACTATGTGGTGGTTCCATGGTGGTTTGCCAGATAGGAGGACAGATGAAGATTCATATATATATCGGAACTATCCTTTTGACCATAGCCATGCTTGCTTTTGCCGCGATACTTATCTTCTGGAAACCGGGGAAAAAGACAAAATACCGTTTTGTCAGGCTGTCCCTTGGCAATCTGTTAATTCATCTGACGGATGGACTGGTTACCCATGTGAATACGCCGGACTTGAAGCGGGAGGCGAATCCATTGGTAAGCAGATTGGGATTGGGATGGGGCGCGCTGTTTGGGGCAAACCTGATTATTTTAATATTCATTGTTCTCTGCGCATGGTGTTTTTGCCGGTATGAGCATATACATCTGGAGGCAGGGGGCATGTTTGACTATTTTATGAAGCTTTTGCATGGGGAAGGGTACAAGCCCATATGGTTTTGGTATAAAACGCCCAGCAATCGTCGCTCCATGTGTGCCATATCCGGATATGGCCTTTACTGGGGGCTGACGGCCGGGGCGCTGGTACCCGTAATAGGGTGGATATTGGTTATGCTGGATGCACATCCCTCCTGGTGGAACAGTATGTGGATTAGCTATGGTGTAGGGATTGTCGTCTGCTTTTCTTGTATGTACAAGTGGACGCGGGATGGTTACAGAAGTTAATGCATATTGCAAATTCGGTTTGCGATATGCCGGAGCAGGATAAGTTTAGAGGCAGCAAATCCGTTTTGGATAGGCTGTCTCTATGTGTTATAGACGAATTACAATATAAATTTATCGAAAATCAATAAAAAAATATTGACATTCAATTAAACAAGTGGTATTTTATGGTTACGAAGAACCCACAGTGAAAGGAATGCAGGGAGATGAACAGAGATACAATAATTAAAATCACAAAATACTTGGTGGACTTTATGTTCGGTATGGGTATCCTTGTGACGCTTACGCTGCCTTGGAGTATCAAGTGGGCAGGGAAATATCTGGAGCGGTTGACGGAGAACTATGGAGAGATTGTCACTATATATTTTGTGCTGGGGATTCTGGCACTGGCCATTATATGGGAACTGCGGAAAATGTTCAGGACCGTGCTGGCCAAGAACTGTTTTGTGCGGGAGAATGTGGCCAGTCTAAAGCACATGAGCTATTATAGCGGCTTGATCGTGCTTATGTCCATCGTGCGGACCATCGTCTATACCACGATCGCCATGCTGGTGATTATTTTGGTGTTTATAATCGCCGGGCTGTTCTGTCAGGTGCTGGCTCAGATCTTTGACGAGGCCATAAATTACAAGGAAGAGAATGACATGACGATTTGAGTACGAAAGATTCCGCAGCGTCGGGGACGCCCGGGCTGCTTGAAATAGAGATTAAGGCAATGGAAAGAGGACGCTATGTCAATAATAATCAATCTGGATGTCATGATGGCAAAACGAAAAAAGGGGCTGACGGAGTTGGCTGGTGAGATAGATATTACCCTGGCTAACCTGTCCATTTTAAAAAATAATAAGGCTAAAGCGGTGCGCCTGTCCACGCTGGATGCCATCTGCAAGGCTCTGAACTGCCAGCCCGGGGATATCCTGGAATATGTGGAAGATTTAGGGGACGAAGGGCCCTTAGAGGACAATCAGCAGGAATAATCGAAAGGGAGACGGATAAGTATGCGCAGAAAGGGAGTTTCGCAAACGCCTATGTTGTAGAGTTTAGAATGAAAGGAGTTATAACACCATGGAAAATATGCAAAACAGTATCTGGCAGGAGCCGTCAGGCGGCGCTCTGCCGCAGCCAAATTCTGCCGTCGGATCGGCTCCCAGCCCGAGGCCCGTAGCGCCAAACGGCGCCATTTCAGGGGAGCGTCCCCCATATCCCCCTATGGGAGGACCTGTTCCCATGCCTGGCCCGGTGAAACAGCCGGACACGCCGGAAGCTAAAAAGATGAAAGAGAATTTCCAGATCTTCGGCCTGGCTTCTTTCCTGTATGCCTGCCTGTATGCCTTTTGCATGTACCGCAACAGCAGCGGGGTGACGTACCCTTTTTTCGTGGCAGGAAGTCTCTGTTATATCTGCTTCTGCTTTGCAAAACTGGAGATTTCCTTAAAAAAAGGAAGCGTCTTTTACACAGTGAGTATGATGCTGCTGGCAGTGTCCACTTTCTGCACCGACGACGGAAGGATTATAGCCCTGAATAAGCTGGGAATCTTCCTGCTGACCATCAGTTTCCTGCTGTCCACCCTCTATGATACCAGAAGATGGAACCTGAGCAAATATGTGGGGGCCATCTGCCAGATGTCGTTCATGGCCGTCGGTGAGTTGGATCGTCCCTTCAGGGATGCGGGCTGGTATACCAAAAACAAAATGAAAAGCAAGAACAGCAAAGTGCTGTATGTAGTGCTGGGACTGGTGATTGCCCTCCCTATCTTCATGGTGGTGCTGCCGCTGCTGATCAGCGCGGACGCGGTGTTCCGGAATATGACAGAACGGTTATTGGAGCATCTTCGACTGGAGAATATTCTGTTGGTTTTATTCATGTGGGCCTTCATGTTCCTGGCCTCCTACGGCATCTTGAGTTACTTGTGTAAAAGGACCATCAATCAGGGGGTGAAGGATGGTCGCAGAGGGGAGCCTATGATAGCCATCACCATCGCCACTTTGCTGACGCTGCTGTACCTGGTTTTCAGCGTGATTCAGATTGTATATTTGTTTATGGGGAATATGACGCTTCCGTCAGGCTATACCTATGCCGAATATGCCAGGGAAGGTTTTTTCCAGCTGCTGGCAGTCAGTGTATTGAATCTGATTTTTGTGCTGATTGGTTTGGGATGTTTTAAGGAGAGCAAGGTGCTGAAGGGCATATTGACAGTGATGTCACTGTGTACTTATATTATGATCGCCTCCAGCGCCATGCGGATGATTATTTATATCAGATGGTATTATCTGACATTCCTGCGGATATTTGTGCTTTGGGGCCTGGCGGTGCTGTTCCTGCTCTTTACAGGCATTATCATATCCATTATAAAGGAGGGCTTTCCGCTTTTCCGCTACAGTATGGTGACAGTAACACTGTGTTATATGGTATTGTCCTTTTGCCATCCGGATTACTTTATCGCCAGGGTCAATGTGGCCAGCACAGACCTGGAGACCCGCAGCGCCTTTTTTGAGGGAGAACCCTACGAGGATTACCGCTTTCTGAGTCATCTCAACGCGGACGCCGCCCCGGTGCTGATTGAACTGATGATAGAGGAGGGATATGACCTGAATGCCTACTATCTGGAGGATCCCTCCGACAAAGCCTATGAGTTGGGGGTGCTATCCAATGAGCGGACAGGGTTTGGCTATTATTATCTGGAACGTCTAAAAAAACGCAATGCCCATAACGGGATTAGAACTTTTAACATCTCCCGATTCCTGTCGGAATTTTTGGTTCTGTCGGAGACCACGAAGGGCATGTAGAAAATGATATCCCCAAAGTTATACCTTATCTAAATAATCCTGGTAGTCCACTTCGTACAGTCCCATACCTCCGTGGCCAGCCCCTCGTAGAACTCCGGTTCATGGCAGACCATGAGAATGCTGCCTCTGTACTCTGACAGAGCCCGCCGCAGTTCCGCCTTGGCCTCTACATCCAGATGGTTGGTGGGCTCGTCCAGCAGCAGTACGTTGGTCTCCTGGTTGATCAATTTACACAGCCGTACCTTTGCCTGTTCACCGCCGCTCAAAACCCTGACCTTGCTCTCGATATGCTTGGTAGTCAGGCCGCATTTTGCCAGAGCGGAGCGCACCTCATACTGGGTAAAACCGGGAAAAGTTTTCCAAAGTTCTTCAATGCAGGAGGTGTCTATATTCTGGTCCATCTCCTGCTCAAAATAGCCGATCTGCAGATAGTCCCCCTGTTCCACGGAGCCGGACAGAGGCGGGATCAGCCCCAGTATACTCCTTAGCAGTGTAGTCTTGCCAATGCCGTTGGCTCCTGTGAGGACGATCTTCTGTCCCCTCTCCATCTCCAGATTCAAAGCGCTGGACAGGGGGGCGTCATAGCCGATCACCAAGTCGTGGGTCTGGAAAACATACCTGCCGGGGGTACGGGCCTCCTTAAAGCGGAACTCCGGTTTGGGTTTTTCCCCGGCCAGTTCAATCACCTCCATCTTGTCCAGCTTTTTCTGGCGGGACATAGCCATATTGCGGGTGGATACCCGGGCCTTGTTGCGGGCCACGAAGTCCTTCAGGTCAGCGATCTCTTTCTGCTGCTTGTTGTAGGCGGCCTCCAGCTGGGCTTTTTTCATGGCATAAACTTCCTGGAACTTGTCGTAATCTCCCACATACCGGGTCAACTGGCGATTGTCCATATGATAGATCAGGTTGATGACGCTGTTCAGGAAAGGAATATCATGGCTGATGAGGATGAAGGCATTTTCATATTCGTTTAAATAGCGCTTCAGCCAGACGATATGTTCCGCGTCCAGGTAGTTGGTGGGCTCGTCCAGAAGCAGGATATCCGGCTTTTCCAACAGCAGCTTGCCAAGCAGCACCTTGGTGCGCTGGCCCCCGCTGAGTTGTGCCACATCCCGGTCAAGGCCGATATCCACAAGCCCCAATGCTCTTCCTACCTCTTCCACTTTAGCGTCGATCATATAGAAATCATGCTGGGTCAGCAACTCCTGGAGAGTGCCAAACTCCTCCATGCAGACTTCCAGCTCATCGGGGGAGGCTTCTGCCATCTTGTCGCAGAGTCCGTTCATCTGGGATTCCATCTCATAGAGGAAATCGAAGGCGGAGGATAATACCTCACGGATGGTCATACCCGCCTGCAGCGCCGTGTGCTGATCCAGATAGCCCACCCGGACATTTTTGGCCCACTCGATCCGGCCCTCATCCGGCGTCAGTTTTCCGATAATAATATTCATAAAGGTGGACTTGCCTTCGCCGTTGGCTCCAATTAGGCCGATGTGCTCTCCCTTTAACAGCCGGAAGGACACATCCTGAAAGATGGCCCTGTCTCCGAAGCCATGGGTCAGATGTTCCACATTTAAGATGCTCATAGTTATAACCTGCCTTTCTAAGCGAAATAAATGAGTGCGGCAAGGAAAGTATACAGGAAATTAATGAAGCTGTCACGCATAAATTTCGACGCGCGAAAATATTAAGAATTTTTAATAATACATTTTCTGGAAAACAGGGTATACTGTTAATATTACTAAAGTGATTTAATCACTTGTCACTTGCGCTTAGTGACAGAAAGGAGTATTATGAAGAAACTGGCAGTATTTTTTATGACAGCAACGCTTATTCTTGGCTTGGCGGGCTGTGGCAACAGGAATGAGGGAAATGACGGAAGTCAGACGGGGGACAATCAGGAATCGTCGGTCACTGACACCGCCACAGAGTCCATATCCGAGCCGGAGTCCCAGCCGGAACCCGACCAGCAGCCGGGAGACGAGTCTTCCCAGATGCCGGAGGATGGCATCAGCGAGCAGATGAGCGCTATCCGTCAGGCGGTGGTTGACGTACTGGGGGACAATTATTGGCCGGATACCCAGATTCCGCCGGAGTATTTGGAATCTTATGGCCTGACAAGCGACATGTACGCCGATTTCTGGGGAGAAATGCCCATGATCAGCGCCAATGTGGACACTTTGATTGTCATTCAGGCCAACGAGGGTCAAATCGACGCGGTGGAAGAGGTGTTGAACAGCTATCGTGACACTCAGGTAAACAATACCATGCAATATCCCAAGAATGTGGGAATAGTCCAGGCGTCCCGGATCGAGGTGGTAGGGGATTATGCCTGTTTTGTGCAGCTGGGAGCGGATACGATGGAAGCCATGGAAGCAGGGGACGAGGCGGTGATCAGCCATTGTCAGCAATTGAACGAGACAGCCCTGGAAGCCATAGAGAGGGTGATCCAGCAGTAAACGGCAAGCGATGCTTGCTATATGCAGGAACAGGGTAAGTAAGGGGAACAGATTATGGTATTTAGCAGTATACCCTTTTTATTTCGGTTTTTACCGATCTTTATGATCCTGTATTTTGTGACTCCCCGGAGGATGAGAAATATCATCCTCTTTTTGGGGAGTCTTGTCTTTTACGCGTGGGGAGAGCCAGTATATGTGCTCCTGATGTTCTTTTCCACTCTGTCGGATTATCTGCACGGCAGACTGATTGGCGCATGTAAGAACCGACGTGTCGCCAAGGGGCTTCTGATTTCCTCCATCGTGATCAATCTTGGACTTCTGGGCTTTTTCAAATACAGCGATTTTTTGATCGGCACTGTCAACCGGCTGTTGGGCTGCAGCATTCCTCTGCTGGAATTACCCTTGCCCATCGGCATATCCTTTTATACCTTCCAGACCATGTCCTATACCATTGACTGTTACCGGGGCGAGGCCAAGATACAGAAAAACATATTGGATTTCGGTGTCTATGTGACTATGTTCCCCCAGCTGATTGCGGGGCCCATTGTAAAATACCGGGATGTGCAGGAACAGCTGCGCCAGCGGAAGGCAGATATAAGCGCCATCAGTTACGGCTGCCGCAGATTCGTGGCCGGCCTGGCCAAGAAAGTGCTGCTGGCCAACAATCTGGGGCTTCTGTGGACGGAGATTTCCGGCGGAAATCTGGCGGATACCACCGTGCTGGGGGCCTGGCTGGGGGTGGTGGCCTATGCCTTCCAGATTTATTTTGATTTCTCCGGGTACTCGGATATGGCTATCGGTCTGGGCGCGATATTGGGATTTCATTTTCCGGAAAATTTCAATTACCCCTACGTGGCAAAGTCCATCACGGACTTCTGGCGCAGGTGGCATATCTCTCTGAGCGGCTGGTTTCGGGAGTATGTTTATATCCCGCTGGGAGGCAACCGCAAGGGGCTGCCCCGGCAGCTGCTGAATATCCTGATCGTATGGATGCTGACGGGCATATGGCATGGGGCAGGATGGAATTTTCTGCTGTGGGGGCTATGGTTTGCCCTGTGGCTCACTTTGGAAAAACTGGTGCTGGGGCGGGTGCTAAACGCCCTGCCCTCGTTGGTGGGGCGGCTGTACACTTGGCTGGTGGTACTGGTGAGTTGGGTGTTCTTTGCCATAGAGAGCGGGGCCGGCGCATTGAACTATCTGTACGTAATGTTCGGCCAGGGAGCGGCAGGACTGTATGATTCGCCCACGCTTTTCATCCTGTTGGAATACCGTGTACTGTTGATTTTTGCGGCAATAGCGGCCACACCGCTGGCGCACCGACTGTCGGAAACCCTCTTCCGGGCCAACGGAAGCGGCATTGTGGCAATTCGCAGGGTGTTGGAAAAGCTGGTTCCCGCCCTGCTGCTTTTGGCATCCATCGCCTATATTGTGGAAGCCTCCTATAATCCTTTTTTGTATTTTAGATTTTGATTGACGCAGAGGATATTGATATGAAAGCGGAAAACGAAAAATTCCATGCGGGTATGACGGTGGCGCTGCTGGCTTTGGTGCTGCTGGTTTTTACCGTGGCGGATCTGGTGAAGGCGGACCGCCTTTTCTCGGAGACGGAAAACAGAATATTGGCGCAAAGGCCGGAGTGGAGCCTGGAGAATGTTTTGAACGGCAGCTACGAGGAGAAATATGAGGCTTATGCCACGGATCAGTTTGTGAGCCGGGACAATTGGGTTATGCTTAAGACCCGGATGGATATTCTGCTGCAGAAAAAATTGATCAAGGGCGTCTATCTGGCCCGGGACGGTTATCTGATAGAACAGCATCTGCCTGAGGATTACGATCAGCTGCTGGTGAATAAGCGGCTGGGACAACTGCTGGAACTGACGGAGCGGTATCCCGGGACGATGGTTATGCTGGTGCCCACAGCCGACAACATTTTGACGGATAAGCTCCCCGCTTACGCGGTCAGTTATGACCAGAGGGGGCTGCTGGCCCAGGTTAAAGAAAAGATAGGGCAGGAGCAAGTCATTGACGTGTTCCCGATTCTTGAAGAGCACAGAGAAGAGCAGATTTATTACAGGACAGATCACCACTGGACTACACTGGGCGCTTTCTATGGTTATCAGCAGTGGACGCAGGTTATGGATTATCCTCCCCGCAATTTTGATCCTCAGGATCTGGAGACAGTGTCTGACAGCTTTTTGGGAACACTGCACTCCCGGCTCAATCTGCCCATGAAGGCAGACGAGATCCAGATTTTCCCCAGGACTACCAGCCGCAGGGTCAAGGTGGTGTATGATTTTACCAGGGAGACCACCAGTTACTATGAGCCTTCCTATTTGGATGGCAAGAACCAGTATGGGTATTTTTTGGATGACAACCATGCTTTCATAGAGATCGACACGGCCTATGTGGCTAAAGACAGAGAACTGTTTCTGATCAAGGACTCCTATGCCAACTCTCTGATCCCTATATTGGCTCCTCACTACGAGAAAATTTATGTGCTGGATCTACGCTACTACAACGGCAGCCTGTTTTCCATGATGGAACAGTATGTGACCAGTGACAAGGTGGATGTGTTGGTTGTGTATAACTGCATCCATTTTATGGAGGATTTCTATTATCATTAATTACAGGCGGGAGGAACACATGACAGTAAAAGCAGTGATATTTGACATGGACGGCGTATTGTTTGACACGGAGAAGCTATGCATGGACAGTTGGGTTGCCGTGGCCGGGGAGCAGGGAATCCCGGATATGGGTACTTTTTTCCCTGCCTGTATCGGCAGGAATCTGACGGATACGAAAGCCCTGTTTCAGGAGTTTTACGGGGATGTCTATGACTATGAATACTTCAGAAAGCAGGCTTCGGTATGGTTTCACAACTATATAGAGCAAAAGGGCCTGCCTGTCAAAAACGGTGTCAGAGAGATTCTTGATTTTCTGCGGGCAGGGGGCTATGATATCGGTCTGGCGTCTTCCACCTCCCGTCCCTCTGTGGAGGGGCACTTGGAGCGGGCGGGGATCCGGGAGTATTTTCGGAGCCTGACTACAGGGGATATGGTGGAACATTCCAAGCCCTGTCCGGATATCTACCTCATGGCTTGCAAAAGCCTGGGCGTGGAGCCGGCCCGGGCACTGGCCATCGAGGATTCTCCCAATGGAATCCGGGCGGCCCACAGCGCCGGGATGATTCCGGTCATGGTGCCGGATCTGATTGCGCCGGATCAGGAGATGCGGGAAAAGAGTGTCCTAATCTGCCGGGATCTGCTGGAAGTGATGCGGTTTCTGGACAGATAGGGCGGACACGGAATATGCAAAACGCTAATAAGGAGGCGTACATATGGCAAATTTGGGCATTCCCCAGAATACCATTGCGGTACTGCAAAAATACAATTTTGTTTTTCAAAAAAAATTCGGGCAGAATTTTCTGATTGATTCCCATGTGCTGGAAAAAATCGTGGATGCGGCTCAGATCACCGATGAAGACTGTGTGCTGGAGATAGGGCCGGGCATCGGCACAATGACCCAGTACCTGGCGGAAAGCGCCAGAGAGGTGGTGGCCGTGGAGATCGACAGGGCGCTTATTCCGATTCTGCAGGACACCCTGTCCGCCTATGACAATGTGACGGTGCTCAACGAGGACATCATGAAGGTGGATGTGGGGCGGATTGTCCGGGAGCGCAACCAGGGCAGGCCCATCAAAGTGGTGGCGAATTTGCCCTACTATATCACAACCCCCATTGTCATGAGTCTGTTGGAGAACCATGTGCCGGTGCAGAGTATTACCATCATGGTTCAGAAAGAAGTGGCGGATCGTATGCAGGTGGGCCCTGGGACCAAGGATTACGGGGCGCTGTCCCTGGCGGTGCAGTACTATGCCCTGCCTGAGGTGGTGGCCCATGTGCCTGCCAACTGCTTTATGCCCCGGCCGAACGTGGACAGCACAGTGATACGGCTGACCAGATATCAAAAGCCCCCGGTGGAAGCGCAGGACGAAAAGCATCTCTTTGCGCTGATTCGGGCCTCCTTCAACCAGCGCCGCAAGACTCTGGCCAACGGTTTGGCCAACGGCCTGAGGATATCCAGAGAGCAGGTTGCGGCGGCGCTGGAGGAGATGGGACTGTCAGCCACGGTCCGGGGAGAGGCCTTGACGTTGGAACAGTTTGCAGATCTCAGCAATCTGCTTAAAAAAGATTCCTCTGTTTTCTAAAAGTCGATATATAGTCGGGCTCTCCTGGGGCCCGACACAATATCTTGTATTTTTTCTCCTTTTTTCCACATTTATTTTTGACATACTTCGTTCACTATGATACACTTAAGGTAACTATTTATTCCGATGCGGTTTTGAAGATAGACCGTGATCGGATGCTTTGCGTGTGCTATGGGGGAAAGAGGAAGTTTGGAAGTAAACTTCCAAATACGCATTAACGCAATAACACGGGCACAGCCCGCGTTATGCAGGGACAAGGGAAGTTTGGATGTGAAACATCCAAATACGTATTAACGCAGTATCGCAGGCTCGGCCTGCGATATGCAGGAAAGAGGAAACTTTGGATAAAAATGAATATAAGATAAAAGCAGATGAAATAAAGGCATTGATTGCCCAGGGAGAATACCAGCAGGCTGCGGAGATTGCGGACAGTATAGACTGGCGCCGGGTCAAGAGCGTGATGATGTTGTGTACTATCAGTGACCTGTACAAAATCAACCGCAGATATGAGGACAGCCGTGATATATTGCTGTTGGCTTACGACCGTCATCCCGGCGCGCGGACCATCGTATATTCCCTCTGTGAACTCTCCATCAAGATAGAAGACTACGTGATGGCCATAGAATACTATAAAGAATTTGTGCAGATTGCTCCCAAGGACACAGGACGTTATATTTTGCAGTACAAGCTGTACCAGGCCCAGGATGTGAGTTTGGAAGAGCGCATTGCCGTGCTGGAGGAACTGAAAGCCAAGGATTACCGGGAGAAATGGGCCTATGAACTGGCCTACCTGTATCACAGGGTGGGGCTGGCTACCAAATGTATCGAAGAGTGTGATGAACTGATTCTGTGGTTTGGAGAGGGAAAATATGTGGTGAAAGCCATGGAACTCAAGATGCTCCACCAGCCTCTCACCTCCGAACAACAGGGGAAATATGACAGCCGTTTCCAGCCGGAGCCGGTCTATGAAAATGCAGAGCCAGATTATGAGGATTCAGAACCGGTTTATGAAGAGGCCGAGGGGCAGGAGTATTACACTGAGAATACATATGTGGCGGAGACAGAGGAGCCGGGTATGGCGGAGGAGGCCCAATACGCGGTTCAGCCTGTGGATGTGCTACATGCCCCTACGATCCGCATTCCTTCGGAGGAGATAGAAATTCAGGTCAAGACCATGGATGTGGGGCAGTATAACACTATCAACCTGCAGAAAGAATTGGCCGAGGGACTGCGGGAGGTGCTGGAGGATGAGGAATCCCAGACAGAATTAACTGACAGCATTGCGGAGCCTATGATGGAGACGGATGCGGACATGTACGACGGTCTGCAGGCGGAGCCGGAGGGTGGATCGGACGAGACCACAGAGGAGCAGGTGGAAACGGAGGTTTTCTTTGGCGCCACAGGCGAGATGGGAGATATTGGACTGACGGAGGCAGCAGCGCCGGCGGAGGAGTTGTTGACAGAGGAGGAAATCTATACAGAGGATATTCCAGCGGAGGAGGAAATCTATACAGAGGATATTCCAACGGGGGAAACAGACGCAGCGGAGGAAGTGGCGCCTGCGGAAAAAGAGCCGTTTTCCGCGGTTTCTCCAAAAGAGGAAACACCCTCAGAAACGGAAGACCGGACGGCGGCCATGGTTATGGAGCAGTTGCGGATGCAGACTCTGGGCATTGAGCCTCCCAAAGAGATGGCCGAGGTATTGTCAATGGAATCCGACGGCCAGATCAGTCTGGTGGTTCCTGAGACGGAGAAGGTGGAAAAGCAGATCACCGGGCAGATGCGCATAGAAGACATATTGGCTGAGTGGGAGCGCATGAAGCGTGACAATGAGGAGAAGCGCAGGGAGGCGATCCACCAGAAGGTACTCCGGCAGACAGGTCCGATGTTCACCGCCTTTGAAGAGTCCATAAGGGACGGGCTTCTGGAGAAGTTGGAGCAGGGGGCGGAACTGGAGGAAATTGTGACCGAGGCCGAAAGGGCATCGGTTGAAGAGGGGGCTGTCACCGAAGAGGACGCGGTGGAAGAATTGGAGGAAATTGACGAGGGATCCGCTGAGAACGAATCCCTCGCAGCGGAGCATATAGAGGAATATTACGAGGAAGGGTCTGCGGAGGAAGAGTTCTATGAGGCAGAAGAGTACGGGGAGGAACCTGCGGAGGAGGAATTTGTAGAGGAAGAAGAGTACGAGGAAGAGTCTGCGGAGGCGGAATCCGTAGAGGAAGAATATTACGAGGAAGAGTCCGCGGAGGCGGAATCCGTAGAGGAAGAATATTACGAGGAAGAGTCCGCGGAGGCGGAATCCGTAGAGGAAGAATATTACGAGGAAGAGTCCGCGGAGGCGGAATCCGTGGAGGAAGAAGAGTACGGGGAAGAGTCCGCGGAGGCGGAATCCGTGGAGGAAGAAGAGTACGGGGAAGAGTCCGCGGAGGCTGAATCCGTAGAGGAAGAAGAGTATGGGGAAGAGTCTGCGGAGGCGAAATCCGTAGAGGAAAACGAAGCAGAACCGACTGCGGAAGAAGCCACAGAGGAGGACGCGTCTGAAGCCATACAGGCAAAGGCGAAGCCCGGTCGGAAGGAGGCTCGGAGAGAGAAGGGTACCCCCAAGACGGAAGCTGCCGCCGGGAAACCCTCGCCGGAGGATACATCCAAGCCCTCCCGAGAAAAGTCCAGGCTGCGCGCGCTGACCAAGGAGGAGAAAGAACTCTTCAGTGCATTTATCCAAAGCAAATCCTCCAAGGAGAAGCTGATCAATGCCATTGATTCCATCAGCATGGCGTCCTATACCGGCAATGTGGTGATCACCGGCGATGAGGGCATGGACACGCTGACTTTGGCCAAGAACATGATCCGGGAAGTGCAGATGACGGACAGCAATTTCTCCGGTAAGACAGCGAAGATTTCCGGTAAATCCCTGAATCAGCGGGATATCATGAAGACACTGAACAGCCTGGCCAACGGTGCCCTGATTATACAGAAAGCTTCCGATATGAATAAGGACACAGCGGACACGCTCTACAAGGCATTGCAGCAGGAGCAGTATGGACTCATCGTCATTATGGAGGACACCCGCAAGGCCATGAACAAATTCCTGGGTGTGTACACCAAGCTGGCGGAGTGTTTTAGCGCCAGAATGGACATGGAGGCCCTGAGTAATGATGCGTTGGTGGCCTTCGGTAAAAAGTACGCCAAAGAGATGGAGTATTCCATCGACGAACTGGGGATACTGGCACTGCACACAAGGATTGCGGAACAGCAGACCAGCGATCATGCTGTGACCATCATGGATGTGAAGGGGATTATGGATGAGGCAATCCGTCATGCGAACCGCAAGTCCATGGGGCATTTTGTGGACATACTGCTGGCAAAGCGCTATGATGAGGAAGACATGATTATTCTGAGGGAGAACGATTTTATATATTAAAACAGGAATATTAATTGGGAGGTAGGGGTATGGCAAAGGCGAGAGCGAAAATGCCCAAAGGAAACGTACCAAAGACACAGACAGCAAAGGTACAGGAAGTCGAGACACAGGAGGCGGAGAAGCAGGAGGATACCGTGTTTATCTCCGAGGCGGACCAGTACCTGTTTGCCCAGGGGAC
This sequence comes from uncultured Acetatifactor sp., assembly GCA_910585015.1. GTDB lineage: Bacteria > Bacillota > Clostridia > Lachnospirales > Lachnospiraceae > Acetatifactor. Next base: position 84,854 of record CAJUCT010000010.1, read on the forward strand.
GCACTATGACATCTACAAGAAGCTGGGGGCCCACCCGTCCAGGGAGGAAGGTGTGGACGGCGTATTTTTCGGCGTGTGGGCGCCTAATGCGGCCAGCGTCCATGTGATCGGGGAATTTAACGGATGGAATGAGGAAAGCCATCCCATGGAAAAGCTGGGACCTGGCGGGATCCATAAGCTGTTTGTACCCGGTGTGCAGGAGGGATGCATGTACAAATTCCTGATCACAACCCAGGACGGACAGAAGCTGTATAAGGCGGATCCCTTCGCCAACTATGCGGAGTACCGCCCGGGCACGGCCTCCAGGGTTACAGATCTCTCCGGTTTTCCCTGGGAGGACGGGAAGTGGCTGGAGGAGCGGGACCAGAAGGATGTGCAGAAGCAGCCCATGGCGGTGTATGAATGCCATATTGGATCCTTTATGAAGCATCCGGACGGCACCAAGGAGGGTTTTTACAATTATCGGGAGTTTGCGGACCGCATTGTGGAATACCTGAAAGAGATGCGTTATACCCATGTTGAACTGATGGGGATTGCGGAGCATCCCTTCGACGGCTCCTGGGGCTATCAGGTGACAGGCTATTACGCTCCCACCTCCCGCTATGGCACCCCCAAGGACTTTATGTATCTGGTGAACAAGCTGCATAAGAATAAGATCGGCGTGATTCTGGACTGGGTGCCGGCCCATTTTGCCATGGATGCCCATGGACTGGGCTGTTTTGACGGCCAGTGCATCTTTGAGCATCCCGATCCCCGATTGGGAGAGCACCCTGACTGGGGCACCAAGATTTTCAACTACGGCAAAACGGAGATCAAAAATTTCCTGATTGCCAATGCTCTGTTTTGGCTGAAAGAGTTCCATGTGGACGGAATCCGTGTGGACGCGGTGGCCTCCATGCTGTACTTGGACTATGGGAAAAAGGATGGCCAATGGCTGCCCAACAAGTTCGGCGGGAACAAGAATCTGGAAGCCATAGAATTTTTCAAGCATCTCAATTCCGTGCTCCGGGGAACCTACCCGGGATTTATGACCATCGCGGAGGAGTCCACGGCGTGGCCCAATGTGACGGGCGAGATTGGGGGGGAGGGCCTGGGCTTTACCTTCAAGTGGAATATGGGCTGGATGCATGATTTCTGCGAATATATGAAGCTGGATCCCCTGTACCGCAAGGGAAACCACTATGCCATGTCTTTCGCTATGAGTTATAATGAGAGCGAGAATTATATTCTGCCCCTGTCTCATGACGAGGTGGTACACTTGAAATGCTCCATGGTGAACAAGATGCCCGGCTACCAGGTGGACAAATATGCCAATCTGCGGGTGGGTTACACCTTTATGTTTGGCCACTGCGGGAAGAAGCTGCTGTTCATGGGACAGGACTTCGGCCAGGAGAGAGAGTGGAGCGAAGAGAGAGAGCTTGACTGGTTTTTACTGCAGGAAAAGAACAATCTGGGTATGCACAATTACGTGCGGGATCTGCTGGAATTGTACCGAAAGTATCCCTGCATGTATGAGAATGATAATTCCTGGAAGGGTTTTGAGTGGATGAATGCGGACGATGCGGACAGGAGCACCTATTCCTTTGTGAGAAAATCCGAGAGCGGCCGCAACAATTTGCTGTTTGTGATGAACATGACTCCCATGCGCTGGGAGAATTATGTGGTGCCGGTGCCGAAGAAGAAAAAATATAAGCTGGTGTTAAACAGTGATGACACCTGCTATGGCGGCAACGGAAACGAGGTTCCGGAGGAGTTGACGGCGGTGGAGGAACCCTGCCATTACCATGACTATACCATTTCCTTTGATCTGCCGCCATACACGGCTGTGGTGTTCCAGTTCTAGCGTAGCTCTTAAGAAAACAGAAAATTGACCGAAATAATAGGTGAGTGCCGGCGCATTCACCTATTTTTATATGAGAAAGGGATGCTTATGAAGATAAATTTTGACCAGACAGTACAGACAAACGGATCTCAGGAACCGTCGCACCGCGTCCGGCGGCAGCAGGCCGGCAGGTCCCAACGGGGATATGGGGCTTATGTGGACGGCAGGGACAGCATTCATCCCGGCAATGCCCTGGGCAGCCGCTGGAACCAGAAGCAGAAGGGCCGGGCAGCCCAGGGAAAAACCCTGGCGGATATTCAGGAGCAGGCCGGCGCTGCGGATGTGCAGATAATGCAGAATCAGATGACAGTAATGTCACATACCATGTCCGACGAAGATTATGCCAGAATGGCCGAGAAGGGATATGATCCCCGGGAGATGGATCCTCAGGAGACGGTGACCATATTGGATAAGATCAAGGCCGAACTGGTGAAGGCGGGCTGTAATGTGGCGGGATATACGGATACGCTGGATATGGATACCCTGGCGGCGGCGGTGGGAGACAGAGGACTGGCCCAGGCGCTGCAGGAGAGCTTTGAGGCGGTGGATATCCCCCTGTCCATGGAGAACGTGGATAAGGTCATGCAGGCCCTGGATCTGGCAGGCAGTCTGGAAATGCCGGAGGAAGGGGACTATTATTATATGGTCCGCAGCGGTATGGAGGCCACGGTTAAGGGATATTATCTGGCGGAGGCCAGCGGATCCGCCATGGAGCAGGAGCAGCAGGCGGAATATTTTGACGCGGAAGTAAAGGGTTATATGACCCGGAATATTGCGGAGCAGCCCGGGAGCGGGAAGGATGCCGCATCGGCATGGGAGGAAGCGGAGGCTATCGATCCCGGTGAGATTGACAGACTGTTGGCTTCCCTGGGCTGCGATGGGACCGAGCAGGAGCAGGAGGCCGCAAAGTGGCTGGTTCAGAGAGGGCTTCAGGTAGATGGGGACAGTCTGAGAAGGGCCATGGAGATTCGGGGAGTGGCTTTCCCGCTGCAAAACGAACAGGTGGTGCGGGCGGCGGCGGCCGCCATTGCGGACGGGCGTGAGGCCATGGAGGGGAATCTGGCAGATAGCAGATCTATCCGGCAGAAGGCATATGATCTGATGGCTTATTACCAGAGCAGTGATGCGGAGCGGCGCATCAGCGACCACAGGCTGCTGGAGGAGATACGACTGCGTATGACGGTGGAGACCAATATAAAGCTTCTGGAAAGCGGCTTCTCCATCGACACAAAGCCCATTGAGGAGACTATCGAGGCACTCAGACAGGCGCAGCAGGAACTGGCCCGTGAATTTTTCCCGGAGGCAAAGTATACAGATCAGGAGGCGGTTGACCGTTACCAGCAGCTGGAAGCAGCCTGGCAGGTGGCGGAGGAACTGCCAGGGCTGCCAGTGGACACGGTGGGCCGCTGGCAGGAGAGGCTGCAGAGTGGAACATCGGAGAATGCAGCCTCGGAAGACCAGAGTCTGGCGGAGTTTCACCGGACGGGCAAGGCATTGCAGGCGGAATATGACAAAGCAGGCCAGCGCTACGAGGCGATCTGGACGGAGCCCCGGGCGGACATGGGGGACAGTATCCGCAAGGCGTTTGCCAATGTGGACGATATTTTGCAGGATCTGGGCTATGAACTGACGGAGGAAAACCGTCGGGCCGTGCGTGTGCTGGGCTATAATCGGATGGAGATCACGCCTGAACATGTGGAGGAGATCAAGGCGGCCTGCGCCACGGTGGAGGAGGTCACCAGGCGGATGACACCGGCGGCGGTGCTGCGCATGATCAGAGACGGAGTAAACCCGCTTGAGCAGAGCCTGCCCCGGCTGCAGGAATATTTTGAGGAACAGCAGCAGGGACAGGAGACCGGGCAGGAGACGGAGCGGTACAGCCGCTTCCTGTATAAGCTGGAGAAAAAAGGAGATATCACCCCTGAGGAAAAGAGTGCGTTTATTGGCTGCTACCGGCTGCTGCGCCAGATCGAAAAGGGGGACAGCGCCTCCATCGGCAGCATTGTGAACACCGGAGCGGAGTTGAATTTTTCCACATTGCTGTCGGCGGTGAGAAGCCGCCGCGCAGGGCGTACAAACACTCTGGTGGATGATGCGGTGGGTGCTTTGAGCCGCCTGCAGGACAGGGGCGCCCGGATTGACGAACAGATCAATCTTGGATATGCCCGGGAATGGAATCGAGTGCTGGAGGAGGCTGTCGAGCCCAGGGAGCAGGCCGCGTCCGCGACAGACCAGAACAATCAGGCATCGGATGCCGCAAAACAGGAGAACGGTCAGCTGCCCGGGGAGACAGCGAACTGGGACAGCGCGGAAATGCGGCAGCAGATGGCCAATGCTGGGACAGTTTCCCAGGAAGTTTATAAGGAGTTGGAGCGCGCCCAGGAAACGCCTACGGTGGCCAATGTGCTGGCAGCCCAGGGTATGGAGGAGGAGATCCAAAAGCTCATGGGCCGCTGGAACGCAGGCAGCAGAGACGGGGAGAAACCCGCACAGCTATGGCAGCGCCTGCATGATCCGAAGGCGTTCAAGGAGGCCTATCAGGAGACAGCGGCGGCTTCGGAGGAACATACCCACCGTCAGATTCTGGAGGAGACAGACAGTCTGGTGGATGTGCGGTCTCTGCAGTTGATGACCAAGCAGCTGCATCTGATGGGAAGCCTGTCCCAGTCGGAGGAATATTATTTTCCCATGGAACTGGGCGGAGAATTGGCTGCTATACACCTGCAGATCTGCCATGGAGGGCAGGAAAAAGGCATGGTGCGCATTGAAATGACCAGTGAGCGTATGGGCAGTCTGAAAGGTGAGTTCCAGGTCAGGGACGGCATTGTAAAGGGTTATTTTGTGGGAAATCAAAGGGAAGCGGTTATGAATTTACGCCGTTCGTCCGATATATTTGATAGTTATCTGGCAGAGGACTTACAGCTGGGCCAGGTGGAATATGTACATAATGAGTCAGGGAAGACGGCCATGTTTTGGGACAGAGTCGAGACGGGGGAGGCGGCGCCGCAGGGAAGCCTGTATGCCACGGCCAAAGCCTTTTTGCAGACGGTCAGGGATGTGGAAAAGCAAACGGAAGGGAATCCGCGGAACTTTTAGTTCAGAGCATTAATCAGCATATTTCCGGATAGTACACTGATCCATATCCGGACGCCAAAGCGGCCGGATGTGGATCACCGATTAAGAGTGCTGTCAGGGGATATGCGGAACTTTAATCAGCATATTCCCGGACAGTACACTGATCCATATCCGAATGCCAAAGCGGCCGGATGTGGATCACCGATTAAGTGTGCTGTCAGGGAAAATGCGGAACTTTAATCAGCATATTCCCGGACAGTACACTGATCCATATCCGGACGCCAAAGCGGCCGGATGTGGATCACCGATTAAGTGTGCTGTCAGGGAAAATGCGGAACTTTAATTAGGAGGATTCATATGAGAATCAATTACAATGTATCAGCAATGCTTACTAACAATGCGCTGGCAAACAACGATAACGCTTTGTCGGCGTCCCTGGAGAGGCTCTCCACTGGGTTGAAGATCAATCATGCTAAGGACAATCCCGCCGGGCTGGCCATGGCGAAACGGATGAACGCTCAGATCAAGGGTCTGGGAACGGCCAACGACAACGCCGGCGACGGGATATCTGTCATAAATATTGCGGATGGCGCCATGAACGAAGTCAGCGCCATGCTGCAGCGTATAAACGAACTGACGGTAAAGGCTTCAAACGGCACCATCCTTGACGAAGACAGGGAAGTTATACAGGAAGAGATCGCGCAGCTCAAGGAGGAGATTGAGCGTGTGAAGGATACAACTCAGTTCAATGGGCAGAATCTGCTGGACGGCACTTTTAATGTCAAGGGGTATACCAACGACGAATATATCAAGGTCAGTACTTTCAGTGAGAAGACACCTACAGGAAAATATTCAATTGACACTATTACGATTCAGGATGAGTTGGATGCGGAGGGCAATCCAACCGGAAATAAGCTGGTGACGAATATTACGTTGGGAACTGGTTTCCCCACCGATGCGAAATCTTATCCCGACGGGGTAAATGAAACTGTGGCGGAGAACGGTTTTGTGACCATCAAGGGCAGCGACGGCTTTGAACTGCAGCTGGATCTGAATGACGCGCCTGATGGCACAGTGCCCGTTGCGCCGAAGACGAGCCTGGATATAGAGGTCACCGATGTGGGGCCCATGCGTCTGCAAATCGGCGCCAACGAGGGCCAGGTGTTGGCTGTTGAAATTCCCCCCGTCTCCCTGCGAAATATGGGCATTGAAAATATTGATGTAAGTACCCAGGAGGGAGCAAAGAGCGCTCTGAGCAAGATGGACGGGGCCATTAGCTTTGTATCTCATGTCAGGGGCAAGCTGGGCGCTTACCAAAACCGTTTGGAGTCCACGATGAATAGCCTTGATGTATCCGAGGAAAACATGACCGCCGCTTATTCCCGGCTTATGGACGTAGATATGGCGGAGGAGATGACCCAATACACCACCAACCAGGTGTTGACCCAGGCAGGCACCTCCATGCTGGCTCAGGCAAATGAGAGACCTTCCCAGGTGTTACAGCTGTTGCAGTAAGTGACGGAAGCGGAACTCTAAACAGCAGCCGCCCGGACAGAGCCCAGAGAATTTGCGGACGCCGAAGCGGACGGAAATTGCTCTGCCGGATAAGGCTCTGTCAGGACGGCAGCGGAACTTTAAACAGCAGCCGCCCGGACAGAGCCCAGAGAATTTGCGGACGCCGAAGCGGCCG
>CAJUCT010000010.1:91600-107755 GCA_910585015.1 uncultured Acetatifactor sp.
TAAACAGCAGCCGCCCGGACAGAGCCCAGAGAATTTGCGGACGCCGAAGCGGCCGGAAATTGCTCTGCCGGATAAGGCTCTGTCAGGACGGCAGCGGAACTTTAAATTAAGAAAGGCATGGATGTTTATGACATCGGAGACCAAGCAACAGTTTACATTTCGCATCTCTCAGGCAAACCCCACAGAGATGATCGTAATCTTATACGATATGACACTGCAATATCTGGAGGATGCCGGTCAGTCGGCAAGTCAGAAGGACTTTGCCACATATCGGGAGAATGTACTCAGAGCCAGGAAATGCATCAGCGAACTGACAAGTTCCCTGCACCTGGAGTATGAGCCTGCCCCTTCCCTGCGAAAGCTATACATGTACAGTATCCGGCGTCTGGCACAGGCAGAAATACGCTGGCATACGGAACTGCTGCAAGAGGTGGCCGGTATCATCATGCCGCTGCGGGATGCATACAAACAGATTGCTCCGCAGAATACGGCAGGCCCGGTGATGCAGAACGCCCAGACCGTATATGCAGGTCTGACTTATGGTAAAAATACACTAACTGAGAACATGGCTGACCAGAGCATGAATCGGGGAATGCTCGTATAGCCCCCTGAGGCGTCCCGCGGGGGCGATGTCCGCCGTGGCAGCGTATTCCTCCTCGGAGAGGGCGGCCAGATGCTTGTATCGTTTTAAAAGTGCGTTAATTTCATAAATATAGCAATCGACCATGTCCGGATCGACAGCGTTATCAAAGCCCGCATATGCGATTTCCAACGCAGTGCGGGTTTTTTCCAGATCCTCCCGCAAGGAGGGGATGGAAAAGTGTATGTCCATGTTTCCGGAAGTGTAATAGCTTTGACTATAATAGGTTTTCATAGCGCTCTCCATTGATACTGTCAAAATTTGGTTGGTATAAGTATAGCCTTTCAACTTGTAAAATATTCCAGCAAAATCAATTTGCTGGTCTTTTTTTCCACTTTGACCATATGATGGTAAAAAAGCAGTTCGGACAAAAATATCCGGGAGGGTCAAATGAGCCAGACAAAAATATTATTGATCATGGGAGTCTGTGTATTGGTATTGCTGGCGTTGGCTTGGAGACGTCAGCTGGAGTGGCTGGTGAACCTCCTGCTGCGGGGAGTGCTGGGGGCAGTGTCCATCTATTTCATTAATTTGGCGGTGACGGCGCAAGGGTATCCTGTGCTGGTAGGCATCAATCCGGCCACGGTTTTGACATGCTCAGTGCTGGGATTTCCTGGCTTGGCGGCACTTTATGGCCTTCAGGTTTTGCATTTGTTGTAGATTTTTCACAAAAATAATTTTTCTTTGTATTTGCTATGGACATTTGTGAAAATAGCGGATATAATGCATTTCAACAAGAGGCGACTCAAGTCTCTTATCATCTGAACATCATGTTATTGTTGATTTGTGACTCACAAGATTTTTACCACGATTTCATGCAGGATGTGCAAGGCCCGCCAAAAGAGGGCAAAGAAGAAAGGAGAGGTGTTTTTGGAGCATAAAATTTTAGCGCTCTGTGATCCGGAAGAGGATTATGCGGAGCAGCTGTCCGCCTATTTACAGAGTTACAGGGAATTTCCCTGGGAGGTGGTGGTCTATACCGGGATTTCACAGCTGGCGGACAGCGAAAAGCAAGGGGAGATTGATTTGCTGCTGATGGCGGAATCAATATATGCCCCGCAGCTGCCGGTGGAGGCAGAGGCTACGGTGCTGTTGAACGAAAGCGGCCTGGTCAGATGGTCCTCGCTTAAAAATGTGGACAAGTACCAGCCCGCCGAGAACGTACTGAAGGAATTGCTGGAGATATACATGGAGAAGGAGGAGGACTTTTATCCTCGGTTGAATGTCGGGCAAAAGCCCCGGATTGTGGGGATGTATTCCCCTGTGCGCAGGTGTTTGCAGACCTCCTTTGCGCTGACCTACGGACAGCTTTTGGCGGAAAAGCACAGGACGTTATACCTGAATTTTGAACATTATGCAGGGATGCCGGAGCTGCTGCCCGGAGAAAAGGGCAGAGATTTGTCCACACTGTTGTATTACATGAAGGCCGATCAGAGCAAATTCGTGCTGCGCATGAAAATCCTGGTGCAGAAAAAGGGGCAGTTGGATTATATAGCACCGGCATATATGGGACAGAACTTAATCTACATTACCGTCCAGGAATGGCAGCAGCTGCTGTGGCGGATCGGGGAGAGCGGAGAGTATGATTACATTATCCTGGATCTGTCCGAGAATATGCAGGGACTGCTGGAGATCCTGAGGCGGTGCTGCAAAGTCTATATGCTGGTGAAAGAAGATTTTGTGGCAAGATGCAAGATAGATCAGTATGAGCAGATATTGTCCTTGTATGAGTACGATGACGTAAAAGAAAAGACCAGAAAATGCCATCTTCCCCTGTTTCGCCGTCTGCCCGACCAGATTGAACAGTATACCAGAGGGGATCTGGCGGAATATGTCAGGGATCTGATTGAGGAGGAAGAGGAACAGATATAGGCAGAGGACAAAACGGCCGCGGCAATGCGGTCGGATACAGTACAGAAAGGACGGCAGGAGCAGACAGTGAAAGATTATGGAGAATTAAAACAGGAACTGCGGCACAGGGTGTTGGAGCAGTTGGACTATGGCAGGGAACAGCCGGACGAGGAGGTTATGGAAATCATCGACGAGGTGTTGCTGGAGGAGCAGCTGCTGCGGCTGCTGCCGGTCAGCGAGAGCCATCGCCTGCGGACGGAACTGTTCTATTCCCTGAGGCGGCTGGATATTTTGCAGAGCCTTATAGAGGACCCGGAGATCACAGAGATTATGATCAACGGCCCCGGCAGCATATTTATTGAACGTGCAGGGCATCTGCAGGAATTGGACATTGTTTTTGAGTCGGAGGAAAAACTCCAGGACGTAATTCAGCAGATTGTAGCAGGCTGCAACAGAGTTGTGAATGAAGCATCTCCCATCGTGGACGCCAGATTGTCAAACGGCGCCAGAGTGAATATCGTTATGAATCCCATCGCTTTAAACGGTCCTATCGTCACCATTCGACGCTTTCCCAATACCCCGGTCACCATGGAGGAATTGATCCGCCGGGACTCGCTCACCCGTGAGGCCGCAGAGTTTTTACGGCTGCTGGTGCAGGCCGGGTACAATATTTTCATCAGCGGCGGCACCGGAAGCGGTAAGACTACCTTTCTCAATGTGTTGTCCGGGTATATTCCGCCCTGGGAGCGGGTGATTACCATCGAGGACAGTGCGGAATTACAACTCCAGGGTCTGCGCAACCTGGTGCGGATGGAGACCCGCAACAGCAATGTGGAGGGGTGTAGGGAGATATCCGTCCGGGACCTGATTCGCGCAAGCCTGCGCATGAGACCTGATCGCATCATCGTGGGGGAGGTGCGCGGAGCAGAGGCAGTGGATATGATGCAATGTCTGAACACGGGTCATGACGGCTCTATGTCCACCGGCCATGCCAACAGTGCCGGAGATATGCTTACGCGGTTGGAAAATATGATCCTCATGGGCATGGATATCCCGCTGGCGGCGATCAGAAAGCAGATTGTGTCCGGCATTGACATTATCGTGCATCTGGGACGCCTCCGGGACAGGAGCCGGAAAGTGCTGGAGGTATCGGAGGTGATGGACAGCGAGGAAGGTTATATCCGTCTGAATCCACTGTATCGGTTTGAAGAGACAGGCGAGAGCCCAGAGGGCCGGGTACTGGGCGCCCTGCTGAGAAAGGGGGAACTACATCGTGAGCAGAAGCTTAAGGCTGCGGGGCTACAGCCCTAACCGCGGCTCTGGCAGCGGCATTCCTCTGATGGAAACCTTGCAGGATCTGGGAAAGGGGATGCTGATCACAGGGGTGTTCGCATTCTTTTTCTACCGCAGTATATGGGCGCTTCCGCCCATGTCCTTGGCGGGCTGGATCTATCTGCGAAGAAGCAGGCATCACCGCAGGCGGCGCAGGGACAGGCAGCTGCTGGTACAATTTAAAGAGTGTATTCAGGCAGTGGCCGCATCCATGCGGGCCGGATATGCCGTGGAGAATGCCTTTCTGGAAAGTATAGCCGATATTCGGAGCATGTTCGGAGAAGGCTGTGCCATGGAAAGGGAGCTAAAGCAGCTGCGCCAGGGGCTGTGTAACAATGTGACCTTGGAGGCGCTGCTGACAGAGATGGGACAACGCAGTGGACTGGAGGAGATACAGGAGTTTGCGGAAGTATTTGCCATTGCCAAGCGAAACGGCGGGAGCATTCCTGTGATTATTGACGCCGCCAGCAGTTCCGTCAGCCGCAGGCTGGAGGTGGAGGAGGAGATGGAGACCCTGCTTTCAGCCCGGAGGTTGGAACAGCGAGTGATGAATGCCATGCCTTTTCTGATTGTCTGGTATGTGGAGGCCGGCAATCCCGGTTATTTCAATATGTTGTACGGAAATCTCCCGGGCATAGTTCTGATGACAGTTTGTATGGGAGTCTATTTGTTGGCATACGTCTTGTCGGAGTGGATTTTCGAAAAAACTTTTGAGGAGAGATGAGAAGATGTATTTGATTGGAATAACGGTGGGAGCAAGCATTATCTTGCTGGCCTGCCTGTCTCGGCGGGAGGAAGGAAATCTATTTAACAGGATATCCATATACTTGTACAAAAAGGGCTGCATCCACAGAGTTCCGCTGCTGAATGCCCACCATGTGCAGTGGGATCTGGAAACCCTGTACCCTGGTCAGTCGGGACTGCTTTTGCAGGGAGACTATTACATACGAAAGCTGCGGCTGTTTTTGCTGGTGCTGTGTGTGGGAACCCTGCTGGGGGTATTGGCTCATGCCCGGGCGGATATGGAGGGCAGTCTTACCTCCCGGGGAGAACTGCTGCGTCCTCTGCCGGGACAGGGGGAGAGGCAGGTGGAACTTCGGACTTGGCTGGAGGGGAAGGATCTGGGGAATATCACAGTGAGGGTGCCCGAGCGGAGGCTGACCCGACAGGAAGCCCAGGAATTGTATGAGAAATTCTGGGAGGCATGGAAGAGAAAAGCCTTGGGAGACAATTCCTCCTGGCAGGAGGTGTGCGCCCCTCTGGCGCTGGCGGAGGAATTGGAGGGATATCCCTTTACCGTGTCCTGGCGAAGCAGCGACTATCAAATATTGAGCAGGAGCGGAGCGGTCCATAGTCTCCAGCTACCGGCACCGGTGACGTTGACAGTGGAGATCGGCTTTCAGGATTTCAGCTGGCAGGAGGAACTGGAGCTTCTGGTGGTGCCTCAGGTCCTGGAGGGAGAGGAATTACTGAAAAGCCAGGCTCTGGATGCCTACTGTCTTGCGGAGGAGGCTGCTGCTGACAGGGACAGGGTATTGCTGCCGGGTGAGATGGAGGGAGGCAGACTGGCTTGGAGGGAAGTCAAGGAGGATCACAGCCTGTTGCTGATTCTGATGACGGCGGTTACGGCGGCTGCAGTGTTCCTTTTCCAGGACCGGGATCTGCACCGGCAGGTGTTGAAGCGGCGGGAGAAGATGAAAGAAAATTATCCGGTGGTGCTGAACAAGTTCATCCTGTATCTGGGAGCAGGTATGACCATCCGGGGAACTTTTCAGAAGATCGCCTTGGACTACCGCAGCCGGCAGAGAGAGGAGCCGCAGCCTTTATACGAGGAGATGCTGTATGCCTGCAATCAGCTGCAGGCAGGTATCTCCGAGAGTCGGACCTATGAATTGTGGGCGGCCCGCACCGGTCTGCAGGATTGCGCCAGACTGAGCACCATGCTGACGCAAAACTTGAAGAAGGGGAACGCGGCCTTGCTGACCCGTTTGCGGGAGGAGGGGGACAAGGCTTTGCAGGAGGATTTGAACCTCCGAAGAAAAAAGGGGGAGGAGGCGGGGACCAGGCTGCTGGTGCCCATGATTATGATGATGGCCATAGTGATGGTGCTGGTCATGGTTCCGGCATTTCAGGGCTTTGGCTTGTAGCGCAGCTAAAATAGCAGCCGTTGGGAACAGTATCGCAGGATGGCTGCGCGGTTCTAAAAACAGTAACTGCACAACACATTTAATACGAGGAGGAAAAAATGAAAGCATATAAAAAAATAAGAAATTGGGTAGACGAAAGGCTGATCTGCTGGAAGTATTTTATGGCGAAGGACAATGCCGGTATGGGAACGGTGGAGGTCATATTGATTATCGTGGTACTGGTTGGCATTGTCATAATTTTCAAATCCCAGATCACAGAGTTGGTGGAATCTATTTTTTCCAAGATCACCAAACAGGTCAACAAAGTGTGAGGATTCAATTATGACACAACAAACAAAGGGCAGGAAGCCTGGAGCAACTTCGGGATATCTGACGGTGTATGTGGCGCTGACCTTGACTGTGATGGTCTCCCTGTGTCTGGTGCTGATCGAGGGGGTCAGGAGGCACACCATCGCGTTTGAATCGGAGTGCGTAATGGATATCGGGATGGACAGTGTGTTGGCGGAATACCATCGTGTGCTGTTGGAGCGTTACGGATTGCTCATGGTGGACACCTCCTATGGGACGGATTATCCTTCGTATTATAATACAGAGCAGCATCTGTCGGAATATTTGGAACGCAATCTGTCCTATGAGGATTGCGGCTTCCTGCCTTTTCTCTACCGTGATCTGCTGGGGATGGAACTTCAGGATGTCCAAGTACTGAAGGTGTCCCTGGCAACAGATGGCGGAGGGAAGGTGTTTCAGCGCCGGGCGGTGGAGTGTATGCGGAGCCGCCTGGGGCTGGAAACGGTGGAAAAGCTGCTGGAATGGATGGAAACCGTGGACGGATACGGACTTTTGGAGGAAGATGTGGAAGCGCAGCTGGATCGAGTAAGTGAGGAATTGCAGGAGTATGGTGCCTCGGAAAAACATATCGGGGAAGAGGTGTGGGGTAAGACGGAGAGTCTGGACCCCACGGAAGCCATACAGGCGATGCGGCAGGAGGGCATCTTAAAGTGGGTGGTGGAGGATGTTTCTCAGTTGTCGGAGACTGGGGTGGAGCCGAGTCAGTATATCAGCGGGCGGTACGCCAGGGGAGAAGTCAACCAGGGCAATTATCCTCAGGGGGAGCAGCTGAGCCCTGTGGATAATATTCTTCTTCTGGAATACTTCCTGAACTATGCGGGCAGATACGGAAAACCTATGGAGAATAGCCTGCTGCAATACCAGGTGGAATATCTGCTATGCGGAAAAGCCGGGGACAAAGACAATCTGCGTCATACAGCCAACCTGCTCTGCGGCATCCGGGAGGCCGCCAATGTAATATATCTGCTGGGAAATGAAGCGAAAAGATCCGAGGTGGAGGCGGTGGCGGCAGTTTTGGCCGGGGTTATCGCGCAGCCGGAACTACAACCGCTGTTTGAGACAGCTCTGATTCTGGCATGGGCATATCTGGAAAGCTTGTACGATGTGAAAACCCTGCTGGCTGGAGGAAGGGTAGAATTGCTGAAAACAGAAGAAAACTGGCACTATTCTCTGACGAACATATGGAACGCTCAGACAGAAACGGCGAAAGGAGAGGGAACGGGGCTGTCCTACGAAGATTATCTGCGGATATTTCTGTATGTGCAGCCGTCGGAACTTTCCACCATGCGTTTCATGGATCTGGTGGAGATGGATATCCGCAGGACGCCCGGAAACAGCTGTTTTCGCATAGACGGCTGCATAGACAGACTGGAGGCGGAGGCGTTGATCCGTTCCGGCTATGGCTATAGCTTTACTGTCAGAAAAGAGAAACAATATTAGCGTCAAAGCAGCATAAAGAGGACGAGACAGGAGGTGAGCGGATATGTCTTCTCTATGGATGGAAGCTATGAATGTCGAAACTAAACATCTTGTTGAAAAGCCTTCTCCCATGTGCAATTCCCTGTTATATAACTTTCTCGTTAAGCCATGTATAGAGGAGATATATCTGCTGATCTCCTTTCCTGGAGGCGGGAAGAGAAACAACAGAGGGAGTATGACGGTGGAAGCGGCAGTAGTGGTGCCGCTGCTGATCCTATTTGTCCTTCATCTGGGCAGCTGCATGGAGATGCTGCGCCTGCATGGCAAATTGGAGTACGCGTTGTGGCAGACGGGCCGGGAACTGGCTATATATGGGGCGGTGGAAACCGGGAGCAATGCCCCTGAGGAAACCTTAGACGATATCTCGGGCGTCGTCTCTGGGTTGGCTGTATCCTATCTGTACGTGAATGGCAGGATTGGGCAGATATTGGGCAAAGATTATCTGGACAATTCTCCCCTGGCCTATGGGCATCAGGGACTGAACTATCTGGCGTCGGAATATCTGGAGGAGGATGAATGCATTAATATCATTATTACCTATCAGGTGTGTCCGCAGATCACCTGCTTTCCTTTTCCCTATTTCCGCATGACCAGCAGATATTATGGACGGGCCTGGACCGGCTTTGATGTGGGGGGCATAACAGAACAGAAAATATATGTATATGTGACGGAGGACGGCCAGGTGTGGCACAGCAGAGGGGATTGTTCCTATCTGAAGCTGAGCGTCTATGAGGCACAGACTGAAAAGGTGTGGTCACTGCGCAATGCGCAGGGGGAACGTTATCGTCCCTGCAGCCGGTGCGGGGAGCGGCCGCAGGGAGACACAGTATATCTGACCCAGGAAGGCAACCGCTATCACTCAGTCAGAAGCTGCCCGTCCCTGCTGCGGCGGATTCATGCGGTGGTGTGGCGGGAAGATATACCCTATCGCCCCTGCAGCCGTTGTGCGACATCGCCCCAAAAAGGCTGACTGTTCTAAGGACGCCTAAAGCGGCCGGATGCTCATCACGGGACATGTGTGTTGGGAGGGAGTATGCGGAACAGAAGGCATATGGATTTAAAACAGCATACTCCCGTACAACGCACTGATGAATATCAGGACGCCTAAAGCGGCCGGATGCTCATCACAGGCATGTGTGTTGGGAGGGAGTATGCGGAACAGAAGGCATATGGATTTAAAACAGCATACTCCCGTACAACGCACTGATGAATATCAGGACGCCTGAAGCGGCCGGATGTTCATCACGGGACATGTGTGTTGGGAGGGAGTATGCGGAACTTAATATAGGAGGACATTTTTATGTGGGAGCAGATAGGATGTCTGTGTACGGCGGCTTTGCTGGCCTACCACAGCGTATTTGATATCAAGAGGCGGTGTATACCGGGACGCTCCCTTGCCCTGGGGGTGGCAGTTTCCTGTGGTTGGGCTATAGGGAAGGGGTTGTTGGGTGTGCAGTCCTGGGCCATGCTGGGAGCCGGGCTGCTGCCGGGAATCGCCGCTCTGGCGTTGGCTAGGGCCACCAGAGAACAGATGGGCCGGGGGGACGGCTGGGAATTAATCATTATGGGGAATGGCATGGGCCTGACAAACTGTCTGCCGGCATTGGGGATCGCCCTGTTGGGCATCTTTCTGGTCAGTGCCGCCTTGTTGCTGTTGGGTAAAGCCAGAAAGAACACTCGCATTGCCTTTGTCCCTTTCCTGGGGATGGGCGCGGTGGCGGTGTTGTTTCGGTTTTGGATATGAGGGGGGAACATGTGGAATCGGAGATATGTCGGTGGCTATTTTTCTGTGGAGGCGGCATTGGTTCTGCCGGCGGTATTGGGGGTCTATCTCTTTTTGATCGCGGTGCTTTTGGTACAGTATGACAGATGCCTTCTGGAGCAGGATCTGGCTTCTATGCTGGTTAAGACCAGCAATCATCCCGGAACGCCGCGGCAACAGTTAGAGTACCTACAGGAGTTGACGGCGGCATGGGACAGGGAACAATATCTGTGGATACAGCTGCAATCTCCCCATTTTACCATACAGGGGCAGCAGATTCGGCTGGAGGCGGCGGGAGAGTACAAGGTGCCGGTGTATGGCAGCCTGACCAACATAGGCGGGCCGCATCGGCTGGAGTTGACTTTTCGGTTGTACAACTGGGATAGAACTGCGTTGGCACGGATGCTCGCCGGCCTGGACTAGTAATATCCAAATACATATTAACGCAATTTCGCTGGCTGGACAGCGGCATGCGGGAAAGAAGGAAAAATGGGAAAAGAGGAAATACTAAACAATAGATTAGAAACAGAATATGTTCGGAATCTGAACTGCAATTATGAGCGGGTGGTTTTGGCGGAAAAGCCCAAGGAGAACCGTTATCAGTATTGTATTTTAAATCGGGGCGGCATACGCTTTCTGCTGCCCTGCAGCCTGCGGTATATAGACGGCGATGCCTTTTTGTATTATGATATCTCCTCGACGCAGAATATTGCACAGCTGTTTGAGGGGAAAACTCTCGGCAGGGAGTGGATGCGGGACTTCCTGTGGGGAATGGAGAGAATGCAGCAGGAGTTGAGCCGCTATCTGCTGGAAGGCCGCAATGTGATCTGGAGCCCGGAGCATATCTATCAGGATCTGGAGAAAAAAGATTTCTATTTTATGTATGTGCCCTATTGTCAGAAGGAAACAGGTTTTAGGCAACTCCTTGAGTTCTGGGTAGACCGTATCGACTATGAGGACGAGGCGCTGGTGGAATTTGTATATGGCCTTTATGAACACTATGCCGAGGTGGGCGACATCTGTCTGAGCCGGCAGATTTTTGAAAGTTTCACGGAAGTGGAGAAGAAAGAGAAACGAAAACAGAGAATACCCGCTATAGAACGTGCAAAGGAGCAAGAACTTACACAGGAGCCGGAACAGCAATTGGCACAGGAGGAATATAGATCCTGCCAGAAAGCCGTTGAAGTACTTGAGCAGGAGTATGCGGACAGACGAAAGGGATTTCTCTCCTTTTTGGGAGGCCGCCGGAAAAAACAGGATATTGTATCCTATCAGGAGATTCTGCAACGGCAGGTGAGTGCGCAGGTATTGGGAGCAGTGGGCGAGGAGAATACATATGGAAAAGAAGAGAACGACAAAGAGGTTGAGGGGGAGGAGGAATATGGAAGAACCGTATATTTGGAGGACCGAAAAAAAGAACAGATACGAGGACTGTACAGAGACAATGGAGAGTTGGCGGTGAGAATTGACAAGTTGCCATTTGTGATTGGCAAGAAGAGAGAAGAGGTGGACTATGCGTTGGAGGATTGCTCTGTCAGCCGTATCCATGCCAGAATTTTGGAGGAGGACGGCCGCATTTATCTGGAGGATTTAAATTCTACCAATGGGACTTTTAAAAACGGCCTGCGGATGCAGCCCTATGAAAAACGCCGGCTGGAAAAGGATGATGAGCTTCGCTTCGGCAAGGTGGAATATATTTTTCAATGAGCATTCCTTCAGTTTTTCGTTGACGAACAGGGGCAAAGAGTGGTACAGTTTTCTATATGGACAAACAGAGGGATATCTATGGAAGGATATATAAGCAAATTGAGAACGCTTCCCTTTATCAGTGTAATACTGGTGGCTGTCAATGTGGTAGTATACCTTCTATGCCGGCTGCCAGGAAATACTCTGTATGGAAGAGGCTGTCTGAGTGCGTTTGATATTATAGCAAAGGGAGAATACGGACGGATATTCTGGTCAATGTTTCTTCATGCGGACTCCAGTCATCTGTTCAGCAACATGATTATTCTGCTTTTTATGGGAGCCATGATTGAGAAAGAGATTGGGCACTTTCCTTTTGCGGGAATCTATCTGGCGTCAGGGATCGGGGGGAATCTGGTGTCCTTGGCCGGCAAGATTGTCAGTGATGACTGGGCGGTATCCTTGGGCGCCAGCGGCGCTATTTTTGGCCTGAATGGACTTCTGCTGGCACTGGTGCTCTTTTCACGCAAGAGGATGGACAATGTCACTCCGCCGCGAGTGATGCTGATGATTTGTATGTCTTTATACAGCGGCTTTACCGGAGGCAATGTGGACAATCTGGCCCATATTGGAGGACTGCTGGTGGGATTTGTGCTGGGCGTATTTTTATCGATATACATACGCATCTCGGAACGATAAAACAGATGCGGGTTATGGAGGACAATGTGAATATTAATATCTATTATGGCGGCAGAGGACTGATTGATGATCCCACCCTGTATGTAATCAATAAGATGCGGGAAGTGCTGGAGGAATTGCGGGTACATGTGACTCAGTATAATCTGTATGAAAATAAGAATGCGATCCCGACGCTGCCCCAGACATTGAAGGAGGCGGATGGCATTATTCTGGCCAGCACAGTGGAATGGTATGGGATAGGCGGATATATGTATCAGTTTCTGGATTCCTGCTGGCTTTATGGCGACAAGGAAAAGATTTCTAAGCTATATATGTGCCCGGTGGTAATGTCCACCACCTATGGAGAGAGGGAAGGAAAGATGCAGCTTGCCACCGCCTGGGAGGTTTTGGGAGGGCGGCCTTGCAGCGGAATTTGCGGCTATATAGCCAATACCCTGACCCTGGAGATGAGGCAGGAGTATACCACAATCATTGAGAAGAAAGCAGAAAACCTGTATCGTACAGTCAACCAGAAGACTCCAAGTTTCCCTGCCAGCAATCAGGCGGTGAAGAATACAGTGGCCATCACTCCCAATGTGGATCTGACGCCTCAGGAGTCGGAGCAGTTGTCCCGCTATGCGGCCGACGACGGCTATGTTCAGCGCCAGAAAGAGGATATCCAGGAACTGGCCAGTATGTTCAGGGACATGCTTAATGAAAAGGATGGTACCTCACAGGATACCTTTGTTCAGCGGTTTCACCAGGTATTTAAGCCACAACCGGGTTTTTCGGCTTCTTACGCTTTGAAACTGGATGAAAACGAGGACGCATTGGTGATCCGTGTGGATGGGGCAGAACTGGAATGCTATTGCGGTACAGTGGAGGATCCCGAGGTAGAAATAACGGCGACATCAGATATAATAGAGGATATTATTGCGGGCCGGATGTCTTTTCAGAGCGCATTCATGTCAGGCGCCATGAAGATGAAAGGGAATTTTCGCGTGATGCGGATGTTGGATAATCTGTTTGCTTTCGACGAGTAGAAAAGGGAGGAAGAGAAAACATGAAAAAGGATGATTGCATTTTCTGTAAACTGGCCAACGGAGAGATTCCTACCAGGAGCATTTATGAGGATGAGGACTTCAAGGTGATATTGGACGCTGCGCCTGCCACCAGAGGACATGCGCTGATTCTTCCCAAGGAACATGCGGATAATCTGTATCAGCTGCCGGAGGAGATGACGGGCAGAGCTTTTGTGCTGGCTAAAAAAATGGCGGCTTCCATGACAAAGACCTTAGAGTGTCAGGGATTTAATATTGTGCAGAATAACGGAGAGGCGGCAGGGCAGACGGTATTCCATTTCCATATACATCTTCTCCCTCGCTATACAGATGACGGGCAGGGGCTTTTCTGGGAACCCAGACATTACTCGGACGAGGTGCTTGACGAGATTCATAGCAGATTGGCAGAATAGAAAGAGGGCATCTTATATCCGGATGGGCGTGTCCGAATGAACGGACGGATGGGGGCAGTATGAGAACGATAGCGGTAGATTTGGTAACAGACAGCATTAGGGAAATGTGTATTGAAGCCAACCATTTTCTTTCAAGAGATATGAGACAGGCCCTGGACAATGCGGCGCAGGCGGAGCGTTCTCCTCTGGGCAGGCAGATTCTGGCGCAATTGCAGGAGAATCTACAGATAGCCGGAGAAGATATGATCCCTATCTGTCAGGATACCGGTATGACAGTGGTATTTATAGAGGTTGGGCAGGAGGTACATTTTGAGGGAGGGAGCCTGGAGGAGGCTATCCATGAGGGAGTGCGCAGGGGATATAGGGATGGATATCTGCGCAAATCGGTGGTAAAAGATCCGCTGATACGAGAGAACACCAGGGACAATACCCCCGCCATTATTCATTATGAGATTAAGCCGGGGGATCGGGTGAGAATTACCGTGGCCCCCAAGGGATTTGGAAGCGAAAATATGAGCAGGGTATTTATGCTCAAGCCGGCAGACGGCATAGAGGGTGTAAAGAACGCAATCCTGACAGCGGTAAAGGATGCGGGGCCCAATGCCTGTCCTCCCATGGTGGTGGGAGTCGGCATTGGAGGGACCTTTGAAAAATGTGCCATTATGGCGAAACAGGCTTTGACAAGAGAGGTCGGTGAGCACTCTTCTGTTCCTTATGTAAGGGAAATGGAGGAGGAATTGCTGGCAACTATCAACGGATTGGGCATTGGACCGGGGGGGCTGGGCGGAACCACTACTGCGCTTGCCGTGAATATCAATACCTATCCGACCCATATTGCGGGGCTGCCTGTGGCAGTGAACATCTGCTGTCATGTGAACCGACATGCAGTGAGGGTGTTGTAGGGAAGCGGCTGCGGGACGGTACGCGGAAAGGAGTCAGTATGGGAAGCGAACAGGACAAGCACCTAAAAGTACCTTTTGACAGAGAAGAAGCGGTAAAGTTAAGGGCGGGAGATTATGTCTATCTGAGCGGTACGATCTATACTGCCAGAGACGCCGCGCACAAAAGAATGTATGAGACGCTGCGGGAGAAGGGAGAATTACCCTTTGATCTACAGAATAACGTGATCTATTATATGGGGCCTTCACCTGCCCGGGAAGGAAGGCCCATAGGATCCGCGGGCCCTACAACTGCCAGCCGCATGGACAAATATGCCCCTGCGCTGCTTGATTTGGGGCTTAGAGGAATGATTGGCAAAGGGAAGCGCAATGCCGCTGTCGTGGATGCGATTATTAAAAATGGGGCAGTGTATTTTGCTGCCGTAGGAGGCGCTGGCGCTTTATTATCCAGATCCATTATTTCCTCGGAAACGATTGCTTATGATGATTTGGGTACAGAGGCAATCCGCAGGCTGGAGATACAGGATTTTCCGGTGATTGTAGTGGTAGACAGTGAGGGAAATAATCTGTATGAAACGGCTATTTTACAGTATGCAAAAAAAAATGAAAAAAGCGATTGACAAATCAGGGAAGCTTATGTATAATAATTTTTGCGTCACGTTGAGGGACGCAGGATAGCATATTGGTAGAGGTGTAATTCAGATTTGGAGAAATACTCAAGAGGCTGAAGAGGCGCCCCTGCTAAGGGTGTAGGTCGCTAACGCGGCGCGAGGGTTCAAATCCCTCTTTCTCCGTTTTCTACCAGTGCTAAATCACAAGTAGAAAAAAATAAAAAAAGTTGTTGACAAGCCGAGGATAATGTGGTATCTTATAGAAGTTGCCGCTGAAGACCAAAGCGATAACAACAGGAGCGACAATCCGGAGCAGCGTTTTAGAACACAAGTTCAGAACAATGACTCGGAGTGATAGCTCAGAGCAACGGCTCGAGCGATAGCTCGGAGCGGTAGCTCCAAGGGTCCTTGACAAATAAACAGCAATGCAACCCTGAAAATTCTTAAAAGCAGAATCCCGACATCCTAATATAAGGAAAAAGGGAACTGCAAAGTATATTTCAGAGAACAAAACCTAAAGACAGTAATGCCAGATAACAACTGGCAGGACAAAACTTTTAACATGAGAGTTTGATCCTGGCTCAGGATGAACGCTGGCGGCGTGCCTAACACATGCAAGTCGAACGGGAATAGGATGAAACCTAGTGATTCCTATTCCAGTGGCGGACGGGTGAGTAACGCGTGGGTAACCTGCCTTGCACTGGGGGATAACACTTAGAAATAGGTGCTAATACCGCATAAGCGCACAGAACCGCATGGTTCGGTGTGAAAAACTCCGGTGGTGTAAGATGGACCCGCGTCTGATTAGCTGGTTGGCGAGGTAACGGCTCACCAAGGCGACGATCAGTAGCCGGCCTGAGAGGGTGAACGGCCACATTGGGACTGAGACACGGCCCAAACTCCTACGGGAGGCAGCAGTGGGGAATATTGCACAATGGGGGAAACCCTGATGCAGCGACGCCGCGTGAGTGAAGAAGTATTTCGGTATGTAAAGCTCTATCAGCAGGGAAGAAAATGACGGTACCTGACTAAGAAGCCCCGGCTAACTACGTGCCAGCAGCCGCGGTAATACGTAGGGGGCAAGCGTTATCCGGATTTACTGGGTGTAAAGGGAGCGTAGACGGCGACGCAAGTCTGAAGTGAAATGCCAGTGCTCAACACTGGAACTGCTTTGGAAACTGTGTGGCTAGAGTGCAGGAGAGGTAAGTGGAATTCCTAGTGTAGCGGTGAAATGCGTAGATATTAGGAGGA
>CAJUCT010000011.1 GCA_910585015.1 uncultured Acetatifactor sp.
ATAGGGGTAGTCTGCGCTTTTTTAGCTAAAACAAAGGTTAGGTTTCACAGTAAAATAAGGAGATAAGAAAATATGAGAAAAGCAATTGTGATATTGACAGGCACAGCCCTTATCATAGGAGTTATTGTCACGGGGACCTACGGACTCTCTAAGGAGGATCTTGCCATCTACCAAAGGGCAGTGGCCCTGGAGGAACAGGGCGGCAATATAGGTTTTGCGGGATTTGCCCTCACGGATTACCCCGTGGCGTTTTATGACGGCGATCAGGACTATGTGCTTGTGTGGGAGGAGGACGGCTACAGCATAGAGAAGCGGAAGGCAGTCATCAATTTCATTGCCGCCACCGCCTACCCTGTAGACGATCACTATGAGGTACTTACGCCCACCATACAAAAGATGTCCTCACTGCTGAACATGATGAGCATGGGCGGTATGGAGTATGGAGAGGAGGAACATATCGCAACACTCTGGCATGAGGCATTTCATTGCTACCAGAGCACCTTTTTCCCGGATAACGTAAACGCCATCTGCCCCGCCGAGGTGGATGAGGGCATCATTGCGGGGGAGGCTGACACCAATCCTCAGGCGGTATCCCTGTTCCGGCAGCAGGCCCAACTGCTGGAGGAGGCGGTGAAAGCGGAGGATGTTGACAAGATAAAGGAATGTATCGTAAAATACAAGGAACTCGACGAGGAGAGAAAGATGCTGCTTCCCGGGGAAGTCATTGCCTTGGAGGATTATTACACCAGGGTGGAGGGAACAGCCCGCTATGTAGAGGCAAGTGTTTATAAAATGCTGGTTCCCGAACAGTTTGACAGCGCTTATATGGATGTTATCAGCGAGTATGGAGGCGGATCCACGAAATATTACAAGGTGGGCATGGCCCAGTGTATGATTCTGGACACACTGGATCCCCACTGGAAAAACGGATTTGACTTCTCGGAACCGGTAATTGATTTGATTTATGCAAGGCTGAATGTCTAAGGAACTGGTACACTTTCATAGTAAACGGCATAACAAATTTCCAATGCCGTTTATTATATATCGGAGGAAACGGGCATGGAGTACAAGGTGCTTGCGGCGGATGATGAGACGGAGCTTCTGGACGCTCTGGAACTCTACACCGAGACGGAAAACATCAGACTGATCAAGGCGGACAACGGCATTACCGCCCTGGAGTTGTTTAAAACAGAAAAGCCCCATCTGGTCCTGCTGGATATCATGATGCCGGGGCTGGATGGCTTTGCCGTACTGAAGCGGATTCGGACGGAGAGCCATGTACCCGCCATTATGTTCACCGCCAGAGGAGAGGATTATGACAAGATTCTGGGGCTTGAACTGGGCGCGGACGACTATATCACCAAGCCCTACAACCCCATGGTGGTGGTGGCGAGGATCAAGGCGCAGCTTCGCCGCAGTTACGATTACAGAGAGAGCGGTCCCGGCGCCGAAGAGGAACTTCGATGCTTTGACATTGTTCTCAACCGCTCTGAGGGCATGGTCACAAAAGGGGGCAGCCCAGTGGAACTCACCAGGACGGAATTTCTGATACTGGAACTGTTTATGCGAAACAGGGGCCGGATTTTCACCAAGCAGCAGATTTTTGACTATGCCTGGGACAGCGGCTATATTGCCGATGACAACACGATTATGGTACACATCAGCAACCTCCGCTCCAAAATCGAGGATAATCCCAGAGCGCCCAGGATACTTAAAACCATAAAGGGACTGGGTTACAAGCTGGAGAAGGAGTGAAGTCTTGAGACTGAAGAAAAGTATCTTTACCAAGCTGATGGGCAGCTTTATCCTGTATGTTGTGATTTTGTTTTTCACGTTTGCCGTGTATCTTCTGCTGGAGGCAGTGCTCATCGGGGAGGGAAACCCTGCCAATCTCTATCCCTATCAGATTATTGACGAGAACGGGAATGTGGCAGGCATTGAAATCTTAGAGAAGATGGGGGGCTGGGTGGAGGAGTTGGAAGAAGGCGGACGGGAGGGAATGGTATCTGCATCAGGGACGGATCAGGGCGGATCTTATCATGTGATCCGGATATATGGGGAGAAAAAGAATGACAGCCATATTTATTCCGCCCAGGATCTGTTGGAGCTTACAGCCCCCTATGGGGAGACGGCGTATATTGGTTTCTTCGTACAGCCCGAAAACAGCCCCCAAAAATTTCTCTGCTTTTACGACAGGGCAGTTATGCAGGTCAGCGCGACGGTGAATTTGAATTATGTGGAGGACTATGGCATCCCCGATATTTTTATCCTGTTTTTTCCCAGCGCCCTTCTGGAGATCCTGCTGATCAGTCTTTACCTGAAGAGAAAAATCAAAAACCCCCTGGACAGAATCATGGCGGGAATGGAGGATCTGAAATCCGGCAACACCGGGGCCAGAATAGACATCAAAACCGAGGCCGAGTTTGAAAAAATCGTTGACACTTTCAATCTGATGGCGCAGCAGCTGGAGGACGAGAAAGCCCAAAAGGAACTTCTGATACGGAAGAAAAATCAGATGCTGCTGGAACTGTCCCATGATATCAGAACGCCCGTTGCGACCATAAAAAGCTATGCGAATGCTCTGGAGGCGGGGCTTGTGCCGGAGGAGAGGATAGAGAGCGTCTACCGCACCATTGACCGCAAGGCGGACAGGGTGGAAAAGTTGTCCGGCGATATGTTCATGATGTTGAAAATGGACAATCCCGACTATGAACTGCGCATGGAGACCGTAAATCTATGTGAACTTTTGCGCCAGCTCTGCGTGGAATACTATGACGAGATCACGGAGGCGGGATTTGACTTTGTGATAGACATTCCCGACAGGGAGATCCCGGTTTCGGCGGATGTGGATCTTCTTTCAAGAGTCATATCCAATCTGCTTTCCAACGCATTGAGATACAATAAGTCGGGAAAAGTTATCGCGGTGTCGATGTCCGGTGAAAGCGGGAAAGCGGTCCTGTCGGTCTCGGATGACGGAGAAGAGGTTGACAGAGCCTTTGCCGGACAGATGTTTCACGCTTTCTCCCGGGGGGATTTTTCCAGGAAAACCGACGGCGGCACCGGGCTGGGACTGGCGATCTCCAGGATTATTATGGAAAAGCACGGCGGGAGCATAGGATACTGCCGCAGAGACGGGAAAAACGTGTTTGCGGCAATGCTGCCGGCAGAGAAATTTTAATTATATAATAATCTTTTATCCCTTATAAGCAGTCATTTATGGAATACGGTGGATTAGACGTTCCTCATTTTGTATGCTCAGAGCAGCAGGTTGTATATCCGCTGTGCCGCGCGGTATTGCCGGTCCCATAATCTCGATGACACAAAACCACACTAATGGGGAAAGAAGGGGTAAATGTTATGGATCGAAGAAATCTGAGATTCCGGTGGAGGTATTGACGGAAATTTGTAACTGTGATGAGGCGCGCTTGGATGAGGAGTACAATAAGACATGGAACTGTCTGATGCTGCCCACAGACGGATCAGGAGAATTTGTTCACAGCGGAAGTCATCCCAATTATAGCCGGTTTATAAGATGGAAAATAGATGATGTCTGTCAAGGAAATATCACGCTTGACGGCATCAAGGCAGTGGCGGCGATAATCCGTACTTTCTGCGAGGAAAATATGGAAGCTTTTGTGAATATAGAACTCAACGGAAAAATAGATGATTTTGAGACGTATGCGCGGACGGTAGAGCAGTCCTATAGTTAGCGGTAAAAATGGGATGGCAGAGCGGGAATACAATTTGCGGGCGGTTATTCCATAGGGGATAACCGCCTGAAATACGCAATCAACTCGGCACTCCACAGGCAGAACTCCCTCCGCCGGGGATGCCCCGGCATTCCGAAAGACAGTTCTGCCTCGAAGCTGTTCTTTCGGAATGGAAATCCTCAGTCGATCCGATTCTGTAATTCTCTTTACAACTGGGGCTGACTTTGAAGCACAATCCTCCCGGCTCCGGTACAGGCCATGATATCTCCCAGGGATTTTTCGTAAAACCCTCTTAGACCCATCGGGCAGGAGATAAGCAGCTTTGGGATGGGTTCCTTCATGGACAGCTGTTTCTCCGACTTTTCCTTGCGCACCTGGGCGATGACGCCCTCCAGATGGGTCCCGAAGGCAAGAATATCCTCCTGTGTGTCCCCAGTGGTCCACAGTGTCTGGTGCAGGGAAAGTTCCTTCTCATGGGCTTTGTAAAAATCCTGATAAATATACTCCGTCATATAGGGGGTGTAGATGGCGTACAGCTTCAGTATTCCCAGAAGGCCATAGTAAACCCCGATCTGGCCGGAAGTTCTCTGTGAGGCACCATGCTTTTCGGGCTGGTACAGCCTTTCCTTTACAATCTCGATATAGTAGTCGCAGAAGTCCCTCCAGAACAGATTGTCAATCTCGTGCCGGGCCTGACCGATCTCGTAGTCCTCCAGCAGCTTGGCGGCCTTTTGGGTGGTCTCATTAACCCGCTGCAGAATCCATCTGTCCACAGGCAGCAGTTCGGACTGGTCATACCGGGCGGGCTTTGTGAAATCCTCCAGCTGTAAAATAGCGAACCTGGCGGCATTGTACAGCTTGTGGAGGAAGCGTTTGGAGATCTTCAGCTCCTCCTCGCTGAAAAAGGTGTCCGTGCCCAGTTTGCTGCCTGCCGCCCAATAGCGTATGGCATCGGCGGAGTGGGTCTCGATCAAAGCCATGGGGGAACTGCCGGCGTTGCCTTTGGACTTGCTGATCTTTTCGCCGGGTTTTGCCAGCACATAGCCGCTGATCATAATGTCCCGCCAAGGGATCCGCCCTGTGTGGTACAGGCTCTTTACAATGGTATAAAATGCCCAGGTGCGGATGATCTCATGGGCCTGGGATCTCATGCTCATGGGAAGGAACCGGGAGGTTTCATCGGAGGACGAAGCCCCGGATAAATCTTTACGAGTACCTTCGTTAGTATTCGCTTTTTCCCAGGCTGCTGCGTTGATCAGCGGGGTTACGGAGGAGGTGGCCCAGGTGTCAAAGACTGCCTCCTCCGGCACGAAGCTGTCGCAGCCGCAGGCACAGGGGCCCAGGGGCCGGGTTTCCAGGGGATTTACAGGCAGTTGGGACTTTTCGGCAAAGACGGGCTGCTGACAGTCCCGGCAGTACCAGACCGGAAAGGGGACTCCAAAATATCTCTGCCGGGAGATACACCAGTCCCATTTCAGATTTTCCACCCATATTCGGTAGCGGTTCTTCATATGCTCCGGGTGCCAGCGTATTTCGTCGGCGGCTTGCAGAAAGCGTTCCTTTTCGGACAGCACGTCAATATACCACTGCCTGGAGGGAATAAATTCCACATCCTTTCCGCAGCGCTCGTGGATGGCGACCATATGGCAGAGAGTCTCTTGTTTTTCCAGAAGCTCTTTCTCCTGTAAAAGGCCAATAATGTGAGCCCTGGCTTCCTTGACCCTCATGCCGCCGATAAAAGGTATATCCTCCTGGATCCTGCCGTCCGGCAGGATGATTTTTTTGTAGGGCAGATTGTGTTTCTGGCACCACTCCATGTCGGCGGAGTCCCCGAAGGTGGCGCACATGACGGCGCCGGTTCCCTTGTCCATGCCCACTGTCTCTTCTGCCAGAACGGGGATTCGGAAGCCATACAGGGGAACCGTGGCCTGCTGCCCCACATAACTCTGATATCTGGAATCCTGTGGGTGGACAAAAACGCACACACAGCCCGCCAGCAGTTCCGGCCTGGTGGTGGCGATGGGCAGGTTCCCCAGAGGCGTTTCAAAGGACAGATAGTTGAAGGCGGTCTCGCACTCCTTTGTCTCCAGCTCCGCCTGGGCGATGGAGGTCCGGCACTCCGTACACCACAGCACGGGGGACTCCTTCATATAGGCTTTATGACTTTTGGCCAGTTCGATGAAGGATTCCTGGGATATTTTCTGGGTCTGGTCAGATATGGTTTGGTATTGCAGGCTCCAGTCCACGCTGAAGCCCAGCCGCTGCCACAGCCTGCGGAATTCCTCCTCGTAGCGGTCCACGGTTTCCAGGCATTTTTCCCGGAAGGCGCTTCTGGGCAGCATATGTGCCCGTATTTTCCCGTCCCTTTCCACCAGGCGCTCCGTGGGCAGGCCGTTGTCGTCGAAGCCGAAAGGATAGAACACGTCATAGCCCTGCATCCGCTTAAACCTGGCGATCATCTCCGCCTGGGTGTAGGAAAACACATGACCGATGTGCAGCTTTCCGCTCACTGTTGGGGGCGGGGTGTCGATGGAGAAGATGGGCCCTCTTTTTCCATGCCCGTACTTGTAGATGCCCTGATGAGCCCACATCTGTTCCAATTCGTTCTCGATTTTCTGAAAGTCATACTTCTGATCCATATGGATACCTCCTGTAAAATATTATTTACAAAACAGACAAAAAAATCGCCCTAAGCCAACGCTTAGGGCGAACAACATGTCCGTGGTACCACCTAAATTCAGAAATACTCTGCACTCATTACAATACGGGAAAATACATCCGCAAGGGACTCTTCCGATATCGCTTCCCCTGATAACGGTGGGAATCTCCGTTGGAACCTACTAAGCATATCCTGTTCGGCCCAAAGCTCAAAGGTCACTTCCACACGCCCTTCACGAAAGTTCTCACCAGCCACTTTCTCTCTGTCCATCCGGAAACGTATGTACTTCTCCTCGTCGATGCCTTTTTGTCTGTATTTGCTGGGGCGTGGAGGCCGTCCGGCGGCTCCATGCCTTGGATAAAGTCATTATAACATGTATTTTGGCACTGTCAAGGGTTGATTTTAAGGATACTGAAAAATGAAGGAATCTTCCCTGAGACCAAGAGGCGGATGTTCAGAACCGCCCCCAGAATGATAACCGGCAGTTGGTTATAAAGCTGTCTGTTGTTAGCCTCCCACACCATCAAAAACAGGATGATGCCCAGCAGGGACAGGTCGGCAACAGCTTTTACCCCATGTATCTCCCTTTTTTTTATCAGGCGGCGGAGAGTCGTCGCGGCGCCCAGCAGATAGACGGTGTAAATGGAAAAAAGTCTTTAGTCCCAAGGTGTCCGCTGGCAAAATTAAATCTGAGTTTTTGGAACAGATGGGACAGATTCCAGAAATCGCTCCTGTTTTCCCATATGTAACGCAGCGTGTACTGTGTCTTCTCCTGCTTTGTGGGAAGAGTAGTGACATATAAGATATAATCCGGATTGCTGCTCCAGCTTCCCTCACCCTTCATCCCAAGAGCGATCCAGTTTATGACAGGTTCGGAGGTTTCCTTTGCGGCTTCCCAGAGCGGAAAGCCTTCGGCGTAAAGAGATGTCAATCCATACGCGGCGCCTGAGCAGAGAAGGAAGGTCCCCATAAGGCACCACCTTTTCAGAGAAGGGCGGGAAATCCCAAAGATGATGAAACCGGCTATGATGGGTATCAAAACGGTTATTTTGATGGACATCCCCAGTCCGGTGAAAATTCCGGCCAGAGCCAGCAGCAGACCGCTTTTGAACCGGGAGGCGGCTTCAAGGCACAGCTTGAAAAGGGCAAGAGAGATTATGCTCATAACAAAACTCATGCTGTCCGTGTAGAACGCTTGCACATTTGCCCATATAGGCAGGCTGAACACAAACATAAAAAGCACCGGAATGCGGTATCGGGCGTGTTCCTCAGCGGTATTTCCGATAAGAATCCCCACACTCCAGACTGCGCCGAGAACCTCCAGCACACTCAGCAGCAGAACAAAGTAAAACGGATCGCTGAAACGCAGAAATTTCGCGGCGCGGAAAAGAATGCTCAGGTAGAGCATGGGCTTAATGTTATTGGCGTAGGTTTTGAAGTAAAATTCGTCCGATACAGGCTTTCCCTCGGATATCTCCAGGGCGGCATTCCAGATTTGGGCGTAATCATTATAACCTATGGCGTTTCTATTGGCAAAACTGACCGCATAGAGCGAGATGCCAAACAGAATAAGTAGCGCCGCGTATAAGAGGGAACTTTGCTTGACTTTTTCATGGGGAATCCTGCCCCAAAGAAAAAAGGCGCCCAGCAAAAGGATTGTTCCCAGAATAGTCCCAATGGCCATCTGCCATGGAAAAAGATTGTTCTGCGGGCCCGTGATCGACAATACAATGATCAGACCTAACAGGATTACCAGTAGTACATATATAAGTGTCAATATAGACAGGCATATCTTATTTGTTATCTTTAGCATTCTGTCCTCCTGGATTTTGAACTTGATGCTCCTGGCGTCAAGGTCATTGGATTTGCGTATCATTTTTCTGCCTGCGGTAGTACCGCTGGTAGGTCCCGTCCTCATAGGAATCCGCCCCGAACTCCTCATAGATCCACTGCATGATCCAGGAGTTTTCGTCCACGTTCAGATTGCCGAACCAGCAGTCCACAACCACCACATCGGGGAACTTGTCAGGATTCTGTTCCCAGTATCTCAATAGCTTTTCGCTGTAGGTGGTTTTAAGGGGTTTGTAAAAAAAGAGCGTGACAGTAGACTTGACGAGCAGACTCACCGTGTTCAGGTATACGACAAGCCCTGTTGTGGTCCCCAGGGCAGACATCCATATTTTGATAAAAAAGGCCGGCAAAAACGCGGAAGTCTGATGAGGCTCCCACATCTGGGAAAACATGTGGTCACCCATGGCCAGACGATAGGACATGGTTATAGCGTATTCCACGTCAACGCTGAAATCCATAAACACTTTTTTGATATTGAGGAATATAACCCCAAGGATGAGAAGGGCAGTCAGATATTTCTGAAACTTATTTCTACATGCATATCTGGAGTTTGGCTTGGCCAAACTCCGTCTTTGCCTGCGGTACTTCATTAATATGTATTTGGATGTGTAGCATCCAAACTTTCCTACGGGGTATGAGAATCTGCCTGATCCTGCTTTTTTCTCGGTAACATTTCTCTCCATAGTAAAATACTCCCTATAGCATATAATGTTTCATAAAGTAGACATTTTGAAACAAATGCCTTATAATGCAGTGAGAGTCAGAGAGCATAGAACTATAGAGTATTAATTGGTGAAAAAGCATGTTTCACATTCTCTACCTTTTGGGATGATTTTTTTCTCTTCTTTACATCTTCTGTAAAATGTCGAACTGCTCATCCCCAGTTTCTCGGCGGCCTGCCTTACTGTTATCTCCCCCTGTGTCCACAGCCGATAGTAATGCTGAAATTCTTCCGGTACCTCCTTTTTATGCCGTCCAAACCGCACACCCCTTGCCCTGGCTGCGGCGATGCCTTCGCTCTGGCGGCTTCGTATAAAGGCTCGTTCCGTCTCCGCCACATAGGCCAGGATCTGGAGCACCAGGTCGGAGATAAATACGCCCGTCAGATCATCATGCCCTGCGGCGGTATTTAAAAGGGGCATGTCCAGCACCTCGATATCCGCGCCTATCTCCCGGGTGATTCTTCGCCACTGTTCCAGAATCTCGCCGTAATTGCGCCCCAGCCTGTCAATGCTCTTGATCACCAGCAGATCCCCCTTTTTCAGTTTCCTCATTAATTTCTGGTACTCAGTCCTCTGAAAATCCCTGCCGGACATTTTGTCCAGATAAATGTATTTCCGGGGAATACCTCTGCCCTGTATGGCCAGAAACTGACGCTCCGGGTTCTGTTCTTTGGTGGAAACTCTGATATAACCATATTGCTGCATAAATCTGTCCTCCCGTTTTAAGAATCGTGAAATCATAGAATATGATAGAACAAATGAAGCCATTGGGGCAAAAATGTTTGCTCTGCCGGAAAAAACACTTGCCAAATAAGGCAAAAAGCGGTTAAATAATACTGGAAATTGAAAATAACGGAAAGGTATGGTTAAAACATAATGGCTAACCAATTAATACCCAAGGGATACAAGTCCCAATTGAATCTATACGAGACACAGGTGGCGATCAAGACAGTGAAGGATTTTTTTCAGGGCCTGTTGGCGGAGAGAATGCATCTGCTGCGGGTGTCCGCGCCGCTTTTTGTGGCTCCGGAGTCCGGCATGAATGACAACTTAAACGGTGTGGAGCGGCCCGTGAGTTTTGACATCAAGGAGCAGGAGGGCAGAGAGGCCCAGGTGGTGCAGTCTCTGGCCAAGTGGAAACGCTATGCGCTGCAGAAATACGGTTTTTCCGTGGGAGAGGGCCTGTATACGGATATGAGCGCCATCCGCAGGGACGAGGTCACGGACAATATCCACTCCATCTATGTAGATCAGTGGGACTGGGAGAAGATTATCAGCCGGGAGGATCGGAACCTGGACACCCTGAAGGAAGTGGTGCGCACTGTCTACAAGGTGCTGCGCAAGACGGAGAAATACATGGCTATTCACTATGACTATATTGAAGAGATTCTGCCCCATGATATTTTCTTCATCACCACCGAGGAACTGGAGGAGATGTTCCCGGACTACACTCCCAAGGAGAGAGAATATTACATAACCAAGGCCAAAGGCGCCGTGTGTATCATGCAGATCGGCGATGTACTGGAAAACGGCAAGCCCCACGACGGCCGCGCGCCGGACTATGACGACTGGGCGCTGAACGCGGATATCGTAGTGTACTATCCCGTGCTGGACATTGCCCTGGAATTGTCCTCCATGGGTATCCGGGTGGACAGAGAGTCACTGCTGTCCCAGCTGGAGAAGGCCGGATGCCCGGAGCGGGCCCAGCTGCCCTTCCAAAAATCCATTCTGGACGAGACAGTGCCTTTCACCATCGGCGGCGGCATCGGACAGTCCCGAATCTGCATGTTCTTTCTGCGCAAGGCCCATATCGGGGAGGTACAGTGCTCCCTGTGGCCGGAGGATGTGGTGCGGGAGGCCGAGAAGGAGGGCCTGCAGCTGCTGTAGGGTATGCAGGGAACATACAGAATCCTAAATTAAATGCCTTTTGGGATTGTGTACCTGTGGAAAATGATTAATCTGGATAACCCGGACTCCGCCCAGAAAGAGCAAATCCAATACGCCTGGCAGTATGAGAATCTGCTGGTCATGGAATGGGCATTGGGACTTACAGAGGAACTTCCGTATCCGGACAAAATCTGTGATGTGCCCGAAACCGTCCGCATAATGCGCTCCTTTGAGTCCTTAGACGCGCTGGAACAGGGCGCGTCTCCCCGTCCTTACAGCGAATTGCTGGATGCCGCCGACCTGATTTACCGCCTGGACTGGGCCTGCGTAGACGCGCGCGTGATGGGTATGCCGGCTCCCTCCGGGGTGGACTCAGGCGTGGTAATGGAGCGCCACCACACGGTGATATATGCTCTAAATGCCTTCTTAATCACGAGATTTTCTCATGGCTAGTGAAGAACTCATTTAGAGCATATATAGACAATTGTGAAACTGGCGCTATATTTGCAAGCTGAAAAGGAA
Source organism: uncultured Acetatifactor sp. (assembly GCA_910585015.1). GTDB lineage: Bacteria > Bacillota > Clostridia > Lachnospirales > Lachnospiraceae > Acetatifactor. Next base: position 11,352 of record CAJUCT010000011.1, read on the forward strand.
TAGAAATTAAGTCTTGACGAATGCCCCGGAGTATGCTATGTTAATAAAGCGAGATGGATATTAGGTCTTTTTTTTTATGCCTAAATTATAAAACGTTAGACGGCTGCCCCCGCAGCGGAATGGAGGAAACAATGCGTACAAGAATCACTTTAGCATGCACAGAGTGCAAACAGCGTAACTACAATACCACCAAGGATAAGAAGACTCATCCCGACCGTATGGAGACCAAGAAGTATTGCAGATTCTGCAGAACCCATACCATGCACAAGGAGACCAAGTAATCAGCCGCCTTGTTCCAAGAAGCAGTCGATACGCCGTCCAGCGGCACGTATTAACGCAATATCGCAGGTCATCCTGTGATACGCAGAAAAGAGGTAAGCATGGGAGATTCCGCAGAAAAGACCGCGAAGCCCAAATTTATTGACGGGCTCAAGGCCGAGTTCAAGAAGATTTCCTGGCCTGACAGACAATCTACCTTTAAACAGTCTGTAGCAGTTGTGGCGATATCTGTAGTTCTGGGATTTATCATTGCCGTGTTGGATTATATCATCCAGTATGGTGTGAATATCCTGACAACAATTTAGAGCGAGGGTGATTGTATGGCAGAGGCAAAATGGTATGTGGTTCATACTTATTCCGGATATGAGAATAAGGTCAAAGCCAATATTGAGAAGACCATCGAGAACAACCCTTCTTTGGCGGAGCAGATCCTGGAGGTCAGGGTGCCCCTGGAGGAAGTGGTTGAGATGAAGAACGGGGTGAAAAAGACGGTTCAGCGCAAGATGTTCCCGGGCTATGTGCTTCTGAATATGGATATGAATGACGACACCTGGTATGTAGTGCGCAACACCCGCGGCGTTACCGGGTTCGTGGGACCGGGAAGCAAACCTGTTCCGCTGACGGAGGCGGAGATGAAGCCTCTGGGTATCAAGACAGACAATATATCTGTGGATTTCGCGGAGGGAGACAGCATATCCGTCGTGGCCGGTGTCTGGAAGGATACCGTGGGCATTGTCCAGAAGATGGATTTTGGAAAGCAGACGGCCACCATCAATGTGGAACTGTTCGGCAGGGAGACCCCTGTGGAGATCAGTTTTGCGGAAATCAGGAAACTTTCTTAAAATTAAAGTATTTTAGCAAGGTATTTTCCGGAGGGGGCGCTGCTCTGTCCGGTGAATATAACCGCAGGTCCTCCGGGGCCGGGCGGTGCAGTGGGAGCAAGACCCGGATACACACTATCCGAAGCGCTTGCGCCGGATTACCACATTATAGGAGGTGCCACTATGGCAAAAAAAGTAGAAGGATATATCAAGTTACAGATTCCTGCCGGCAAGGCTACACCGGCTCCGCCTGTTGGTCCCGCACTGGGTCAGCACGGTGTGAACATCGTTGAGTTCACTAAGCAGTTCAACGCCAGGACAGCAGATAAGGGCGACCTGATCATCCCTGTTGTCATCACTGTATATGCGGACAGAAGCTTTAGTTTCGTTACCAAGACTCCGCCTGCAGCAGTACTGCTCAAGAAGGCATGCAACCTGAAGACTGCATCCGCAGTTCCCAACAAGACCAAGGTTGCTACCATTTCCAAGGACAAGGTTCGTGAGATCGCGGAGATGAAGATGCCGGATCTGAATGCGGCAAGCATCGAGGCAGCCATGAGCATGATCGCCGGTACTGCAAGAAGCATGGGTATTGTTGTTGAAGACTAAACACTATTGATTGGGAGACAGTTCCGCAGGAATTGTCGCTGGAACCTAGGAGGTATGATAATGAAACATGGTAAGAAATATGTAGAAGCTGCGAAGCTTGTTGACAGGGCAACTCTATATGAGCCGGATGAGGCCATTGCGCTGGCAAAGAAGACCGCAGTTGCAAAGTTTGACGAGACGATTGAGGTACACATCAGAACCGGCTGTGACGGCCGTCATGCGGACCAGCAGATCCGTGGCGCGGTAGTGCTGCCCAACGGAACCGGTAAGACCGTGCGAGTGCTGGTATTTGCCAAGGGAGACAAGGTAAACGAGGCTGAGGCTGCCGGCGCCGACTATGTTGGCGGCGAGGAATTGATCCCCAAGATCCAGAACGAAGGCTGGCTGGATTTCGACGTGGTGGTTGCTACCCCTGATATGATGGGCGTGGTTGGCCGTCTGGGTAAAGTTTTGGGCCCCAAGGGCTTGATGCCCAATCCTAAGGCCGGTACGGTAACCATGGATGTTACCAAGGCCATCAACGATATCAAGGCCGGTAAGATCGAGTACAGACTGGATAAGAACAACATTGTGCATGTTCCCGTGGGCAAGGCTTCCTTTACAGACGAGGCCCTGCAGGAGAACTTCAAGGCACTGATGGATGCCATTGTAAAGGCCAGACCCAGCGCTCTGAAGGGGCAGTATCTGAGAAGCATCACTTTGACTTCCACCATGGGCCCTGGCGTGAAGGTCAGCGTTGCCAAGTTCTAATGGTTTGTTGCCAAGCGTATAAGGAACCTTCCCTTTTGGGAGGGTTCTTTTTCGCACTGCTGCTTTTGGAAGGACTGGGAGGAACTCTGTGAACAGGATATGGAAAGGCTATCAACAACATAAGGATGTGGTGCTGGCCCTTTTGGGACTGCTGGCGGTGAGCCTTATCACGCTGCCCTATCTGGTACTGGGAGAGGGCAGCTATGTCCAGGTGCATGACCAGTTGGACGGTGAGGTGTTAAACTACATGTACCAGGCTAAATATCTGGGCCGGGGAAAGGTGATTCCCCAATTTATGAACGGCATGGACAAGGCATCCATGCTGCCCCCGGCGCCGCTGGGCGTATTGTTCTACAGACTGCTCCCCCCTTTTGCCGCCTATGGAGTGATGCACTGGTTCTGTCTGGCCGTGGGCTTTTTGGGCATGTACGGCCTGTGCAGGAGGCTGGGCATCAGGGCGCAGGTCGGCTGGGCGGCAGCCTGTTTGTTCTGCTATATCCCGTTCTATCCCACCTACGGCCTGGCGGCGCTGGGGCAGCCCATGCTGGTGCTGTGCGGCCTGCGCCTGGGGAAGGGGGCGCAGGCCCCGGGGGGGCGGAGAAAACTTCTGGATCTCGGGAGATGGTATCTGGCCATCGCTCTGTATGCGGTCTGCTCCTCACTGACACTGATCGGCTATGTGTGGGTGGCCGCCGGGATTCTCTGGACAGCCTATCTGGCGGTGGATGGCCGCCGGGATTCGCTGGACAGCCTGTCTGACGGTGGATGGCCGCCGAAAAAAAACGGTTTCGGGTCTGCCCTCCGGGTGGGTGGCGGCACTTTGACGCTGCTGGGCATCTACTTAATCACCAACCTGGATCTGCTGCGTACCCTGACGGGGGAGGGCTTCACCACTCACCGGCAGGAGATGGTGCTGCGGGCCGCAGAACATCCCCTGACATCCTTCCGGGAACTCATTTTCAGCGGCGGCTCTTATTCCCCAGTATATTCAGCCGGCATACTGGCTGCGGCGGCGCTGCTCGCGCCGGCGGTTCTGGCGATGTATTCCCGAAGCAGGAGGAAGGCCCCGGAAAACCGGACCCGGGGCGCGGCGGGTAAAATGCTCCGGCGCAGAAGCGGAAAATTAGGAACTAATGTTCCGAATACCCATTTGCGCAACGGCGTGGACAAGGCCCCTGATATGGGGGCAGAAGCAAGTTTTCGAGCCGCCTGGGCCTTGATTGGCCTGATTTTCTGCGGCGCTCTGCTGGCAGTGCTTTGGAACAGCAGACCCATAGTATCTTTGCGTCTGTCCATAGGGGGCATGGTGACTTATTTCCAGGCGGACCGGATCTACTGGTGCTTCCCCTTTCTGTGGATGCTGGTGTTGGGTCTGCTGCTGGAGAGCATCTGCAGGCTGGGGGACCGGCTATGGATTAGCCCGGAAAAGCAGTCTCCGATACGTACGAATGCCATAACGCAGGCGCAGCCTGCTCCGCGCGGACAGCGGAAAGTCTGGAGCCGCATAATTCCGGTGCTTTGCTGCCTGCTGTTGCTGGCGGTAGAAGGACTGCAGATTCTGCGTGACAGCCCCCTGAACAAAAATATCCGTCTGATGCTGCTAAAAAATTACAGGCAGGTGACCTGGGAGAGCATCTACATGGATGAAGTGTTTTCCCGCATAGACAGGGTCATCGGCGCCGACAAGGATGATTACAGCGTGGTAAGTCTGGGAATTTACCCTTCGGTGGCGCTCTACCACGGCTACACCTGCGCAGACGGCTACTCCAACAACTATGATCTGGCATACAAGCATAAGTTTCGCCAAATCATGGCCCGGGAACTGGAAGAAAACCCCGAGTCCCTGCGCTACTTTGACGAATGGGGCAACCGCCTCTACCTGACAGGCGCCCCCCACGGCATTAACGGCATGGTTGCCAAAAACCAGTCGGCCTACGCCGACTTGGACTACGACCTAAATGCCATGCAGGCTCTGAATATCCGCTACATCCTGTCCGCAGCCCCGGTAGAATTGAGCCAGTCCGCCCTGCAGCAGACTGCCCTGCGCCTGGAACTTGTAGAGGGCAGTCCATTCACCGACGACACTGCCTACTATGAGGTATGGGTATACCGAATTGCGCCCTTTGGCGGCTAATCTGTACTGACGGTCACTAAAACCTGCCAAGTACCCCGACTCACGAGCGAAAGATTGCAGGGACATCGCGGCAAATTTTTATTAAAAGGGGTTGACAAAAACGATTCCTTGTGCTAAAGTACTAACGGTTAATAAACCATGCCGAAGACAGTAGGTTCCCACAGGCGGCAGCATCATGCGCCGGCCCGACAGGAATAAGCGTAGCGCCTACCGAGGAGAGTGCGTTTTTATAGGAAATTGTGCCTCCCTGTCCCAGGGAGGCTTTTTGAATATAAGACCTTCTTCTACCCGCGTATCCCGGCGCGTCCGAGATATTGCACAAATCAGTGTTGGAAGCATAGCATCCCAATTTTCTTTCGGCAACAAAATCTATAAGGAGGTAGAAAAATGGCAAAGGTCGAATTAAAACAGCCTATTGTGGAAGAGATTTCCGCAGGTATCAAAGAGGCTCAGTCCGTAGTTCTGGTGGACTATCGCGGACTGACCGTTGAACAGGATACCCAACTGCGTAAAAATTTACGTGAGGCAGGCGTTGTTTACAAGGTTTACAAGAACACCATGATGAACTTTGCGTTTAAGGACACCGCTTTTGAAGGACTGGCTCCTTACTTAAACGGTCCCAGCGCAATGGCCTACTCCACCACGGACGCTACGGCGCCTGCAAGAGTACTGGCTGAGTTCGCCAAGAAGGCTGACAAGCTGGAAATCAAGGCTGGTGTGGTTGAAGGAACCGTGTACGATGCCAAGGGTATGGCTTCCATTGCAAGCATCCCTTCCAGAGAAGTATTGATCTCCAGACTGCTGGGTTCCATGCAGTCCCCGATCACCAACTTCGCCCGTGTAATGAACCAGCTGGCAGAAAAAGGCGGCGCGGCAGCGTGTGCCGGTTCTGCGGCTTCTGAGGAAGCAGCAGCGCCTGCGGAGGAGTAATCCGCCGGACACAAAAAAGTGAGAAACCAATCAAAACATATTATTAGGAGGAAAACAAAATGGCTAAATTAACAGCTCAGGAATTAATCGACGCTATCAAAGAGTTGAGCGTATTAGAGTTAAATGACCTGGTAAAGGCATGTGAAGAGGAATTCGGCGTATCCGCGGCAGCAGGCGTTGTAGTGGCAGCCGGTCCCGCAGTGGAAGTAGAGGAGAAGACCGAGTTTGATGTGGAACTGACCGAGGTTGGCGCTGAGAAGGTTAAGGTTATCAAGGTGGTTCGTGAGATCACCGGCCTGGGCCTGAAGGAAGCTAAGGATCTGGTAGACGGCGCTCCTAAGATGGTTAAGGAAGCCGCTTCCAAGGATGAGGCTGAGGAGATCAAGAAGAAGCTGGAAGAGGTTGGCGCAAAGGCAACCCTGAAGTAAGCTATGTCTTTTTACGCGGACTCGCCTGTTATGGGCGGGTCCGCTGCTTTCATTATTATTCCTTTTTAATTCTATTTTTATCCAAAAATCTGCTTGACTCCCTGAAATGTTTGTGTTAGTATGGAAGATGCACTATTGTGGTGTGTTATGCTTATTTTTGACGTGTATATAGAAGACAGGCGGCAAATAGGCAAATCAAAAAGAACGGGGTGAAATGTCCATGGAAAAAAACAGAATACGTCCTATTGCGAACAGCAAGAACATGCGTATGAGTTATTCGAGACAAAAAGAGGTTTTAGAGATGCCCAACCTGATCGAAGTCCAAAAGGACTCCTATCAGTGGTTTCTGAAGGAAGGGTTGAAGGAAGTCTTTGATGATATCTCTCCCATCGCCGATTACAGCGGTTCCCTCAGTTTAGAGTTCGTTGATTTTGAACTATGCGAGGACGACGTAAAGTATTCTATTGAAGAGTGCAAGGAGAGGGATGCCAATTACGCAGCGCCTCTGAAGGTAAAGGTGCGCCTTTACAATAAAGAAAAAGAGGAGATCAGCGAACATGAGATTTTCATGGGCGATCTGCCCCTGATGACTGCTACCGGCACCTTTATCATCAATGGCGCAGAGCGTGTCATCGTAAGCCAGCTGGTACGTTCCCCCGGCATTTATTATGGGATAGGCCATGACAAGATCGGTAAGAGGCTTTTCTCCTGTACCGTGATCCCCAATCGCGGCGCATGGCTGGAGTATGAGACGGACTCCAACGATGTATTTTATGTGCGTGTGGACCGCACCAGAAAGGTGCCCATCACCGTGCTGATCCGTGCTCTGGGAATCGGCACCAACGAGGAGATCCGGGAAGTATTTGGCGATGAACCCAAGATCGAGGCCAGTTTTGCCAAGGACACTGCTGAGAATTATCAGGAGGGTCTGTTAGAGTTATACAAAAAGATCCGTCCCGGCGAGCCCTTGAGCGTGGAGAGCGCCGAGAGCCTGATAAGCGCCATGTTTTTTGACCCCCGTAGATATGATTTGGCCAAAGTCGGAAGATATAAATTCAATAAGAAGCTGGCGCTGCGCAACCGCATCAGACACCAGGTGCTGGCGGCTGATGCCGTCGATCCTTCCACCGGCGAGGTAGTGGCTTCCGCCGGCACCAAGGTAACGGCAGAACTTGCCGATGCGATCCAGAATGCGGCGATCCCCTTTGTGTATGTACAGACCGAGGAGCGCAATGTGAAGGTGCTGTCCAATATGATGGTGGATATCACTAATTTCGTGGACTGCAACCCCAGAGAACTGGGCGTGACGGAGTGGGTATATTATCCCGTGCTGGCGCAGATCATTGAGGAATTTGGCGAGGATCCGGAGAAGCTGGCGGAGGCCATCAAGAAGAATGTGCATGAACTGATCCCGAAACATATTACCAAGGAAGATATTTTTGCGTCCATCAATTATAATATGCATCTGGAGTATGGTCTGGGCAACGATGACGATATCGACCATCTGGGCAACAGGCGTATCCGCGCGGTGGGCGAGTTGCTGCAGAACCAGTACCGTATCGGCCTCTCCAGAATGGAGCGCGTGGTGCGTGAGCGTATGACCACCCATGACGCGGAGGATATTTCGCCCCAGTCCCTGATTAATATCAAGCCGGTGACCGCCGCGGTGAAGGAATTTTTTGGATCCTCCCAGCTGTCCCAGTTTATGGATCAGAATAACCCTTTGGGTGAACTGACCCACAAGAGGCGTCTGTCCGCCCTGGGTCCTGGCGGTCTGTCCAGAGACCGTGCCGGATTTGAGGTGCGCGACGTGCATTATTCCCACTATGGCAGAATGTGCCCTATTGAGACGCCCGAGGGTCCCAACATCGGACTGATCAACTCCCTGGCAAGCTATGCCCGTATCAACGAGTACGGCTTTGTGGAGGCGCCTTATCGTAAGATTGACAAGACAGATCCTGCCAACCCCCGCGTGACCGAGGAAGTGGTGTATATGACCGCCGACGAAGAGGACAATTACCATGTGGCCCAGGCCAACGAGCAGTTGGACAGCGAGGGGCATTTTGTCCGCAACAGTGTGTCCGGTCGTTACCGTGAGGAGACTCAGGAATACCCCAAGACCATGTTTGACTACATGGACGTGTCTCCCCGGATGGTGTTCTCCGTGGCTACGGCATTGATTCCTTTCCTGGAAAATGATGATGCCAACCGTGCGCTGATGGGTTCCAACATGCAGCGCCAGGCAGTGCCCCTGCTGATCACAGAGGCTCCCGTGGTAGGCACGGGCATTGAGCAGAAGGCGGCGGTGGACTCCGGCGTTTGTATCGTGGCCCCCAAGGCGGGCAAGGTGGATTACGTGTCCTCCAACCTGATTAAGATTGCCTGTGACGACGGGGAAAAGATGGAGTTTAGACTCTCCAAGTTCTCCCGAAGCAACCAGTCCAACTGCTACAATCAGAAGCCTATTGTGTTCAAGGGCGACCATGTGGAAGCGGGACAGGTAATAGCCGACGGCCCCTCCACCGACGAGGGCGAACTGGCACTGGGAAAGAACCCCCTGATTGGCTTCATGACCTGGGAGGGCTATAACTACGAGGATGCCGTTTTGCTCAGCGAGAGACTGGTAATGGAGGACGTATATACCTCCGTCCATATAGAGGAATATGAGGCAGAGGCCCGTGACACCAAGCTGGGGCCCGAAGAAATCACCCGCGACGTGCCGGGCGTGGGCGACGACGCTCTGAAAGACCTGGATGACCGGGGAATCATCCGCATCGGTGCGGAGGTTCGTGCCGGGGATATCCTGGTGGGCAAGGTGACGCCCAAGGGAGAGACCGAACTGACAGCCGAGGAGAGACTGCTGCGGGCAATCTTTGGAGAGAAGGCCCGGGAGGTGCGTGATACTTCCCTGAAGGTGCCTCACGGCGAGTATGGTATTGTGGTGGATGCCAAGGTATTTACCAGGGAGAACAGCGACGAACTTTCCCCCGGCGTAAACATGGCAGTCCGTATCTATATAGCACAGAAGAGAAAGATTTCCGTGGGAGATAAGATGGCAGGCCGTCACGGCAACAAGGGTGTGGTTTCCCGTGTGCTGCCGGTGGAGGATATGCCCTATCTGCCCAACGGCCGTCCTTTGGATATCGTGCTTAATCCCCTGGGTGTGCCTTCCCGTATGAACATTGGACAGGTACTGGAGATCCATCTGTCCCTGGCTGCAAAAGCCCTTGGTTTCAATGTGGCGACCCCCGTGTTTGACGGCGCCAACGAGAAAGATATCATGGATACCTTGGATCTGGCCAATGACTATGCCAACCTGCCCTTTGATCAGGCGGAGGCAGAGCAGTGGAAAGCGGAGGGAAGAGAGACTGCCCCTGACGGAAAGCTCTGGAACGGCGACAGCTTTGAGAGCCTGCACAGCCAGGAACTGCTGCCGGAGGTAATGCAGTATCTGTCTGAAAACAGGGATCACAGAGAAGTTTGGAAAGGTGTTCCCATCTCCCGCGACGGCAAGGTGCGTCTGCGTGACGGCCGCACGGGCGAATATTTTGACAGCGCGGTAACCATCGGCCACATGCACTACCTGAAACTGCACCACTTGGTGGACGATAAGATCCATGCCCGTTCCACGGGCCCGTACTCTCTGGTTACCCAGCAGCCTCTGGGCGGTAAGGCCCAGTTCGGCGGACAGCGTTTCGGTGAGATGGAGGTGTGGGCGCTGGAGGCATATGGCGCTTCCTACACATTGCAGGAGATTTTGACCGTGAAGTCCGATGATGTGGTGGGCCGTGTAAAGACCTACGAAGCCATCATCAAGGGCGACAATATCCCCGAGCCCAGCATTCCGGAGTCCTTCAAGGTGCTTTTGAAAGAACTGCAGGCGCTGGGTCTGGACGTGAGGGTGCTGCGGGACGACAACACGGAAGTGGAGATTGCCGAGACCATCGATTACAACGAGACGGATTACCGTTATGAGATGGAAGGCGACCGCAAGTATGATGACGATTATGATAGCAACTCCCTGGGAGAGATGGGCTATCAGGCACAGGAATTCGACGATGAGAGCGGCGAATTGATCAACGCGGATGATGATTTCAGCGACGATGATGATTTTGCCGATGAAGGTTACGAAGAGTCAGACGAAGAGTTCTAAAAAGTTATGAAACTAAGGAACTGTTAAAGAATTAATCTTTACATCTGACTTGTCTAAATCTTCTTATGCTGCGTTGTCGTCAATCGGCGTACCCCAGTACGCCTCATTCCTTCGCCTTGCATAAAAAGATTTATCCTGCGTCATCTGCAAAGTTAATTTTTAACAGTTCCTAACGATTGGAAGGGAGTGCCATAATGTCGGAAACAAAGAATGAAGCATATCAGCCCATGACTTTTGATGCCATTAAAATTGGCTTAGCTTCCCCGGAGAAGATCCGCGAGTGGTCCCGGGGCGAGGTGATGAAACCGGAAACCATCAATTACAGGACATTGAAGCCTGAACGTGACGGCCTGTTCTGTGAGAAGATTTTCGGGCCCAGCAAGGACTGGGAATGTCATTGCGGCAAATATAAGAAGATCAGGTACAAGGGCGTTGTCTGTGATCGCTGCGGCGTGGAAGTGACCAAGGCCAGCGTTCGAAGAGAGCGCATGGGGCATATCGAACTTGCGGCCCCGGTATCCCATATCTGGTATTTCAAGGGAATCCCCAGCCGGATGGGACTGATCCTGGATCTGTCCCCCAGGGTGCTGGAGAAGGTGCTGTATTTTGCCTCCTATATTGTGCTGGATCCCGGCGAGACCAGTTTGGATTACAAGCAGGTACTGTCGGAGAGGGAGTACCAGGACGCAAGAGAGACCTTCGGCAGCAAGTTCCGCGTGGGCATGGGAGCGGAGGCTATCAAGGAGCTTTTGCAGGCCATCGATTTGAAGACGGAATCCGAGGAATTGAAGAGCGAACTGCGGGATTCCACAGGCCAGAAGCGCGCCCGTATTATCAAGAGGCTGGAAGTGGTGGAGGCATTTAATGAGTCCGGCAACAGGCCGGAGTGGATGGTGCTGGATACCATTCCGGTGATTCCTCCCGATCTGCGCCCCATGGTGCAGCTGGACGGCGGACGTTTTGCCACCTCCGACCTGAATGATCTGTACAGAAGAATTATCAATAGAAACAACCGTCTTAAGAGACTGCTGGAGTTGGGCGCTCCCGATATCATCGTCCGCAACGAGAAGCGTATGCTGCAGGAGGCGGTGGACGCGCTCATTGACAATGGCAGAAGAGGCCGTCCTGTCACCGGCCCCGGCAACAGAGCGCTGAAGTCCTTGTCCGATATGCTAAAGGGTAAGGGCGGACGTTTCCGCCAGAACCTGCTGGGTAAGCGTGTGGACTATTCCGGCCGTTCCGTTATTGTGGTGGGTCCGGAACTGAAGATCTATCAGTGCGGTCTGCCCAAAGAGATGGCTATCGAGTTGTTTAAGCCCTTCGTGATGAAGGAGTTGGTATCCAAGGGAATCAGCCAGAATATCAAGAATGCCAAGAAGCTGGTGGAGAGAATGGATACCCAGGTGTTTGACGTGCTGGAGGAGGTAATCAAAGAGCATCCTGTGATGCTGAACCGTGCCCCTACTCTGCACAGGCTGGGCATTCAGGCGTTTGAGCCCATACTGGTGGAAGGCAAGGCCATCAAGCTGCATCCCCTGGTGTGTACCGCCTTCAATGCGGACTTTGACGGCGACCAGATGGCAGTGCATCTGCCTCTGTCCGTGGAAGCCCAGGCAGAGTGCCGTTTCCTGCTGTTGTCACCCAACAACCTGTTGAAGCCTTCCGACGGCGGTCCCGTGGCAGTGCCCTCCCAGGATATGGTGCTGGGTATCTACTACCTGACCCAGGAGAGACCCGGCGTATTGGGCGAAGGCAAGTTCTTCAAGAATGTGAACGAGGCAATCCTGGCATATGAGAACCAGGTGATCACTTTGCACTCCCGCATCAATGTGAGAGTGACCAGGACAACGCCCCAGGGCGAAAAAATAAGGGGCAATGTGGAATCCACACTGGGCCGTTTCCTGTTCAATGAGATCCTGCCCCAGGACTTGGGTTTTGTGGAGAGGAATACTCCGGAGGACTGTCTGAAGCTGGAAGTGGATTTCCATGTGGGTAAGAAGCAGCTGAAGCAGATTCTGGAGAAGGTTATCAATACCCATGGCGCCTCCCGTACCGCAGAGGTGCTGGACGATGTGAAGGCCATCGGCTATAAGTATTCCACCAGGGCGGCCATGACCGTATCTATCTCCGATATGACTGTGCCCGCGCAGAAGGCGGAGATGCTGGCTGCCGCACAGTCCACAGTGGATAAGATTGCGGCCAATTACCGCAGGGGCCTCATCACCGAGGAGGAGAGATACCGCGCGGTGGTGGAAACTTGGAACGAGACCGATAAGGAACTGACAGATGTGCTGCTGGCAGGTCTGGATAAATATAACAATATCTTTATGATGGCGGACTCCGGCGCCCGTGGTTCCAACCAGCAGATCAAACAGCTGGCAGGTATGCGTGGACTGATGGCGGATACCACCGGTAAAACCATTGAGTTGCCCATCAAGTCCAATTTCCGTGAGGGACTGGACGTGTTGGAGTACTTTATGTCCGCCCACGGCGCCCGGAAGGGTATGTCCGATACCGCGCTGCGTACCGCAGACTCCGGTTATCTGACGCGTCGAATGGTGGATGTGTCTCAGGAGTTGATCATCCGTGAGGTGGACTGTGCGGAGGGCAGGGATGAAATCCCCGGCAACGTGGTGAAAGCTTTTATGGATGGCAAGGAGACCATAGAGGGACTGAAGGACCGTATTACAGGCAGATATTCCTGTGAGGATATCTATGATAAAGACGGCAACATGATCGTTAAGCACAACCACATGATCACCCCCAGCCGTGCAGCCAAGATTCTCAGCGTGGGCGTGGATGACAAGGGTGAGCCCGTGGAGGCGGTGAAGATCCGTACCATATTGACCTGCCGTTCCCACAATGGGATCTGTGCCAAGTGCTATGGCGCCAACATGGCCACCGGCGAGGCAGTGCAGGTGGGCGAAGCGGTGGGTATTATCGCTGCGCAGTCCATCGGTGAGCCCGGTACCCAGTTGACTATGAGAACTTTCCACAGCGGCGGCGTGGCCGGTGATGATATCACCCAGGGTCTTCCCCGTGTAGAGGAGTTGTTTGAGGCCAGAAAGCCCAAGGGACTGGCAATCATTGCGGAGTTTGGCGGTAAGGCCGAGATCCGTGACACCAAGAAGAAGCGCGAGGTGGTGATCACCAACGAGGAGACCGGCGAGAGCAAGGCTTATCTGATTCCCTATGGTTCCCGTATTAAGGTGGTGGATGAGCAGGTGCTGGAGGCCGGCGACGAGTTGACTGAGGGTAGTGTAAATCCTCACGACCTGTTAAAGATCAAGGGAATCAAGGCTGTACAGGATTATATGCTTCGTGAAGTGCAGAGAGTGTACCGTCTGCAGGGCGTTGACATTGCGGATAAGCACATCGAAGTGATTGTGCGGCAGATGATGAAGAAGATCAGAATCGAGAATAATGGCGATGCGGAGTTCCTGCCCGGCACACTGGTGGATGTACTGGAGTTCGATGATATGAACGAAAAGTTGCTTGCCCAGGGCAAGGAACCTGCGGAGGGCAAGCAAGTGCTGCTGGGTATCACCAAGGCGGCGCTGGCCACCAATTCCTTCCTGTCTGCGGCATCCTTCCAGGAGACTACCAAGGTGCTGACTGAGGCCGCCATCAAGGGCAAAGTGGATCCTCTGATTGGCCTGAAGGAGAACGTGATTCTTGGTAAGTTGATTCCTGCCGGTACCGGTATGAAGAGATACCGCAATACCAGACTGAACACCGATTATATACGCCGCATTTCTGTCAAGGAGGAACCGGCGGTAATTTCGGAGGAGGAATCCGAAGAGGATATTCTGATGGAGGACGAGGCTGTATTGGAGCCTGGGGATGCCGAGATTGAAGGTGAACTGCTGGAGGTCGTCGAGGAGGACGAGGCTGTGGATGAGATATCCGAGGAAATGACCGAGGAATCTGAGGCTGTCTCCGCAGAAGAAGCCGAGGAGGAAGAACTTGTGGCGATTGAGTAAATATATAGTCTCATTTACTATAGAACTGCGCTAAGTAAAGGCCGGATCCGTTGGGGTCCGGCCTTTACTTCATGTGACAGGCATATCCTATTGACGCTCGTTCAGGTACAGCTGCACCCGGTTTTGGATAATGCTGGCTACTGCTGCTATGTCTTTATCTCCGGAGAAGTAGCTGCCTGCTTCTTCCGTGATGATACTTTCTATGGCATTGGTGTCCACGGACCGTCCCACACTGTTTTCCATTATAGCATTAAACTCGCCAATCCTGTAGTCTCCCTGAGGTCCGGGAGTAAGTTCCTTCATTAAACCGTTCCCATACTCAATATACATTCCGGTTGTTCCGTCTAAGGTATGTGGCTTGAGCCGATTGTCCAGCATGTTCCGCCTTACGGGTTCATTGACATTCAACATGCACTGTCTATCGCGGCTGAGCATTTCTTCCAGAAGCAACCCTATCTCTTCTGCATGTTCGGTCTCCAGAAGCAGATTCTTGTTTACCACCACCAGCTGTGTCCCGTTGCTCCAATAGGTTCCGCTCTTCCCTTCCGTAGGGAATCCAACCACGTGATAATTCTCTCCCAAATTACTTTTAAAATCTTCGAAATTACGTATATTTATCGGAATCTGCATGGCTACCCAGTCTTTTTCCGGATAAAGCGTCTGAGCGTCCTCGAAGCTAAAAGATTTGGTATAGCTTCCTGCCAGTTTTAGGGCGCGGATAAACAGCGGGTTGTCAAAATCACAGGTTCCCTTCTCTATATCCAGAAAGGGAGAGTTGTCCAGGCTTTCCAGAACCAGCCAGGACAGCACGTCATAACTGTCAAATGCTATGTGGGACATAACAGGATACTGCTTTTCCGGATGAGCTTCCAGCACATCCAGAGCCTCCTCCAGCGTCCAGCAGTCCCCGGCCCATATTTCATCCGAAATAAGCATGGATTCCACGTTTGCCTCCAACGGGATTCCCACCAGCTGTCCGTCTACAGTCCCCATCTCCAGGGCGGCGGGCCACAGCGCCGACAGGGTTTCCTCTGATATCAGCGCAGACAAATCCGCCAGCACACCTTTTTGCTGCAGTATACGCATTTCATCACTGGAGACATAGTATATGTCCGCCCCTTTTCCGGAGGCCAGAGCAGCCATTGCCCGATCCCAATAGGTATCCGCATTTTCCTCGGGATACTCCAACACTGCGGGACAATCAGGGTTTTTTTGAGAAAACGAAGAGGCACAGTTTTTTATATAATCCGAAAAACGGCCATTACTCAACAGACATATGGATTCTGTTTCAGGTTTCTCTGTACTCAGCCTGCAGATCACCGTTTTCCCGCCTTTGCTGCCCAGGAGGAAACAGGACTGACTGTCCGCCCCTATAAGCATCCGCACCAGATAGGGAGAGTGACGGTCCCCATCCAATCCCAGCTGCGGGTAGTATATACATTCCTCCACAGAACCTGTTTGGATGTCGCAGCGCATCAGATTCCCAAAGCTGTTTACATAGTATAGATGTCCGTCTGCTCCTGGTGTCCACAGCCAGGCGTCTATCAGCTGTTCTCCTTCCAGAAGCGTGTAAGCAGCGTTCTTTTCCCTGTCATAAGCCTGCATCATAATACGCATCTGCTCTGGGTTCAGCCAGGAAAATACGACACTGCCATCAGGCAGTTTCATAGCCCATTCAACCCCTGCATAGCCTTCTTCCGAAGTTATGGTTCCCATGATTTTCCCGGCAGGATCAAGCACACTGACGCTGTTCCCTCCCCTGTAATTTGACCGTCCGGAAATCAGGTAATAATATCCCGCCCCGTCCACATAGGCTTTTTCATAGAGCGCTTCCATTTCCACATTCAGTTCCAGCAGGGTGGTATATAGATCGGTTACAGACAATATTTTTCCCTCCGGGGTCATATGCACTGCCAGATAACAACCTTGCTGAAGAAGTTGGTCCTGCTGTCCCTGAAGGAATACGACCAACTCGTCTTCTCCTTTTATGTCAAAGGAAGCAACGGCATACCCGGATACCCCGTAGTCTTCTGGTGGCGGTAGTTTTATGGGCCAATGTGTAACATCTTCATCCGATCCGTCAAAGCGGCTGATATAGTAGAAGTGTTCCCATCTATCCCCTGTTTTTCGATAAAAATCCTCCAGGCCGTAGATGATGTTTCCCAAAGCGCAGTATGTCACGGAACGACCATCATACGCCGAATCAGGTTCCACATCCAACCCGCTTACCTCCTCTGCCAGGTACAGGGGATATACGGATGTGGTGTCTGCGCCTCCGTTGTAAATCCACCTTGTCCCCGTCCAGTATGTATCTGCCCCGTCGGCCTGCGGGCTGTCGATCTCGCCGTGTGTATTCCGGCTATCTTGTCCCCCGCAGGCCACCAGGGACAGCAGTATGAGCAGGGGCAGGGCCGCCAATGATATTTTTTTCATGTTTGGTCCTTTCTTCATAAACAATTCAGCATAATCAATGATATCCGGCACAAGACATGCGCTTGTGCCTTGTGCCGGATACTGGACTTATAAATTATTTATGATTAGTGCTATGATCTGAAAAAGTGCCATCGCCTGATCCTACCTGTGCGCCGCAATCGATACATACTTCCACATAAGTGTATGTTCCTGTATTCACAGTGCAAACCTTGGTTGTTCCATCGGATCCTGTGTATGTGTGGTCATATCCCCCGGTTATTGTTCTTGATGTTATGCGCAGTCCCGTAAGCCCATGTTTGCATCCTTCTTCCTTTGCCTCTGCCTGTACTGTGACACAGCAAAATGATAGTACGACTGTCAGCAATGCGGGTAAAAAATTTTTTCTCATAATAAATACCTCCGCCTTGTAATGGTGGAATATTCCGTTCTTCATTTAGTGTGTTTGTAACGGTTATAGTTGTACTATATCATGTTGGACATAGATTGTCAACAGACAAAAACCATACCTGGAATTAAGTGTTGGCCTGCCAAATCTAATCAGTGGTGAATATAATCAGCAGGGGCGCTCCCTCATCCTCTTCCATATCGGAACTATCGGTGAGGACCTGCCAGGAGGTAATACGGTAAAAGGGATCCCCCTCCTGCCGGGGATAGAGAATATCCAAGGTGACAGACAGGGTCTGCAGGTCGGAAATAGTAAAGGTGCAGGTCTTTTTATGGCCCACAGCCATAAAATATTCTTCCTCGTCAAAGCTGTCCGCGTAGATGGCAGCCAAAGTGTCATCCAGGCTGGTGATATCTGCCTGGGCCTGATTGCAGGCTTCGTAATACGCAGTAGTCCTTTCCACCACCCGTCTGCTCAGTTTTGCGTCCGCATTGGCGCTTACAATGGACAGAGTGGCAAAGGAGATGAGGCAGAGAATCACAAATATCAACAGGATCGATGAAGAACCTACATTTACGTGAAATTCCGGTCCGGTTTTTTTCTGAAAGCTCATAGGAAGGTTCCTTTCTTATTTTGAATTCCGCTCCGCACATCTCCGGAATATGCTGCTACTTTACGCGGGGGATGTGCAGGTCCACATGCAGGGTGTAGAGCGGAACTTGGGCGGCGCCAATCTTGGATACACTAATGTCGGCAGACAGAGTGCTGCCGGGCTCGGGGGCCATATTGCGCACCAGGTGGGTGCGGTAGCCATTCTGCTCCAGGGACAGGCCGTTGCCATCTTCGGCCAGCATACTGCCGGTCAGCAACTCTTGCAGCGCCTGCAAGTCGCCGTTACATCCCGTGAAAGCCTCCGCCATATTCTGGGCGTAATTCACGGCATAATTCTGGTCCACAGTCTGGGCTGACAGGGAGTGCGCGTTGACAAACAGGCGGATGCACACCGTGCTGGCCAGGGAGAAAAACAGTAACGCGATTATCAGTTCCATCAAAAAGAGTGATGATTTGGAGTGCTTCAAAGGAGCCTCCTCCTTTCTGGTAAATCAATTCTTAGGTAATTGCGAAACGTTCTCCGCAAGTGACGTGGCTGGTCAATATATACAAAAACGGGCTCCGATGCAGTGGCCAGTCGCCCTTATTTTGTATATATTGCCCATCCACTGTTCATGGAAAGGGAGTTTCGCAATTGCCTAAAATCAATTCTGCCGGCTGCGAAGAGCGATGTACAATTCCTTCTGGGTGTTGTCCTCCAGGGTCAGTGAGATATGCAGCAGGCAGTCTCCGGCCATCTCGGGGTTCCAGTCCCTGAGTGGCAGAATCTCCTGGCCTGCGGACAGGGGATCGGCTCCGATGTCGCTTCCCTGGCGCATAAACAACTCCCGCAGGTTTCCCTCATGGAGATAAAGGTAGGTGGCATAGGTGGTGTCATTGATTTCCTGGGTCAGCACCAGGGCCGTAGTTCCCTCCAGTTCCCCGATGGAGATGCTGTCATAGAGGTCGTTCTGCCGAACCTTCTCCGTCAGATAGGAGTAAGCAGTCCGGGCATCATAATTCTCATCCATGTAGCTGACAGTCTGTCTGTAAACATTGGCTCCCAGGATTACAAGTACCAGTGCGGACAGCGTAAACACCACGAACAGCGCAAGCACGAACAGCACATCTACAATATGATTTCTTTCCTGTTTTGTACGCATAGCAGTCCTCCGCATATTCTCGGCTGAAAAATTTCTATGCTGCCGTTATTTTATGGACAATATCACAACCTCAGGCATCAGGTTGGCGCCCATGGGCTGATAGTCAATCAGAAATTTGCTCTCGTCGTAGGTCAGCCCATAATGTTCCTTGAGATAATTCAGGCTGGGCGGATACATGCCTTCCACGGCATAGCACTGGGCAATGCTGCGGGAAAGGGCTGTCTCCAGGCTCTCCTGCTGCTTGGCGGCAGTGGTGTCGCTGACGGACTGAACACCCTGCAAAAACAGCAGCAGGATCAGCAGCCCTGTCAGCAGGGGGAGCCTGCTGATCAACCTGGGCAGGAATCCCAGAGGGGTGGGATTAAAACGGTTATTGCGCATATGTATGCCTCCTATTTATACTGACGGTCACTAAAACCTGCCAAGTAATCCGGCCCACGAGCGAATAATTTTCAGGGACATTGCGGCAAATTTCATTGCTTGTGAGTATAAATCGCCGCACGATGGATCTGAAGGCTGGATTATAAGTGTTCCGAATATTTCTCTTATCCAATGCTGGACATAATGCCCATCAGCGGCAGGATTACGGACAACAGGATAAGTCCCACGATAACGGAGAGGATGATTACTAAAGTGGGTTCCAGTACGGCGATGATGGACTGCATCTTTTCATCGGTTTCCTTCTCGTAGGAATCGGCAATTTTTTGCATGACAGTGTCAATATTTCCGCTACGGAAGCCGATGGCAACCATGCGGGAATGTACATTGCTGAAAATCTGGGACTCTACCAGGGCCTCGGACAGGTTATCCCCCTTGCGCAGCCGCTCCTTGCAGCCCAGGATCTGGTCGTGCATCCTGGAATTGCCCACCAGTTCCGCCACCATGTCCAGGCTGTTGAAAGTGTCAATGCCGCTGCTGAAGGTCATGGCCAGACCACTGGCAAAGCGCTGACAGGCATATTTTTCAAAGAACCCCCTGGTGGGCGGAAACCAGTTTAAAAAGCGGGCATTCAGTCTTTTTAGTGCGGGGATGCGGGTGAAGGCAAAATACAGCACCAGCGCAGCGCATATAAAGACGAGCAGTACACCGGAATAGCGGTTTAAGGTATTGCCCATATTCATCAGGGAGGCAGCCAGTCCGCCTATGTCGCTGCCAAGTTCGGCAAACACCTGACTGAAAATCGGCAGCACCCGGCTCATGAGCACATAGATGACTACAAACATCATGATAATCATAATCAGGGGATAGGAGACGGCCTGTTTTATATTTTTGCGGATATTTTCTTCCTTCTCATAGTAGGTGGCCAGAGACTGCAGACAGCTGTCCAGTTTACCGGATTCTTCACCCAGAGCGATCAGGCGCAGACAGTAGTCGGGGAAGACGCCCACACTTTCCAATGCCTCGTGAAAGCTGGTGCCCTTTTTGCACACATCCCATATGCCCTGGAGGATTTCCCTGCCCTGGTCATTCTTCATATCGCTGAGCAGGATGCTCATGCTTTCTACCGGCGTGATCCCGGCCTGAATCAGCATGGCCGTCTGGGAGCAGAATGTGGTGATCTCGGCCTGTGTAAGTGTTCTTTTCGCTTTCATACGCATTCTCCTTGTAATGGGCTGCACATATTCCCTGCAAGCACACAGAAGCGGCGATCAATATCCGGCGGCCAGGGCATCCAAATATTGAACGGTGTGTTTTACGGGAATATGCTGATTTGAGTTTCTCTAATAAATATATCTGACGGAATAGTTGCTTCCGTCCCCGATAAATTCTCTGACCTCTTCCTCGCTGTTGCTGGCGGCGTAAGTGGGATCCATAAGGTTCCAGCTGGAGCCGTCAAACTCCACGATGCCGTTGACCCATCCCACATCCGTGAGATAGACGCTGACCCAGGCGTGATAGGCGAGGGAGGCATAGCCTACCTCCAGACGGGTGGGAATATGCTGTGTGCGCAGCATACAGGCCATCAGGGCCGCATAGTCCAGGCAGATGCCTTTGCCGTTTTCCAGAGTGGCGTCGATATCGGCGATATAGCTGGACAAAGCGCCGCTGGTAATCTGGCCGGCCTTGTCATAGTCATATTCAACATTTTCAATGATATAGTTGTATATGGCGGACACGCATTCCAGGTCGGAGGAGGCGGTCTCGCACAACTCCGCCGCAAGCTCCACCGCAAGAGTGTCCGTGTCATAGTTCACATAGGAACTGGGGGACAGGTAGGGACTGAAAGGATCAGTCATAGAGACATCCAGATTCACTTCATAGCTGACGCTGTATTCCTTCCCCTGTATGTTTTCATTGACCGTGACAGTGTATCTGCCGTCCCCTGCCGTCAGGGGAATGGCCTGGAACTGCGCCGTGTTCAGATTGTAAGTGCATGTGTGGGAGTTGGGGCCTATGACCTGCAGTTTAACCTTGGGACAAGTGCCCGTATAATTGGCCATAATATATCCCTGTTCCAGGTTGGAGGCATCAATAGTGGTCACATCGTTGCCGTAGGTCACTGTGCCGGGAGCCGTGGGAATAGGGCAATAGGGTGTATTGTCCCGAAGCGGCACGAAGGGAGTGGGCTCCGGCGTGGGTTCGGGGGTGGGATCCGGTGCGGCCGTGGGGGCAGAGATACCGGGGGCGTCGTCAGATGCCGTGGACTGGCCGGTGCCCTCGGTCTGTCCAGCGACTCCTAAAGAGTCGGCAGCTTCGGAAGAATCGCCGGATCCGGGAGATGCGGCATCCTCCGAGGAACCTATGGCCTCCGGAGAACTGGTGGCGCCGATCTGCAAAGCCCCCATAATATCGGGCTGTTCCTGGGGGGGCTGCTCGGCGGAGGGGATGGATATGGAGGTCGCGGCCCCACAGCCGGTGAGCAGCATAATACACATGCTATATGAAATTAGTTTTGATAAGACACTTTTTTTCATATTTGGTAGCAAAAACCTTTCCTGTACAGGCCGCCTACTGCTGCCACAGCATAATACCGGCCAGCGTCAGCAGAATTGCCAATGCAGCCGCAACAGGAATCCAGAGACGGCGGTTCGAATTTCTGTGAAAAGCGCGGCGTGAGCGGCCCACAATATCGTCCTGGCCGCTGGCGGCGAGAATATCCTGCAAAGCCGCCTCCGCCTGTTTCTTGTTCATCTCATATTTCTTCCTATATTTTATTAATGCCATATATGTTATCCTTTCAATTTTCGGGACAGGTGCTCTTTGCCGGAGGCAATATAACGCTTGATGGTGCTGCGGCTCAACTCCATAGCCCCCGCGATCTCTTCCAGCTTCATGTTGTTATAGTAGCGCATGGCCAGAACTGCCCGTTCCTGAAAAGGCAGTTCATCCATGGCCCGGCGGAGCCTGGCAACCTCGTCCCAATACAATGCCAGGGCTTCCGGGTCGGAGTGGGGGCGTTCGTCCCGCGCCAGTTCCAGCAATTCCGGATCGGATAAGTCCTGATGGCCGTATTGCTTCTGCTGAATGTCATAACACACATGGAAAGAAATACGGTTCAGCCAGGCGATAAACAGGGTGGGGTCACTGAGCTTGTCTATATTGCGGAAAGCGGATATAAACACTTCCTGCATGGCATCCTGGGCCAGGTATTCGTCCTTCAGGTAATGCCGGGCATAATTATATACTTTATTATATGTAAGAGCGTATAATTCGGCAAAGGCATCGGTGTCCCGCTGTTTAAAACGGATGACGAGCCCGGCCAGATACTGGTGATTCGGTTCCGGCATGTGGTCTTGCCCCCTCTCTGCTTAGAGTTCCGCATATGCCTGATGTACCGTGTATTTTTTATTATAAAAAAAAATGAACCTTTTTTCAAGATATCCCTGTCTTTTTTTATAGATTTGTGATATATTTGATGTCAACGCAAGGGGTGAAAGGAATGGTTCCAAGAAATATGATGGGCCTGTACATTTGTTTTGGCCTGGGCATAGCGGCTTTGACCGTGGCATTAGCGGCGGGCTCCGTCTGTTATGTGACGCGCTGCGTCCGGTGGCGCAGGCGTATCGCCGAGGTCGGAGGAGGACAGTCGGTATATTTGGGATGGAATCTGAAAAAGCTAAAGGAGACGGTGCGGGAACTGGAATACGAGAAGGTGTCCCGCATGGAACTGCTGTTTCCGTGAGAGAGGGAATGTGCATGGGAAGGGAATCGGCGGAACTTAAAACAGCAGATTCCCGGACAAGGCACTGATAAATATCAGGACGCCCAAAAGCGGCCTGATATTTATCACCGGAATGTGCATGGGAAGGGAATCGGCGGAACTTAAAACAGCAGATTCCCGGACAAGGCACTGATAAATATCAGGACGCCCAAAAGCGGCCTGATATTTATCACCGGAATGTGCATGGGAAGGGAATCGGCGGAACTTAAATAGGGAGAAAAGAAATGAAGGTTTTTGTGACAGGCGTAAAGGGCCAGCTGGGCTACGATGTGGTAAACGAACTGGAGAAGAGAGATATAGAAGCGGTGGGAGTAGACATCCAGGAGATGGACATCACCGACAGGGACAGTGTGAACAGAGTCATCCGCCAGGAGGTGCCGGATGCGGTGATCCACTGCGCTGCCTACACGGCGGTGGACGCGGCTGAAGAGAACGAGGAGTTGTGCCGCAGGGTCAATGCGGAGGGAACCCGGAATATAGCGGAGGTCTGTAAGGACTTGGATATCAAAATGATCTATATCAGCACGGACTATGTGTTCAGCGGACAGGGGGAGAGACCCTGGGAGCCGGAGGATGAGAGAGAGCCTCAGAGCGTCTACGGACAGACCAAGTATGAGGGCGAACTGGCGGTGCAGGAACTGCTGGAGCGGTATTTTATCGTGCGGATCGCCTGGGTGTTTGGCGTCAACGGCAAGAATTTTATCAAAACCATGCTGAAACTGTCCGAGAACCATGACATGATCACAGTGGTCAACGACCAGTTTGGCTCCCCCACCTATACTTACGATCTGGCCAGGCTGCTGGTGGATATGGTGCAGACGGAGAAGTACGGGATCTATCATGCCACCAACGAGGGAATCTGCTCCTGGTATGAGTTTGCCTGCGCTATTTTTCAGGAGGCGGGCATTCCTGTGACGGTGAAACCGGTGAGCACCGCGGAGTATGGCGCCAAGGCCAGCCGCCCTGCCAACAGCCGCATGAGCAAGGACAAGCTGGAGGAGAATGGCTTTGAGAGGCTTCCTGCATGGCAGGATGCGCTGAAAAGGTATCTGGATATCATTTTGGAGCGTTAATCCTGCTTCGGTTTTTGTTCTTTTTTATAAACACGGCTGAAACACTGAAAAAACTTGAAAATATTTGTTGACAAAGCATCCGCAAGTGGCTATACTAATATAGCATGCGCGCGGATGCTTTTTTGTGGAAAACAGCAAGCAGAATGTGCGCAGAACAAATCACATTATTTTAGAAAGAGGTGAAACAGAATGCCAACATTTAACCAGTTAGTAAGAAAGGGTCGCCAGACATCGGTGAAGAAGTCCACCGCTCCCGCGTTGCAGAAGGGTTACAACTCCCTGCACAAGAAGGCTACGGATGCTTCTTCCCCTCAGAAGAGAGGCGTTTGCACCGCTGTTAAGACTGCAACCCCCAAGAAGCCTAACTCCGCTCTCAGAAAGATCGCCAGAGTGCGTCTCTCCAACGGAATCGAGGTTACCAGCTACATTCCCGGTGAGGGCCACAATCTGCAGGAGCACAGCGTTGTTCTGATCAGAGGCGGAAGAGTTAAGGATCTGCCCGGTACCAGATATCACATTATCCGTGGTACTCTGGACACTGCGGGAGTCGCTAACAGAAGGCAGGCTCGTTCCAAGTACGGCGCTAAGAGACCTAAAGACGCTAAAAAGTAAGCATCCGCAGGCGGACTGGAAAAGTATTTGGGAAAATAGGGACGGCGTTTTCGATGCCGTATTGGGACCACAACAACGAAACTAAGAAAAGTGTTGGAATTCTGGACTACAGATATACCCGCACGAACACTTGGGGAAACACATGTGAGTACCGATGATTTAACGAAACCAAATTGTTAAGGAGGGAAGAACCGTGCCACGTAAAGGACATATTCAAAAAAGAGATGTATTGGCAGATCCTTTATACAATAACAAAGTGGTAACCAAGCTTATCAACAACATCATGTTGGATGGTAAGAGGGGTGTAGCACAGAAGATTGTATACGGCGCATTTGCAAAGGTTGAGGCAAAGTCTGGCAAGCCCGCTCTGGAGGTATTTGAAGAGGCCATGAACAATATCATGCCTACTCTGGAGGTTAAGGCCAGACGTATCGGTGGTGCCACCTATCAGGTGCCTATCGAGGTAAGAACTGACAGACGTCAGGCACTGGGTCTGCGTTGGTTGACTATGTACTCTCGCAAGAGAGGCGAGAAGACCATGATCGACAGACTTGCCAATGAGATTCTGGATGCGGCAAACAATACCGGCGCCGCAGTAAAGAGAAAAGAAGACGTACACAAGATGGCAGAGGCAAACAAGGCGTTTGCGCACTACCGCTTCTAGCATATTCCCAGGCAGTACACAGAACGATATCCGGGCGCTCATACGGTCGGCGGTTGAACTGCAATACTGTGTACTGACAGGAAATATGTGGAATACTGTATCAGTGTAAGTGGCTTCACAAAATAAAAAAGGAGGAAAAAATCTTGGCTGGAAGAGAATATCCCTTAGAGAGAACCAGGAATATAGGTATCATGGCTCATATCGACGCGGGCAAGACCACATTGACCGAGCGTATCCTGTATTACACTGGCGTTAATTACAAGATCGGCGATACTCACGAAGGCACTGCTACCATGGACTGGATGGAGCAGGAGCAGGAGAGAGGTATTACCATCACTTCAGCGGCTACGACCTGTCACTGGACTCTGGAAAAAGAAACCAAGCCTGCTGAAGGTGCGTTAGAGCATCGTATCAACATCATTGACACTCCTGGCCACGTTGACTTTACTGTAGAAGTAGAGCGTTCCTTGCGTGTACTGGACGGCGCTGTCGGTGTATTTTGTGCAAAGGGTGGTGTTGAGCCTCAGTCCGAGAATGTTTGGCGTCAGGCTGACACCTACAACGTACCCCGTATGGCATTCATCAATAAGATGGATATCCTGGGCGCTAACTTTTATGGCGCAGTGGAGCAGATCAAGACCCGTCTGGGCAAGAATGCCATTGTGCTGCAGCTGCCCATCGGCAAGGAAGACGAGTTCAAAGGCATCATCGATCTGTTTGAGATGAAGGCATATATCTACAACGATGATAAGGGTGAGAACATCACCGTTACCGACGATCTGGGAGACATGAAGGATGATGCAGAACTGTATCGCAGCGAGTTGGTTGAGAAGATCTGCGAGTTGGATGATGATCTGACAATGATGTTTTTGGAGGGTGAGGAGCCTTCCGTAGAGGAACTGAAAAAGGTTCTGCGTAAAGCGACCTGTGAGTGTACCGCAATTCCGGTATGCTGCGGTTCCGCATATCGTAACAAGGGTGTGCAGAAGCTCTTGGATGCTGTTCTGGAGTATATGCCCGCCCCCACAGATATCCCTGCTATCAAGGGAACGGATCTGGATGGCAACGAGGTGGAGAGACATTCTTCAGATGAAGAGCCCTTCTCCGCTCTGGCATTCAAGATCATGGCCGACCCCTTTGTGGGTAAGCTGGCCTTCTTCCGTGTGTATTCCGGTACCATGAACTCCGGTTCCTATGTGCTGAATGCCACGAAGGACAAGAAAGAGCGTGTGGGACGTATCCTGCAGATGCATGCCAACAAGCGCGCTGAACTGGACAAGGTGTATTCCGGAGATATCGCCGCCGCGGTGGGCTTTAAGTTCACCACCACCGGCGACACCATCTGCGATGAGCAGCACCCGGTGATCCTGGAGTCCATGGAGTTCCCGGAGCCCGTTATCGAGTTGGCTATCGAGCCTAAGACCAAGGCTGGTCAGGGCAAGATGGGTGAGGCGCTGGCGAAGCTGGCGGAGGAAGATCCTACTTTCCGTGCCCACACTAATCCCGAGACCGGACAGACCATTATCGCCGGTATGGGCGAGCTGCATCTGGAGATTATCGTTGACAGACTGCTGCGTGAGTTCAAGGTGGAGGCCAATGTAGGCGCTCCTCAGGTTGCCTACAAAGAGGCATTTACTAAAGAAGTGGAAGTGGATTCCAAGTATGCGAAGCAGTCCGGCGGACGTGGCCAGTATGGTCATTGTAAAGTCAGGTTCTCGCCGTTGGAGGCCAACTGTGAGAAGTTCGAGTTTGATCCCAAGGCAAATGTCCTGATCAACGAGCCTCCCACACTGCTGTTTGAGTCCACCGTAGTGGGCGGCGCCATTCCCAAGGAGTATATCCCTGCAGTCGGCGCAGGCATCAAAGAGGCAGCACAGGCAGGTATTCTGGGCGGGTTCCCCGTACTGGGCGTTCATGCCAATGTATACGACGGTTCCTACCATGAGGTTGACTCCTCTGAGATGGCGTTCCACATTGCCGGTTCCATGGCTTTCAAGGAGGCCATGCAGAAGGCAAGTCCCGTGTTGCTGGAGCCTATCATGAAGGTTGAAGTAACCATGCCCGAGGAGTATATGGGTGATGTTATCGGTGATCTGAACTCCCGCCGTGGTCGTGTGGAAGGCATGGATGATATCGGCGGCGGCAAGATGGTACGCGCATTCGTACCCCTTGCGGAGATGTTCGGTTACTCCACGGATCTGCGTTCCAAGACCCAGGGCCGCGGTAACTACTCTATGTTCTTTGACAAGTACGAGCAGGTTCCTAAGAACGTTCAGGAGAAAGTTCTGTCAGAAAAAGGAAAATAGTTTGTATTTTCATGAAAAATAACTTGAAAATCCTCTGATTATCTAATATAATCAGAGATAGCCAAGTTCAAAGCGCCAAAGTGGCGCAAGGCCACTTTGGCGTAACCAAAAACCAGTTTAATTTTAAGGAGGACTACAATAATGGCTAAAGCTAAATTTGAAAGAACAAAGCCCCATTGTAACATTGGAACCATTGGTCACGTTGACCATGGTAAAACCACTCTGACCGCTGCCATCACCAAGGTTCTGGCTGAGAGAGTAGCCGGTAACGAGAAGGTTGATTTCGAGAACATCGACAAGGCTCCTGAAGAGAGAGAGCGTGGTATTACCATTTCCACCGCACACGTTGAGTATCAGACCGAGAAGAGACACTATGCACACGTTGACTGCCCGGGCCATGCTGACTATGTAAAGAACATGATCACCGGTGCCGCACAGATGGACGGCGCTATCCTGGTAGTAGCTGCAACCGACGGCGTTATGGCTCAGACCAAGGAGCATATCCTGCTGTCCCGTCAGGTAGGCGTACCTTATATCATCGTATTCATGAACAAGTGCGACATGGTTGACGATCCTGAACTGCTGGAGTTGGTTGAGATGGAGATCACCGAGCAGCTGGAGGAGTACGACTTCACCGATTGCCCGATCATCAAGGGTTCCGCTCTGAAGGCTCTGGAAGATCCCAACGGCGAGTGGGGCGACAAGGTTATGGAGTTGATGGCTACCGTTGACGACTATATCCCTGATCCTCAGCGTGATACTGACAAGCCTTTCCTGATGCCTGTAGAGGACGTATTCACCATTACCGGTCGTGGTACCGTTGCAACTGGTAGAGTGGAGCGTGGTACTCTGCACCTGAACGACGAAGTTGAGATCGTTGGTATCAAGGAGGAGACCAAGAAGACCGTTGTTACCGGTATCGAGATGTTCCGTAAGATGCTGGATGAGGCACAGGCTGGTGATAACATCGGCGCTCTGCTGCGTGGCGTACAGAGAACTGAGATCGAGAGAGGTCAGGTTCTGGCTAAGCCCGGCAGCGTTACCTGCCACAAGAAGTTTACCGCTCAGGTATACGTTCTGACCAAGGACGAGGGTGGTCGTCATACACCTTTCTTCAACAACTATCGTCCTCAGTTCTATTTCAGAACAACCGACGTTACCGGCGTTTGCGAACTGCCTGCAGGCACCGAGATGTGTATGCCTGGCGACAACGTTGAGATGACCATCGAACTGATTCATCCCATTGCTATGGAGCAGGGTCTGACTTTTGCTATCCGTGAGGGTGGTAGAACGGTTGGTTCTGGTCGTGTGGCTACTATCATCGAGTAATTATTAGTTCAGAGTTAAATAGTAAAATTATGCACCGCAATCCTTTGAGAAATCAAGGGGTTGCGGTTTCTTAATGTCTGAAAATAATAGCGAACAAAAGGAAAAGGTATGCAAACAATTTATCGGTTCTCTATTGTTTTCAAGGGTATTTTACGATATAATGTAAACAATATCGAGTTCTTGACGTTTACGGTTACCATGTAACGGTATAAAGAAATAGATATGCCATATAATTGGAATGGGGATTATGATTCATCAAAGGCGGACGAATCCACAGATATTTTGGGACAAAAAGAAATTGGCGGTGTGGGGCAGTTCATTTACTATCCTTTCCGATATAAAGACTATATACTTGCCAATGACAGGGAGGAATACTGTGCTTTCATAGGTGGAAAAACCATGACTATTACTTATCAGGAGAAAGACTTCTGTTCTAATGATAGTCATAATCTTGCCTTGTATCTTAAAGATACTTCAAAACGACAGAAATATATTCAGTGCTTTATTGTTTCGGCATTGCGAAAGACTTTGGGTATTAAATATTATTGGGGCGATTCAATTTCAAAGAAAAAAATACAGAGTGATACGGTATTTCTTCCAGTTAATGAAAAGAATGTAATTGACTATGACTACATGGATAAATACATAAAAGCAATAGAAAAAAAAGTTATTACTGATATTGTAAAATACAAAAATTCGATTATTCAAACAACAAAAGATGTTGAAAATGATTGACGCTTACGATAGGGATATCTGAATCTCCTGATGCCCATGAACCGAAGCTGGTTGAAGCAGAGGTACACCTTAGGAAAAGGAAATATGAAGGCCAGCCGGAAGAACTGGTAAAAAGTCTGCCCCACAGCAAGGTGCTCCATGTCATGGATGAAAGTGAGCGTATCTGTGGTAAATGCGGGACAGCCATGGTCCGCCATGGGCCTTTCCCTAAGCCGGGTGACAATATCAAACTGGCTGCTGGCTGTATACCGGGACTGGCTTTCCCATGTGGCACAACGTTTAAAACAGGAACTGCTGAAACAGAAATATTTGCACATAGATGAGACGCACGTTCAGGTATTGAATGAACTGGGCCGGAAGAATACCTCCGATTCCTTCATGTGGGTCTACTGCAGCATAGAGGAAGCCCTAAAGCCTGTCCGGTACTTTGAATACCAGCCGGGGGGCGGCGGGAAATATACGTATTACAGATAAAACGGAATCATATGGAGGGGAGTTGATTATGAAAATCGGTATTATATCGGATACACATAGTAATATTATTGCGCTCAAAGCCTGTATTGAATACATGAAATCGGTTTGCTGTGATGAATATTTATTTCTTGGGGATTATATTTCAGATACTCCTTATACACGGGAAACCATGGATTATTTATATGATTTTTCTTCAAACAATAACTGTTTGTTTCTTAGAGGAAACAGAGAAGAATATATGTTGGAACAAAGAAGGATAATTGCTCAAGGTATTGAAAATGGAAAATGGAGTTGGAACTCGGCAACCGGCAACCTTCTGTTTGCATATAGGCAATTGAATGAAAAAGATTTTTCCTTCTTTGATAGTTTACCGATTACCTTTCAGTATCAAAAAACAGGCTGTCCATCTGTGACTATTTGTCATGGTTCTCCGGTATGTTCCCGTGAAGGATTGCTTATTGAGGGTGAAAATACTAAAAAATGGCTAAAAAATATTAATACGGATTATCTGATTTGCGCGCATACGCATTTACCGGGTGAATTGGAATGGCAAGGGAAACATTATTATAATTGTGGATCGGTAGGAATTGCTATCGGCACTTGTGGTTATGCACAGTGTATGATTATTGAAGATGTTTGGATAAATGGCAAGACAGCATGGAAACCCATTTTTCTAAAAATTCCTTATGACAATGAGCGAGTGGTGCAGGATATAAAAATAAGTGGTTTGCTAAGTAAAGCGCCATGGTTTGTGAATTCCAATATACAAATTCTCTTAACAGGAACCGACTATTCATCACAATTAGTTGTGTTGGCGAATAAATTGGCAAAAGAGGCCGGCGAACGAGAACTTGCAGATGAGAAGTATTGGAGAGAAGCGGCACAACGGTTGGGAGTACCCGATTATAGATAGAAAAACAATCGGATATACTCGGTTTGTTTTAAGAATAGTACATATTCGGTATTTCGACATCAAGGGGTGAACAAAATTGTTTGAGCTTTTTAAGAGAAATGAAGCCGGATATTTTTATTTCCAGTGGTGGAGCATTGGTTTGGGTAAAGGCGCATTATAATACACCCTAATGAAAGAAAAGCGGAGGTAATAACTTTGAAAAAAATATCCCTTGATGAATTTTTGAGATTAAGAAAGCTGGTTTACCGCAACGCGAGGCCCCTTGACTATACAAAATGGAAATATCTTTTTGAAGATGGCAGCTGTGATGATTTTTTGCGGGTTCTGTCCGGTTATCAAAATGAAGACGGAGGCTTCGGACACAACATCGAGTGCAACAACTGGAATCCCAACTCCTCTCCCTATACAGTATGCATCGCGCTGGACTATCTGGATACGACAGGTGAGTATGAAAGCGACATAAAAAGCAAAATCATTGTGGGCATTGTCCAATACCTGAGCTCCGGGGCCTATTTATTGGACGACGGCTGGGTGGGGATGCAGGGAATTCCCAGCAATAATGACTTTGCGCATATGCCATGGTTTCATTTTGACGCAAAGAAAGCGGCAAAAGCCGATATCGGAGTGACTAAGCGCCTTGCGGACTTCATCCTTAAATACGCAGACAAGGAAAGCGATATCTACCATAAGGCGGAGGGTTTGAAAGACCGGTATGCACAATGCGGGCAGGTTCTTCTCCATGGATATCCCGATTACGATCCGGCAGCGCTGAATATTAAAGCGTTTGATCCGGCAACATATCCATCCTGGCTGCCGTTGCCGGTGTATTTTGTCGGTTCACCGGAAAGCAGTTTTTATCCGGAGTGCAGACACATTGTGGATATGAATCTGGACACAATCATTGACTCTCTGCTTGGCACCCACGAGCTTCCGTTTCCTTCTGACAAGGAGCTTGATGCATATGAACAAAGCAACCCTCATCCAGACGGCAAGCGGTGGTGTGTGGCCGAACAGACGATTGGAAACTATTATTGGCGGAGTAATTTTATCATACGCGATTTGGACATACTGAGAAAGTTCGGCAGATTGGATTTTGAACTGCCTGTTCTAATAGGATGAAAATGTCCCGAAATGCAGCAATCGTTTGCATTATGTAAAACAGTGCGATAACATGAAATTTGTTATATAGGGAGGGATATCTTATGCCAGGGAGCAACACCGCTAATACGAAATTTTCAACATGGAATTACACAAGACCGGATTATTCGGAAGTAAAGAGAAAGATAAACGATTGTAAAAACAAGATGCTGGGCGCCATATCCTATCAGACGTTCCGCGACGCTTGGCTGGATGTAAAAAAAGAAATTGAATATATGGAATATCAAGAAGAGATTATCTACATACGCCACCTGTGCGGAATAGATTATCAATACAGTCTGGAGGAAGTTGAAATACAAAACAAGGAGGAGCCTTCGGTGTATGCGCTGCGAGATGAGTGCAGCAGGATAGCGGCGGCTTTTGGGTATCGTAATGAACTGGAACAGGAATTTGGGAAACAGATTTTTGTGTATGTTGAAGAGCATAGGGCTGCGGAAAATCCTGACAGTATGGGATTGCGGTCGGAAGAATCAGCATTGAAAATGCAGTACAGAAAACTGATGGCAAAGGGCAGCCGTGATGATGAAGCGCTGTATCAGGTGTTTCGGAAGCTGATAGAGATCCGATGTGAACTGGCGGACAGCCTTGGTTATAACAGTTATATCGATCTTGGATACCACATCCAGAGACGGGGGGATTTCGGAACAAGGGAGACAGCGGATTTCCGCCGCAATATCCAAAAATATGTTACGCCTGCAGTGGCTGATATAAAGGAAAAGGGAATCGATTTTGGCTATCCTCCCGCATTGGCTGCAAACCCGGAGGAACTGATCGCCTCTATTGTGGCTATGTTTAAAGACCTGCCTTATGAAGCGGGAAGCTATATGGAAGAGATGACCCGGAAGGAACTGTATGATCTGGAAACAAGGGCGAATAAGCGCAATATCCTGTTTACCTGTTGTATGCTTCCATATGAGAAGCTTCCTTTTATCATCGGAAATTATACTGGCAATGGAATGGAAGCAGGATATACGGTCCACGAATTCGGTCACGGGTTCGCTTTTTATACTGCGGCAAGAAAACAGCCCTTATATGAATTGCACCGCTCTTCTCCCGCTGTGAATGAAATACATTCCAAAACAATGGAACACTTCATGTTTCCCTATTTGGATATGTTTGTGGGAGAGCATAAAAAAGACTATATACGAAATCATTTGATGCAGCAGCTTGAAAACCTGGCCTATCGGTGTGCCATAGATGAATTTGAACATCTGATGTATGACAGGCATTTATCAAGAGTAGAACTTTGTGAATTGTGGGTTGATATTTCAAACAGATACACTCCCTGGAACAGGATACCTACGGAAGATATACGGCAGGGAAAATGCTGGCCGAGCCAGACCCATATAGTCGAAACCCCGTTTTATTATATACAATACGACATTGCGCAGATCAGTACCTTTGAGTTCTATCTTAAGTTGAAAAACAATTCTGGACAGGCATGGGCTGACTATATGAGGCTGATCGGCGAAGGGGGAAGTAAATCTTATTATGAATTATTGGAAATTGCTCATCTATCCAATCCGTTGACAGGAAACACATTAGAGGACATCTGCCGTCCCATTGTTGACGAGTTGTACAGCCTTTTATAATATGGCTTATCAGAACCTGCTGTATTCTGGACTTGTTTGATTACAGGGTTCGCGAAGCGGTTCCTGTAATCAAACAAGTCCAGAATACAGGGTTCGCGAAGCGCTTCCTGTAATATGGCTTATTCTGATAAAAGGCGCTTTTGAGCAATTGCCTTATGTCCAGTCTTTCCTTTTGTATAAGACGGCCCCGACGGCAGTACATATCGCTGTCAATGCCCCAAGAATAAGCAATTCATTTCCGTGCAGGCCGAGGCTGTCTCCAGCAAAAACTCCCTGCATTAAATCAACTGCATAGGTCATGGGCAAAAAGGCGGAGATCCTTTTTATTGTGTCGGGGAACAGCATATCCGGCATTGTGGCACCGGACAAAAACAGCATAATAAAATAGAAAAGATAACAAAGTAAAGTCGTACTTTTCAAATCCGGCCCGATAGCCGTGAAAAGGAATCCCATGGAGAACAAAGCGGCTATGGAAAACAATATGCTTACGCAAATGGAAAGAAAAGCGCCTTGAATCTGTATATGGTAAAGAAGTTTTCCGGCTATTAATAAAATAGAAATTCCGATAAGCGTCATGGCGAGATTGACCAGCATCTGCGCTAACATGATACTTTTCTTTCCGACGGGCGTAGCGTCAAATCGCTTATAGATTTTTTTCTCTTTATAACCCGATAATGTCAGGGGCAAAGACATTAAGCCAGTAACTCCCATTACCATGACAGCGTATGCGGGCACAGAGACGTCCATCATTCTAATATCGGATCCGTCATAAATCGGCGTATTTCCAAAGATGCCGCCAAATAAAAGGAGCATTAGCACAGGAAAGACAAGAGTAAAGAAAAAGCTAAAAAAATCCCTTGTAAACAACCGTAATTCCGTCTTACATAAAACCACAAACCCTTTCATAGTATTCCCTCCATCGTAAGTCCTGTTGTTTTCGGTGCAAGCATTAAGTAAAGCTTCTCCAATGAGAGATTTTCTTCCCATTTATCCTGGGGAATACGGCTTTTTACGTACTCCCGGAATCCCTGTTTCGTTCCGAAGAATTGCTGACGTCCTCTCTCCAAATAGAGGATTTTATCCGCAAGTGCTTCTGCCTCGTCCAGATAGTGGGAAACCATAATAATGGTTACGCCCCCTTTGCTTATATTCTCAAAACTGATCCACATGTTTTGTCTCACTTCCGGGTCCAGTCCCGTGGTTAGTTCATCTAATACTAAAAGCTTGGGACGTCCTATAAGGGAGAGTAAAACGGATAATCTCTGTTTCTCGCCGCCGGATAGTTTATGAACCGGGCATTTCCTTTTTCCGTCAAGTCCCATCTGTGTCAGCAATAAATTCCAATCGGCGGGTCTGTCGTAGAAACTCGCGAATAATCTGCACTGTTCCTCCACTCTGATTTTCGAGTGATATTCCGCCTCCTGCAGTTGGACACCCATTTCCCTGTATACTTCGCCGCGGCGCTGCCAGGGATCTTTTCCAAAAACCTGAATCAAACCGCTGTCGGGTTTTCGTAAGCCCTCTACACACTCCACAGTGGAAGTCTTCCCGGAGCCGTTTTGTCCGATAACGGCCAAAATCTCTCCGGATTCCACGGAAAACGAAACATTCTGAACCGCGCGTAAATTTTTATAGGCCAGATTCAGATTCTCCACTTGTACAATTGTCTGTGACATAAAATAGCCTCCTCGCTTAAGTGCTGTCTTGATGCCGTCATTTTATAACGGGTTTTGAAAGTAAACAATAGGGTTTGGGGAAGTGGCAGCCCGTGACGCGCAAGAGGTCGGATTTCATGTCTGAAATGCATACATTTGCCGCTCTGTCGTGCTATAATAATCAGGGAAGGAGGCGCGTCCATGAAAGTCGAATGCAAAATCAGCGCGGAATATAAAGAGCCATATGCGGTTCTTCATATAAACAAAATGACTGATTCGGTTGGAGAAATTATTTCCATGCTGGAAAAAGAAAACGCAAATTCTCTGACATTGATTGCCAAAAAAGACAAAAATACTTATTTTATAAAACCGGAGGACATATCGTTAATACGTACCGAGGGAAGGGAAATTGTCTGTTACGATAAACGAAAAAACAGATATATACTGGATAAGCCATTATACGAACTGGAGAACATGCTTGCCGTTTATTTTGTGCGTATTTCCAAATCAACGATTGTCAATATCAATCAAATCAATCATGTGGAAGCAAGCTTCAATGGAACCATGGGACTGGTAATGAAAAACGGGGTCACAGATTACATTTCCAGAAGTTTTCGCAAGAGTTTCAAAGAAAGGCTGGGATTAGAATGAAACAGACTGTTAAACTGGTGATTAAGTATATTCTGTATGGTATATCTTGGGGGTGTACTTCCTTTGTGATAATGTGCTTATCCTATTTTGCCTGGGGCGAAGAAGATATATTGATGCAGATATGCAAAGATTTTGCGAGGCAGGCTCTAGGCGCTATGATTGTTGGCATTGCCTGCGGCAGTACATCCATCATTTATCAATTCGATCGTCCTTCCGGACTTTTCAAAACAATAATACATTTTTGCGTGGGAATGGGCGTTTTCTATCCTGTGGGCGTTTATCTGGGCTGGATCCCTTTTCACGCAGACAGGATAATTTTTACTGTTTTACAGTTTTTGGCCTCATGCGGTATTTTTATGCTCATCTGGTCCTGCTTCTATCTGTTTAACCGGAATGAGGTAAAGAAGATTAATAAGAGGCTGCGGGAACTTGAGCATAAACCGGAGAATTATACTGACGAGCACTGAGATTTTCCATTCCTGCCCGTTGCATAAGCAGGTGCCATGCAACGGGCAGGAACTGGAAAATCTAACCCTTTGTGAGTATAAGAAATACCGGCATCCGGGACGCGTGACGCGTAAATGGCGGGCGGCAACAGGGAGTTGCGGAAAAGAACTTCTGGGTTGGTGGTAAAAGATAAGGGCTTTTGATACAATATGTATACACGGAGCGGATCCTGTAAAGAAAAAGCAGGGGGAGCAGGCGGAACGAAAAAAGGAGGTGGCAGGAGGGATGAAACTGTCGGAGAAGATTATCGAACTGCGGAAGGCAAACGGAATGACCCAGGAGGAACTGGCCTGTGTCTGCAGCGTGAGCAGGCAGTCCATCTCGAAATGGGAGGCGGATATCGCCTTGCCGGAAGTGGAGAAGCTGTTGATTCTGGGGGAGGTTTTTCATGTCTCCATGGATGTATTGCTTAAGGACGAATTGCTGGTTGGCGGTGTCAGGGAGAAACACTGCTGCGGCGATAACGCGGTTTCCGGGAAGAAGACGGAAGTCTACGAGGGCGTACTGATCAAGGAGAGCGTCGAGGATGAGAATATTATAGACCTTCTCAATATACACAAGGTTGAACTGTGGAAAACCGGCGGAAAGCCCAGATACTGGACGGTGCTGTTTTTTTCCTGTGCCCGGAAGGATTTTCCGGAACTGGTTTCAAAGGTCATGATCTCCGACCCGGACAATGGCGGCAGCTGGTTTGTGGATTTTAAGGCGGGAAATGTAAAGTACATTGTTTTTAGAGATAAGGTTCTGAAATACCGGATAGGGGATCGGGCAGAGCGGGAACTGGTATGTGACGAATGCCGTAAGATGGGTATTTTGGACGAACAGATGAATTGGGAGGAATAGGATTATGAGAGTATTATTGACATCTGCCGGATTGGAAACAGAGGAGATACAGAACTTTTTTGTGGAATTGACAGGCAAGGACATGGCTTATGTGAAAGCGTTGTTTATCCCGGTAGCCGCGGTGGACGCGGACGCGATTGCCGTGCTGCCCAAGTGTATGAATGACTTGTTAAAGTGCGGTATACCGGACAAGAACATAAGCGTTTATGATATGCATGAAGGGATGGAGACAGGACAGCTGCAGCAATATGATGTGGTATATTTATGCGGCGGAAAAACGCAGTATCTGCTTCAGCGTATTAACGAGACAGGATTTGATAAATCACTGATGGAGTATATTCATGCGGATGGCGTGGTGCTGGGCGTGAGTGCGGGCAGCCTTATTTTTGCCAATAATATTCCCGGCAATCTAGGGCTGATAGACACGAAGCTGGATGTCCACTGCAAAGAGGGGGAAGCGCGAGGGAAGCTGGCATATCCCTTAAAGGAAAATGTGCGCCTGACCAATACCTGTGCGCTGGCAATCCGTAGTTTTCCTGACGGTTTGGAGATTATCGGCGGGTGAGGCAGAGGTCGGAAATAAGTGCAATTCTCCATAGATAATATTTGTGGCCTGTGATATAATGAACTTGACTTTTATGAACAGAAAGTGCGCCGAAGCGCATGGAATCAAAGTATTAGGGACGTAACTCTTATAGAGTATAACAGTTCCACAATAAAAAATAAAGGAGCAAATGTCATGAATGTCATTGTTATCGGAGGCGTTGCCGCAGGCACGAAAACTGCCGCAAAGCTGATGCGTCAGGACCGCGGCGCAAAGGTCACAGTCTATACCAAGAGTAAGGACATCTCCTATGCGGGCTGCGGCCTGCCCTACTATGTGGGCGGGAGTATCGAGACCCGGGAGGAATTGATTGTCAATACGCCGGAAAAGTATGCCGGACTGACCGGTGTGGAAGTCAGGACGGAGATGGAGGCCGTGGCCATAGACGCAGCCGCCAAAAATGTCAGTTTCGCCAACGGTGAAACCGTTTCCTATGACAAGCTGGTTATCGCCACAGGCGCCGTCCCCTTTGTACCGGAGGTGGCGGGCGTCGGTCTGCCGGGTGTATTCACCATGCGCACCCCCGATGACGCCATCGGTCTTCGGGCCTATATGGAAAATAACCACTGCCGCAGCGCCGTGGTGGTGGGCGGCGGATTTATCGGGTTGGAGATTGCGGAAAACCTGCTGGCCAAAGGGCTGAAAGTCACGGTTGTGGATATGGCGGATCAGGTCATGCCCAATCTGTTTGACCCGGAGATGGCCGCCTATATCCGCCGCCGGCTGCAGGCCAGGGGGATCCGCATTGTCACCGCGGCCGCTCTGGAGGAGGTGCTGGGGGATGAGAAGGCGACGGGTATCCGCACCAGTGTGGGCGCCTTTGAGGGTGAATTGGTGGTGCTTGCCATCGGTGTCCGTCCCGCCACTGCTTTTCTGGCGGAGTCGGGCCTGGAGATGAACCGGGGAACCATTCTGGTAGATGACCATCAAAGAACAAATCTAAGCGACGTGTACGCCGTGGGCGACTGCGCGCAGGTGTACAACCGCATCACCGGAAAAGCACAGTGGTCCGCCATGGGCTCCACCGCCAATATTACGGGACGCTGCCTTGCCAGGAATCTGACCGGGGAGGATGTTGTCTACGGCGGCTGCCTGGGCACCGGCGTGGTGAAACTGGCAGGAGATCTGAACGCCGGACGCACCGGCCTGACCGAAGCGCAGGCGAAGGAGGCGGGCTATGATGTGATCACCGTCACCTGCGTCACGGATGACAAGGCGCACTATTATGCCGATGCCTCCACCTTCGTCACCAAGTTGATTGCCGACGGGAACACCCATAAGCTGCTGGGCATTCAGGTGCTTGGCGCAGGCGCGGTAGACAAAATGGTGGATATTGCCGTCACCGGCATCGCCATGGGGGCGGCGGTTGAGGACTTTGACACGCTGGATTTTGCCTACGCGCCCCCCTTCTCCACCGCCATCCACCCCTTTGTGCAGGCGTGTTACATATTGGAAAACAAGATGGCGGGAGCCTTTGAGACCTTTACGCCCGCCGAGTACGCTATGGGAAAAGCCAATGGCTACCGTGTCATTGATGCCCATCCCGCAGCCGCCATTCCCGGCGCGAAATGGATCGACTTAAGCAAGGTCACCGCGCCTTTAGACGGCATTGGGACGGAGGAAAAGCTGCTGCTGGTTTGTGCCAAGGGCAAGCGGGGGTACTTCCTGCAGAACCGGCTGAAGGCTTTGGGTTATACCAATACCCGTGTGCTGGAGGGCGGAGCCTTTGTCAATCAGGTCAAGGCGCAGTTCGCGGGCGGCGCTCTGCCTCCTGAGGAGATCAAACGGGTCAAGGCGCTGGGCTGTCTGCGGGATAAGCGATATCCGGATGTATTCAATGTCCGTGTCATCACCCGCAACGGTAAGATCACCGCCGCGGAGCATCGGACCATCGCCGAGGCTTCCGAGCGTTTCGGATCGGGGGCCGTCACCATGACCACTCGTCTGACGCTGGAGATTCAAGGGGTTAAGCATGAAAATATTCAGCCGCTGATTGACTTTTTGGGGGAGCACGGTCTGTCCACCGGCGGCACAGGTTCGCTGGTGCGCCCCGTTGTCTCCTGCAAGGGTACCACTTGCCAGTACGGTCTTGCCGATACCTATGGCCTGTCAGAAAAATTGCATGAGCGGTTCTATGTGGGATATCACAATGTGACTCTGCCTCACAAGTTCAAGATTGCCGTGGGGGGCTGTCCCAACAACTGTGTCAAACCCGACTTGAACGATTTGGGCATTGTGGGGCAGAGCGTTCCCCTGGCGGACTTTTCCAAATGCCGCGGCTGCAAAAAGTGCCAGGTTGTGGAGAATTGTCCCGTCAAGGTTGCCCAGGTGACCGACGGCAAAATTCACATTGATCCCGATGCCTGCAACAACTGCGGACGCTGCAAGGGCAAATGTCCCTTCGGCGCGCTGGAGGAGTACAGAGAGGGCTTCAAGATCTATATCGGCGGCCGCTGGGGCAAGAAGGTGGCCCACGGCATTCCTCTGACCAGGATCTTCGAAAGCGAGGAAGAAGTGCTGGAGGTGGTGGAGAGGGCGATTCTCCTGTTCCGGGACGAGGGCATCTCCGGCGAAAGGTTCGCGGATACCGTCAGCCGTTTGGGCTTCGGCTATGTCAACGAAAAGCTGCTCTCCGACACCATTGATAAGGCGGCGGTTTTGCAAAAGAAGGTGAAGGGCGGCGCCACCTGCTGATCGGGTTCTCCTAAATATGTATTAAACCATGACCATACTCCCGGCAGGAAGCAGGCGGATGGCAGATTTGAAACTGCAGGCGCGTGGCGGCATCAAATTCCGGGTTTATGCAGTGGGAACAGGGGAGTATATTTTAAGAGGCGGCGTGACAAAAGTCATGCCGCCTCCCCATTTCAGGCTGGGGCAAGCCTGCAAAGAAAAAGGCAAGGAAACTTGCGGAACTTTAAGTATAGAAAGGAAATGTCAGTGAAAAAATTCGTCCATTTGGTTTTGCTGTGCTGTTTCATGTTTTTGACGGCGTGCGGCAGGGGAACTGACGCACCGCCGTCCGAGGAAACGGACTCGGAGACGGCAGTGACTTTTACGGACGACCTGGGTCGTCAGGTGACGGCAGACCGCCCTGAGCGGGTGGTCTGCCTGATTGGCAGCTTTGCGGATATCTGGTACTTGGCCGGAGGGGGGGACCAGATCGTGGCGACGACGGATGCCACCTGGACTTACTTCGATTTACCCTTGGGGGAGGATGTGGTCAATCTGGGCGCCGCAAAGGAGTTGAACATGGAGAAGCTGATCGCCTGCGAACCGGATCTGGTCCTGGCAAGCTGCGGAACCGACCGGAATATGGAACTGGAATCCGCCTTTAATGAGATGGGGATTCCCACGGCGTATTTTTCCGTCAACACATTTGAGGATTATCTGCGGATGCTGAAGATCTGCACAGAGATCACCGGACAATCCGGGAATTATGAGACCTACGGAACCACTGTCTGGGCACAGGTGGAAAGGGCTCTTGCAAGGGCCGACGGATCCCGCCCCAGCGTTCTGTATATCCGGGCCACAGGAAGCAGTTGTAAGGTAAAAAACAGTGAGGGGAGTGTGCTGGGAGAGATGCTTGCCGCTTTGGACTGTGAGAATATCGCGGACAGGGAGGGCAGTCTTTTGGAACAACTCAGCTTGGAGACAATCCTGCAGAGCGACCCGGACTATATCTTTGTGGTGCTGCAAAGCGCGGATCCTGCGGACGCGCAGGCGGTTTTGGAAACCACGCTTCTGCGAAATCCTGCCTGGGCCTCTCTTACGGCCATAAAGGAAGGACGTTATTATGTGATGGATCAGCAACTCTACAATTTGAAACCGAATGAGCGATGGGGGGAAGCCTATGAGCAGCTTGCGGATATTCTCTACCCGGCGCAGTGACGCCATTTTCTGGGCCGGGCTATGTGTCCTGACCCTGGGAGCAGCGGCCCTTGGGCTGTGGACAGGGTCTGTAAAGCTGGAGCCGGCGCAGGTGCTTGACGCGCTGACCGGGCGGGACGGCACTTCTGCCGCCGCCCGCATCGTGCTTTACAGCCGTCTGCCCCGCACCTGCGCGGCGATGCTGGCGGGAGCGGCCCTGGCGGTCTCCGGTGCGGTCATTCAGACGGTTCTGGACAATCCTCTTGCGTCTCCCAG
Source organism: uncultured Acetatifactor sp. (assembly GCA_910585015.1). GTDB lineage: Bacteria > Bacillota > Clostridia > Lachnospirales > Lachnospiraceae > Acetatifactor. The sequence continues at coordinate 53,435 of CAJUCT010000011.1, forward strand.
TGTCATCGGCGTCAATTCCGGCGCGGGTTTTGCGGTAGCTCTGGTCTGTGCCGCCGCGCCGCTGGCCCAGCGATATACGCCGCTGGCGGCATTCGGCGGGGCTCTGGCAGGGGTCCTTCTGGTGGCGGGGCTGTCCCGGCGCACCGGCGCCTCCCGCATGACCGTGATTCTGGCGGGGGTAGCCATCTCGGCCATGTTCAGCGCCGGCATCGATACGGTGGTGACGCTGGCGCCGGATGCGATCAGCGGTGTCACGGACTTTCGGATCGGCGGCTTTACAGGTGTCACCATGGCGCAGCTTGCCCCGGCCGCAGGGGTGATTTTTGCCGGTCTGGGAATTGTACTCTCCCTCTCCCGGCAGATGGACATCCTTGCGCTGGGCAGCGATACGGCCCAGAGTCTGGGGCTTTCCGTGGGCCCTGTGCGCTTTATTCTGCTGGTGCTGGCGGCGGCCCTGGCTGGCGCCGCCGTGAGCTTTTGCGGGCTGATGGGCTTTGTGGGGCTGATAGTGCCCCATACCATGCGGCGGCTGCTGGGAGAAGGAAGCCTTTCACTGATGGTTTCCTCCGCCTTGGGGGGCGCTTTCTTTGTGACGATGTGTGATCTGGCGGCGAGAGTGCTGTTTTCGCCTTTTGAACTGCCTGTGGGCATTATACTGGCATTTGCGGGGGCTCCATTTTTCTTATGGCTCTTGTTTAAGCAGAGAGGAGGGCGCACATGATCCGATTGAGTCGGCTCTGCGCCGGATATTTTGGAAAAACTGTCATACAGGAAGTCACCATGGAGTTTTTGCCGGGAAAGGTTACCGTCCTGCTGGGCCCCAACGGCAGCGGAAAATCCACGCTGCTGAAAGCGTCGCTGGGGCTGCTGCCCCTCACGGGCGGTGAGGTTTTGTATGACGATGTGGATATCCGGCGGCTGAAACGCAGACAGATTGCGCAAAAGGCGGCGTTTTTGACCCAGAGCCGGAACACGCCCTCCGTTCAGGCGCTGCGGATGGTACTGCACGGACGGTTTCCCTATCTGACCTATCCCAGACACTACGGCGGACAGGACTATGCCATCGCCCGCAGCGCCATGGATGCCACAGGAAGCCGGCAGCATGAAAATACCAATGTCAGCCTGCTCAGCGGAGGCCAGCGCCAGGGGGTGTATCTGGCCATGGCGCTGGCCCAGGATACCGGGACTCTTTTCATGGATGAGCCCACCACTTATCTGGATATCAGTCGTCAGTTCCAAATGATGCACACTGCCCGCTCCCTGGCCCGGGAGGGAAAAGCGGTGGTGCTGGTACTGCACGACATCTGTCTGGCGCTGCGGGAGGCGGACCGCATTGCGGTGCTGCAGGAGGGCAGGCTGCTATGCTGCGACGAATCGGATGCCATCTACCAAAGCGGTGTTCTGGAACAAGTATTCGGGGTGGGGGTACACCGTGTGGATACCCCTCACGGCATGCAGTATTATTGTGTCCCGCGGCGGGTTCCCGGCCGGATCGCTGAAGAATGTCAGAACACATAAAGTAATCGGATATATACCCGGAGTTGGTCTCCATAAACAAGAATATTCGTTTAGGCGATTGTGAAATGTTCTCTGAAAGTGACATCTGTTACCAGAAAGGGAGTTTCGCAAACGCCTAGAATATTCGTTAGATAAAAGGAGTAAGAAATGCCCCATTTTCCCATATTTATGGACTTAAATAACAAACCTGTCCTGATCGTGGGCGGCGGAACCGTCGCCCTTCGCAAACTGCAGAAGCTGATGCCCTATGGTGCGCAGCCAACGGTGGTAGCGCCGCATATCCTGCCTGCGCTGGCGGACTTCCCCGGTGTGAAGCTGCGTCAGCGCAGCTTCGACGTTTCCGATCTGCGTCCGCGGCCTTGGCTGGTCGTTGCCGCCACAGACGATAAAGAGACGAACCGCCGTATCTCTTCTCTCTGCCAAAAGCGTCATATTCCGGTGAACGTGGCGGACGATCCGACGCTGTGCAGTTTTCTTTTCCCGGCCCTGGTGCGGCAGGGCGCCTTTTCGGCGGGTATCTCCACCGGCGGCGCAAGCCCTACCGCGGCGGTCTATTTTAAAGAGCGGCTGCGGGAGCTGCTGCCGGACGGGCTGGACGGGCTTCTCGCCTGGCTGGAGTCTCTGCGCCCGGCGGTGAAAGCCGCCATACCGGAGCAGAGCAGACGGGCGGCGGCGTTCCGCAGACTTTTTGATGCCTGTATGGCCAAGGGCGGACCCCTGACGCAGGAGGAGACGGAGCGATATATTGCCGATGCGCTGCCGGGCAGCGTTGCGCTGGTGGGGGCGGGCTGCGGCATGGCGGATCTGATTACCCTGCGGGGATTGCGGCTGCTGCGGCAGTGCCAGGCAGTGGTGTACGATGATCTGATTGACCCGGCGCTGCTGGATGCGGCGCCGGAATCGGCCATGCGGATCTACATGGGGAAACGAAGGGGGGCACACGCCGCGTCACAGGCAGAAATCAACCAAAAGCTCATTGAACTGGCCGGATCCGGCTTGCGGGTGGTGCGCCTGAAGGGCGGTGATCCCTATCTTTTCGGCCGGGGCGGCGAGGAAATGCTGGCGCTGAAAGCCGCCGGGATTCCCTGTCAGGAGGTTCCGGGCATCCCCTCTGCCATCGGTATAGCGGCGGAGGCGGGAATCCCCGTGACCCATCGGGGCGTGAGCCGCGGTGTGCATATCGTCACGGCCCATACCTCCCACACGCCGGACGGTCTGCCGGAGGATTTTGACGCGCTGGCCAAGCTGTCGGGTACATTGGTTTTTCTGATGGGGCTGGAGCGGCTGTCTGCCATCACCGCCCGGCTGATGGCGGCAGGAAAGGATGAAAACACGCCCGGGGCGGTGATCTCCGGAGGCAATGCGCCCACTCCCGTCCGGGTCCGGGCGCCGTTGTCCCGGCTGGAGCAGGCGGCCAGAAATGCGGGGGTGTCCGCGCCGGCTATTATCCTTATCGGAGACGTGGCGGCTATGGACCTGTCTCAAAGCCCGCTTATGGGGCGGCGGATAGGGGTCACGGGCACCCGGGAGGTTGCGGAGAAACAGTTGAATGCGCTGGAGGCCCTTGGGGCAAAGGCGGTTTGGGTGCTGCGCGTGGGAATAAGGGAACTGCCCCCGGAACCTGTCTGGCGGAGTCTGGAGGGACGCTCCGGCTGGATAGTGTTTACCAGCGCCAACGGAGTCAGGACCTTTTTCGGGCAGGCGAAACAAAGGAATAGTGTATCGTCTTTTCTGGAAAAGTGGAAGTTCGCGGTTATCGGCGCCGCCACCGGCGAGGCGCTGGCCCGCTGCGGCATACGGGCCGATCTGTGTCCCGAAACCTTTACCAGCCAGGCTTTGGCAGCCGGTATGGGGGCGGCGGCGAAGCCCGGGGAAGTAATTCTTTTGCTCCGCTCGGCGGCGGCCTCGCCGGTTCTGCCCAAGGCGCTGCGCAGGGAGGGTTTTGCGGTGGAAGACATTGCGATTTATGATGTGGAGACGGAAGCCTGCACCGACCCGCTCCCGATGCTGGATTATCTGACTTTTTCCAGCGCGGGGGGTGTGAAGATGTTTTTTGAGCAGTACGGGGCAATCCCGGCAGGGACCCGCTGCGTTTGTATCGGCGGCGTCACCGCTCAAACCCTGTCGCAGTATACGAAAAACGAATTTTTGACAGCCCGGGAGATCTCGGCGCAGGGAATTGTCGAAACCATTTTGGGGGATCAAAAAGATAACTTTAAGAGCAAAAGAGCAGGAGGGGAAAGCTAGGAGGGTATTTGCCGTAAAACAGCGGATAGTTGACGCATTTTCATAATAACCGACAGAAAATGGCAAAAATTTGTGGACAATCCCCCGGTGGTAGTATATAATATTATAAGGGGGATCATACGCAACAGCGTATGATATATAGCTTAAGAAACTGTGCAATGTCTGCCGTCCGCGTCATTTTGTGCATTGTGGTTTTTTCGGAAGCTGCAATGCATTTTTATATTTCTCACTTAAAATACTATTTCTTATGGGAGGAAAAAACATGAATATTTCTCAAGTATTACAGTTCGAGGGGCCGATTGACTCGTTGGTGTGGAAAAATCCGATTGAGGATTTCAACACCACCTCCGTGCTGGTTGTGGACGAAACCCACGAGGCTCTCCTGGTGGTCAACGGGAATGCCTGCGATCTGTTCGGGCCCGGGCGGCACACGCTGGAGACGCCCAACATCCCCCTTGTCAAAAGGATTATCAATATCCCTACCGATGGAAAGACCTCTTTTCCGTGTAAGGTATTCTATATCAACAAAGTCCATCAGATGGACCTCACCTGGGGAATCCCCGGCGAAATCACTTTAAACGATCCGGTGTATGATATTTTCCTGCATGTGGGAATGTGCGGCAACATGAATTTCCAGGTCATGGACTCACGGAAATTCATGCTGAAAATGGTGGGCTTTAGGGATGTTTTTGACGCGGAAGGGATGGTATCGAAGTTCCGGGGCATCATCAAGCAGTATGTAAAATCATACATATCAAAGATTATGAACGTGGGCAAAGTCAGCTACTTTGATATGAATGAGAACCTGTTTGAGATATCCGAGGTGGTGCGGGAGCAGCTGAGGCCCTTGTTCGAGGATTACGGAATCGACGTGCTCCAGTTCAACATTGAGTCCATCACCGTGCCCGATGATGACTTTGAGGCGGTGAAAAAGGCGAAAGAGCTCCGGGCTTCCAGAAAGATCCAGGGCTATACCTGGCAGGAGGAGCGGCAGATGGATATTGCCCAGACTTTTGCGGGGAACGAAGGCACCATGGGAAATATCGGCGGGGCCGTGGGCGGATTCATGATGGGCGGCGCCTTTGGAGGTACCGTGGCGGATATCGCCCGAAGCGCACTGAGCCCGGGAGGCGCCGCGGCGGAAGGCCCTGCCGGGAATATCCCGGGGGCCAAACCCTTTGACGTGGCAGGGTTTATGGAAAATATGGGCAAGGGAGGGGCGCAGCCGCCTGCGGCGGAGCCCCGGATGGAGGCGCCGGCGGCCAAGGCGCCCGCTACGGCCGGAGGGAAGTTCTGTGTAAACTGCGGCCACCCGCTGAGCCCGGGGGCAAAGTTCTGTGAGGAGTGCGGAACCAAGGTGGAGCAGAACTCCAATGTGTGTGCCGGATGCGGATATGTGTTTACCAGCGAGTCGAAGTTCTGCCCCGAGTGCGGCACAAAGAGAGGATAGTGGGAGGAAAGGATGATGAAAAAGAAAAACAGTTTAATGCTCGGAATTGTTTACCTGACGATTTTTCTGATATACAACCTGTTCGTATTCCTTATATTCAAGGGATTTAACGCGGTGTTCTGGGTCAGTTATGCCTTTATGGCTGCGGCATATCTGCTGCATATTGTGTGTGTGTTGAGTATTGCCAAAAACCTGAGTGTCAGGGCGGTGTTTTTCGGGATTCCGCTGGGCGCGTTTTCGGTGTACTTTGTGGCCGCCGAGTTTTTTGCCAGCATGGTATTCATGATCTTCAGGAGGCAGGCCGGCGTGAAGGCGGCGGTATTTGTCCAGGCCATCCTGCTTTGCGTGTTCATCGTGATCGCGGTCATATCCATCATGGCCAGGGATGCCGTGCAGCATGTGGATTCCAAGATAAAGGAGAATGTCAGCTTTATCAAGGGAATCAATGTGGATGTGGAAATGTTGCTGCAGAGAAGCAGTGACGCCGAAGTGAAGGGTGCGCTCAGAAAGCTGTCTGAGACCATAAAGTATTCCGATCCTATGTCAAGCAGCGCAGTGGCAACCCAGGAGCAGATGATTATGCAGTACCTGACGGAACTGCGGGTTAAATTTGACGCGGGCGACATGGCGGCGGTGAAGGAACTCTGTCCCAAGATCGAGCTTTTGTTTGTGGAGAGAAATACGAAACTTATGGTTTCCAAGTAAAATATAAGGAGTGTAACCGCTCATGGCTGTGAATTTTATTGCCAGAAAATGTGCCTGCGGAGGAAAGCTGGAGTTTGATCCCGCGAAGAAAATATGGATTTGCAAATACTGCGGGACGGTGGTCGAGAGAGAGGCCACATTTGACAAGGTCCAGGTGGACGGAATTGAGGGTATCAACGATGTGGTGCGTCAGACCCTCATGGATGTGGCCAACAATAAGATGGAAAGCGCGGGCAGGAACCTGGAGGACTGTGAGAGGAAGAACCATAAGCATGTGGGGACCCTCATTGCCAATATCAGTTACAATCTGGCCATGATTTCCATGGCCAGGTCTCAGGAGGAAGCCCGAGGATATCTGGACAAGGTAAAACTCTATGCAAAGCGGCTGAATGAGGAATATCCGTCTATTGCCGAGGACGAGATCAATATGTATGAAGCCTTTGGGGAGGGTGTGGCGGATATATACGCCAATCTGCTGGTGGTTTTTGACACCCTGAATGACGGGGGCCGTGTGGAGTACATTTCCTCCAGGCTCAAGCCGGCGGAAATATTTTCGGAACATGCCAACGGCACTCTGCTCAAAATATCCCTCAAACGGGAGAACTATGATGTGGCGGAGACCGTACTTCGGAACACGAACCATATCGACAGAAAATCCGGCCTGCAGGAGTTGATGCTTCACTACCCCGACAATGGCCGGAAGCAGGAACTGCTGGGGCTGGTATTCCGGCCTCAGACGGCGGGGAACATTCCCAGAAACTTTTTTGAACAGTATTTTACCGAGAGCGGTGATTCGATCAGGACCAAGGCTTACATCCTTCGGACGCTGGCCGGAGCGGATATAAAATGCAATGCGGAGGCCGTGGCCAGGGCCCTGCACGGCCAGATGGAGGGCTATGACACGGCGAAGGAAGCCTTCTCGGCACTGTATGAAGCCAAAGTGAGCGACCAGGAGACAGAGGCGATTCTGGTATTTTGCCTCATGGAGAATCAATCCCATGAAGTGATCAAGGCTTTCTTTGACGCACTGCTGGAAAAGGGCGTGTTCGTACAGTTAAATTCCCGGGCCGTCATTTCCTATTTGGACGGTTGGCCGGGTACGGTGAACGAGAAACTGGAAGTGCTGGAGAGGATGTTCCGGTTCGAGGTGGATGGAAAATCCAAGGATGCCGTCTACAATTATTATCTGAACAACAATCGGGATCCCTATCCTGACCGGATCAAAGTAATAGATTTTCTGTTGACGAAGGACTGTCCTATCTCCAACACCACGACCAGAAATTATATCCTGCGGACATCCGTGGACGGGGAGGGCAAGCCGGCCATTGTGGAGAAGATCTTCGAGACCGGGATCAACAAGACCTATCTGGGGGATCTGCTGTCGGAGTACCTGTTGTCCTCCGCGGATCCGGAGGAAGTCAAGGCTCCTGTGTCGGACTGCCTGATCGGCATGGGTTTTAAGGTGGATTCCAATGTGTTGACACAGTATGTCACATCGAACATAGACGCCGTAGACGCCAGGATAGAGAAGGCAAAGCGGCTGATTGCCAACGGTACTTCGGTGAAGGCGGACTGCCTGGAAAACTATATCCTGTCCGTGAAGGAACCGGAGGATTTTTCGGAGCAGATGTTCAACCTGCTGGCGGGCTATTCTTTTGCCGTCGGATTTGCCGCCTACGCCCGGTTCCTGCTATTCTGCAAGGATATTGACAAGGTGCGGCACCATGCAAAGCTGGCCGGGAGTCTTTCCGGTGACTTAAACGGCACACAGACCACGGTGAAGCATGGCATGGACAGTGTGGTTTGCAATCTATTGCAGGCGTATGTGCTCACGTCGGGCGATTCTTATGACGTGGCAAAGGCCATTGTGGAAGAATTGCTGGGAGCTAAGATCAAGCTGAATACGGAGGTCACAGTCAACGGAAATACAATGAAATTCAAAAAGTATGTGGGAGAGCGGAAGGCGCTTCTCTCTCCCCTGACCTTGCAGCTTTGCGAGGAGAACAGGATGTTTTCCCTGTTTTAAGAGGGACAGGACGGGAGAGAACCAGAGATTAAAGAGGATGGGGAGGCGATGGAATGACTGAGGCAGAAGCGATAGCGGAGCGGGCGGAAGCGGAACGGCTTGCCGCGGAGATCAGACGGCTTTCAGGCCAGATCGACAGGGCAATTGCCGAGAATAACGAGTTGCAGGCGGAGTTGGCTTCATTAATCCGTAATTTGGAGATACTGACCAAAAACGCACAGGTGATGGACGCCGAAGTGAACAGATCGGTGGAATCCTTAAAGGGCCGGATCCAGAATGCGGAAGTCAGCACAAGCGAGTTGTTTGCGCTGATTGACGACTTGGCCAATTCCTATTATATGTTTAAGAACCTGAGTACTGCCTCTAAGAACGTCACGCAGTACACGGATGAATATTTTACAAGGTTTAAATTCTTTAACGAACTGCGCCGGATAGCCCTGGGATATGTCATCGGCCTGGACATGCATATCTGTTCGGACGAGACCATGCGGAAAAAAGTGGAGGCGGCCTATCTTGCCAACACGGGGTACTGGCTTGCCTATGGGATCATGGCGGTGATGCTGTGGGCCGGCGACGAACAGGAGGCGGCCAGAAGAGCCATGTCCAAAGCCCTCTCCATGGATTATTACAGCAGTTCTCTTTTTTTCCTGTTGATCAATCTGCGTTTTACCAGAGTGGATGTAGCCAGGAAGTGGTATCTGGCTTATCTGGAGCGGGTGGACTACGAGAACCTGGAGGATGAGTGGCAGTATCTGCTCCAGGCTTATCTGTCCGGCGTGTTCGGGGTGGACAAGGAGTTTAACCGCCTGGTTCATGACAGTTTCACCAACATGCTCCAGCAGATGGAGAGTATGCACCCCAACTACGGGAACAAGGTGATTGACAAAACCTTTGTGTATTCCGGCAGTTACATACATGTGACGGACAACGAGTTTGAGACGCTGCGGAGAAATTCCCCGGACTATGGCGAGATGAAGGCATTGCTCTCCAACGCGGAGAAGAATGAGGTATTGGCAGTGCATTTGAGGGGTATTCTGGAGGACGATACCCGGCCTGAATCGGATATGTTCCAGCGTATTGAAGACATATTGTATGATCTGATCAATGCCTATGACAACGAGGAATTGAAGGTCATAAAAAATAAGAGATACAGTGAGATGGTCATAAAGGCCAGGGGAGACCTGGGAATGGCCCAGCAGTTCTACAATCTTGAGTTCCCCAATGAAAAGAGCACCAAGGCGCTGGAGGATCTGCTGTTTGAATGGGCCTTTGAGGAGGATCCCAGGAGGGTGGATATCACGGTAAAGAAATTCGCCCTGTCCCATTTGAATAAATGGCTGGCCAAGGGTTTTGCCGCGTTTGCGGAAGGGTACCGCAGGCAGGAAAAGGAAAAATACAAGATTGCCATCGACGGGTGGGCGGACGAATGTGACGAAAACTCCTATGAGGAAGCCAAGGGCAAGCTGGAGAGACATTATAACAAGAACCGGGCATCGGATATCCTGCAGGACAAGTATGTGATGATCTTTGCCTGCATGGCGCTGGGGGCGCTGGCGCTTCTGGGGATTACAGCCTTCCTGTTCAACAAGGTTACGCTGGTGATAGGCATCATGCTGGGAGTCGTCAGCGGCTTTCTGCTCTGGCGGAGGATTTCGGACCTGCAGGCCATCCTGCGCAGGAAGCGGGAGAAGGGGTGCGAGTTGCTGCGCAAGGCCACCGAGGAAATGGGGCGCTGGCGGGAACTGTACAGGTTGGAAGACGCCAAGAACGCGGACCTGGTGGCGGTTTTTGACAATATGGAATTTTAAGATAGAAATACGAGGAATATGCGGAACTCTAACAGCATATTCCCGGACGGCACACTGATTGAAATACGGACGCCCAAGCGGCCGAATTTCAATCACCGGTGTGTGTGCAGGGAGGGAATATGCGGAACTCTTAATAGGAGGGGAACATGGCAAGTGCGTCTTATAATGCGGTCAATGCGCTCAACCAGACCATTGACTCTTTTAAATCAAAGCTGGATGTAAAGATGGAGTCTGTCAATACATCCACCGCCAACATGAGGGCGACGACAGACAAGATCTATGACAGTGTCAGCAAGTTCAAGCAGGGCATGATACAGAACGAGGAAAAGCAGCTTGCCCATGAGAACATCCTGCGGATTGACCAGATCCTGAAGGAGCAGTTCGGGGATCACGAGGCCATCCGCAAGACGGTCATGGGAGTTGTGAGGGATTTCGACATCAATCTGGTGCGAAACAGCACGATTCAGGAGATCTCCGAAGAATTGTGGATAACCAGTTCAAGATACTGGCTGTCCTATGCGCTTATCGCCATCACCGCCTGGATCAACGACTACAAAGAGGTGGCGGCCAATGCGCTGTCTGAATGTGTGCGAAGGGATCCGGTGAAGGCATCCCTGTTCTTCTGCCTGTTCAATCTGAGGTTCGGGAGGAACAGTATTGCCAAAAAATGGTTCTTTGAATACCTGAAAACTCTGGATCCGTCGAAGATACAACAGGAGTCCGCCATCCTTCTGCAGGCATATTTAAACGGCCTGTTTGGCACGGACAAGGAGTTGGAGCACGATGTGAATAATGTGATCAAGGGCTGGATATCCGAGTTGAATGCCAATCCGGAGATTTCCCGGGAACTGACCGGATCCTACCAGAAATATATCCAGCTTCTGCCGCCTGTCAAGGATTGCCGCTACGGTACACTGGAGCAGTGCTGCGGCAACTATGGAGCGATCAGGCAGGCTTACGCGGATGTTTCTAAATATGAGAAACTGATCGCGGTGGTGGACGAACTGGACGTGGAGTTGGAGGAGCAGACAGATGCCAATTACAAAGGCAGGATAGACGCCATTCTGACAGCCTTGATCTCCAATTATGATCAGGAAGAGTTTGACCTGAAGAACCAGCAGGCATATTTCAATTTTGTCATCGACAATGACGGCCGGGTGGAGGCGGCACAGCAGCAGTATCAGGAATACCAGGCTGTCCAGCGGGAGAGCTTCAACATAGGCAAGCAGATGATCAAATGGGCCGTGTATGACGATTTGGATCAGACAGATATCCATGTCAAGAAATTCGGCCTGCAGAATACCAGGATGTGGTTTAGGGGAGCCATCGAAAACTGGGCCCAGGCGATGCAGAACGCCCAGCCCTTGGATTTTCTCCTGGCTATCGACTCCTGGAAGACCGTGTCCAACGGGGAAGATCAGGCGGACCAGGTGGAGAACCTGAAACAGTATTTCCACAACAACAAGTTCCAGTTTATGTATGTCAATACATATAATATAGCGGCATTGATCGTCCTGATCCTGTCCATCGGGCTGGCCTTTGTAACGCCCTATTCCCTGGCGGCAACCGTCCTGGCCCTGGGCTTTTTGGTATTTCGGGTGCTCAAGGGCAACAAAGATTACCCGGCCAGAGTCAATGCGGCCGTGGATACGCTGAATGCCTGCATGGTGGAACTGGCGGACTTCAGGCAATTCTATTCTGACAGCAGCGCCAAGAAAGACGTATTGCTCAGCAAACTGGAGTATTTATAAGACTGTATAGCGCTGCGCTGCGTCAAAGGTGATTAACGAAGAGCCCGGCAAAGATATTTCAGCGCCATAGCGCGGCGACTTATACTACATAACGCCGGAATCTACTGTACTGCATAGGTAAACGCATATGGCTGGCGTTATGTAGTCAGGTCACTCGGAAATTTTAACTGTCAGGCAGGATAAAATAGGAGGTCATACAATGGATAACGGAATAAATTTGGAATTAGGTGAACTGCTGGAGCAGAGGATCCAGGAGAATTTCGGTTCAGGAGATCAGGGCGCCTATGATGTCTCGGACGATAGATTGAAGGAGATGAACAAGAAGCTCCCCAACTGGAGCCTGGAGCCTCCCTTCAGCTTCCTGAAGTAAAGCCATGGAGGGAACACAGTACATAGCATATGCCGAGTGGGTGGCCCTGGCAGGAGCGGTCAGGGAAAAGGGCATGAAGAGCCGGGAGTTTGAGAGGATGCAATATGTATATCCCCAGGCCGCCGGGACGGCCTATGTGCCCATGGTATACAACGAACTGGCAAGGCTGGAGGAGCACCTGCTCAGGCACAGCTTCCGCAGATTCCAGCGGGAGATCAACAGATGCCTGGAGGAGGTGGACCTGGAAATCGCGGAAGCAGCTATAAGCAATTTGAAGAGATGTGTGCGGGCGTGTCTGTTTTTTGACCGGATTCCGGAGTACCCGGAAGCTGTCAGGAGCGGCATGGAACAGGAAATCAGACGGCATATGGAGGCTTTCCGGCTGGAATGCCTACAGTATATGCGCCGCCTGGAGCGAGCGGACAGCAGTGATTTCGTCCAGGATCTGGCCTATATGTGCCGCAAGAGGATGGCAAAGTGGTAGTGCCTTGCAGGGGAGAACGAGCGAATGGGCAATTATGCCGAGACAAAGCAGGAAATCATACATTATATCTATGCCCGCACACCGCTGGTGATCGTCCACACCGACGAGCGGGAGCGAGTGGAGAGGATGCTCCATGAGATTGTGGCGGAGAGACAGATAGAGTTCCTGTACTATACGGATGCCAAACAGGTGAAAAGCATTGGGGGGAAAGCGGAAACCATGGACACGGAGGAGGACCCTCTGGGCTTTTTCCTGGGGCAGTTGAAGCGACAGCGCAGCCTGAATATCGTGCTGGGGGATGTGCGGAGAATTTCGGACGACAATGCATATTCCCGGGAACTGATGAATATATTGTATATTGCCAAAGAAAATAACGGTGTGGTGATCCTTGTCACCTCGGATCGGGTCTGGAGTCGGATTGCCTCCTTCGGAATGGTGGTCACTTTGGACATGCCCGACACCAGGGAGCGGATCATGCAGATCGCAAAGTTTATAAAGACCTATTCGGGCAGGTTCTCCATCGACTGGGACGAGTCCGACGTGCTGCATGCGGCGGCGCTGCTGCGGGGCTTTTCCGAGATTCAGATAGACAACCTGCTGTCGGCGGAGATTATCGGCAGCAACGGGCTTAAAAGGGATAAAATCTACAGGCTGGCCTCCCAGAAACAGAGGATGTATCCAAAGAGCGGGATGGTTCAGCACATAGAGATAAACCGTGGCTATAAGGCGGCGGGGATGGACAGGCTCAAGGCATGGCTGGAGGACAAGAAGAAAATCTTCTTTCTGCCGGAGGAGAAGCTTTACGAGTACGATTTGAAGGCTCCCAAGGGAATCCTGCTGGTGGGTGTGCCGGGGTGCGGAAAGTCCCTGACGGCAAAATTAGTGGCCCAGGAGTGGGAACTGCCGTTGTTTCGGTTCGACATAGGCTCCGTGTTTGACAAATGGGTGGGTGAGAGCGAGAAGAAGATGAGAGAAGCTCTCCAGTTTATAGAGAGTGTGTCCCCCTGTGTGCTCTGGATCGACGAGATTGAGAAGGTGCTTTCCACCTCCGATTCCGGGAACGAGACAGGGAAAAGGGTGCTGGGAGAGTTCCTGTTCTGGATTCAGGAGTCCGCCGGCAAGGTTTTTATGGTGGCTACGGCCAACAATGTGAAGGTGCTGCCCTATGAATTATATCGAAAGGGCAGGTTTTCGGAAGTATTTTACGCGGGACTGCCCAATCCCCGGGAGAGGCGGGGCGCCATTGCCCAGTATGCCCATGCATCCTTGAAGATAGAACTTAATCCGGATTTTTTGGAGGAGTTGGTCCAAAAAACGGACAGGTATTCCTATGCGGATATCGAGACGGCGGTGAAAGAGGTGGCCCAGCAGATGCTGATAAGGGGTGAGACCGAAGTCAGCAGAGAGATGCTGTTAAAGTCTATAGAGTCGATCATCCCCATCTCCACCATCAACCAGGAACTGGTGGAGGAGATTGAACGATGGGGGAAGGAAAGGGCGGTAGACGTGTCAAAGCAGTAAGGGGGGTAAAATATTGAGTAATTATAGTTTGAAGGCTGAAGTCAGCAGGCTGGAGTCTAAACTCAGGGAGATTGAGCATGAGAACAGCCGGCTGCGGGCCGAGATCGCCACGACCGTGAGAAGCGTGAACGATGCGGACAATAAGCTGGCGGGGTACAACCAGCAGGTCAGGAATATGCTGGAGAGCGCCAATGGAACCATCAATCAGAGTATTAATCAGGCGCTGAGCAGCTATGAACTGCAGGGACAGATTGATCAATTGTACACAAGATTTAAATGTGTGGAACTGGCCAACAAGAAGATCCGCACACTGAACAACAAGAAATACTATGATTTCAACAACTACAGGACGGTCAGGAAGATTGTCACCGGCCTGATGGACAACTTGGATCTGAATTTGGTGAGCGATGGGGTGATCTATAAGTCTATAGAGCGCCAGCACTTGCAGACGCCGGACTTCTGGCTCACGCCCGTGCTGATCAGCATCATGGCCTGGAAGAACGATGACAGGCTTTTGGCGGACCGGGCCATGGAAACTGCCTATAAGCTGGACAGGAAGAACAGCAGTATCTTCTATATGATTTTCAATATGCGTATGGAACGGGACCAGGCGGCGGTCAAATGGTTTCTGGAATATCAGAAGTGCAGTCTGAAGGGAAGCGACGAGAATACCTTTCTGATGATGTTCTCCCTGATCAGCAAGACGCTCTCGGACAATGTGGACGAAGAGACCTCCCGGCTGATCTCCGATTATATCCACAGAATTATCGTGGAGTGTGCCCAGAAGGAAGGATACAGCGAGGAGGACGTGGTGGGTCTTATCCGGGGCAGGATGCTGGCCTTGATGCGCGCGGCGTCTTATGACCTGCCGACGATGGCAAATTACTGCAGGGATTACAGCAATATTACGACCATGCTCAATCTGGCGGGCAACAACTATAACATTCTGGAATTTATCCTGCGGGTGGTAAATGTACCGGTTGCGGAGCGCAATACATATCTGAAGGAGTATCTGAATGAGTTGCTGGCGAAGCCCAATGACATGGAGGTGGAAACCTACGACGAGATTGAGTACAATGAGTTGATCATCCGCTTCAGCGGTGATGTGGACCAGGCGAAGGAGATATTTGACAAGGAGATGCTGCGGAGAAAGTCCGATTTCAATATTATTTCCAGCATGGTGAAGTGGATATATGATTTCGGCAATGATGACATAAACGGCCAGATGCGGCTCAATATGTTCACACTGGTCAAGACGCTGCAGGAGAAGGCCGCGCAGTCTTATTTTGCCAATTACCGAGCGATGTACAGGCAGGTTCATCCGGTGCAGATCCTGGATTACGCCACAGATGTGGATTTCACACAGGAGGCCGGGGAGTGCGGCAAGGCGGAAAGTTTCTACCAGGGGCAGCAGGCCCAGGAGTTGGCGGAGATAAAGAACCTTTGGGCTTATGTGGCTATGGGGGCCGGTATTGCCTGCGGTGTGGCGGCGCCCTTTGTGCATCTGCTCCTCTTGGCCGGGCTGGGCATCGGGGCGGCAGTGGGAGTCGGCATCCTTATCTCCAACAGATATAAGCGCCGGAACATCGTGCTGCGGATACAGAAGCAGAAGGAGAATGTGCTGGAAATCCTCCGAAGACTGTTTGCGGACTTTGAGAAAATGAAGGCACTTTACAATGAATATGACGGGATTTCGGAAAAAATCCTGGAGGAGTACGCAAAGCTGTAAGGATACACACAACAAAGGGCTCCCTGCTGTAGTGCAATAACGCATCTGACAGCAGGGAGCCCTTTTGTGTTTGCCGCCTGAACAGGCAGAAACAAAACCATAGGCAGAGAGATTACTTTATATGATTAGCTAAAGAATTTCTTGGTTGCCACAGCAGCGCCCACACCGGCCACAACGACGGTTGCCGCCGCAAAGGGAACCGCGCTGGTATCGCCGGTCTTGGGAGCCTTGACGGGAATTTTGTCCAGAGAGACAAAGATAACGGGGGACAGGGAAGTGAAGGTCACGGTAACTTTGCCGTTTTCTACCTTGTCAGGGACAATCTGCTCCCACTGGCCGTCATGCTTTAAGTGCAATACTACAATGTTCTGGCCCTGCATAACATTGGTCAGGTTGAAGGGAATGGTAACCTTGCTGAAGTCAGCGGAAAGTTTTACATCGACCATCTGCAGGATCGTTCCGTTGTTTGCGGCTGCCCATGCAGCGGCGGCGGTAACGGCCTCGGAAGCAGCGGGAAGAGCTTCTACGGATAAGGCAGCATTGCTGGACTCAACGCCGTCGATGACGATGTTGCTCCACACCTTTACACTGTCAACGGTGGAATGACCATTGTTGTTGGCTGCTGCGGCGCTGCCGCTGGTGGTTGTGGAAGTGGTCTGGCTTGCGTTGCCGGTAGCATTGTCCGTCACGTTGCCGGTGGTCTGGCTGGGAGCCGCAAAAGCCATCATGCTCATGCTGCATGCCATAACGCCTGCGCATAATAATGCAAAAAATTTTTTCATGTCTGATATCCTCCTTATTCTCTGATGTCCTATGGTTATATATATTAACTATTCGTTAATATCAGAAACAGGTATGTCATTTACCAGCACGGCCTGAACCAGATAACGGTTCTCCGCCTGGTTGCCCACACAGGTACTCAAAGTGATCAGCTTATCCCCGGCGGTGACTTCCACCTGGTCGTCCCGCACGACGGACATGCTCCGTATGCCGAAAATTTCCGACAGATAGCCGCTGCGCCCCTCCTCGGTGGCATAGTCAAAGGAGTACAGCAGATGCCGGTCGTCATAGCGGTAAGCGGTAAATATTCTGTACCGCAGGACCCTGTCCGGGGTGTAGATATACACATAAGAATGGTCCGGCAGAAAGCTTTCATCCTCGTAATTGTGCAGATCATGGAACATGGAACCGTTCTTCATGTTGTGACCGTAGATCACCGTATTGAAATCGGAAAAATCCTTGGCGTTTTCTCTTTCAGTGTAGATACAGCCCGGATAACCCTTGGAGCCGTCCAGATTGTAATTCAGGTAATAAGTGTCGTCCGACGGATGCTGCAGCACTGGATAGTCGATCCGGGTGTCGGGAATATAAATCCAGGCGTATATATCGGCGTTGGTATCTTCCTGCAGCGCGGTAAAATCCACGGTGCGGAAAATGGCTTCATCATCGGGGATTTCCGGCTTAGGACTGGCTGTTGCCTCCGCCGCGGGTGGCATTGTGGGCGCCGCGGAGGGGCTGGGGATGGGGAGTCCGGTCACAGTGGCCTGCAGAGACTCATACATTGCCTCCTCCCGGCGGTTGTCCGTATAGTACTTTATGATATAGGCGATTGCCACCGACATAATCAGCAGGCAGACGCCGGCCAGCAGGAGATAGACGGTAGATTTTCTGTTTTTCATGATTATATTCCCTCTACTTCCGTGTAGAACACATCTATGATAATCTGTTTCAAGGCATCCTGATCCACATAAAACTCATCAAACTCCCCGGAAGTATCCGTGACGCCGGGAAGGACGATCAAATCATCTTCCGAAAAAGTGTACCCTGCGGCCTCGCCGGCCAGATATACTACTTCGTCTGCGGTGAGATCCGTGACCATGGACGGGATGGCGGCGTTAAAAAGTTTTAAGGGTAGAGTGACATCTTTGGCAAATTCCTGTTTGGCTTTTTCCACGAAAGCCAGGAGATATTGTTTCTGCCGATTCAGGCGCATTCGGGCGCTCTCCACCACGTTCACATCCCGGTAGCGGATATAGAAATAGGCAAGACGCCCGTCCAGGTGTACGGTTTCGCCCGGGGAGAGAGCGAAATCCTCCGATGGGAAATCCTCCGGGATTATGACATCGACGCCTCCTATGGTATCATTGAGTATGTAGATTGCGGGAAGGTTGATGGCACAGTACCCGTGGATGGGCAGTTCATACATCAGGCGGGAAACCGCTTTGACCTGGTTTCCCGCGCTTCCCTCTCTGCCATCCCCATAGCCGTGGGCCAGGTTCACCTGGGCCTGCACGGTGCCCAAATAATTGTTCTCCTGGTCATACATGTCCACATCCGTCATAGTGTTACGGTCTATGGCGATAATGGTCATTGTTTTGGTATCAGGATTCAGCACAAGAAGGAAAATGGCATCCGCCTGACCGGAATCCCAGCCCTGCTGCTGCTCGCTGAGCACATCGTCCACATCGATGCCCATGCACAGGAAGGTGAGGATATTTTCATTGTAGTCATAGACCTTCCCCTGATAACGAATCCAGTCCTCCTGCCATTCCTCATCCGGCATAGGCTGGTCCAACTCTTCGGAAAATTGGGGCATCCGGGAGGATGCGTTTTTGAGAAGACTTGCTTTTCCCAGCCGGTTTATGATAAACAGAGCCATAACAATAACCAATAACAAGGCTGTTAAAACTCCTGCTATCCATAAAAAAATTTTTTTCAGTTTCATCGCACTTGTCTTTCTGCTAGAATAGGTGTTTTTATGTACTCTAAATTCTGGATTCAATGAAAGTAGCATAATATGTGAAATATAATATCAAAACCTTTAGCTACAATACCACAGAAGAAATAAATAGTCAATAATAAGAAAATCATTTGTAGATAAAAACGCATATAGCCCCAAAAAGAAGGACAAAAAGAGAGTATTTTCCCATAGATAATATATGCGGCCCATGATATAATTATTACTCTAATGTGCTCTTTGCGGGCAAGGGGAAAGGGGTAATTATGTCAGAAGAAAAAATCACATGGTCGTCCTTTTTGAAACTGATGATGACCATTGCGCTCCCGGTGGCATTGCAGAATCTGCTGTCCACCACTGCCGGGATGGTGGATACGATTATGATCGGCAGCATGGGAGAATTGGCAGTGGCGGCGGTGGGGATCTGTTCTCAGATCAGTTCACTGTTTTTTTCCTGCTATTGGGGCTTCGCAGGAGGAGCTATGTTGTTTTTTGCCCAGTACTGGGGAGCCAAGAATGAGAGGGGCATCAACCAGACTTTCGGTGTGACCTTTCTCTTTATGACCATCGTGGGGGCGGCCTTCTCGGTGACGGCCATCACAAATCCTGAGTTCATGCTTGGAATCTATACGGATAAGGAACATATCATACAGATGGGGGCGCCCTATATCCGCATTGTGGGCTTCGCCTACCCGCTGCAGGTGTTCGCAGTGCTGGTGAGCTTTTTCATGCGGGCCACGGAGCGGGTGAAGGCGCCGCTTTTCTGCTCCATTGCCTCGCTGGCGGTGAACTTTGTGCTGAATTGGGTCCTGATTTACGGGCGTTTCGGTGCCCCCAAGATGGGGGTGGCCGGCGCGGCCGTGGGCACACTGGCCTCGGGCATGGTGAATCTGTTGCTGCTGGTGATCTTTCTGCTGGTCTCCAAGTGTGAGATACGACTGCGTCTGCGGGAAATGTTTGGCTTTCAGAAAGAATTTTTGGGGGCGTATCTGTCCAAATGTCTGCCCATACTGGCCAATGAGATGCTCTACGGCGTGGGGCAGATGGTAATCAATATCGTCATAGGACACCAGGACGAATCCGCCATTGCGGCCATGGCGGCATTCCGTGTCTGCGAGGGTTTTGTGTATGCCTTCTTTGGCGGGCTGTCCAACGCGGCCAGCGTGATTATAGGCAAGGAGGTGGGATCCGGGCATCTGACCAAGGCGTACAATTACTGCCGCAAGTCCTCTCTGTTCTGTCCCATGGTAACCTTTGGGGTGGTGGGCATCATCACGCTGTTTAACCGCCCGATTCTGGGACTTTTCGGGCTGGGGGCCGCCGCCATGGAATATGGGAAATACATGCTGCTGATCTACCTGGTGTTCGGCACCATGCGGACTTGCAACTATATTATGAACGAGTCCTACCGGGCCGGCGGTGAGGCGGTATTCGGCACGGTGCTGGAGGTGAGCTGCCTGTTCGCCATCAGCGTACCTGCCACCTGGATCGCGGGCATGGCGCTGCATCTGCCCTTTTTGGTGGTGTTCGCCTTTGTGTATACGGACGAAATTATCCGGCTGTTGGTGGAGACCCGCTACACGGCTTCCGGCAGATGGGTCAAGCCGGTGACGGAGCAGGGCCTCAGGGCGCTGCCGGAGTTTCGGGAGTGGATCAATACAAGGAGGAGCGTTCCAAGGGGGATTCGGCAGAACAGTTCATCGTCATGAGGAGCGGGAAAAGTTAAAGATTAAAAAAACTCTGACAGCTTACAAAAACCTGGGCTGTCAGAGTTCTTTTTTCTATTCAAAATTCTATTCAAAAAGTTCTTATTTTACAGTCACTGAAGTGATGTGAGGGTTCACGCCGTTGTACCAGTACAGAAAGCCCTCCAAATCCACGGTCTGACCGATCTCCAGAGCCTTTACAGCCTGGTACACTTCCGTGTCGGTGCCGCACAGATAGGACTCTACGGTGAAAGTGTATGTATTGCCGTTTAAGGATACATTAAAGTACAGATCGCTGCCCTCTTCGCCGGAGCCGTCCCAGTTGTACATGAACGCGGAGCCGTTGCCTGCGTCTTCCACAGTCATGCCTTTAAAGCTTACGAACTTGTTCTGGTGCTTGATCAGGTCATCCGTGCCCAGCAGGGAGGTTACATCCATGGCAGAAGCCACATAATTGCCCTCCATGATTTCAAAGGTTGCCTCAATGATCTCCACTTCGCCGGACCACTCAGCCTTGTAACCGGTAACTTTAATCTTGGTGCCGGGGGTCAGCTTGTCATAGTCCTCCTTGGAGCATTCCATATCGTACAGGAAGTAAGCGCCGTCCTTGTCCTGCGCATAAACAGTGGCAGTGTCCTTGTTTTCCCTGTTTGAGTTGCCCTGGTACCAGGACTGCTTCGCCTGTACATAAGCCTCAATTACCACCTGGGTATTGAGTTCGGCGGCTTCATACTCGGCGTAGGTCATAACGCCTTCGGACTTCTCATCCTGGGCGGGAGCAGCCGGTTCTTCGCTGCCGCCGTTGCCGCAGCCGGCAAGTGCCAGCACTAAAGTCAGTGCCAGAGTTGCAATAAAACATTTTTTCATAGGTCTCTCCTCTTTTCTGATATCTTATAAGGTTTTCGGTAACCAATGCTATTATACCTCAAAATACCGATAAATCAATGGTGATTCTGCCTTTTTTTACGGTTTTTCGCTGCTTCCCGTACTACATATGCACCAATAAGCGCCCAGGTAATCCCCAGTCCGGCCAGCAGGGCCGCAGCCATGGGGGGAAGCGCGCCCAGATCTCTTTTGTCCGAGGAGGTCTGCATGGTGTTTTGCAGGCGGTACAGGGAGGTCACGTTCTCGTAGAGCTTGTCCATGTAGGCATCATCAATGGTTTCCTTGCGGTTGACCGACTTGGTCACATTCTCGATCATCTGGCCTGCCGCATCCCGCAGGGAGGTGGAGCCATTGAACACCGGTGTCACAAAGGTATCTCCCACATGGTCCAGCAGCAGCCGGGAGGCTCTGATCTTTATGTCATAATAGGTGTCATTATCCTGGCCGCAGCGGCTCAGATAATCCTGGTATTCGCCGCTTTCCTGGGCCTTGGATGTGACGGGCACATAACCCTCCGTCTCCGCGTAGGCAATCTGTACGTCATTGGTGAGCAGATACTGGGCAAAGAGCCAGGAGGCCAGCACTTCCTGATCGTCCGGTTTGTTGAAGACGCAGACGGAAGGTCCTTGGGAAATCATCCGAGGATTGTCAGGATCGAACTGGGGAATGGGATAGACCGTTGTCTCAAACTCCACCAGCGCTTCCTCACTGATATCCGACAGGGGGGCATGGGTGCCCATCCAGGTGGCTCCGGCGGTGGAGTCAATGGCAAAAATGCACTGGCCCGCATTCAGAAAATTGGCAGGATAGCTGGAGATCTTGAAGGTGGAGAAAGCGCCGGTTCCGGCATGGTCCGCCACGGTGTACAGCAGTTCCCGGGTGGTGTCGTTGAAAATCAGGATCTCTCCCTGGGCCGTGGAATAGCCCGCCCCTTTTTGTTTCAGCATCTGGATCATCATGTTGTCTGTGGACTTGTAGATAAAGGGTATCATGACCTTCTGCCCGTTGACCAGGTAAGTTCCGTCGCCGTCCTTTGCAGTAGCGGCTTCAGACACTTCCCAGACAAAATCCCAGGTCAGGGCTTCCGGCAGGGTAAAACCCAGGGCTTCCACATAGGTCTTGTTCACATAGCAGGCTTCCGTGGAACGCATGTAAGGAATGGCATAGTAATGTTCGTTAAAGGCACACTCATCCAGGAACTGGGGGATGATCTCCGGACGGGTGGGGCCGTCAAAGCGAAGTTCGCTGCCTCCCAGTCCGTAGCGGGGATCCTCGAAAAGCCCTTCCAGGGGCACCACGATATTGACGCCGGTCAAATAGGTGGCAATATGGTCCGGGTAGGTGATGCACACATTGGGAGTGGTGCCTGTGGAGATATTGGTGATCACGTCGTTGTAGATCCTGCCGTAATCCGTGTACAGCCGCAGGTTCACCGTGATATTGGGGTACAGTTCCTGGAAGTCGGCGATGGCCTTTTTATAGATATCGGTCTGGGTTTTGTTGGTGTCGTTCTTGGCCCAGAAGGTGATCTCATAGTCCCGGGAGGTGTCAAAACTCTCCGGGATCCGGAAAGCCTCCATCCCCCTGGAGCCGTGGCAGCCGCTGAGGGTAAGCAGTATTGCCAGCAGAGTGAGCAGCGGCAGCAGCCTTGTATTTGATTTCCTGTTATTTTTTTTCATAATGTCCTCTTCCCTGTGTGTTGCTCTAATATATAGCTAACGTCATTAGAAATCTTGTTTTCGGCCTTGCGAAAGCTCGCCCCAAATTATCCCTTGGTGCCTCCCCGTGCCACGCCGGCCATGACCTTTTTGCGGAAGATCAGAAACAGCAGGATCAGCGGCACGGAGATCACTACCACGGCGGCCATCATGGCGGGAATGTTCTCCCGTCCAAAGCCGTTTTCCCGGATTTCCTGGATGCCGTTGGAAACCAGGTAGTAGTCGGGATTGTCGGTGATCAGCCGGGGCCACACATAGGAGTTCCAGCACTCGATGATCTTTAGGATGATGATGGTGATCAGAGTGGGTTTGCAGATGGGGATCATGACCCGGCGCAGATAGCGCAAATCCGAGGTGCCATCCACTTTTGCGGCGTAGTAGAGTTCGTCCGGGATCTGGGCGAAGTTCTCTTTTAACAGGTAGATATAGAACACCGAGGTCACTGAAGGCAGGATCAGGCCCAGGAAGGTGTTGCGCATCCCCAGGTTGGTGACGGTGGTAAAATTGGTGATAACCACCAACTCATTGGGGATCATCATCAGGGATAAAAACAGGGTGAACACCAGATTTTTTCCTTTGAAATCCAGTCTGGCAAAGGCAAAGGCCGCCAGTGTGATGACCACCAGCATGATGGCTGTGGTGGCAAGGGTGAAGATCAGGGTGTTCAGCAAATATTTTCCCAGGGCCACGGTGGTGAAGGCGTCCACATAGTTTTGCAGGGTGGGGGACAGGGTGAAAAAGGAGGGTATATGCTCCGCGTTGTAGGAGCCATAGCTTTTCACCGAGGTCAGCAGCATCCAGTAGAAGGGGAACAGCACGATCAGTCCCCAGAGGGCCAGCAGGGTGTAGATGAGGATGTTGGAGATGAGTTTGCCCGTTCGGGTACGCTTTTCTATTTTCAAGTAATCAATGGTTCTGTCCATTTTTCAGCCTCCTGGTCTGTGCGATTGAAAATGTGTGCGTTGGGTTTTTGACAGTTCTCTAATAGTGTACATGTTTTTTGCTGACCAGCAGGTTGATGCAGGTGATGGTCAGCACGATGACAAACAGGATGATAGCCGCCGCTGACGCATAGGAGGGGTAGCCGCCGCTGTCCCCGTAGAGCATGTCGTAGACATAGCCCACGATGGTGTTCATCTCCGCCGCGTTTAAGTCCGTTCCAAACAGGGCCACCGCGTCGCTGTAGGCTTTGAAGGCGCCGATGAAGCCGGTGATAACCAGATAGAAGATCATGGGGGAGATCATGGGCAGTGTGATTTTGGTGAAAATCCGCCACTTGGGGGTACCGTCCACCCGGGCCGCATTGTAGTAGATCTGGTTTACCGAGGCCAGGGCGCTGGTCAGGATCAGGATCTTGAAGGGCATAACCACCCAGATGGTGTAAAAGCACAGCACGAACATTTTGGCCCAGTAAGGACCGTCAATAAAATCCACGGAACTGCCGCCAAAGCTCTGGATCAGCAGGTTCACCAGGCCGTCGGAGTAGGCGGTCTTTTTGAACAGAATCATGAACACCAGGCCCACCGCCAGGGTGTTGGTCACATAGGGCAGGAAGTAGATGGTCTGGAACAGATCCCGCAGAGGCTTTATGGAACTTAAGGCCACGGAGATTAGCAGAGCCAGGCCGGTGGACAGAGGCACGGTGACTGCCACCAGGATCAGGGTGTTTTTCACTGCCTGGAGGAAATAGGGGTCGTGGAGCACGTAGGAGTAGTTATACATCCCCGTGCCGGAAAAAGTCTGGGACGCGGAATTGTATCCTTCCTCAAAGGAATACACGAACACGTCTATCAGAGGATAGATCAGAAATGCGCCCAGAAACAGGAAGGCGGGCAGCAGGTAGAGCCATCCTTTTGCGTTTTTATTGTCCATGGCTATAGTCTCCTTATTGTGGGTTACTCTGGGGTAAAGGGTATCCGCTCTCCGGTCTGGGGGTGGAAAAGGTAGAGCTTGTGGGGCTTTAGGGCGAAGCGGACGGTTTTCGCTTCGGGGTCTACCATGTTTTCCGCATTGATGATGGAGCGGATGGAGGGATTCTCGGCACAGGGATGGGTGGATACCACGCTGATGTCACGGCCCATGACTTCCACGCGGGTCAGGCCGCAGGTCAGGGGGCCGTCCTGCTGTAAGATAAAGCCCTCGGGGCGGATGCCCACCGTAACCTCTCCGTTTGGTGTGTCATGGAGGGAGAGGATGGATTCCTGGCCGATGTAGAGCCTGCCATGGGATACCCGGCCCTGGAAAATGTTGATGGGCGGGGTGCCCAGGAACTTGGCCACGAAGAGGTTTACCGGATTATCATAGACCTCCTGGGGTTTGCCGATCTGCTGTACCACCCCTTCTTTCATGACCACGATCATGTCGGAGATGCTCATGGCCTCTTCTTGGTCATGTGTGACAAAGATGGTGGTGACGCCGGTCTGGCGCTGGATGCGGCGGATCTCCTCACGGGTCTGCAGGCGCAGCCGGGCGTCTAAGTTGGACAGGGGCTCGTCCAGCAGCAGTACCCGGGGGGTTTTCACCAGGGCCCGGGCGATGGCCACGCGCTGCTGCTGGCCGCCGGAGAGTTCGCTGGGCTTTCTGTCCATCAGGCCCTCCAGTTGGACCAGTTTGGCCGCTTCCAGGGCTCTTTTTTCCATCTCTTCCTTGGAGAGCTTGTCTGCCCCGCGCAGATTTTCCAGCGGGAAGGTGATGTTTTTTAACACGGTCAGATGGGGGTAGAGGGCATAACTCTGGAACACCAGTCCCACGCCCCTGTGTTCAGGGGGCAGGTTGGTCACGTCGTCCTCCCCGAAAAAGATTTTGCCTTCGGTGGGCTTTTGGAGGCCGCAGATCAGGTTCAGGGCCGTGCTCTTACCGCAGCCCGAGGGGCCCAACAGGCCGATCAGCTTGCCATCGGGGATTTCGAAAGTAAAATCGTTTACCGCAATGACTTCCCCCGGAGATTTTTTGCTGCGGCTGGGAAATTTCTTGGTCAGGTTCTGTAGTACTATTTTCATGGTTACCTCTTTCCTGCATAACGCGGGCGTACCCGCGATGCTGCGCCAATCAGTTTGGGATGGGTAATATCTCTGCGCTTCTCTGCCCGGTTGGGCAGGTTCCGTGAACATTATAGCGGATTTGCGGGAGATCTACAAGAATAAGTTTGGAACTGACGTTCCAAATACTGATTGACGCAGTATCGCAGGCCCGGTCTGCGATATGCAGGGAAGAGGAAGGTTTGGATGTTTCACAT
This sequence comes from uncultured Acetatifactor sp., assembly GCA_910585015.1. GTDB lineage: Bacteria > Bacillota > Clostridia > Lachnospirales > Lachnospiraceae > Acetatifactor. The sequence continues at coordinate 79,325 of CAJUCT010000011.1, forward strand.
CCAAATACGCATTAACGCAGTATCGCAGGCCAGCCTGCGATATGCAGGGAAGAGGAAAGTTTGGATGCTGCCCTACTTGTTCATCCTTATTGATAAGGCGGGCTGTTTATGCTATGATAGACAATGAGAAGAGAACATCGGATTTTAATATAACCATAGCCCATAGAGGCGCTTTTTAGTATGGCCGGTTGCAGGTAACATCCCAGCTTTACCTACGGTGACAGTATGTCGGTTCTGCGAAAACAGGGCGGATTCACCATGCTCACAAAAGAGTTGCTGATGAGACTATGGCGGATTATGACGGGACGCTGGAGGGGTTCCTCCTTGACGTGAACCGCAGATATCATTATATGGAAGTGCAGGTTTGGCAGGAAGTGGACTATACGGACGACACAGGCAGATACAAAACAGCGTAACAGCATTGGCAGATCCGGAGTCAGGCCAGATTTCGGATACGCAGGAAAGAAGGAGACCATGAAAGATTGCCTACAATTATTCAGCGGCCAGACGGCAGGCTGGTTTCGGGAAAAACTGGGAAAGCCCACACAGGTGCAGGAGGCGTCCTGGCCGGCCATCGCCGCAGGAGGGCATGTGCTGGTATCCGCCCCCACCGGCACGGGCAAAACCCTCTCGGCCTTTCTGGTGTTTCTGGACAGGCTGAGGACCCAGGCCCAGGAGGGAACCCTGCGGCAGGAATTGCAGCTGATCTACGTATCCCCCTTAAAATCCCTGGCGGCGGATATCCGGGAAAATTTGAGAAAGCCCCTGGAGGGAATCGGCGGTCAGGAACTGCTCTCCGTTGCCGTCCGCACCGGGGATACCACCACCCGGGAGCGGCAGCAGATGGTGAAAAAGCCGCCCCATATTTTGATTATCACCCCGGAGTCTCTTTACCTGATGCTGACCAGCAAGACAGGACAGAATGTGCTGTGTACCGCCAAAGCCATCATCATAGATGAACTCCATGCGCTGATTGACACTAAGAGGGGCGCCCACCTGATGCTGTCTCTGGCCAGGCTTGACGCTCTGTGCGGCAAGTCTCTGCAGCGCATCGGTCTGTCCGCCACCATCGCCCCTTTAGACCGGGCGGCTCAGTATCTGGCCCCCGAGCCGGTGACGGTGGCGGCCCCTGCCATGGAAAAGCGTGTGCAGCTGCAGATTCTGGGTCCCTATGCGGACGCGCGCAAGAAGCGCAAAGACCCGGTGTGGCAGGAACTGGCGGCGCTGGTGTATCAATATTGTCAGGGAAATCGCAGCGTCATTGCTTTCGTGGAGGGCAGGCGGTATGCGGAAAAACTGGCCTATTATGTAAATCTCCTGGGCGGGGAGGAGTTTGCCCGGGTACATCACGGGAGTCTGGCAAAGGAGCAGCGGCAGGAGACGGAGGAAGCTCTGCGGGAGGGGCGGCTGCGGCTTCTGTGCGCCACCTCCTCCATGGAGTTGGGCATTGACGTGGGGGAGATCGACCAGGTGCTGCAGGTGGGCTGTCCGCGCACCGTTTCCAGCACTTTGCAGAGACTGGGCCGGGCAGGGCACAATCCCTCCCGCACCAGCGTCATGTATCTGTTTCCACGGACGGCGGCGGAGTGTGTGCTCAGCGGCATGACGGCCCAGCTGGCCCGGGAGAATAGAGTGGAGCGGCTGAACCCTCCGGAGGGCTGCCTGGACATCCTGGCCCAGCACCTGGTGTCCATGGCGGCATTCAAGGCATATGAGGTGGACGAGGTCATGGAGATCCTGCCCAGGGCATGGCCTTTCCGGCATATAACCAAAAAAGACGTGGAGTCTGTACTGGAGATGCTGGCCGGAGATTATGAGCATAAGCGGGAGATCCCGGTGCGGCCCCGGATCCTGTATGACCGCATCCACGGTAGAGTGGAGGGAGACGGCTACAGCAGGATGCTGGCGGTTTCCGCAGGGGGAACCATCCCTGACAAGGGCCTATATACCGTGCGCACGGAGGACGGCGTAAAGGTGGGGGAGGCGGACGAGGAATTTGTCTACGAGACCCAGAAAGGGGATCGATTCCTTCTGGGGGCTTTTGGCTGGCGGGTGACGGACATCGGCAGAGATACAGTGACGGTGGTGCAGGCCCCGGCGGAGGGAGCCAGGCTGCCTTTTTGGCATGGGGAACTGAAGGGCAGAAACAAGGAGACGGGAAGAGCATTTGGCAAAATCCTCCGTGAACTTCAGGAGGCGGAGCAGCAGGGGAAGCTTACGGAGGCCCTGGGAGCGCTGGGGCTGGACGCGGCGGCGGCGGGACTGGCGGCAGGCTATCTGCAGCGGCAGATGGCGGCTACGGGCGGTCTGCCCGATGACAGAACCATCCTGCTGGAGCATTTCAGGGATCAGTCGGGCCACAGCCAGCTGATGGTCCACTCCGTCTTCGGGCGGCAGATCAACAGCCCGCTGGCCCTGTTGGCGGCCCGGCAGGCCCAGCAGGAGATGGGGGAGGGTGTGGGCAGCGTGGACGAGGAGGATGGATTTTTGCTGTATTCCTATGGGGAGAAGGCCATGCCCCAGGGGCTGCTGCACCGGGTGGATGCGGAAGCCTCGGAGGCGGTCTTGGCGGCTCTGCTTCCCTCCACGCCCCTGTTTAACATGGCCTTCCGCTACAACTGCGGCAGGGCGCTGATGATGGGGGTGCGGGGAAAGGGCAGACAGCCTTTGTGGATGCAGCGGCTCCGCGGCGCCGAGATGCTGGAACAGGTGGTGGGCGAGAACAACCACCCGCTGATGCGGGAAACCCGGCGGGAGTGTATGAACCAGCTGTGGGACGTGGCGGGAGTGCGGGAACTTCTGGAGAATATTCAGGCAGGAGAGATCCGGGTGCGGGAGATTTATACGGACACAGCCTCCCCCATGTCGCTGCCCCTGCAGTGGAGCCAGGAAGCGGCGGTGATGTACGATTACGCCCCTACGCCCAGGGGGATTCACAGGGCCGTGGAGGAGGCATTGCGGCAGGAGGATGCGCTGCGGCAGGAAAAGGAACTGGTGCGCCCAGGTCAGGAGGAACTGGCCCAGGCGCAGGAGAGGGGGAGTCTGCCCGGAGGCGGGCTGCCTCGGGACGAGAAGCAGCTTCACGCCCTGCTGATGACCGAGGGAGATCTGGCGGCGGGAGAGGTGGAGATTCCCGTGGAATGGCTGGAAAAGCTGGCCGGGGAGGAACGCGCCCTGTATCTGGAGCAGGGACTTTGGATTGCCATGGAGCAGCGGGAGATGTATGAGGAGGCCCTTGCGTCCGCCGGGAGCGGCGCGGCGGCGGATATCGTCCGACGGATGCTGCGCTACCGGGGCGGGGCTACGGCAAAACAGGTGGCAGTGCGCTATGGATGGACGGAAAAAGAAGCCGGACTGGTGCTGGAGGAACTGGTGCGCAGAGAGGAAGCGGTGGCCCAGGAAGAATTACGATGGGGGGATGAGGGCATGTTCCGGGAAAAATCCCGGCGCGGAGAGGAACTTGAACGCCGGGTAACTGTATATTATCATGCCCGGCTGTATAGGCGGGCCAGAATCCGCACCCTGAAAAACCGCAGGGAGGAAATATCCACCTGCCCGCCGGAAAACTATGCGGCGCTGCTGCTGTCCCGCATCCGGCGCTCCGCCCCGGCGCAGGAGGCCCTGCGGGAGACCATAAAAGCTTTTTCGGGTACGGCCCTGCCCGCGGCTGTCTGGGAGGAATTGATTCTGCCTGCCAGGGTGCAGGGATATAGGGAGGGGCATTTGGACACCTTTCTCGCCCAAGGAGAATATTTTTGGCATATGGAGGACGGCAGTAGACTGATGTTTGATGCTGCGGAGGAAATCGACTGGGATCAGGAAGCGGAAATACCCTGGGAGGAACTGACTGACAAAGAGAGGCGGGTGGCGGAGTCATTGGCCCGGCGGGGTGCCAGTTTTCCCCAGGCTCTTGGCCATGTGCTGGATGGGGAATCCCCCCACGACACCCTGCTGTCTCTGTTGGAAAAGGGACTGGTATGCGCCGACAGCTTTGTGCCGGTACGGCAGTGGCTGAATAGGGAAAAAACACAAAAGGCGGCGGCCCGGCAGCGGGTGGGCGCCCGGGTAAAGGTGCTACAGGCAGGGAGGTTTGACCTGGTGAGACCTCTGCGCTTGCTGACGATCCAGGAGCAGATGGAGAGATGCTTTGGCCGCTATCTGATTCTATGCCAGGAGACCGCCGCCGCATGGGGGCTGTCCTGGACGGAGGCATTGAAACTCCTGAGGATATGGGAGTACACGGGACAAGTGCGCAGAGGTTATTTTGTGAGAGGGCTTTCGGGGGCGCAGTTCCTTCGCAGGCAGGACTTCGAGAGCGTCACGGCCCGGCTGATGCATCCCCAGGCGGAGCTTATCTGGCTAAGCGGAGCCGATCCCATGCAGCCCTGGGGCAAATTGCTGGCCCATGAGCCGGATCGGAGTTTTATCAATGTGCCGGGAACGGCGGCGGCCTTCAGAGACGGCCTGCCTGTGGCGGTTTTTGAGAGACAGGGCAAGGTGCTGCGTCTGCTTGGGGCGGACAAGGGGCAGGGGGAGGCTCTGCATGAAGTCCTTGCCCTGTTTGCGGAGGAATTTCGCCGTGGCAGGATTTTCCCGGGCAAGAAGCGCATTTCCGTAAAGGAGTATCCAAGCCAGGCCGCGGAGGGGCTGGCGGCGGCTGGTTTTTTGCATGAGATACAGGATTATGTGCTGTATCGGTAGAAAGGTATTTATAACGAAATGACAGGATTTTGAGAGACTGCCGACTTCGAAGTATTTTCGTGATCTCACGAAGATGGTTCGGCAGGCCAGCGGTAAGTATGGAGGATATAGAAAATGAATGATTGCGCTAAAGGAAAGATACTTCTGGCAATTATTATGGGTGAGATATTGATTCTCACATCCTGCGGCCTGCAGGAGAGAGGGGATACACACAATTCGGCGGAAATCGGGAAAAATGGAAGGCCCATCCCCACCGACATGATAGAAGATACACAGTCTGAAGATGGAGAAGCAGCAGAAGCCTCATCTGAAATGGCAGAGGCAACATCTGAGACAGCAGAAGCAGCAATCCAAATTCTGGCGGATCTTGATATGCCCCCATTGTATGTGGCCTTTTTGCGCGGCGAAATCAGCGTACCTAATCCGTTCGTGCCCGACTCCGAACTGGGTTTCTATGATGACAGGGAATACGCCCAAGTGGAACATGTATTTGAGAATGCCGCAAAGAGTTTTTCGCTGGTGGATGTAAACAGGGATGGTGTTTCGGAGCTTATTTTCAGGATATACAGTTCACCGGATGAACTGATGTATATATTGGGGATTCAAGAAGATGGGCTGGCCTGTTATGACGTACAGGAAACCCATACGACCCATATGGACTTTCAGATATATGACAATGGCATTGTCATGTGGGGACAGAATTACGACGGCGAAGAGGAAATATATTATTCTTATGACAATGGCGGAAAACCCTATGAATTAATCCACTTTGTCCGCGAGGAGACGGATTCCGGCGCTGGCCTGTATTATGACTGGTATTATAGGGACGGAGATGAAAACGCTAAATGCGCTTTGCGGAGTAATGAGGAATATGAAGCGCTGATATCCTCCTATGAGGGAGGTCATCCGGAATGGTTTTCCTGTGATTCTTTCGCGGACATACCCGTGGAATGAAGGCACATCCATAAAATTTATGATTGACTCTTTGTAGTTTTATAGATATAATAGAACTACAAAGAGTCAATCAATCACATATAAGTGTCCGAGGGGATGCGGTTTTTATGGAAAACATTCCAGCCAGCGTTCTAATTTAATGGGAGGAGAGATTATGCGAACCCACATTTCAATTTCAGAATCGGAATGGGCGGTGATGAAAACCATATGGAATGAGCCGCCCAGGACGCTGCAAGATGTATTAAGCAGTCTGAAGCATACGGACTGGAGTACCACAACCATCCAGACCTATCTGGCCCGGCTTGTGAAAAAAGGCGCGTTGACAACGCAGCGGCAGGGCAAGGGGTATCTGTATTATCCGGCGGTGTCAGAGGAGGACTGTCGGCTTGCGGAGAGCAGGAACTTTTTGAACCGCGTTTATAACGGTTCTCTCTCACAAATGGTAAAGGGGTTTGTAAAAAGCGGCAGTTTGTCAGAGGATGAATTAAGCGAATTAAAAAAACTTATCGCTGAGCAGGAGAAAACAAATGCAGATCATCTGTGACTTTTTCTATATCATAATTTTCATGACGACAGCGGGCGGAGCGTTTACGGTCCTGTCTCTTGCGGCGGACAGGGTAATGCGCTTTACACTGCCGCTTTGGTTTAGTGTCTGCGGGATGATGGCCTACATAGTGCCATTACCTGCTCCGGGACTGTGTCTGGTTTCACCGGAAACGCATTCCTGGGTCCAAGGGTATTATGTGGTCTGTGCATTGTGGTTTTGGGGCGTAGTTCTTTTGGCCCTTTATGATATTGCGAGAATGCTGCTGGCGCGCCTGGCCATCCGAAAGTTTCGTGTCTGTGAGGATGATCGCATAAATGCCATCTGTGCCCGCTGCGCCGGATTGGTTCATATGAAAAACGCGCCCGCTGTCTATTTCGGTACGTTGAAGGATCCTGCCTGTGTGGCAGGGGTTTTGCGTCCGGCGATCATTTTAAAAGAGGATATTATAACTCAGCTTACGGACGAAGAGCTTATGATGGTCCTTTGCCATGAAGTGACGCATATTAAGCGGGGACATATTATTTTAGGGCGTATTTATGATTATATCTGTATCCTGAATTGGCCCAATCCCCTGGCGTGGATCGCAAAGAAGGATTTTGCCGCGCATTGTGAGATCGACTGCGACCGGAGGGCTTTGGCCTGCCTGGAAAACAGGACGACAAATGTGGACTATGCGGAAGCGATGATTCGTCTTTTGGGATTGTCCGCTGTTCAAAACGGCAGCGGTGCGCATGGAATGAGCGCCCTTGGTTTTCCTGCGGCAAAACGGCGTATTGCGTTGATTATGAGCAAACCGGGAAAGGGAAAGAAAATCCTTGTGTCGTTGGTTTTAGTCTTACTGCTTTCCCTGGTAATCCTGTTTTCCATGTCCATAAGCCGGGGGCATTTTTATCCCTATCCTGCGCGTCAATCTTCGGCGGGGTATGAGTATAGCTATATGGGCAGGTAATTTTTTGGGCAATACAACTACAAATGTAGTTAAAAGGCGTTATAGCAGTATGTTTCTGGAACTTTAATAGCCTGCAGATAAAAGGTAAGAGGATATTTCAACAGCATGTTTTGGGACAGCGCGGAAATGGGAGGTAGACAAATTGAAAAATATTGAGATTAGTAACCTGTCAAAACGCTATAAGAACGGAGTGCTTGCTCTGGATCATATTAGCTTTGCCGTGGGCGGCGGAGTGTTTGGCCTGTTGGGACATAACGGCGCTGGAAAGACCACGCTGATGAAAGCGCTGGTCACTGTGCTGAAGCCCTCTGCCGGAACCATTCGCGTCTGCGGATATGACACGGCAAAACAGGGCGGAGAGGTCAGACGCCGTATAGGATACCTGCCTCAGGAACTTGCCATGTATCCGTCCCTGTCGGTATTTGACTTCGTAACTTATATGGCCGGGTTAAAGGGTTTCCATGATAAAAAAGCGGTGACTGCGGTTTTGGAGCAGGTGGAAATGCTGGAGTTCTCAAAGAGGAAGATCGGTCAGCTTTCCGGCGGTATGAAACGTAGGGTGGGAATTGCCCAGGCGCTGGTGGGAGACCCGCAGATTCTGGTGGTTGACGAACCCACGGCAGGGCTTGACCCGGAGGAAAGGGTGCGTTTTCGCAGCGTTCTTTCCCGCTTTGCCAAAGACGGAAAGACGGTATTGCTCTCCACCCATATCGTGGAGGATGTCTATCAGATCTGCGAAGAGTTGGCGGTACTCCGAAAGGGGCAACTGTTCTACACGGGACCCTCCGCCGCGCTTATGGCTCGGGTGGATGGGAAGATAAAGACTGTCCGCCTGGAGCGGGAAGAAGAACTGATGGAACTGCAAAAGAAGGCGGTTGTCCTGTCCACCACCTATGAAAGTCATGGACTGCTGGCCAGGATTATGGATGAAAACGGGATATTTCCTCAAATTGCCCCCGTGCCCGCGACACTGGAGGATGCCTATGTCTATTGTATGGGAGGGAAAACACATGCGTAATATATTAACCATTATTCATTACGAATACAAAGCGCATATTATGAGAATTGCCACTTGGGGTGTTTTTGCGGCGGGGGTATTTTTTTCCCTGCTGGATGATTTTCCTTCCGGAGGTAATTTGCGCCGCCTGGAATTTTTAACCGATCCTGTTTATCTTGTTTACCGCACAATGAGTCTGGGGGGATTGCCGGTGGCTTTTGCCCTTATGGTTCTGTTGTCCAATCGGTTTTCCTTGGACTGCAAAACAGGGGTAAAATCCCTGATCATGGCGGGGCCCACAACAAAAGCACAATATATTTTTGGAAAAACCTGGGGGGGATTTTTCTATACCGTTACAGTATTGTCGCTGTTTCTGGCTGTAAATGTCCTGGTATACTGTCTTGCCGCTCCGTTTCAGGTGTCGGTCGGGAGCCTTCTTCCGGCAATTGCGAAAACAATCATAATATGTGTACTGCCTGTAAGTGTCTTTATCAGTTTCCTGTCCGTGAGTCTGCCCGGATGGATAGACGTGCGCCTGTTCTACGCAATGGCCGCTGTATTGTTCATCATAAACGCGTCCACCACAGGATCGGCGGAGCCGATGCCGTTTTACTGTATTACATCCGGGGATTTGACAAAGCTGATTTGGCGGCATCCAAAGTTCCCCCTTGTAAATGCCGGGAGCATACAGGCTAATCTGGTGTTCTTGACAGGAGGCGGATTGCTGTCATTGCTGCCGCTTTTGGCAAAAAGGCGGTTTTGGAGGCATGAGTGATGCAGCGCTTGATGAGTGAACTGAAAATTTTGGGTATAAATCCGGTTTTAATTTGGCTTTCCGCGGCAGTAGTTTTTGTGCTGCTCTCTGTCTTAAGCGGAGATTTACTCCGCTTAAGTCATGCAGGTTTTGAAGTGGCTTTTCCCATTCTTACTTCTATCGCTGCGAGTGAGTGGGGAAGGAGCCGGACCGATGATAATTTCGCCATAATTGCGGCCCAGTCCCGATCTTTATTCCGATGGGTACTGTATCGGTTCCTGGCAGTCTTTTTGGAAGCAGCCGCTTTTGCTTTGATGGTTATGCTGATTGTCTCGGTTCTGGGGCAGGAAATGCAGGTGTCAGAAATGCTGTTGCTATATCTTTCCCCGGCATTTTTCCTCTCAACAATAAGCGTCTTATTTGGAGTGTGTTTTTCACAGGAGCATATCGCAACCCTGTTTTGCGGTATGCTTTGGATGCTTGTCTTGATGGCCCCCAGTCTGGTGCAGCTGCCGGGAGTAGAATACTTTTATCTGTTTATCCGCTTTGTGGGAGATCCGAATGATGTGTGGATCATAAATAAAGTGATTTTGGGAGTACTCAGTCTGCTGTTATGGCGTATTGTCTATCGGATCTGCGAGAGCCTCTCCTGATGTTCAACCAGGCGGCAAAAAGTAAGCCGTCCTTTTGGCATGAGCCGTTTGATTTTGTAAAAAAACGAAAAATGTTGCGGTGGGAAAGTTATGGTGTATAATTTAGAGAAAAGGGTTATCAAGAAAAGCCGCAGTGATTCAGGAAAGTATTCAGGACGGCAGCGAAGTAATTACGGACAGCCGCTTGAGGGAGTGGGAACTTGGCGGCAGGGCGCAAAATCACTTTTCAGGGAATGAAGGTTCTGAACGGAGCCCTGAAAACCCTGGATTCATTTGTTTTACAGAGGGAAGAAAGAACAATGGCAAAATACACAAGACCGGATAAAGCCAGCCTGGAGGCGGCAGTCTCCGCCGCAGCGCAGGCGGACAAACAATACCAGTATGTGGCGGATGTGGCCCAGGACTACAGGCGGCAGATCTTGCGGGAGTATCGGGCGGAGAAAAAGGAAGCGGTCCATGAACTGCTGAAAAAGATCGGTGTGGAGGAACTAAACCGCCAGAAGCAGGGCATCCGGGTATCCCTGCTGAAAAGCGCCCATCTGGAGAACATCTATCAGGTGCTGTGCGCGGGGCGCCAGAGGCTGGTAAACATAAACGGTATCGGGGAGGCAGGGGCGGACAAGATCATGAAGATTGCCCGGCTGTACTATCAGGAGGCGGAAAAAAAGGCCAGAGTCCGGTTAGGCGATGCCCATAGAAATCCCCGGCAGGCAGCTATTCTGCAAGGTCTCTACGTCCTGATGGAACTACAGGAGGAGACGGAGCGGGCGGCGGGCGTCCAGCGTCCAGGAAAAGTACCATGATTCCATGAGGGAAAAGTTACAGAGCGCTCGGCAGATGCAGGGGGCGGTGGTCTGGCTCTTTAAGAATAGCCAGCAGAAGCAGCAGGCGCTGGATGCCTATCATCAGCTGGATACGCTGGTGCGGCGGGGTTACGCCAGTCAGGCGGAGAAACTCTATGGCCGGACCCGGCAGGTGCTGGAGCAGGATACGGCCCTTCTGGGGCAGCAGGCTTTTGACCGCAACACTGCCCCCTTCTTTGCCCGGCTGGAGGAGGTCACCGGGGAGAGCCTGGACCAGAAAGCCTACTCCGGCGGCCTGTCCCAGGAATATGTACAGAGCATCGAGGCGCTGGATCTGGATCTGTCCCTGATGAGTTCCACGCTGCGGCAATACCAGCTTTTCGGCGTCAAATATATTATCCAGAACCGGCGGGTGCTGCTGGGGGACGAGATGGGCCTGGGCAAGACCATACAGGCCATCGCCTGCATGGCGCATCTGAAAGCCCAGGGGAAAACCCATTTTCTGGTGGTATGCCCGGTGAGCGTCATGGTCAACTGGAGCAGGGAGGTGAGTAATCACAGCAGGCAGCAGGCTCTGGAAATCCACGGGCTTGATCGGGATCTGGAATATGACCAGTGGAGGGAAAGCGGTGGTGTGGGCATCACCACCCACGAGACCATCACCCGGCTGGAACTGGGCCAGGAGCGGATAGACCTGCTGGTGGTGGACGAAGCCCATTATGTGAAAAATCCCCAGGCTCAGAGAACCAGGGCCCTGGGCCGTCTGGCGGAGGCGGCAGAGTATGTGCTTTTTCTGACGGGTACACCTCTGGAAAACAAGGTGGAGGAGATGACGTTCCTGATCAGCATGTTGAACCAGGAAGCGGCAAAAAAGCTGGACAGGGTGGCGGCTCTGTCCACCGCCGACAGTTTCCGGGAGGCAGCGGGGGAGGTGTATCTGCGCCGTATCCGGGAGGATGTGCTGACGGAATTGCCGGAGAAGGAGGAAAAGCAGGAATGGTGCGCCATGAACCGCCGGGAGAAAGAGGCATACTGCCAGTCCCTGCTGGAGGGCAACTATATGGCGGTGCGCCAAGTGTCCTGGAACGTGGAGGACATCAGGGATTCCTCCAAGGCGGCGAGGCTGCTGGAACTGTGTGAGACGGCCAGAGAAAACGGCAGGCGGGTCATCATTTTTTCCTTTTTCCTGCATACCATCCAGGCGGTGACGCAGCTGCTGGGGGACAGATGTTACGGTCCTATCAGCGGCGGTATCTCGGGGGCGAAACGTCAGGAGATTCTGGATGAATTTGGGGAGAGTCCGCCCGGCAGCGTACTGGTGAGCCAGATCATCGCCGGAGGCACCGGCATCAACGTGCAGGCGGCCAGCATGGTGATCCTCTGCGAGCTCCAGTGGAAGCCATCCACGGAGGAACAGGCCATCTCCAGGTCCTACCGCATGGGGCAGAAGCAGAGAGTCATGGTACATCGGCTGCTCTCGGAAGACAGCATCGACGAGAGGATGCTGGAGGTGCTGCAGGGTAAGACGGACATTTTCAACCGCTTTGCCCAGGAGTCCGTGGCCGGGGAGCGGCTTAAGGAGATGAGCGAGGAGGGCTCTATGAAGCTGATTATCCGGGCCGAACTGGAGCGGTATCAGGAGGAAATGCTGACCCAGGGCGTCCGGGTGAGGGAGGATACGGAATAACTGAAAAACCCGCCCGGGGCGCGGCGGCTATGTGATTGCCGCCGCGCCCCGGCTCTTTTTTAAAAAGCTCTTAGTGAAAAAACTCTGTGAGATATTCAATAGTCGTGTCTGATACATTAAATGTCATTTTCATATTAGCAATTTCCAGAATCTAATATTTTTATTATACACTTGACAGATTATTCCTTGTGACATACAATGATATTACAACGGATAGAGAAAACGGCGGATTCGCGTCCATGGATGGCGGATCTGGGTTTTCTCTTTTATTTTGGAGATTTTTCCGGAGGAATTGATTTTATTGCGTAAGTTCCGTATAATTAAGGTTATAAACATCCTGAGTGGCGTTTTTCTCCGGAACTCTCCTCGGCTTAATATTTTGTACTGCTATCACAGGCGGAGAAAGAGAGAACAAATGACAGAAACTTATTTAGCACAGGCAGTTGAGGCGGTGGGAGCCGAAGGCGCCTATGACACCAATGTAAAGTATCTCCTTGCAGACAGGCAGATTCTGGCCCGTATTTTGAAATATACTATGAGGGAATTTCAGGATATGCCGGTTGCGGAGATTATGAGCTGTATCGGTGATGATATTGAGGTGGCAGCGGTTCCGGTCGATCCGGGACTGACCAATCTGGGAAGGGTATCGGAGTCAAACAGTGAGGATAATGTTCCCGGAGAGGGGAAGATATTTTATGACATTCGGTTTTGCGCTTATAATAGAGAGACGGAGATGAAGTTCCTGATTAACCTTGAGGCCCAGCGGTCTTCGGATCCGGGCAAACTGGGATATCATCTGCAGAACAGGATTCTATTCTACATGGCGAGAATGATTTCAGCTCAGAAGCAAACAGAGTTTTATGGCAGTGATTACGATGACCTGAAAAAAGTGCGGAGTATCTGGATCTGTTTTGCCCAAGGGGAGGATGGCGATTCCATAGAAGAGATCAATCTGGAACGAAAGACTGTTTTTGGAAAAATGAAAAGTACAAATGGCATTGATTTGATGCAGGGAATTATTGTTAACATCAGAGATGAAGAGAAAATAGAAGACTCCGCCAATGAGTTGATTTCTATGCTGGAGGAACTGTTTTCACGGACAGATGTGGTAGAGAAAAAACGCATACTGGCGGAAAAGTTTGATTTAATTATGACAGAGGAACTGGAAGGGAGAGTGCAGGTTATGTGTAATTGGTCGCAACACTTTATGGAGAAGGGAATTGAAAAGGGAATTGAACAGGGAATTGAAAAGGGAATTGAACAGGGAATTGAACAGGGAATTGAACAGGGAACCCGTCAGGCTATTATTGACTTGCTGGAAGACCTGGGGAGTGTCCCGGAGGACATCTGTAACCGTATTTTTGTGGAAACAAATGTGGAAATTCTGCGGAAATGGCTTAAATATGCTGCTCGTACAGAGAGCTTTGAATGTTTTAGGGAACGTATTCTCTGATATTTGTGTGTTTTCTTTATGTCATGCAGGGAGTTGACAAGCCAGAATATCTTTGCTATGATAAATTCCCTACTTATCAGATATGTGGAGAACTACTTGGAAAGATGTGCAAGCATAACTACCAGGAGGAAGCAACGATGATTACGATGGAAAACGTGTGCAAGTCGTATAGGATTGCAAAGAGGAACGCAGGCTTTCGCGAAGCAGTAAGGGCCCTGTTTCACAGGGAGTATGAGGAGATTCATGCCCTCAAAGATGTAAGCTTTACCATTTCGGACGGTGAGATGGTGGGCTATATCGGCCCCAACGGAGCGGGGAAAAGCTCCACCATTAAAATTCTCAGCGGAATATTGACACCCGACAGCGGCAGCTGCCTGATAGACGGCAGGGTGCCCTGGAAGAACCGAATCGAGCATGTGCGTCAGATTGGCGTGGTATTCGGACAGCGCTCACAGCTGTGGTGGGATGTTCCGGTCATAGATTCCTATGAACTCTTGAAGGATATCTATACGATCCCGGATCAGGTCTATGGGTCCAATCTCGATGAATTGACTGAATTATTAAGTTTGGGAGAACTGCTGCGCACCCCGGCTCGGCAGTTGTCTCTGGGACAGCGTATGCGCTGTGAGATAGCAGGTTCTCTGCTGCACAGTCCCAGGATATTGTTTCTGGACGAGCCCACCATCGGCCTGGATGCGGTGTCCAAGCTGGCGGTACGGGATTTTATCAAAAAACAGAACGAAAACCACGGCACAACCGTGATCCTGACTACCCATGACATGCAGGATATTGAGGCATTGACCCAAAGGATTATTTTGATCGGTAAGGGTCAGATTTTGTTGGACGGCACACTGGAGGATATCAGGCACGGCGGGGAGAACATCGACGAGGAAGTGGCGGAATTGTACCGCAGCTATGAGATATAGGAGGGCATATATGAAAAAATACATTTCGTTCTTCCGGCTGCGGTTTTCTATGGGACTACAGTATCGAACAGCTGCTGCGGCGGGGATCGTGACCCAGTTTTTCTGGGGGGCTATGGAGATTCTGGTGTACAGGGCATTTTATGAGGCGGATGCGGCGGCTTTTCCCATGAGCTTCGAGGCGGTGGTGACTTATATCTGGCTGCAGCAGGCGTTTTTGGCTGTGTTTGGGGCCTGGATCATGGAGGGGGAGATCTTTGACGCTATCCGAAACGGCAATATCGCCTATGAACTGTGCAGGCCCGTCAGCATCTACCAGATGTGGTTTTCCCGGTCAGTGGCAAACCGCGTTTCCAAGGCCCTGCTCCGCTGTGTGCCGATCCTGGCGGTGGCGGCTCTGCTGCCTGCGCCTTATGGACTTCGGTTTCCTGTCAGCTGGGCCCACGGGGGATTGTTTCTGCTGACGCTGCTGCTGGGGCTTTTGGTCATAGTGGCTTTTACCATGTTGGTATATATCACAACTTTCTATACCATTTCCCCGGAGGGGGTTCGTATTTTCTGCGTCTCGGCGGTGGAATTTTTTGCCGGGGCCGTGATTCCGCTGCCCTTTTTCCCGGAAAAAATTCAATATGTCCTGGAACTGCTGCCCTTTGCGGCCATGCAGAATGTGCCTCTGCGGATCTACAGCGGCAGTATGTCGAGGGAAGAGATGCTGCGAGCGGTCTGCCTGCAGGTATTCTGGCTGGCTGCGATGGTGGCGGCGGGGCGGGGTCTGTGCCGGAGGGCGGAGAGAAGAGTGACAGTGCAGGGAGGCTAATATGAGGCAAAAATTGAGACTATACAGGCACTATGTGTCCATCGTGGTTCGGGGAATGATGCAGTACAAGACGTCTTTCCTGTTCACGGCGATAGGACAGTTTCTGGTATCCTTCAATGTGTTTCTGGGAATCTATTTTCTTTTTCAGCGATTTCACCAGGTCAAGGGTTACAGCTACAGCGAGGTGCTGCTCTGTTATGCCATCGTGCTGATGGAGTTTTCGCTGGCGGAGATGTGGGCCAGAGGGTTTGACACTTTTTCCGGCTTGGTCAGAAGCGGTGAGTTTGACCGGGTACTGGTGCGGCCCCAGGGAGAGATTTTACAGGTGCTGGGCAGCCGGTTCGAACTGACACGGCTGGGCAGGATGCTCCAGGCTGTACTCATGCTGGTCTACGCGCTCTGCACGGCGGAGATTCGCTGGACGGCGGGAAAAGTATGGACCATTCTGTTTATGCTGGCAGGGGGCACGGCGGTGTTCTCCGGGTTGTTCCTGATCTATGCGGCGCTGTGTTTTTTTACCCTGGAGGGGCTGGAGTTTATGAACGTGCTGACGGACGGAGCGCGGGAGTATGGCAAATATCCGTTGGATATTTATGGCAAGCGGGTCTTGCAGCTGGCTACTGTGATCGTGCCCTATGCCCTGATCCAGTATTATCCACTGCAATACATCCTGGGACGGGCCACAAACCCGGCCTACATCTTCCTGCCCCTGCTGGCACTGCTGTTTCTGCTGCCCTGTTATGGGCTGTGGCGGTTTGGGGTGAGGCATTATAAGTCCAGTGGGTCATGAGACGCTTTGAGTGCCCGCTGGAGCGGGCATAAAGCTGATTCAGGGCCAGGCTGCCACAATGCGGCGGTGTTCGCCATTGAAAGGAAAAACAGTATGATACAATGCCTTAGTCCCACTCAATCTCATCGCCATTTTCACGGACGATTCGGTACAGTTCATCCTCATTTTCTATTAAGGAAACGATAATCTCCGCAAACCGCTCCGCCTTTTTTTCATTTTCTTCGGTCAATTTATAGTTGGCGAAATAGGCATCTGCTTCCGGATCACTGTTTAGCCCGTCCAAAAGGTCAGGTGCGTTTTGGGCCAGGTAATAATTGAAAAAAGCTTCCCAGTTGTAGCCATTCATGTATGCCTCCGCACAGATTTCACCCATTTTTTCCCCTATGGCAAAGGGTTTTTCATCCGTGTTCCCGAAGCATAGCCCCACATAATTGTCATCTTTGAATACCTTAACATAGTCTGTCATATGAAATTCCTCCTCTTAATATGAACTCTCATATTTCTATTTATGTTATCACGGCTAGGGGAGCATGGCAAGTCACAGATTTTCAACAAAACTCCCGACGCGTGGTTTTATATGTGATTACATTCCGTAAAAACAAATGGATTTGGATATATTGGTTGTGGTACAATTCTTAAGTGAAGTATCATATTCAGGGCAGAAAGAAAGAGCAGCCTT